>NZ_JBHYFV010000006.1:0-156050 GCF_051859345.1 Marivita sp. | reverse complement strand
GCATGTAGCGCTTCATCTCCTCCCGCCCGCAGGTCATCCCGAAGAAGAACCGGAGCGCCACAATACGCGTGTTGAAGGTCGATGGGGTGATCCCCGTGTCTGTCATATGGAGCTGATAGGCGCGCAGGTCCTCTGGCATCGCCGTATCGGGTGATCGCCCGAGGAACGCCGCGAAATCCTTGATTGCCCGGATGTGGGACTTCTGCGCCTTGTCGCCCATCCCGCGGATGCGCATGTCTTCGATCATCCGCTGACGCAGCGGGGTTACTCTCTCCTCTGTCATGGGAACCTCCTGTCTGATGATTGAGAAGGCCCCAATCGTCAGACAGGTCGGTCAGATCGCAAAATGCGCATCGCTACGGGCGGCTCAATCCATCAGCCAAATGCGCCAATGCCGCGAAGCGGCTTCGTCCCTGGGTAACGGGTCTCAGCAGTGACAGGAGCGGACTGTCGAAGTATCGTGCGATGAGATGCGTCAAGACCAATATTGCCGGATTAACGGATTCTTTTGAATGACACCCACTGACACCTTCGCGGAATTTCTGGAGGCGAGAGGCCGAAATCGATTTGGTCTCTGCATGTTCGTTCCTGCAATCATGGCACCTAAAGCCAATCGCTTGCTGAACGCGGCTTATAGGGATATCGGAGACAATCTGACCGTGCCAATGGGCCGATCGAATAGAGATGCAAAGATTGCATACTGGGCGGGAAATTATTCTTCGGCCAGTTTTGAGCATGCAAGGGATACGATAGCGGCCTTTGAGAATGTGCCGGGAGCGGTAATGCTTATAACCGAGGCCGGTGTCGGCGCATCAAATGCTGCCACGCTTGGTTTATTCGAAAACGGGCGCGCAAGGCAGTTCGAAGGCTTCAGGCTTAGCTTCTATTCGTTTTCTGGTGAGTACTTGGATGTTGAACGGATAGAGCATCGATCGGAAGAGATTGATGAGTTTCAAGATTTTGGGATAACGCTACAATCACAAATGTTATCCGAAAGTAGCAATGCGCAACTTCTACTGCGGACACCATGGGAGTCGATATTTCAGGAAATTATCAAAAATCCTGCCAGCCTATTCCACTTTAGGGATGACCCCAGAGCCTTTGAAGAGTTTATCGCTGACACCTATCGGCTTGATGGTTACGAAGTCGAACTTACGCCAAGTAGCAATGATGGCGGCGTAGATGTCATCGCTTCAAAGAGCGGGTTTGGTGCAATTAAGATATTTGATCAGGCCAAGGCTTACTCGGAAGGAAGAAGAGTGTCGGCGAATGATGTCCGTGCGGCTTATGGCGTTCTTAGCATGGCGCAGGACACATCGAAGGTCGTGATTACTACCACGTCAGAATTTGCACCAGGCGTATACGATGAATTTGCGCGCTTTATGCCAACACGACTTCAACTCCGGCATGGCCAAAATCTTATTGAATGGCTGAAACACGTCGGCGCGAACTTGCGTGGACTATGACTGCTACGGCTGGACAGGCCGTTCGCCGCATGCCTCACGAGTGGCCGGTTAGGGCCGTCCTCGACGTAGTCGATATGTTGTAAGCGCGAAATGCCTCTATCTTGAGGTGGTGACTGTGGCCTCCAACCCGACATGTGTGGCGCCGGATTCGGATGCCACGGCGCGCCGGGACCGATAGTTTGGGTCCACCCGCTCACCCCCAAAAAGAACGCCCGAGGATTCCCCCGGGCGTTCTCTGTCTTGCGCGACCTCAGCCAACACGGCCGAAGCCAGACCACACCCCGATCAGTTCGGGATATCGCCCGTGATGCCTTCGACGTAGAAGTCCATTCCGGCCAGCGTGCCATCTTCGGCCACTTCGCCTTCGGCCAGCCAAACGCTGCCGTCCTGCTTGTTGATCGGGCCGGTGAACGGGTGGTAGTCACCGTCTGTGATCGACGCGATCAGCGCTTCTGCTTCGGCTTTGACGTCGTCCGGAACGGTCTCGGTGATTTCACCGATCACGACCTCTCCCTCGGGCATGCCGGCCCAGCTTGCCTGCTGTTCCCATGTGCCATCCATCACGGCCTGAACCCGCTTGATGTAGTAGGGGTTCCAGTTGTCGATGATCGACGCCACACGCGGCGCGGGTTTGAAGGCGGCCATGTCCGACGCCTGACCAAAGCCGATCACGGCCCCGTCTTCCTTGGCCGCTTCAGCCAGAGGTGCCGTGGAGTCGGTATGTGCTGCGATCGCGTCGACCCCCTGGTCGATCATGGCGCGGGCAGCGTCGGCCTCTTTCGCCGGGTCAAACCAGGTGTAGGCCCAGGTCACGACCAGTTCCACATCCGGGTTCGCCTTCTGGGCGTGCAGGAAGTAGCTGTTGATGCCCTGGATCACCTCGGGGATCGGGAAGGACCCGATATAGCCGATCTTGTTGGTCTTGGTCATCTTGCCCGCGATATGGCCCAGAACTGCGCGGCCTTCGTAAAACCGCGCGTCATAGGTGGATACATTGGGATGATCGCGCTTGTAGCCGGTGGCGTGCTCGAACTTCACGTCCGGGAACTTGGCCGCGACGTTGTTGGTCGGGTCCATATAGCCAAAGGACGTGGTGAAGATGATGTTGCAACCCGACAGCGCCATCTGGGTGATGACACGCTCGGCATCGGCGCCTTCGGGCACGCTTTCCTGCCACGCGATTTCGACGGCATCGCCGAATTCTTCCTTCACGGCCAGGGCACCCTGATGGTGCTGGTAGGTCCAGCCGCCATCACCGATGGGGCCGACATAGACGAAACACGCCTTGGTCACGTCCTGCGCCATGGCAGGGGCACCAAAGGCCAGTGTCAGCCCCGCGGCGGCGGTCGCGAGTAGAGTTCTGCGGATCATGGATAGTCTCCCGGTTGGTGGGGCGGCAGCCGCCCCGTTTGAGTGGACACGCCCGATTGTTTCATCGGGTCGCATGGAACGTCTTTCCAAGGTTCGCGGGCGCATCATGGCTGCTGCGGCTGCGGTTGGACGAGATGAAAACAAGCACGAGGATCGTTATCAGATATGGCGACATCGACAAGTACTGCACACCCCAGGTCAGACCTGCGGCCTGCAGATTGAGTTGCAGAACGGTGATGCCGCCGAAAAGATACGCACCGATCAACACGCGGCCGGCGCGCCAGCTTGCAAAGACCACGATGGCCAGCGCGATCCAGCCTGCCCCTGCGGTCATGCCCTCGGTCCATTGCGGCACCCGCACGAGGCTGAGATAGGCGCCGCCCAGCCCGGCACAGGCCCCGCCGAACATGATCGCGGCCAGGCGCACGCGGATCACCTTGTAACCCAGCGCATGCGCGCTCTCGTGGCTTTCACCGACCGCGCGCAGGATCAGCCCGGCGCGGGTGTATTTCAGGAACGCCCAGACGGCGACGACCAGAAGCAGACTGAGATAAACCATGATGTCGTGGCTGAAGAACATCCGCCCGACAACCGGCAGATCACCCAGTAGCGGAATGTCGAGCTTGGGCAGGCTTTCGGCCTTCATGCCCTCGTAAGGCTTGCCGATCAACGAGGACAACCCAAGACCCACCAGTGTCAGTCCAAGCCCGGTCGCCACCTGATTGGACAGGAACACCTGAGTCAGCACCCCGAAACTCAGCGAAACAACGGCCCCCGCCAGCGCCGCGACGGCAAACCCCAACATCGGAGACCCGCTGTTGATCGCCACCACGAAACCGATCACCGCGCCGGTGATCATCATGCCCTCGACGCCAAGGTTCAGAACACCCGATTTCTCGACCACCATTTCACCAATGGCAGCAAGCAGGATCGGCGTGGCCGAGATCATGATCGACGCGACCAGAAGGATAGGGTTGATATTGCTCAGATCCATTACGCCATCTCGCTTGTGCCAAACCGGACGCGGTAGTTGGTCAACACATCCACCCCCAGAAGAAAGAACAGCAGCATCCCCTGGAACAGCTGGATCGACGCGCCGGGCACACCCAGCATGAGCTGCGCCAATTCGCCGCCGATATAGGTCAAGGCCATCAACAAGCCCGCCAACAGGATGCCCACCGGATGCAACCGGCCAAGGAAGGCCACGATGATGGCGGTAAAGCCATAGCCTGACCCGAAGTCGATGCTGATCTGTCCCGCCGGCCCCGTCACCTCGAACAGTCCCGCCATCCCGGCCAGAACGCCGGCGATGCCAAGACAGAACAGGATCGTGCGCGCCGGGGACACCCCCGAGAATTTCGCGGCGCGCGGCGCTTCGCCCGTCAGGCGGATGTTGTAGCCTTGAATGTGCCGCGTCAGCAGCACATAGGCGAGGATCACCGCGATAAAGGCGGTCAGCACACCCAGATGCATGCCCGTGTTCGGGATCAGGTCAAGGTTCTGCGACGAGGACCATTGCGACAGGTTGCGCGAGCCCGGAAAACCCATGCCTTCGGGATTGCGCAACAGACCCGAAGACACTGACGCGAGGATATTCTCGGCCACATAGACCAGCATCAGCGACACAAGGATTTCGTTGGTGCCGAACTTCACCTTGAGCAATGCCGGGATCATCGCCCAGGCCCACCCGCCCAGCGCGCCCGCGACGATCATCAGCGGCAGGATCAACGCCGACTCCATCGGGTACAGGGCCAGCCCGGCCCCCGCGCCGCAAATCGCACCGATGATATACTGTCCCTCGGCCCCGATGTTCCAGATGCCTGCCCGAAACCCGATCGACAGGCCGATGGCAATAAGGATCAGCGGCCCTGCCTTGACCAGCAATTGCGGCCGCGAGAAATTCGCGAATTGCGGATGGAACAAAGGGTCCCAGAAGATCGTGCGGATCGCCTCGACCGGCGAAGTGCCGATCAACCCGAACATGATGCCGCCGAACAGCATCGTCAGGATCACGGCAAGGATCGGCGTCGCCACCGTCCACGCCTTCGACGGCTGCGGGCGCTTTTCAAGCCGGATCATGCACAGCCCTCCCGATGGTTTCTGTGGCAGGGGTCGGAATTTGCATATTTGGAAAAAGAAGAAGCCGCAAAGACAGCGCACCATCCCGGCTTCTTCTTTTCAAAAATATGCAAACCCGCGTTTGCAACCTTGCAAAGCCGCAGGGCAATTGCGTCACGCCTCAACATGGGCCACCTCCATGTCGTGTGCGCCGCCCATCATCAGGCCGATCTCTTCCATGTTCAAATCCGCGACCTTCTTCAGGGCCGACAAGCGCCCTTCGTTCAATGCTCCGAAGCGGTCGGCGATTTCCAGAAGCTCATCGAGATCCTGACTGACCACGAGGATAGCAGCCCCTTTGGAGGCCAGGTCAAGCAACGCCTGCCGGATCGCCGCCGCCGCCGCCGCATCGACGCCCCAGGTCGGCTGGTTCACGACAAGGATATCGGGGTCCTGTGCCACCTCTCGCCCGATGACGAATTTCTGCAGGTTGCCACCCGACAGCGCGCGCGCCGCGACATGGGTGCCGGGGGTGCGCACGTCAAAGCGCGTGATCACGTCCTGCGCAAAGTCATCGGCACGCGTCCAGTTGATGAAGCCGTTCCTGACCAGCCTCTGCCGCCGCCCCGCTGTCAGCACGGCATTTTCAGTCAGGCTCATGTTCGGTGCGGCCGCGTGGCCAAGGCGTTCTTCGGGCGCGGTCAGACACCCGGCGGCGCGGCGCAGCACCGGTCCATCCCGGCTCACATCCGCGCCTTTGACCCAGATCGTCCCGCGTGGTGTTGTCCGTTCCCCCGACAGCGCCAGCAGCAGTTCATCCTGCCCGTTGCCGGCAACCCCGCCGATCCCCAGCACCTCACCCGCGCGCAGTTCAAATCCGATACCCCTGAGCGGCGTTCCAAACGCGCCCGGTGCGGGCATCGTCAGGTTGTCCACCCGCAGAAGAACCTCACCCGGCGTGGTGTGTTTCGCGGCAGGCGAGGCAAAGCTCGATCCGATCATCATTTCCGCCATGGTCCGCGCGGTGGTCTCGGAAGGCGTACAGGTCGCCACTTTCTTGCCCAGCCGCAGGATTGTCGCATGATCACACAGCGCGCGAATCTCTTCGAGCTTGTGGCTGATATACAGGATCGCGGTGCCTTCGGCCTTCAGCTTGCGCAGGGTCTCGAACAGGATGTCCACCTCTTGCGGCGTCAGAACCGAAGTCGGCTCGTCCATGATCAGAAGGCGGGGGTCCTGCAACAGGCAGCGAATGATCTCGACCCGCTGGCGTTCCCCCGCCGACAGCGTGCCGACCGTGCGCGCGGGATCAAGCGGCAGGCCGTAGGTTTCCGACACCTCACGAATCTGGCGCGCGAGATCCCGGCGGGCTGGCGGGTTCTCCATACCCAGCGCGACGTTTTCGGCCACGTCCAGCGCATCGAACAGCGAAAAGTGTTGGAACACCATCGCCACGCCAGCCTTGCGCGCCGCACTCGGCTCGGACGGAGCATAAGGCGCACCGCGCAGGGTCATGCTGCCCTTGTCCGGTTTCACCAGCCCGTAGATCATCTTGACCAGCGTGGATTTGCCAGCCCCGTTTTCGCCCAGCAAGGCGTGGATTTCGCCTTCACGGATGTCGAAGGTCACGTCGTCATTTGCGACAACACCGGGATAGGCTTTGGTCAGGCCTGAGAGGCGAAGGAGGTCGTCGGGCACAAAGCACCTGCATTGGTCAATGAAAGGGTCAATAACTGGGCAGCGACACCCACGGCAATCGTCTGAGGATGTTTTCCAAGTGATTTTTGCCCAATCGGGCAGCAAATGCGAGATATTTGGGCGTCTGAATGACCCATCTTGCGCAGGCGCGACATAAACCGCGCTTTCTTTGTGTCTGACCCGATCAGCCCGGCAAAGCCAAACCCGTGGTGCAGCAGCGCATCACACAGACCAAGGTCCAGCGCGTGGGAATAGGTCAAGATGATATGCGCGGCGTCTTGCGGGGCGTGTCGGACCACCAGAAGCGGATCGCTTGCGGGCAGGGCGTTCACACCTTTGGGGAGGTCGTCGGGAAACCGGCTGGGCGCGGTATCGACCCAGGTGATCTCGACCTCCGGGATTGGCGCAAGGACATCGACCAGCGCGCGCCCCACATGCCCCGCACCCCAGATCCAGACCGGGCGGGTGGCCTGCGCCATCGGTTCGACGAACCAGCCCTGCACCATACGCGGGCGCAGATCGACACCCTGGTTGCGTGCGCAGGTGGTCATGCGTTTGACGGCAAGCGGCATGTCACCCGCCCCCCGTGCCACCACCGTTTCGCCGTCGAGCGCGCCAAGGGTCTGCGCGTTGTGGACCTCGGTCAGAAGCGTCACCGCCCCACCACAGCACTGGCCCAGTTCCGGGCCAAGCGGATGGCGGCTGAACCCGGTCCTGTCCAACGCCTGCGCCGCCGCCTGATACTCCAGCGCACCACCGCCGATCGTGCCCGATTGGCCCCCGTCCCAGACAAGCATCGCCGCCCCCACCTCGCGCGGCGACGAGCCCTGCACATCGGCAATCACCACGCGGGCGACGCGGCCATGCGCCGTCACGGCCGCGCGCAAGCTGTCGAGGTCAAATGCCATCGCGCACCCGTTCGATCGCGGCCAGCACCCGTTCCGGCGTGGCGGGCGCATCAAGCGCCGGATAGCGCTCCCCACAGGACGCAATCGCGTCCGACAGTGCCAGAAACACCGAGTTGCCCAACATGAAAGGCGGCTCGCCCACCGCTTTGGACCGGTAGATCGTATCCTCGCGATTGCGCCCGTCCCACAGTGCCACGTTGAACACATCGGGGCGGTCCGAACAGGCCGGGATCTTGTAGGTCGAGGGCGCATGGGTGCGCAATCTGCCGCCATCGTCCCAGACCAGCTCTTCGGTGGTGAGCCAGCCCGCGCCCTGCACAAACCCGCCTTCCACCTGCCCGATATCCAGCGCCGGGTTCAGCGACGACCCTGCATCGTGCAGGATGTCGGTGCGCAGGATGCGGTATTCGCCGGTCAGCGTGTCCACCGCCACTTCGCTGACGGCCGCGCCATAGGCGAAATAGAGGAACGGTCGACCCTGGCCCTTGATCCGGTCCCAGCTGAGCTTGGGGGTCTTGTAGAACCCCGTCGCCGACAGGCTGAAGCGTGCCTCGTAGGTCATCTGCGCGACCCGCGCAAAGCTGTAGGTCTCGCCCTGAACGGTGACGTTCCCATCCGCAAACACGACCTCCCGCGCATCGCATTGGTGCAGGCTCGCCAGATGGTTCGCCATGCGGTCCCGGATCGTGTCGCACGCGGCCTTGACCGCCATACCGTTCAGGTCGGAACCGGACGACGCCGCCGTGGCCGACGTATTTGGCACCTTGCCGGTATCGGTTGCGGTAATCTTGACCATCTCCAGTGGCACACCAAACCGGCTGGCCGCCACCTGCGCCACCTTCTGGAACAGACCCTGTCCCATCTCGGTGCCGCCGTGATTCATGTGGATCGACCCGTCCTGGTAGACATGCACCAGCGCCCCCGCCTGGTTGAGATGGGTCAGCGTGAAGGAAATGCCGAACTTCACCGGCGTAAAGGCGAGACCTTTCTTGATGACGCTGTTGCCTGCGTTCCAGTCAGCCGCTGCCTGCCGCCGCTCGGCATAACCCGATGTCTCGAGCAAGCGGTCGGTCATGTCGTGCAGGATGAAATCCTCGACGACCTGACCATAGGGCGTGGTCTGTTCCGCAGTTGCAGCTTGCGCACCGGTGTTCTCGACCAGCTCTTCGGATCCGCGCGAGGCGATGTCCTGCTGCTTCATCTTGCCCGATAAACTCCGGGGGGGCGCCGAAGGCGCGTGGGGTTGCGCTGTTGGTCCAGCGGCCCCCAACCCCGGGGGGGGGGGCCGCCGGGGGGGGGGGGGGGGCCCCCCTCGACCTCTGCCATGTAGTAATTCGCCCGCCGCACCGCGACCGGGTCGAGACCCAGATCATGCGCGATGTGGTCCATCACCCGTTCGATCCCCAGCATCCCCTGCGGACCGCCAAAGCCGCGAAAGGCGGTGGCGCTTTGGGTGTTGGTCCTGAGCCGGTGGCTTTCGATGCGGACATGGGGCAGGTGATAGGCATTGTCTGCGTGCAGCATGGCGCGATCGGCCACCGGAATCGAAAGATCCTGCGCCCAGCCGCATCGCGTATACTGCTCGAATTCGACACCTGCGATCACGCCGCTGTCGTCACAACCAACCCGATAGGCGATCCGGAAATCATGCCGCTTGCCGGTGATCATGAAATCATC
This sequence comes from Marivita sp., assembly GCF_051859345.1. Taxonomy (GTDB): domain Bacteria; phylum Pseudomonadota; class Alphaproteobacteria; order Rhodobacterales; family Rhodobacteraceae; genus Marivita. The sequence goes on along the minus strand of NZ_JBHYFV010000006.1, from coordinate 146,872 downwards.
ATCCCGGTCATAACGCATCTTGGCAGGCTTGCTTGTGGCGGACGCAACCACGGCGCAGGCGATGGCCAGTGCGTTGCCCTGGCTTTCCTTGCCCCCGAAACCGCCGCCCATGCGGCGGGTTTCCACCCGAACGCCATGCATCGGCAGGTGCAGCGCGTGGGCGACCTTGTGCTGGATCTCGGTCGGATGCTGGGTCGAGGAATGTACAACAACGTCACCGCCTTCCTGCGGCAGAGCCATGGCGGATTGGCCTTCGAGGTAGAAATGCTCTTGCCCACCCATCTCGATCACGCCGGAAACCTGGTGTGGCGCGGTGTCGATGGCCTCTCCTGCATCGCCTTTTTCCCAGATGCGCGGCCCGTCTTCGAACCGGGCATCTGCGGCCAGCGCTTCGTCGATGGTCAGGATCGCATCACGTTCGCCGTAGCTGATCCGGCCCAGACGCGCCGCCTTGCGGGCGGCAAGATGGCTGGTGGCGGCAACCAGAAAGACCGGCTGGCCGAGGTACTGGATCGTCGCGCCCGACAGCAGCGGTTCGTCATGGGCCGAGGGGGAACAGTCACACTCGCTTGGCAGGTCTTTCGCTTCCCAGACGGCGACAACGCCGGGTGCGGCACGCACGGGGTCAAGATCAATCGACGCGATCCGCCCGGCGGCGATGCTGCTCAGACCAAAGGCCAGATGCAGCGTGCCCCGCGGGGTCGGGATGTCATCGACATAGCGCGCCTGTCCGGTGACATGCAGGCGCGCGGCATCATGGGGCAGGGGTTTCGCGATGCTCATGTGCAAACCTCCGGTTTGACGCTCATGCCGATACCTCCAGCACGTTTGACGCAATCCCCTGATCCTCGTGCCAATAGCGCAAGAGCATGTTTTCCGCCGCGTGCAGCCTGTAGTCCGCAGAGGCGCGCATGTCCGAAAGCGGTGTGAAATCCTCTCCCATCTTCGCCATCGCCGCGCGCATGGTCTTTTCGCTCCAGTCCGCGCGTGTCAGTGCCGCCTCGACAGCGGATGCGCGTTTCGGGGTTCCGGCCATACCGCCAAAGGCGATGCGCGCGTTTGTGACCTTGCCGTCGGTCACGGTGATATTGACCGCGCCGCACACGGCGGAAATGTCCTGATCGAACCGTTTGGAAAGCTTGTAGACCTTCAGCCCCGGCGCGTGGCGCGGGATCGTGACCGCTTCGACGAATTCACCCTTGGCGCGGTCCTGTTTGCCATAGGTGACGAAGAATTCCTCGATCGGCATCTCGCGGCGGTGATCGCCTGCCCGCAGGTGCAGGGTCGCCGCCAGCGCGATCAGCGCCGGCGGGTTGTCCCCGATGGGCGAACCATTGGCGATATTGCCGCCGATGGTGGCCGCCGCGCGGACCTGCGCCGAGCCGTAGCGGCGGATCATCTCGGCATAGGAGGGGTGCAGGTCTTTGACCGCTCGCAAGACCCGGTCCATCGTCACACCCGCGCCGATGCGGAGGGTGTCGTCGCTCTCTTCGATCTGTTGCAGCTCGGTGCAGCGGTTCAGGAAGATCACGTCGTCCAGATCGAGCAGCGACTTGGTCACCCAGAGGCCCACATCGGTCGCCCCTGCGATCAGCGTCGCGTCGGGGTGCCTGGCGTAGGTCGTCGCAAGGTCCTCGAGCGTTTGCGGCGCGGAGACGCGGGGGGGCTGTCTGCCCCCCAGACCCCCCGAAGGGTATTTATGGCCCAAAGAAGCCGGGAGCGTGTCGGTCATCCAGGAGGGCACGGATGCGTCTTTCGCCGCTTCTGCCGCGCGGATGATCGGCGCATAGCCGGTGCAGCGGCAGAGGTTGCCCGCCAGCGCGTCGTCATGGCCGGTGTCGCCATTGAGATGCGCCACAGCCATCGACACGACGAAGCCCGGCGTGCAAAAGCCGCATTGCGAACCGTGGTGGTCGATCATCGCCTCTTGTACCGGGTGCAGTACACCATCCGGTCCGCTGATGCCTTCAACCGTGCGCACCGCGCAGCCATCAAGCTGGGGCAGGAACAGGATGCATGCATTGAGCGCCCGCGCGCCGCGTGTGTCGGTGACCATCACCGTGCAGGCGCCGCAATCGCCTTCGTTGCAGCCTTCCTTGGTTCCCGTCAGGCCACGCTCTTCTCGCAGCCAGTCAAGCAGCGTGACGGTTGGCGACACGTCTCGCAACTCCACGCTCTCTCCGTTCAGAAGAAAGGTGATATCCATGTGAAATAACCTGCCGCCTTACCGTCATGCCCCGGTTTTTGCGCGCCCTCGATGCGGCGTAGAAGATGCGCGGGGTATCCCTGTTATGTGCTCAGGCTAGGCAAGGCGGCGATGGTTTGGCAAGAGGTTTCGTGATTTTGCGCCTGACCTGACGCAAAGTTTGCCTGTTCCGGCGACCTTTTGGGCCGTTGCCGACCAAGGCGCGGGCCGAATTGCGAAGAGCGTGTCGAACCGAAGTCTTGGGCTTTTCAGCCGCGCGTGTACTGCATACTGTGGCGCCATGGCTGATCCCCGATTCATTCACCTGCGTGTGCATTCCGAATATTCGCTTCTTGAAGGGGCGATGCGGCTCAAGAAATTGCCGTTCCTGTGCATCGACAAGGGCATGCCGGCAGTCGCCCTGACCGACACGAACAACCTGTTTGCCGCGCTCGAGTTTTCGGTGGGTGCGGCGGATGCGGGAATCCAGCCGATCATCGGTTGTCAGGTCGATCTGCGCATCGCCGATCCCGCACCGGGAGAGCGCGCCAAGCCGCCAGCGCCCGTGGTTCTGCTTGCGCAATCCGAAATCGGATATGAGCATCTGATGAAGCTCAACTCCTGTCTCTATCTGCGCCATGACGGAGAGCTGCCGCATGTCACGCTGGACGAGTTGGAGCGGCACTGCGAGGGCGTGATCTGCCTGACCGGTGGCCCTGACGGCGCGATCGGCCGCGTGTTGCAGCAGGGCAATCGTGGCGCGGCCGAAGCCGTCATGCAGCGGCTGGCGGGGATGTTCGGTGACCGGCTTTATGTCGAAGTGCAACGCCATCCGGGCGAGTCCGGCTTGCCCGAAAACGAACGCGCCACCGAGCGCCCCTTTGTCGAGATGGCCTATGCGATGGGTCTGCCGCTGGTGGCGACAAACGATGTCTATTTCCCGAAATCCGACATGTACGAAGCGCATGATGCGTTGATCTGCATTGCGGACGGGGCTTATGTCGACCAGCAGGAACCGCGCCGCCGCCTGACGCCGCAGCATTACTTCAAGTCGCCACAGGAAATGGTGACGCTGTTTGCCGATCTTCCGGAAGCGATTGATAATACGGTTGAAATCGCCAAGCGCTGTGCTTTCATGGCCTATCGGCGTGATCCGATCCTGCCGAAATTCGCCGATGACGAGGTCGAGGAACTCAAACGGCAGGCGCGTGCGGGGTTGAAGGACCGGCTTGCCGTGATCCCGCATGCGGCCCCGGTGGAGGACTACGAGAAACGGCTGGAATTCGAGATGGGCATCATCGAAGGGATGGGCTTTCCCGGCTATTTCCTGATCGTTGCCGATTTCATCAAATGGGCCAAGGATCACGACATCCCGGTGGGGCCGGGGCGCGGTTCGGGCGCGGGGTCACTGGTGGCCTATGCGCTGACCATCACCGACCTTGACCCGCTGCGCTATCAACTGCTGTTCGAGCGGTTCCTGAACCCCGAACGTGTGTCGATGCCCGACTTCGACATCGACTTCTGCATGGACCGCCGCGAAGAGGTGATCCGCTATGTTCAGGACAAGTACGGCAGCGACAAGGTCGGCCAGATCATCACCTTTGGCGCGCTTCTGTCCAAGGCTGCGGTGCGCGATGTGGGGCGGGTGTTGCAGATGCCCTACGGTCAGGTGGACCGCCTGTCCAAGATGATCCCGGTGGAGGGCGTGAAGCCTGTCAGCATCGAAAAGGCACTCAAGGACGAACCCCGCCTGCGCGAGATGGCGCGCGAGGAAGAGGTGGTGGACCGTCTTCTGACCTATGGCCAGCAGGTCGAAGGGCTGTTGCGCAACGCATCGACCCACGCCGCCGGTGTGGTGATCGGGGACCGCCCGCTGGACGCGCTGGTGCCGCTTTATCAAGACCCGCGCTCGGACATGCCGGCGACCCAGTTCAACATGAAATGGGTCGAACAAGCAGGGTTGGTGAAATTCGACTTCCTTGGCCTCAAGACGCTGACCGTGATCCAGTACGCGCTGGACATGATCTTCAAGACGGGACGGCCCTTGCATGTCGCCGCCGACGGAACGGAACTCTACCAGCCGTTCGAGGGGGCCGAGAACGACATCGGGCAGATCCCGCTCGATGACGAGGCGACCTACAAGCTTTATGCCGCTGCCAAGACCGTGGCCGTTTTCCAGGTGGAAAGCTCGGGCATGATGGATGCGCTCAAGCGCATGAGGCCCACCTGTATCGAGGACATCGTGGCGCTTGTGGCGCTTTACCGTCCCGGCCCGATGGAGAACATCCCGACCTATTGCGAGGTCAAGAACGGGCTGAAAGAGCGCGAGTCGGTGCATCCTTTGATCGACCATATCCTTGAGGAAACCCAAGGCATCATCGTCTACCAGGAACAGGTGATGCAGATTGCGCAGGTCATGGCGGGGTACAGCCTTGGCGGTGCCGACCTGCTGCGCCGTGCGATGGGCAAGAAGATCAAGGAGGCGATGGACGCCGAGCGCCCCAAGTTCGAAAAGGGCGCGGCGGAAAACGGCGTCGAGGCGAAGAAGGCCAGCGAGGTGTTCGACCTCTTGGAGAAATTCGCCAATTACGGTTTCAACAAATCCCACGCCGCCGCTTACGCGGTGGTCAGCTACCAGACGGCATGGCTCAAGGCCAACCATCCGGTCGAATTCATGGCAGGCGTCATGAATTGCGATATTCACCTGACCGACAAGCTGGGCGTGTTCTTCGAAGAGGTGAAGAAAGGCCTAAGCCTGCCTTGGGTGCCGCCTTGCGTGAACCGGTCGCAGGCGATGTTCGACGTACGCGACGGTGCGCTGGTCTATGCGCTGGGCGCGCTCAAGAACGTTGGTGTGGAGGCGATGAAGCTCATCGTCGATGGGCGCGGGGATAAACCCTTTGTTAACCTTTTCGATGTTGCCCGCCGGGTCGATCTCAAACGCGTCGGCAAACGGCCCTTGGAAATGCTGGCCCGGTCCGGTGCGTTCGATCAGCTGGATCGCAACCGCCGTCGCGTCTATGAAAGCCTTGACGCGCTGGTGGGCTATTCCGCCGCGATCCACGATCAACGCGCCTCGGCGCAGGTGTCGCTGTTCGGTGAGGCAGGCGACGACCTGCCCGAACCGCGTCTGTCGCCGGTCAGCGACTGGCTGCCCGCCGAACGCCTGTCCGAGGAATTCAAGGCGGTCGGGTTCTACCTGTCGGGACATCCGCTTGACGATTACATGACCGCGCTCAAGCGCAAGGGCGCGATGACGCTGGATGACGTGCTGGCCAAGGCGCAGAACGGGCCTTGCGTGGTCAAGATGGCGGGTGTGGTTGCCGGCCGCCAGGAACGCAAATCCGCCCGTGGCAACCGCTTTGCCTTTGCCCAGCTCAGCGATCCGACGGGAGCTTATGAGGTCACGCTGTTCTCGGACACGTTGGAGGCAGCCCGCGATCACCTGGAGACCGGGTCGAAGGTCATGGTGACCTGCGAAGCGACGCTGGAATCCGACCAGCTCAAGTTGCTGGGCCGATCCGTGGCCCCGGTCGATATCGCTGTTGCGGATTCGATCAGTATGGGATTGCGCATCTTTGTCGATGAACCCGATGTGGTGGCTCATGTGGCGTCGGTTCTGGCGCGCGCGGCGGATCAACTGCCGAAGGCGGGCAAGGGTCCGATCCGCATCTGCTGTCTCAACGCGCCGGGGCTGCCGGGCGAGGTGGACGTGGCGCTGGCGCGCGAGTTTCCCGTCACACCGGAAATCAAGGGCGCGATCAAGTCGCTGGGCGGCGTTCTTGATGTTGAAGAGCTGTAAGCCGCTCACCTGACGGGGACGTCGCTGGACGACACCACAGGCCCTCGTTACGTTGCCCCGAGGGAATATGAGGGATTCCATGACTCGTTTCGCTGCGATGCTTTTCGCCGCCAGCCTGCTTGCCGGATGCGCCACCGATCCATTGCAGGACGTGCCGCGCCTGTCGGGCGCCGATGTCAGTGACAGCGATATTCAGGCCGCTATTCGTGCCGAGCCTGATGAAGGGGATGTGACCGACGCTGCGTCTGCTCCGCAAAGCCGGGGATTTCTCGGGCGCCTGCTGGGCGGTGCCGCCGATCCTGAACCGACCCCAGCAGAGGCCGAAGCGGATCTTGACGAAGCGGCAACCGCACCGGAAGACACATCCGCCACCAACACCACCGAAGCACCGCGCGGCGGCCTGTTGGGCTTTCTCAGCCGCGCCGCCCGCGACGCCCAGGCGCCCGCCGGGGAGGGCACCACCGAGGTTGCCGCCATCCCGCCGCAGACACAAAGCGACGCGCCCACAACCGGCATTTTCGGCAACGCCGTCGCGAATGGTGGTCCCGGACCCGACGACCCGGATTACCGGATTGTCCCGATGGGCACCGTGCTGCCTTATGGCACGCTGGCCCGTGTCTGTGACGTGCCGGACCGCCAGCTTGGCGCGCGGGTCGAGGGCTATCCCGACAAACGCAACACCTATGCCATTTACGATTCCCAGCCGGGCAACACCGCGCCGCACGCGTTTTTTGTGACCGGGTTTGGCGATGGCTGTGCCCGACAGTTCACAGCAGCGCTGGCCATGTTCGGCAGCCCCGAAACCCATGAGCAGTTGCGCTATGGCCTGCCTTCCAAGGTGCAACCCTACTCCACGACGGACGCCGCGTATGAAACCCTCAAGTCGCGGATTTGCCGGGTTGGCAAGGGCAAGCCTTGCGGATCGGCGATGTCCCGGCTTTCGCGCGATACCGTGTTTGTCAGCGTGTACGGAACCTTCGGATCGAACCCGGTGTGGAAGACGATCCTGCTCCATGATGGCACCGTGATCGAGACGGACATTCGCGGCAATTGAGTCCGGGCGGGTTTTCCTTTGAAGGAAAACGCGTCGTTTTTCGAAAAACGACCCCGCGCCTAGTAGTGCGGTGGGCGTTCATCCCCAAGGACGATGCCCCCTGTGCCTTCGGAGTCGCGCTGGGCCTCACGCATCATCAACATCTCGACCCGCGCGGTCAGGCGGTCGATTTCCTTGGCTTGGGCCGCCACCGTATCCGACAGGTCGTCGGTGACACGGATCAGGTGGGCAAGGCGTTCTTCGAGGGCGGTGATATCCATGTGCGACAGATGCGCATCCCGACGCCCGATGGCAAGAGGGGAATGGGTCAGCACGCGAACCCTATTGTTTCGCGCGCGAAACATTGGGTCCGAAGCGGTCCTTTTAACCGGTCTTTGCCCATCTGGCACGAACGCCACCCGCGCCGCCGCTTGCCCCGCTGGGTCGCAGCGTTTAGAGGAGGCGCGACACTCAGGCCCAAGCGGGAATTGACCATGGCAAAAGACAAAAAAGCCCCCAAGCCCAAGGCGCAGACGCCCAAGGGCTTCCGCGACTATTTCGGCGCAGAAGTGACCGAACGCGCCGACATGCTGGCGCAGATTGCCGGGGTCTATCATCGCTACGGGTTTGACGCGCTGGAAAGTGCCGCGGTCGAGACGGTCGAGGCGCTGGGCAAGTTCCTGCCGGATGTGGACCGCCCGAACGAAGGTGTGTTCGCCTGGCAGGAAGACGAGGACGACGGCAAAGGCGACTGGCTTGCGTTGCGCTATGATCTGACGGCTCCTCTGGCACGGGTTTACGCGCAGCACCGGAACGATCTGCCGCTGCCGTATCGGCGCTATGCAATGGGTCCGGTCTGGCGCAATGAAAAGCCGGGACCGGGGCGGTTTCGCCAGTTTTATCAATGTGATGCAGATACGGTTGGGGCCGCGTCCGTAGCGGCGGATGCCGAGATTTGCGCAATGCTGGCGGATTGCCTCGAGACCGTGGGGATTCCGCGTGGGGACTACATTGTTCGGGTGAACAACCGGAAGGTTCTGAACGGAGTGCTGGAGTCGATTGGTCTGGGTGATGACGGTCAGCGCGACGCCGTGCTGCGCACCATCGACAAGTTCGACAAGGTCGGTGAGGCTGGCGTGCGCGAGTTGCTGGGCAAGGGGCGGCTGGATGCCTCTGGCGCTTATATCGACGGCGTTGGCCTGAGCGATGCCCAGGTCGAGCCCGTTATCGCGTTCTTAACCTCCAAGGGTGAGACTGCCGCGCAGACGATAGAGAATCTGAAGGCGGCGGTCGGTGACAGTGCAATTGGTGCGGAAGGTGTGGCAGAGCTTGAACAGATCGCTGATCTGTTGGGTGCTGGCGGCTATGGCCCTGATCGGATCGAGATTGATCCATCGGTTGTACGCGGTCTTGGCTATTACACCGGCCCCGTGTTCGAGGCCGAGCTTACCTTTGATATCATTGACGAAAAAGGACGCAAACGGCAGTTCGGATCGGTCGCAGGCGGTGGCCGCTATGATGATCTGGTCAAACGGTTCACCGGTCAGCCGGTCCCCGCCACGGGTGTCAGCATCGGCGTGGATCGGCTTCTCGCCGCCCTGCGTGAAAAAGGCCGGATCGGCAGCCAGAGCCATGGTCCTGTGGTGGTCACCGTCATGGATCGTGACCGCATGGGCGATTATCAGGCGATGGTGGCCGAACTGCGCAGCGCGGGCATCCGGGCCGAGGTCTATCTGGGTAATCCGAAGAATTTCGGCAATCAGTTGAAATACGCGGACAAGCGCAATGCGCCGGTTGCGGTGATCGAAGGCGGCGACGAAAAGGCAAATGGCGTGGTGCAGATCAAGGATCTGATCCTTGGCGCGAAAATCGCGGAAAGCGCCAGTCTGGAAGAGTGGCAGGACCGGCCCAACCAGTTCGAAGTGCCGCGTGCCGATCTGGTCGCCAAGGTGCGCGAGATCCTCGAAAGCTATTCCTGATGGCGCAGAGCAACCCTGAAAAGTCGCGCATCCGGATCGAGGCCGAGATGATCTGCGAGAGCTTCGTTGCCGATGGGGCGTCGCGGTTCGAGACCGATATCCTTTTGCCTGCGGAAGTGCTTTTGGACCTCTATGGCGAGGATATCCGTGCGCGGGCCTATGTGACGTCCGATCCGGAGCGGGGTGAGATGATGTTGCGCCCGGACTTCACCGTGCCGGTGGTGCAGTATCACATGGACGGCGATGGGCGCCCGGCCAGCTATACCTATTTCGGAGAAGTGTTCCGCAAGCAGGAAGATCATCCCGACCGGCGCAGTGAATATATGCAGGTCGGCTACGAACAGTTCGGTGGCCGCGATCCGGCCGAGGCGGATGCGCAAGTGTTCGGACGGTTCTCCGAGGTGCTGGCCCCGTTGAACCTGCGGGCGGCGACAGGAGATATCGGTATCCTGATCGCGATGGTCGGCGGGCTTCGCACAACCCCGGAACGGCGCGTGGCCCTGATGCGGCATATCTGGCGGCCGGCCCGGTTCACCGCGCTGGTCAAACGCTTTGCGGGTCTCGCTCCGGTACCCCCGTCGCGGGCTGCGCTGCTGGCGTCGCCAGTGCCCATGGACGCAGAGAACGTGATGATCGGGCTTCGCAGTGAGCGCGAGATCGCTGTCCGGATCGAGGCGCTTCGCGCAGATGCTGCCGAGGCTCCGATGCCAGGTGAAGAGGTCGAGCTGATCTCTTCCGTGCTGTCAGTGTCCGAGACCTGTCCAAACGCCCTTGCACATCTGCGCGATATTTCGGTGGACCTGCCGGGCATCCTGCCTGCGCTTGACCGGTTCGAGGCGCGGTGCGAGGCGATGGCGCGGCGCGGTGTCGACGTCGACAGTTTGCAGTTCGAAGCCTCTTACGGGCGCACCTCGATGGAGTATTACGATGGGTTCGTCTTTGGTTTCTATTCCGAAGCGCGACCCGATCTTCCGCCGGTGGCGACAGGCGGGCGCTATGATGCCCTGACAAGACGATTGGGGCAGGGGCGCGAGATTCCGGCTGTGGGTGGGGTGATCCGGCCCGACCTGGTGCTTGATCTTGGGGGGCTGCCATGACGATCAAACTGGGTGTGCCGTCCAAGGGGCGGCTGATGGAAAAGACCTTTGCCTGGTTCGGCGCGCGTGGTGTGACGTTGTCGCGCACCGGATCGGACCGCGAATATGCGGGCGCGGTGGAAGGGGTCGCGGGTGTTGAACTCGTGCTTTTGTCGGCGGGGGAAATTCCGCGCGAACTGGCGGCGGGGCGCATTCACCTTGGGGTCACGGGCAATGATCTGATCGAGGAAAAGCTGGTGCAATGGGACCAGAAGGTCCAACCGCTGGCGCCGTTGGGGTTTGGACAGGCCAATCTGATCGTGGCGGTGCCGCAATGCTGGGTCGATGTGGACACGCTTGACGATCTGGATGGTGCTGCCGCGGCATTTCGGGCGCGGCACGGATTCCGGATGCGGATCGCAACCAAGTATCACCGGCTTGTGCGGGATTACCTGCGCCGCGGCGGCGTGGCGGATTATCAGCTTGTCGACAGCCAGGGCGCGACCGAAGGAACGGTCAAGAACCTGACGGCCGAGGCGGTTGCCGACATCACCTCGACCGGCGAAACATTGCGGGCGAACCATCTGAAAATCCTTGATGAACCGCCGATTCTGGAAAGTCAGGCGACCCTGTTCCGCAGTCGGATGGCGGAAAAGTCGGACGCGGATCGCGCGGTCTTGCGGGAATTGATCGACCGGCTGGGGGTGTAGCGGGGGAAAATCCTTTGAAGGATTTGACAAAACGCGTTGACGCGTTTTGGCGCCTTAAACGTAGCGCAGGAACAGATCCCGCAGGGGGACATGTGCCCTGAGACGCGTTGCCAGAAGAAACAGCCCCGCCGCCTTGCGTTGCAGGTACAACACTTCGGTTGGCGGGATCTGCCGGATCGACCGGTCGCGGCCCAGGGCCATTCCAGGCAGGTCGTTGTTCAGCGATGGCGCCAGGATCGCACGGGACTGTGCGACCAGATCCGGTGAAACTGTGCGGGTCGCGCCGAAATCCAGCAGGACCAGTTTGCCCCGCCCGCGCATCCGGCAATCCATCTGAGGCCGATCCGGTTCATTCCGCAGATTCGAGTTTGTCCTGCGTTCTGGTGTCGAAATCCGACGCATCGTGACGTTCGCGCAATTGCTCGCTTGGGTCGCCCGAGGCGCGATTGACCATGCGACCCCGTTTCACCGCTGCGCGGGCGTCTATCGCCTTGGCCCAGCGAAGGACGTTCTTGTAGCTTTCGACGTCAAGGAATTCTGCCGCGCTGTAGAGTCGGCCAAGCACCAGTCCGCCATACCATGGCCAGATCGCCATGTCGGCGATGGTGTAGTCGGGGCCGCTGATGAAGTCGCGATCTGCCAGTTGGCGATCCAGCACATCAAGCTGGCGTTTGGTTTCCATCGCGAAGCGGTTGATCGGGTATTCCATCGGTTCCGGCGCATAGGCGTAGAAATGGCCAAAACCGCCGCCAAGATAGGGGGCGCTGCCCATTTGCCAGAACAGCCAGCTTAGCATTTCGGCGCGGTTTTCCTTTGAGCCCAGGAAAGCGTCGAACTTTTCCGCGAGATGCATCAGGATCGCGGCGGATTCGAACACGCGCACTGGTTCGGGACCGGAGCGGTCGAGCAAAGCCGGGATCTTGGAGTTCGGATTGATGTCGACAAAGCCGGAACCGAATTGGTCACCGTCGCCGATCTTGATCAGCCACGCATCGTATTCGGCGTCTGTGTGACCAGCGGCGAGCAGTTCTTCAAAAAGGATCGTGACCTTTTGCCCGTTGGGTGTTGCGAGGCTGTAAAGCTGGAACGGATGTTTGCCGACATCCAGCGTCTTGTCATGGGTGGCACCTGCCACGGGACGGTTGGTGCTGGCGAATTTGCCACCGTTCTCTGCGTCCCATGTCCAGACTTTGGGGGGTGTGTAGCTGTCGGTCATGTCATGTGTCCTGATCGTTGCATTCTTGTTCTCCAACCTAAGGGCTGCGCCGGGAACTACCAGTGCAGGTGCGCAGAAGGCATGTGCGCCAAGGCGTCAGAGAACCCCGATTTCGGCCAGCGCGCCGGCCAGTTCGGGGGGCAGTGTATCGTCGTTTTCGCGCGATTTGCCAAGGTCGGGTGGGGCATCTTCGGGTTTGAGATAGCGCCAGCCCTGAAACGGGCGTTTGGGGGCCGTGGCGGTGCGGATCAGGTCCGGGTCCAGAACGATGGCACAGCGGCGGATGCCGTCATCGCCAATCCGTTCTTCAAGTCCGATGATGCGCTGCCGGGCCTGAAGGAGTCCCTTGACCACCCAGTAAATCGACCCGCCGTTCAACAGTTCTTTCTCGCGCTTGGGCCACATCCGGGTGATGTGGTAATAGTGCCCGCCCGCCCGTTGTTTAGAACGGTTGCGTTGCCAGTCCTCGATCTGTTCCACGCTCTCGGAGCCGACAGAGAGTTTGATGAGATGGATCAGGTCCGACATGAGTGCCCCCTTTGTGCGCAACATAGCCTGAGGGAAGGGGGGCGCAAGTGGCCGTCCTTCATGAAACCGCAACAACGCTAAGGTGACGGGAAGGCCGCATGTCCCTGCGCACATCCGACGAATTTTTTATCCGCACCCTGCGCAGTCGACTTGTGTGGCGAAACGTGGTCCTTATCAGACGGATCACCTTTGAAAGACACATCGTGCAAGAGAGAACAGACAAAATCGCACTTGCGATCGTGATCAGCATTTTTGCGCTGATTCTGTTCGATCTCATGGGTTTGATCATCAAACATCTGTCACCACGCTACAGCGCGGCGGAACTGTCGGCCTATCGCAATCTTTTCGGGTTGGTGCCCAGTGTCATCGCGCTTTGGTTGAACGCGACATGGCGCAGGGGTGGGCGCAGTCTCAGGATACGGCAGTGGAAACTTGCCGCTGCGCGTGGCATTGCCGTGACTTTTGCGCAGCTGATGTTCTATATTTCCCTGGGTCTGATGGCCTTTGCCACGACGACGACAATTTCATATTCGACGGCGCTTTTTACCACGGCGCTGGCCTATCCGCTTCTGAGGGAGCGCGTGGGTCTTGTCCGGTGGTCGGCGGTTGCGCTCGGATTCGTTGGCGTGGTGATGATCATGCGCCCCGGAAGCGAGTCATTTTCGTGGTACATGCTGTTGCCTCTGGGGGCATCGGCGCTTTATGCCTATTCGGGGGTTGTTGCGCGCTTGATTGATCCTGACGTGCCGACGGCCCTGTTCAATCTGTATTCTTCGGTTTTTGCCGCTGTCGGATCGTTTCTGCTGGCCCTGTCGGTCAGTCGCTTTACCCCGATTGCAAGCCTGAATGACCTTGGATTCATCGTGCTTATGGGCATGTTCGGGGGATCGGCAGTGCTGTGCCTGGTGGTGTCGTTTCGGATGACGGAGCCAAGTAACCTGGCGCCCTTCAGCTATTTCGGGATTCCCATCGCGTTTGTTCTGGGATGGGTGTTTTTTGATGAAGCCCCGATTGACGATCTGCTGCCCGGTGCGCTTTTGATTGTCTTGGCAGGGCTGTTGATCATCTACCGGGAGCAGAGACTGGGGCATGCGGCGCGCGTTGCGAAACGGGCGGACCGGTCGAGGCGCGAAGGCAAATTGTGATCTGACGAAGGGCTGGACTGTCCAGGGTCATTTTCGACCGGGACGCATCGACGCCAAGCCGCCTCTCGGCGTCTTGGCCTGCGGATTACTTTGCCGCGCGTTTTTTGGGTTTGGCCGCAGGGGTGTCGTCCTGTGTCGCCGCTTCCCGTTCAAGGCGGGTCTTGCGCAGGCGCTGAGTCTTGGCTTCGCGTTTTTCGGTTTCGGTGTCGAGGATGTCGCGCACGACGCGCGTTGTCTTGTCCATCACCGTTTCGGCACGAGGGGCCGCGGGTTTGAACAGGGTATCTTTGTTCAGTTTTGCCATTTTCAATCTCCTTGAGGGCGGGCCTTTGTGGCCGTGCCTGATGTTTCGGGAGCAGAAATGAAAAAGCGGGCACCGTCCGAAGACCGCGCCCGCTTTTCAATCAGTCGCGCAGTGGCTTATGCCAAAGCAAGATTTGTCGCGCTTTCGCGGCCGTCACGGCCGGCTTCAACATCGAACGTCACTGCCTGACCATCGTCGAGCTGGTGAATACCGGCCCGCTCGAGGGCGGAAATGTGAACGAAGATGTCTTTCGAGCCATGCTCGGGTGCGATAAAGCCAAAACCTTTTTGGCCGTTGAACCATTTCACGGTGCCATTTGCCATCGTGTCGTCTCCTAAAGTAAATGCCATCCGCAACATGCGATGGCCCGGCTCAGTGTCTTCGTAGGATCGACTGAGGCCGTGAGGAAACAGAAGGTCGACGGAGTATTCTTAGCACTTTTCATATGGACCTTCACCGGTCGAATTACAACGCCTATCGGTGAATGGGGGAAAATGAGTCTGGTCCGGTCAGGGGAACAGGCGAAGTTATCCACAAGGTTCTCCACAGAAGGCGCAGGATGTGGTATGGGTGTTGCCCGTGCATTCAATACGTTGTGGAAATGCGGAAAGTTCGTCTATTTTGTAATTCCGGTCAAAGATTCGTAATGAACCGTTGACCGGAATAATCGCTGAGTAGCTCAAGCGGATAGAGCACCCTGCTGCAGCTCACACTGCAACTCTAAGACAGGGAGGTTGTGGGTTCAAGTCCCGCCTCAGCGCCCACTCTCAAATGGAGAATCGCCGCCATGTCTCGCTTTACCGCCCCGATTGCTGAACAGATCTGGGATATGAAATACCGCCTGAAAGAGGCTGATGGGGCGGTTCTGGACCGCACCGTCGAGGATACATGGCGTCGGATCGCGCGGTCTTTGGCCGAGGTCGAGGCAGAGCCAGCGGTCTGGGAAGAGAAATTCTTCGGTGCGCTTGAGGATTTCAAATACCTTCCCGCCGGCCGGATCACGGCAGGCGCGGGCACGGCGCGGTCGGTGACGTTGTTCAATTGCTTTGTCATGGGCACCATCCCCGACAGCATGGGCGGCATTTTCGAGATGCTCAAAGAGGCCGCGCTGACGATGCAGCAGGGCGGCGGGATCGGGTACGATTTCAGCACCATCCGGCCCAAGGGAGCAGGGGTCAAAGGTGTGGCGGCGGACGCATCCGGGCCGCTGTCCTTCATGGATGTGTGGGACGCGATGTGCCGCACGATCATGTCTGCCGGATCACGACGTGGTGCGATGATGGCGACGATGCGCTGCGATCACCCGGATATCGAGGATTTCATCGGGGCCAAGGCGGATGCCGCGCGGCTGCGCATGTTCAACCTGTCGGTGCTGGTGACCGATGATTTCATGGAAGCGGTCAAGGCAGACAGGTCGTGGGATCTGGAATTCGACGGCACCGTCTATCGCACGGTTCAGGCGCGCGATCTGTGGAACCGGATCATGAAGGCGACCTATGAATATGCCGAACCGGGTGTGATCTTCATCGACCGGATCAATCAGGCCAACAACCTCAGCTATTGCGAAACCATCGCGGCGACGAATCCTTGCGGCGAACAGCCCTTGCCGCCTTATGGCGCGTGTTTGCTGGGCTCGATCAACATGGCGCGGCTGGTCACCGACCCGTTTGGCGACGCTGCGGCGCTGGATGTGGACGCGCTGAACGAACTGGTCGCCCTGGCCGTGCGGATGATGGACAACGTCGTGGACGCATCCAAATTCCCGCTGGAGGCGCAGGCGCGCGAGGCACAGGCAAAGCGGCGGATCGGGCTGGGTGTGACCGGATTGGCCGATGCCCTGCTGATGCTGGGCCTGCGCTATGGATCGGACGAGGCGGCGCGACAGACCGAGGACTGGTTGCACGCGATCGCCCGCGCCGCTTACCTCGCTTCGGTGCAATTGGCCAAGGAGAAAGGCGCCTTTCCGCTTTTTGACGCCGATGCGTTTCTGGCAAGTGGGGCGATGGCGCAGATGGACGAAGACGTGCGCGCGGCGATCCGCGAACATGGCATCCGCAACGCACTGCTCACATCCATTGCGCCGACGGGCACCATCTCGCTTTATGCCGGGAACGTGTCGTCGGGGATCGAGCCGGTCTTTGCCTATGCCTACAACCGCAAGGTCTTGCAGAAGGACGGCACCCGGACCGAGGAAGAGGTGGTCGATTACGCGGTGCAGATGTGGCGCGAAAAGTTCGGCGACCGCGACTTGCCCGAGTACTTCGTGAACGCCCAGACGCTGGCCCCGCTGGAGCATGTCAAGATGCAGGCGGCGGCGCAGAAATGGGTGGATTCGTCGATTTCCAAGACGATCAACTGCCCGGAGGATATCAGCTTCGAGGCGTTCAAGGACGTCTATATGGAGGCTTACGAGACCGGTTGTAAGGGCTGTACGACCTACCGGCCGAACGAGGTGACGGGGTCGGTTCTTTCGGTGTCCGAAGAGAAGGCATCGGATGCACCAGAGGTGGTGACTTCGTCGGATGAGGAACCGCAGCAGCCGCATGGCGACGTGATCTACATGTCCGAGCCTTTGGATCGGCCCAAGGCGCTGGAAGGCGCAACCTACAAGCTGAAATGGCCCGACAGCGAGCACGCGATTTACCTCACGATCAACGACATCATCGTCGGCGGGCACAGGCGGCCGTTCGAGGTGTTCATCAACTCCAAGAACATGGAGCATTTCGCCTGGACCGTGGCGCTGACCCGGATGATCTCGGCGGTGTTCCGGCGGGGTGGAGATGTGTCCTTCGTGGTCGAGGAACTCAAGGCGGTGTTCGATCCGCGCGGCGGGGCATGGGTGCAGGGCAAGTACATCCCGTCGATCCTGGCCGCGATTGGCGGCGTGATCGAACAGCATTTCATCGCTATCGGGTTTCTGGAAGGCGAAGGTATGGGCCTCAAATCCGATCCGCAGGCGCAGGTTGTGAACCTCGACGCGCCGCGTGGCAAAGCCTGCCCTTCTTGCGGTCAGTATGACATGCGCATGATCGAAGGCTGCATGACATGTGGGTCTTGTGGACACAGCAAGTGCGGCTGATCTGACGCCATTTGAGGTGAGTTGACGCTGTAGCATTTGGGGTCGTCACCGCCTTGAGGATCAGCTATTCGTCAGCGAAACTTGATGGCACCAAAAGTCTGGGTGTCGCATTGGACACCGTTGGTCCGAGATGTCTTCGGGCGATTGGGCGTCTAGCGGTGACCGACCCAGCCACGATCATCGGTAAATGCACGTCCGGGCGTGATCCGCACAGGGTCATATCCGGTTGGCAGCGCCTTCAACGGTACGAGAGGCGTCGCAGATGCTGCCAGCACGATATTCGCCCGCCCGCGCGTGCTGATCGGACCCTGTACCGTGTCGATATGTGGGTAAAGGTCGCTGAGGATAGCATGAATGCCGCGGGCAAGAGGACCATCGGGAACATCGATCAGGTTCACATAGACCGGCCCGTCAACGATTGACCGAAGCCGTGTGTAGGTTTCCATCGTGGCAAGATGCGCCGGGACAGACCCTGACGAAAATGCGTCCATCACAACGGCGTCGAACGCGCGATGTGTCTCGTTCAGAAACACCCGACCATCTGCGTGGACGATGCCCAAACGTCCAGCCTCGTCAGCGCGTCGGGACTGCGCATCATACCCTGCACGTTTGATCATCGCCCCGGCCCAAGGCAGGTGCTGGCGCACAACATTCGTGACAAGCGGATCAATTTCCACCGCGACCGCCTGCGCCGTGGGTCGCGTTTCCAACAGCTTGGTCGGAAGGGTATACCCGCCGCCACCGATGAACAGAACCGAAGGCTCTGGCCCCAGATCGCGATCCATGCGTGCCCAGATCCATTGCGCATAGGGCATCACAAGGTCGGGGGGCGCTTGGGGTGTGTCCGCGTTCGTCAAAGTCCGCTCGGCCGCCTGCTGGGTGCGGTCGGAATACAGGAAAACGGTGCTGCCCTGGGCCACCACGTCGATACAGGACAGCCCGGATTCGTAGCGGCAGACCGGACCACTGACAAAGCTCAACAGGATGACACCCCCCGCAACCCCAAGCAAACGTCTTGGGTCGGTGTTCTGGTCACTGCCGCCGTCGCGCGGTGATTTGCCCTTGATGAACGGGACACAGAGCAGCGCCACGATTGCGCACCCCGCAAAGGTGGCCACCGAACCGACCAGCGGCAGCGCGACAAAACCCGCAAGGATCGCACCGAAAATCGCGCCAAGCGACCCCGCCGCCAGAACAAGCCCAAGCGATGAGCCTTCCCGCCCCGGTCGCGCCTCGACCGCCAGTCTGGCCAGCAGCGGCGATGGCAATGTCACAAGCACCGACGCCGGGAAGAAGGCGACGAAAACAGCAAGAAGCATCCCGCCGGTGTCCCGTGCGCCCAGAGCGTAGATCAGGCCAAGCACGGTGGGCGACAGTGCCATCAAGATCGCCGTCGCAACCAGCGCCTTTTGAACGGTTCTTGTCGCCTCATGCCGTTCTTTTTCCGCCACGAGTCCACCAAGCGCGCTGCCCACCGAGAATCCGGCCAAAATGGTCGCGATCACCGCGGTCCAGGTCACCAGCGAGGTGCCGAAAAAAGGTGCAAGCACGCGACCGGCCGCAATTTCGTAGGTCAATCCGATCGTGGACAGGACAAGGATCAGGCTGATCGTGATCCAGAACTGCATGATATCTTCCCCGACTATTCCTGGTCCGAGCCACCTTGCCTGACATACCTAATTCATCGGTGCCATGCCGCAAGAAACGACTGATCTGTCTGCTCCATGTGTTCTGGGACCGCAAATCGACAAGGCCCGTTTCGGGTCGATCGCTGCGTGAGTCAAACCACCCGAGAACCGTCAGTTTGAGAGCGGCCAATGGCCTTGCGAGATGGGGCCAAGACCTTATTGCTGCTCCATTGCGTTTTCCCATTCGGTCAGGAAATTGCGCCTGTTCAGCGGATCGAGATACACCATCAGGGCAGGCCCGAGGCGGATCGGACCGAAACCCGAGCTTTCCAGGGGGCCCGAAAGGCTCAGCGGAGGCAATGGCCAGTCGCCGGGCAGATTGCGCATCCCCAGCGTGGAAAGCAGGTCGATCATCGCGCCCGCCGCTTGGGTTTCCTGTGCGGTGGCGGGGATCAGCACGGTGCGCAGCATGACGTTTGTGAAATCCTGCATTTGCAGGATTTGTGTCCGGCCGCGCTCATCTACCTCCAACCGGTCGGCGGCGTAGCTGCCCAGCACGTTGTAGGCCAGCGCGAGACGCCCCGTGCCGACATCGTCGATCATCTGAGCCGAGCAACAGTACAGCAGAGGTCGAAGCCGCCCCATGACCTCGTTCAGGCGCCAGAAAGCATCCGTGGCCCGGTCTTCCTGCGTTGCGAAGAGATAGCCCAGACCGCTGTCGCGCACATCGTAGGTGCCCACCGCGCCAGCGAAGCGGTCGGGATTGTCGCGCAGCAATCCAATCAGATCCTGACGGGTGGCAGGCAGATCAAGACCGGCAAAGCGATCCTTGTTGATGACCACAACTGCCGGTTCCGCGGTGATGGCAAAGATCAGATTGCGCCAGCGCGCCCAGTCGGGCAGCTCTGCCACCGCATCGGACCGGTAGGGCAGGGCAAACCCGTCATTGGCCAGCTGGAATTGCAGATCCATAGCCGAAGAAATCGCCAGATCGAATTGCGCGCCGTCACGGATCGCCCGATGCAGTTCGCTTGACGACACCACGGTGTAATCCACCGCGATGTCCGGCCGGATTGCCTGAAACCCCAGAACATAGGGTGCGAAAAGGTCAAGGTCGGTGGTCGACAACACCTTCAGCACGCGCTCACCGCTACCGGGGAAGAGCTGGTGTTCTTCGACCTCCAGCGCGCTGGCGACGCTGGCCGTCCAAAAGATCAGGCTGAAGGCAAGACCAAGCAAACGCATGCGCCGCTCCTTTCGCTGGTGTTGGATGAGGCAAGCTCGAGTCGGCCGCCATGCGCTGCCAGGACCTCGGCGACGATGGTCAGACCCAGCCCTGATCCGACGATGCCGCCAGTGTTCGCGCCGCGGCGGAACCGTTCGGTCAGACTGTCAAACGGTTCTTCGCCAAGCCCCGGTCCTTCGTCGCAGACCTCGAGCCGGGCTTCGTCGGCGGTGCAGGTGATACGGAGGATCACGTTTGTGTCTTCGGGCGAGTATTTTATGGCGTTGTCCACAACGTTGCGAATTGCGCTTTCGAGCAGGATCGCATCGCCTGCAATGGGTGCCGGTGCGCCGTCCAGTTGCAGGCGGATGTCGCGCATCGACGCTGTGGGTTCCATCGCGGCAAGCGTGTCTGCGGCCAGTTCGGCCAGGTCCAGCCGGTCCCGCGTCAGGTTTTCGGTTCGATAGGCAACCGTGGCATGATCCAGCAACTGCCCCGCCGAGCGGGAGCTTTCATCCACCGCGCGGATGATCCGCCGTAAGCGGTCCTTTTCGGTGTCGCCCTGTACCGTGCGCAACGCGATTTCCGCTTGTGCGCGCACGGTCGCGAGCGGTGTGCGAATGCGATGGGCGGCCTCGGCGATGAAATCCTCGGACCGGCGGATCGAGTTCCGCAACCGGTCCATCAACCGGTTCAGTGCCGACAGGAGCGGTACAAGTTCCGTCGGCGCGGCGCGTTGCACCGGACGCAGATCCGAAGGTCCGCGCCGCGACACGGCCGCCGCGATTTCATTCAGGGGTCGCAGCGACGTGGCCGCCACGATTGCCGATAGCGCCACCGCCACCGCAAAGAAGGCGACTGACAGGAATGCCGCGAGCTGCGACAGGTCCGAGGCGATGGCCCCGGCGCCATCGCGGGTCTGCGCAACGGTGACCGTGACCGGCGTTTGTCCGTCCCCCACAGAGATCACCCGCGTCGTCGCGGCCATGCGGATCGCGGCCCCGCGATAGTCCGAGGTATGGAACATCACCCGCCCTTGCCGCCCCGCTTCGAAGGACGGCAGATCGCCGTAGCCCGTCAGGGTTTGCTCGTTCGCCGTCACGCGGTAGAACACACGGTCTTCGCTGATCGCGCCGAGCATGGCAAAGGCGGCATAGGGCAGTTCCAGCCGCACTTCGCCCTGTTCGCTGCGCAAGGTTTCGGCAATCGTCGTGACCGAGGCCGCCAGCACGTTGTCTTGGGTGCGCTGAGTCGCCTCGCGCGCCAGCGCCGTCACCATGGCCCAACTGAGCACGGACAAGAGGGCCGCCACAACCGCCAGCAACAGCGTCAGGCGTCTGCCGATGGATCGGTGTCTAGTCATTTCCTCCGGTCTCTATCCGGTATCCCTGGCCACGCACGGTTTCGATCCGCAGGCCCATCGGGTCGATCCGACGCCGTAACCGACCGACATAAACCTCGATCGCGTTTTCTGTGACGGTGGTGTCATAGGAAAACAATCGGTCCATGAGATGCGACTTCGACAGGATCTGGCCGGGACTGCGGGCGAACACCTCCAACAGGCGGATTTCCCGACTGCGCAGTTCCAACGTGTCGTCACCGCGTCGCAAGGTTCCGGCAAGCAGATCGAACGAGACAGGCCCAAGCGCGATCTCGTTGCGCGCCGTGCCGCCCCGACGGCGCAGAACGGCGCGGCAGCGGGCCTCGAGTTCGGAAAAGTCGAAAGGTTTGGTGATGTAGTCATCCGCCCCCTGATCGAGCGCTCCGACGCGGTCCGAGACCTGGCTGCGGGCGGTCAGCACAATCACCGGAGTTTCAAGATGGGCGCGGTTGCGCGCCAGAAAATCGCGCCCGTCCCCGTCGGGAAGCATCACGTCCAGCAGGATCAGGTCATAGGTTGCACCGGCAAGACAGTCTTCGGCCCCGGTCAGAGTCGTCGCGTGATCGACGGCATGTCCGTCCAGCGCCAGTCGTTTGGTGACAGCTTCGGCAAGTTCGATGTTGTCCTCGACCAGAAGATAACGCACGCGACACCCCCCGCATCTCCGCACAATGACTGGCCCAGGACACTTGTCAGGGTTCTGTCAGCTTTTCGTGATTAAATGGATTTATGGGCGGCAGAGGACCGCCTGTCAAATGGGAGGAATACCAATGAACACCTATGGGTGGACCCGCCGTGCATTGATCGCAACGGCAATGACAAGTTTTGCAATGCTCGGAATGGCCAAGGCCGACGGACACCAGATGATGGAGTCCGTGCATTTCCTGATCCCCGGCGGTGCCGGTGGTGGTTGGGACGGCACGGCGCGCGGCACGGGTGAGGCGCTGATGAACGCTGGCCTTGTCGGCAATGCGACCTTCGAAAACCTGTCCGGCGGCGGCGGCGGTGTGGCCATTGCCAACCTGATCGAAAACGCGGCCAGCAGCGAAGGTACGTTGATGGTCAACTCCACGCCCATCGTGATCCGCGCCCTGACCGGCGAAATCTCGCAAAGCTTCCGTGACCTGACGATGGTCGCCGGAACCGTCGGAGACTATGCGGCGCTGGTCGTCCTCGCCGACAGCCCGATCACGTCGATGGAAGAGGCGCTGGCGCTGTACCGCGAAGATCCCGACGCCCTGACCATCGGTGGCGGTTCGGTTCCCGGTGGTATGGACCACCTTGTTGCCGCGATCATCATGCAAGGCGCGGGCGAAGATCCGACCGCCTTCAACTACATCGGCTATGACGCCGGCGGCGAAGCCATGGCCGGTCTCCTTTCGGGTGAGATCAAGGCGCTTTCCACAGGATTCTCGGAAGCGATCGCGTTGGCGTCCCAGGGCGAAGTCCGCATTCTGGGTGTCACCTCGCCCGAGCGTGTCCCGGCTTATGACGCCGCGCCCAGCTTCAAGGAAATGGGGATCGACGCACAATTCGTGAACTGGCGCGGGTTCTTTGCTGCCCCCGGCCTTCCAGAGGAAAAGCTGGCCGCCTATCAGGACATGTTGGCCAAGATGATGGAAACCCCTGAATGGGAAAAAGTCCGGGCCCGCATGGGACTGGTCAACATCTTCTATCCCGGTGACGAATTCACCAACTTCCTGGAGGCACAGGAAACCCAGATCGGCGATCTGATGCGTGAACTCGGGTTCCTTTGAGCCACGAAACTGTCGCCTCTGGTGGCATGACACTTCAAGACGGATGCCCCAATCTCGAAGGGGCATCCGCGCCAACTTTGAACTGAATTTCCTGGGGGAGGGACCACCGATGGCGCTTGATCGTTGGATTGCGCTGGCCTTTATCACGCTGTGCTGCGTCTATGGCTATGCCACATTTTTCACAATGGACGACCAGTTGCCGCCAATCCTGAGGCGCAATCCGGTCTGGCCATCGACATTCCCGAAAATCCTGACAATTCTGGGGCTGATCGTCGGTTTCATCATTCTGTTCGGTGCCAAGCGCGCGCCGGGAGAGACCAAGAAAGATGGGGCGATCGATCTGACCCGCCTCGGGGACTACAAGATTGGGCAGGCTTTGGCGCTGATCGCCCTGATGGTCGCCTATGCATTGATGCTGCGCCCCTTGGGATTTGTCGGGGCGACCGTCGGCTTTCTGCTGATCGGTTCTCTGATCCTTGGTGAGCGGCGTTTTCACATCCTGATTCCGGTTGCCGTGATCGCGGCAGGCTCGATCTGGTATCTGGTGCAAGAGGTGTTGGGAATCTTCCTGCGCCCCTGGCCCGGCATGTTCATGTAAGGAGCAGGAAGATGATTGAAGGTATCCTGATCGGACTGAGCACGGCCGTAACACCTTTCAACCTTGTCATGGTGGTGATGGGTTGCATCATCGGCACGTTGATCGGCATGTTGCCGGGACTTGGACCCATGTCGATCATTGCGATCATGATCCCGGTGGCCATCGGCATCGGTGATCCGACATCCGCGTTGATCCTGCTGTCCGGTGTCTATTACGGCGCGATTTTTGGAGGTTCCACCTCGTCCATCCTGCTGAATGCGCCGGGGGTCGCAGGCACGGTCGCCACCTCGTTCGATGGCTATCCGCTGGCCCGCAAGGGGCAGGCGGGCAAGGCGCTGACCATTGCCGCCATCGCCAGTTTCGCGGGCGGCACAATCGGCGCGATCCTCTTGATGGTGTTCGCGCCCGCCCTGTCCACCGTGGCACTACTGTTCCATTCGGCCGAGTATTTCGCGCTGATGGTCGTGGGGCTGTCGGCCATCGCCGCGTTTGCCGGCACGGGACAGGTCGCCAAGGCGCTGATGATGACGATCCTCGGGCTGATGCTGGGCACTGTCGGGGAAGGGGCGCTGTCGAACACACCGCGTTTCACCTTTGGTTTGATGGATCTGCAATCCGGGTTTTCGTTCATCACGCTGGCCATGGCGATGTTCGCCCTTCCAGAAGCGTTGTTTCTGGTCATGAACCCCGCCCGCGCCGCCACAGACGATGGCGGCAAGATCAGCGGGCTGCGGATTTCGCGCTCCGAGGCGCGTAGCATCGCGCCGGTGATCGGGCGTCAATCCATTCAGGGCTTCTTCATCGGGGTGCTGCCGGGTGCCGGGGCGACGATCGCATCCTTCCTGGGCTATGCGGTGGAACGCAACATCGCCAAAGGGGCCGAACAGGCAGAATTCGGCAAGGGGTCGATCAAGGGCATTGCCGCGCCCGAATCTGCCAACAACGCTGCCTGTACGGGGTCTTTCGTGCCGCTGCTGACGCTGGGCATTCCGGGCTCGGGAACCACCGCGATCCTGCTCGGCGCGTTGTTGGCACTGAACGTCACACCGGGGCCGCGGCTGATGGTAGATGAACCGGATGTGTTCTGGGCCGTGATCATTTCCATGTATATCGGCAATCTGGTGTTGCTGGTTCTGAACCTGCCGTTGATCCCGTATATCGCGAAGATCCTGACCATTCCGCGCACCTTCCTGATTCCCTTCATCCTGTTTTTCACGTTGATGGGCAGTTATCTGGGGCAGAACAATTCCACCGAACTGCTGATCCTGGTGGGCTTTGGCGTGATCGCGACGATCCTGCGGTTTGCGGATTATCCGCTGGCACCGCTGTTGATCGGGTTCATCCTTGGCGTGATGCTCGAGAACAACTTTGCCCGGGCGATGCAGCTGTATGGCGGCTTTGATTTCGTGCTGGAACGCCCAATGACACTGGGGCTGCTGGGGCTGGCGGTCTTGCTGGTGGTCCTGCCGAGCTTCCGTGCCTACCGCGCGCGCAAGCGGGCCGAGGGTGTTGCCGATGGTGACTGACGGCGAGGCGGCACGAAGGCCCCTTTCCAAGATCCGTGTGCTTGACCTGACCAATGTTCTTGCCGGTCCTTTCGCCTGTCATCAACTTGCCCATCTGGGTGCAGAGGTGATCAAGGTCGAAGCGGTCGGCAAGGGCGATCTGGCCCGCAATCTTGGCGCTGATCCGGACCTGTCGGCGCGTGGCATGGGGATCAGCTTTCTGGCGCAGAATGCCGGAAAGAAGTCGCTTGCGCTGAACCTCAAGGACCCGCGCGGCAAGGCTGCATTCCAGCGCCTTGTCAGGACGGCGGATGTGGTGGTCGAAAACTTCCGTCCCGGCGTCATGGACCGGCTCGGCCTTGGGTACGAGACGCTGAAGGCAGAAAATGCCGGGCTGATCTACTGCGCGATCTCTGGCTTCGGGCAGGACGGTCCCTGGGCGGACCGACCCGCCTATGATCAGATCATCCAGGGGCTGTCAGGTGTGATGTCCATCACTGGCGATGCCCAAAGCGCGCCCTTGCGCGTGGGCTATCCAATTGGCGATACAGTTGGCGGATTGACCGCCGCAATGATGATCTGCGCCGCGCTGAACGCGCCGACGCGTGGCGGGTTCATCGACGTCTCGATGTTGGAGTCCGTGCTGGCGACCATGGGTTGGATTGTGTCCAACCACCTGATCGGTGGGGTGGACCCTGTGCCACTTGGCAACGAGAATCCCACATCGGCACCATCCGGCGCGTTTCAATGTGCCGACGGACTGATGAATATTGCCGCGAACAAAGACGAACAGTGGGAAATTCTGGCCACCCATCTGGGGCGGGTTGACCTTCTCGAGATGCCCGCTTTCGCCACGCGTGAAGATCGCAAACGCAACCGGCTGCGCCTCAAGGCCGAACTGGAAACCGTGCTGACAACCCGCCCGGCGGAAGATTGGGCGCGGGAATTGAACGCGGCCGGTGTACCGTCGGGGGCCGTGATGCGCGTGCCGGACATCCTTGCGCATCCACAGGTGGCAGGTCGCGCGTTTCTGACGCGGTTCGAAGACGTGCCGGGCGTTGGCCGTGCGATTGACGTGGCCCGCATCGGCGCAATGATCGACGGGGGCCGTCCAGCCGTGACAACGCCGCCACCGGAACTTGGTGCCGACAGCGAGGACATCCTGCGTGATCTGGGCTATTCCGGCGAAGACATCGCGCAGTTGCGAGCGGAGGGCGTGATTTGAACGACGGGCATGACGTTGCCGATTGGTGGCGAACAAAAATCATCGACATGGAACCGGGCCGCATTCACCTGCGCGGTCACCCCGTACAGGATTTGATCGGGAGAACCGGCTTTGCCCAGATGATCTGGCTGATGGTGACCGGTGAGACCATCGAGGGTGCGCGCGCCGCGCTGTTCGAGGCGGCCTTGGTGGCAGCCGTGGATCACGGTCCGCAAGCCCCTTCGATCGCCGCTGCGCGCATGGCCGCGACCTGCGGGGTTGGGTTGCAATCGGCAATGGCCACCGGGCTGAACATGCTTGGCAATGTGCATGGCGGAGCAGGAGAGCAGGCGGTCGCGCTGTATCACGGCGTCGCGAATGCCGGACCCGAAGCGTTGGCTGACACGCTCGACACCTGGCAGGCCGAACATGGTCGCTATCTGCCGGGGTTCGGGCACCGCTTTCACACACCTGCCGATCCCCGCGCTTTGCGCCTTCTGGAACTGGTGGACGATGCCACCGCAACCGGCGCCGTGTCCGGCACATATGCCGCAGCAGCCCGCGCCATCGAAGCCCATCTGGCAGCGAAACGCGGTGCGCCGGTGCCGATGAACATTGATGGAGCCACGGCGGTAATCTATGCTGAACTGGATTGCCCGGCACCTTTGGCGCGGGGCTTTTTTTGCCTGTCGCGCTCTGTCGGGCTGCTGGCACATTCGTGGGAACAGATGCAGCAGGGCGGGCGCAACAAGGGGCCGACGCCGCCAGCCTATCTTTGGACCTATGATGGGGAATAAGCGCGCCTGGGTCGAGGCGCTTGGAACGCTGGCGGTCGGTGCAGCGGGTGCGGCGCTGTTCTGGCTGATCGGCTTTCCGGCGGCGGTGCTGACCGGACCAGCGGCTGCTGTGTCCGTGGCGACAATCCTTGGCATGCCGACGATGATCCCGCCACTTCTGCGCGACGGGGTGTTTCTGCTGATCGGAATCACAATCGGAAGCACCGTGACACCAGAGGTGATCGACACCGCAATGGCATGGCCCTTGTCGCTGTTTGTGCTTGGCACCACGCTTCTTGTGGCGCTGATGCTGGGCAAGACCGTCCTGATGCGCGGTTTCGGCTTTGACAGGATGACTGCGCTCATGTCGGCCGCGCCCGGACACCTGAGTTATGTTCTAAGCATCTCTGCGGACATCGCCGCTGATGTTCGGCAGGTCGCCTTGGTGCAGTCCGTTCGGGTGCTTCTTCTGACCCTCCTGGTGCCGGTTCTGGTCTCGTTCTGGGGGGTTGCGGGGACGTCGCGGCTTGTCGATCACGGCACGATTGCACCCTTGGCACTTGCCATGACCTTTCCGGTGGCGATTGCCGCAGGGCTTCTGTTCAAGCGCTTGCAGGTGCCGGCACCACTTTTGATCGGGGCAATGCTTGTCTCGAGCGTCGGTCATGGGACCAGCGTCACGCCCGGAGCAATTCCGTCATGGCTCACGGTTGCGGCGTTTGTCTGTATGGGGTCATTGATCGGCACGCGGTTCCGCGGGTTTGGCAAACGCGAACTTGCCAGCGCCCTGTCTGCGGGTGTTGTCCTGACCTTGATGGTCTGCGCCGTTGCGGCTGTTGGAGCGATTGTTGCAGCGCGGATCACCGGCTTGCCGCCGGCTGCGCTCCTGCTGGCGTTTGCTCCGGGCGGGGTCGAGATCATGGCTGCGCTTGCCGTGGAAACGGGTTTGGAGCCTGCCTTCGTTGCAGGACATCACGTTTTTCGGCTGCTTGTTCTTGGGATATTGATCCCAATGTTTGTGATGCGTCACCGGTCACTTTGACGACACCGGCGCTGCTCAAATCCGGTGGCTGACCATCTTGCATCAACAGCCACACAGCGCGATTGGCGCGACGGCCTCGTACGCAGGACGCGAAAGCCGCCGACCAACCGTACGGTCTATGGTGCTGCAATGACGCTTTGACGCTGCGTGCCAAGCCCTTCGATGGCCAGCGTCATTTCATCCCCCGGTTTGAGGAAAACCGGGGGGTTCAGACCCATGCCGACACCCGGAGGTGTCCCGGTTGCAATGACGTCACCCGGATGCAGGGTCATGAACTGTGACAGATGCGCGATCACGGTTGCGACTGAAAAATGCATGGTCCGGGTCGATCCGTCCTGCATGGTCTTGCCGTTCACGGTCAGCGTCATGGCAAGGTCCTGCGGGTCGGCGATGGCATCGCGCGTCACCAGCCAAGGGCCCAGCGGGCCGAAAGTGTCTGCGGATTTGCCTTTGACCCATTGGCCCGAGCGGTGCAGCTGAAAATCGCGCTCACTGACATCATTGACGATGCAATACCCGGCAACGTGGTTCAGTGCGTCTGCTTCGGTCACATATTTCGCGGTGGTCCCGATCACGACACCAAGTTCGACCTCCCAGTCGGTCTTGTTCGATCCGCGCGGGATATGCACAGGATCGTTGGGCCCCGAGATGCAGGACGTGGCCTTGAAGAACACAATCGGTTCTTCGGGCAGCGCCATGTTGGCTTCGGCCGCGTGGTCCGCAAAATTGAGGCCAATGCCGATCAGTTTGCCGACATTGCCGACACAGGGCCCGATCCGGGATGTTGAATCGACAATCGGCAAGGTGTCCGGGTCAATTGCGCGCAGTCGCTCCAGAACGGCATCGGACAGGTCGGCACCGGCGATATCATCGACATGGGCGGACAGATCGCGGATCGTGCCACCATCATCCAGCAATCCGGGCTTTTCTGTTCCGGTCTCTCCAAAACGCAGCAATTTCATTATTTCCCCCTCCGAAATGATGCGCCCGTAATGAGCCAGCGGCATGGCAGAAGTCCAGCCCCAAGTCCCGGTTCGGGGCGTGATCACACCCGGTTTGGCACGGTTTGTCGACCCGAATCGTAATGTGATCTCAACACGGCAGAAGACGCCCGTCGGCGACAGTTCGCCGGAAATCGAGACCGGGAACGGCCCTGAAGCACCTCATATGCCACAACTTTCTGACTTTGTCGCAAAGGCTATGGTTTCCGTCTTGCGATGTCCTGCGTATACTCGGTCGCAAGAACACAGTTCAAAGTTGTGTTCGACCAAGGGGATGCGAGGCTATGATAAGGTCTGAGTTGATTCAAAAAATTGCCGACGACAATCCGCATTTGTACCAGCGCGATGTTGAACGTATTGTGAACACCATTTTTGAAGAAATCATCGACGCCATGGCGCGGGGTGATCGGGTGGAGCTTCGCGGCTTCGGTGCGTTCTCGGTCAAACGGCGTGAGGCGCGTGTGGGACGCAATCCCCGCACGGGTGAGGCGGTCGAGGTCGAGGAAAAACATGTGCCGTTCTTCAAGACCGGCAAGCTGCTGCGAGACAGATTAAACGGGAAGTAAAAACTGATGCGATACATTCGCTATGCATTTCTTGCGGTTCTGGCCATCGTGCTGGTGTCCGTGGCTTTGGCAAACCGTGGCATGGTCATGCTTCAGCTGTTGCCATCGGGCATGGCCGATCTGACAGGAATGAACCGGTCGGTCGAACTGCCCCTGTTCATCGTGATCTTTGGCGGGATCATCGCCGGACTGTTGATTGGCTTTGTCTGGGAATGGCTGCGTGAACACAAGCATCGTGCGGCGGCAGCCCAACGTCAGGCCGAGGTCAAGAAGCTTGAACGCGAACTGCGTCGCACCAAGGCGGAGCGGGACAAGGACAAGGACGAGGTTCTGGCACTTCTTGACGAGGCCAGTTAGACCCGTTCCATGACCCCCGGAATTCGCACAAAAATCTGCGGGCTGACCCGGCCCGAGGACGTAGCTGCCTGCGCCGAGGCGGGCGCGGCCTATATCGGCCTGAACTTCTTTCCCAAAAGCCCTCGTTTCGTATCGTTCGACGTGGCCCGAAACCTGGCCGTCGAGGCCCCGATCGGTCTTGCCAAGGTTGGTCTGGTGGTGAATGCGGATGATGCCTTTCTCGACGACCTGATGGCACAGGTGCCGCTGGACTTTATCCAGTTGCATGGCGGCGAGAGCCCGGCGCGCGTGACAGAGGTTCGGGTGCGCTATGGCTTGCCGGTGATAAAGGCGGTGGGCGTGGCGGATTCCGAAGACGTGGCGGCGCTGGACCTCTATGCCGAAGTGGCGGACCAGATCCTGGTCGATGCGAAACCACCCAAGACCGCGGTTCTGCCGGGTGGCAATGGCGTGACATTTGACTGGCGGTTGATCTCTGCACGGCGCTGGTCGGTTCCGTGGATGCTGGCAGGCGGGTTGACGCCCGAGAACGTGGCACAAGCGATTGCCCTCACTGGTGCCAAGCAGGTCGATGTGTCCTCGGGGGTCGAAGCATCGCCGGGGATCAAGGACTCCGGTCTGATCCGGTCATTTGTCGAGGCGACGCGCAGTCCGGTGATGCGGTAGCGGACGCGTCTACAGGTCCGGGAGTATCTATTGACGGAAAATCGGGCTCTGTCCCCGGCCTTCGGCCTTCGCCAAGATATTCTTGAACCTGAGAAGATCCGGGATCAGTGTCCCGAACCGACAGCCTCTGCAACATTTGCGTATCCATCGCGCTTGAGCAGGGCATCGAGTCCGGTTGCGATTTCCGGGACCAGCCCAAGGCCTCTATACGTCAGGGCCGAGTAAAGCTGGATCGCAGATGCACCTGCCTTGATCTTGGCATAGGCGTCCTTGGCCGAAGCGATGCCGCCGACGCCGATGATCGGAAGTTTACCTTGGGTCGCGCGGTAAAGCTGCGCCAGGACGCGGGTGGATGTCTCGAACAATGGCGCGCCCGACAGACCACCCTTTTCCTGCGCATGCACCGACAGGAGGCCATCGCGGTTCTGTGTGGTGGTGTTGGTGGCGATCAACCCGTCGATGCCACAGGTCAATGCGACCTCGGCAATGTCGGTGATTTCGGTCTCGCTCAGGTCAGGCGCGATCTTGAGGAAAATCGGAATCGGGCGTTCGAGGCTTTTATTGGTGTCCATCACCCCGGAGAGCAGGGCCGACAGCGCCGCCTTGCCCTGAAGGTCGCGCAGTTTTTCGGTGTTGGGCGAACTGACGTTGACGGTGGCAAAGTCGAGATGCGGGGCGCATGTGGCCAGCACCGTTGCGAAGTCACCCGCGCGGTTGTCGCTGTCCTTGTTGGCACCAAGGTTGAGACCGATGATCGCGTCACGCGGGCGGTCTTTCAGCCTCGAGGCGATGGTCGTCATGCCGTCATTGTTGAACCCGAAGCGATTGATCACGGCGCGATCTTCGCTCAGGCGAAAAAGCCGGGGTTTGGGATTGCCGCGTTGCGGCCTTGGGGTTGCGGCGCCGACCTCGATAAAGCCGAACCCTGCGCGGGACAGGGGTCTTAGGGCAGTTGCGTTCTTGTCAAACCCGGCGGCAAGGCCCACGGGGTTGGCCAGCGTCAGACCGGCCAGCGATGTACGCAAGCGTGTGCTGGTGACCGTGCCGGTGGTTGGAGACAGGCCCAGTTGCAAGGCCCGTAGCGCCAGACCATGGGCCGTTTCGGGATCGAACCGGTGCAGCAGGCGCAGACCGGCCTGTTCAAGGGCGCTCATGCAAGGTCGTCCGGAAAGATGTGGCCCGTGTCGCCCAAAGGCAGCGGTTTCGCCCAGACCATGTCGGCAAGGCGCAAGGGGCCATAGAGATGCGGAAAGAGCGCGCCTCCGCGGGACGGTTCCCAGCGCAGATCGCCGATCATGGCGGCCTCGTCATAGGCCAGCAACATCAGGCCGTCGATGCCCGCGAAATGCTTGGCGGCGGTCTCGGCGGCCTGCGTGGCGGTCGAGAAATGCACATAGCCATCGGCCCCGTCGATCGGGGCACCGACGGTTTCGCCACTGGCCTGCAACGCGGCCCATTCGTCAGAGCGGAGGATTTTGTAGATCATGCCCGCGATGTGCCGCTTGCGCGCCGCCGCGTCAAGCCATGTCATCTGCCTGTTGAAGGGGCGCGTTAGAGGCAAAATTGCGGGGGCCCTTGCGTAAGTTTTGACTCCCCCCGCGTGGCGATGCACGATTGCGCCATAAACGATAACACGACGACAGAGAGGACTCACATGTCATATCGACTACTCAGCAGCGCCGCAGCCCTGGCGCTGACAGCAGGGGTGGCTCAGGCGGATTATTCCCTGACCATCCTGCACACCAACGATTTCCACGCCCGGTTCGAGCCGATCAGCGCCTATGATTCCGGTTGTTCCGCCGAGGATAACACCGCCGGCGAATGCTTTGGTGGTTCAGCGCGTCTGATGACTGCCATCGGGGACGCCAAGGCCCGCACCAACAACCACATCCTTGTGGATGGCGGCGACCAGTTCCAGGGCACGCTGTTCTACACCTATTACAAGGGCATGCTGGCGGCCGAGATGATGAACCAGATGGGCTATGACGCGATGACCGTGGGCAACCACGAATTCGACGATGGCCCCGAGGTTCTGCGCGGCTTTGTTGATTCGGTGCAATTCCCTGTTCTGATGTCGAATGCCGATATCTCGGGGGAGGCGCAGCTGGCCGACGCGATCCAGAAATCTGTGATCATCGAACGTGGCGGCGAAAAGCTGGGTCTGATCGGCCTGACACCGCAGGACACACCCGAACTGGCCAGCCCCGGTCCAAACGTGATCTTCACCGATCCGGTGGGTGCCGTGCAGCAAGAGGTGGATCGCCTGACCGAGGAAGGTGTGAACAAGATCATCGTGCTCAGCCATTCGGGCTACAACACCGACATTCGCGTGGCCGAGAACACCACCGGGGTCGATGTGATTGTCGGCGGCCACTCCAACACCCTTTTGGGGGACATGGATGGCGCAGCCGGCAGCTATCCGACAATGGTCGGCAGCACCGCCATCGTGCAGGCCTATGCCTATGGCAAGTTCCTGGGCGAGTTGAACGTGACCTTCGACGACGAGGGCAACGTGACCGAAGCCGCCGGTGCGCCATTGATCATGGATGCTGCCGTGGCCGAGGACGAAGCGACCAAGGCGCGGATCACCGAAGCGGCGGCACCGCTTGACGAGATCCGCAACAAGGTTGTGGCCTCGACCGCCGAAGCGATCGAAGGCAACCGCGATGTTTGCCGGGTGATGGAATGCTCGATGGGCAATCTGGTGGCCGATGCCATGCTCGAACGTGTCAAGGATCAGGGCATCGACGTCGCGCTGGCCAACAGTGGCGGTCTGCGCGCCTCGATCGACGCGGGTGACGTGACGATGGGCGAAGTGCTGACCGTGCTGCCGTTCCAGAACACGCTGTCCACTTTCCAGATCACCGGCGAAACGCTTGTCGCTGCGCTTGAGAACGCCGTGAGCCAGGTTGCTGACGGCTCTGGCCGGTTCCTTCAGGTGGCGGGCATGAGCTTTACCGCCGATCTGAGCAAGGAGCCGGGAAGCCGTGTCTCTGACCTGATGGTTGGTGGTGCGCCAATCGAGATGGACAAGGTTTATGGCGCGGTGTCCAACAACTTTGTGCGCAATGGCGGCGACGGATTCGCGATGTTCGTCAATGCGGACAACGCCTATGACTTCGGCCCCGATCTGGCGGATGTGACGGCTGAATACCTTGCGGAAAACGCGCCGTACCAGCCTTACACGGATGGCCGGATCACCGTGAACCAGTAACCGTCGCGCCGGTCGGACAGTCCTGTCCGATCTGTGGATGAGTTGAGCATGATTGAAAGGTCGGGCAGAAGTGTCCGGCCTTTTTACGCTCAATGAGGTGTTTCGCAGAGGCCGTGATCGGAGAGCGAGGTCAACACATAACAGTCACCGGATATGCCGTCGCCGGAACATCCCTGCGTGATGCGTTCAAGTTCTTGTTCCAGAGCACGCAATCTGGAGATCTTTCTGGACACGTCGGCCAGTTGGGTTCGGGCAATCACATTCGCTTCGGCACAGCTTCTGTCGGGATGGTCTTGCAGGTCGATCAGCGACTTGATCGCGTCGATTGAAAACCCGAGATCGCGGGCATGTTTGATAAAGCCCAGACGATCCAGCCCTATTCTGTCATAGCGCCTTTGATTGCCACCGGTTCGGCCCGCTGAAGGCATCAGCCCGATCTCTTCATAATAGCGGATCGTCGGCACCTTGACGCCGGTTTGTTGCGAAAGCTGACCAATGGACAACATCGAAAATACCTCTTGAACCTCTAGCCACTAGAGGGACTACATCATCATCTGACCAAATTCAACGAGGACAAGATGGCAGGATGTTGTGGCTCTGAAGCCAGATTCGACGGGGTGTCGGCAGATTACCGTCGGCGATTGTGGATTGTCATTGCGCTGAACGCCGTGATGTTTGTGGTCGAGATGACCGCCGGGCAAGTCGCGCGGTCGCAGGCGTTGCAGGCGGATGCGCTGGATTTTCTGGGGGACGCGCTCACCTATGGGATCTCGCTTGCGGTGATCGGCGCATCGGTGCGTGTCCGCACGATGGCGGCACTGGCAAAGGGGCTCAGCCTGTTTGCGATGGGGGTGTTCGTGTTCGGATCGACGGTCTACCGGGTGTTTTACGCCGGTGTTCCCGAAGCCGAGATCATGGGGGTGATCGGTGTTCTGGCCCTTGTCACCAACCTTGTCAGCGTGATGCTTCTGGTGCGCTACAAGGATGGGGATGCCAATGTCCGGTCGGTCTGGCTTTGTTCGCGCAATGACGCGATCGGCAATCTGGCCGTGATGGTTGCGGCGCTTGGCGTCTGGGGAACAGCGTCGGGTTGGCCCGACCTTGTGGTGGCTGCAATCATGGCAGGGCTTTTCCTGTCTTCGGCATGGCAGATCACGCGGCAAGCCTTGCAGGAACGGGCCGAAGAGGCGCGTGATCCGTCGCATGCCTGACATTGCAGCAATGGGTTGTTGCCTCCGTCCGGTGCGGTAGATTGGTGTCATGTGTGGACGTTTCGCCATCACCCTGCCGCATGACGCGATGGCACAGCTTTTTGCGGCTGTGCCCGCCAACGCGCTGCCGGATGTGCCGAATTACAATGTCTGTCCGACCAATCTGGTCCATGCCGTGCATCATGCAGACGGTCAAAGGCGCCTTGTGGCGATGCGCTGGGGATTTCTGCCGCATTGGTACAAGTCGGAAAACGGCGGTCCATTGCTGATCAACGCGCGCGCGGAAACCCTTGCCGAGAAACCCGCTTTCAAGGCGGCCTGCCGCGAACGGCGCTGCCTGATCCCGGCGACCGGGTTCTATGAGTGGACCAAAGATGCCGAGGACAATCGGCTGCCGTGGTACATTTTTCCGACCGATGCCGAGATATTGGCCTTTGCGGGTGTCTGGCAGGACTGGGAACAGGGTGGCGTTGCGCACCGGACCTGCGCCATTGTCACCACAGCCGCCAATGACACGATGTCGGCCATCCATCACCGCCAGCCCGTCACCCTGCGCTCCGAGGACTGGCCGCTCTGGCTGGGTGAGGCAGGACATGGGGCGGCAAGGCTGATGCAGGCTGCACCCGACGCTGCCATGGATTTTTACCGCGTCGATCCCAAGGTGAATTCCAACCGCGCGTCTGGCCCGGACCTGATCGACCCGCTGGACCGTTAAGCGGGCTTTTCCCTGTCCTCGCTTGTGGCTACACCTGTGGCGCAACAGGGAGTCCCTTATGTCCAACATCACTATAGATGCCGCCGTGTCCGACCTGCGGGCGCTGTTGGGAGACCGGCTGTCGACGGGGCCGTCGGTTCTGGATCAGCACAGCCATGACGAGGCCTACACCAAGCCGGTTCTTCCCGATGCCGTGGCCTTTCCCGAAACCACGGAAGAGGTGTCGCAGATTTTGCGCATCTGCTCGAAACATGGGTGCCCGGTGGTGCCTTACGGGGTCGGATCGTCTCTGGAGGGGCATATCGTGCCGGTGCAGGGGGGTGTCACGGTTGATACCAGTCGGATGAACACTGTGTTGCAGATCAACCAGAGCGATCTGGATGCTGTTGTCGAACCGGGGGTCACGCGCGTTCAGTTGAATGAGACGCTGCGCGCAACGGGGTTGATGTTTACGGTCGATCCCGGCGCGGATGCAAGTCTGGGCGGGATGGCCGCGACACGGGCATCGGGGACCAACACGGTGCGCTATGGCACGATGGCGGACAATGTGCTGGCCTTGGAGGTTGTGCTGCCGGATGGGCAGATCATCGAAACCGGCAGCCGCGCGCGAAAATCCTCGACCGGATATGACCTGACGCATCTTTTTATCGGATCGGAAGGCACGTTGGGCATCATCACCAAGCTGACCGTCAAGCTCTATGGTCAACCCGAGCACATCGCTGCCGCGACCTGTGCCTTTGCCGATATCAAGAGCGCCGTGGACACGGTCATCATGGCGATCCAGATGGGCATTCCGATGGCACGGGTGGAGTTGCTTGATGCGCTGACGATGAAGGGCATGAACCTTTATAATCCCGACATGTCGATGCCGGAGGAACCGCATCTGTTCCTGGAATTCCACGGATCCGAGGCAGGCGTGGCCGAACAGGTCGAAACCTTTGGCGCGGTTGTGGAAGAACACGGTGGATCGGGTTTCGAATGGGCCACAAAAACCGAAGATCGCAACCGTCTCTGGCAGGCACGCCACAACGCCTATTACGCCAGCAAGGCGCTGCGTGCCGGGTGCAACGGGGTTGTCACCGATTGCTGTGTGCCGATTTCCGCACTGGCGGATTGTCTGATGCGCGCGACAGAGCTGGCCGCGGCATCGGGGTTTCTTGCGCCGATGGTGGGGCATGTCGGGGACGGTAATTTTCACCTGCTGATCCTGGTCGATCCCGACAGCGCGGATGAACTTGCACGGGCCAAGATTCTGGTCGAAGCGGTCAACATGCTGGCGCTTGAATTTGGTGGGACGGTCAGCGGCGAACACGGGATCGGATCGGGCAAGCGCAAATACCTGCCCCAGGAACATGGCGCGGCCTATGCGCTGATGGGGGTGCTGAAAAAGGCGATTGATCCGGGTAACATCATGAACCCCGGCAAGCTGGTGACCCTGAACTGACGGCCCAAGAGGATGCGCTGACCCTCCTGACATTTCCGGAGACGCAAAGTGGGGGCAGGGAAGGGGCGACCCTTGCCCTTGACGGCAGACAGTCTTTGCAGAACGTTCCTGTTTGAAGTGGGTCAGGTCAGACACCACATGACTCCGGGAACGCAGCGTCACAAAAAATCTGTCGTAGCGTCGTTGTGTCTTGTTTTGGCGAAATATCAGCTAAACAGGAGTGCCGATGACGCGAATTCGCGGGCGAAGCGTGACAAAAGGGAGGGGAAGCCATGACGTTTGCGACTTTCGAGGACCGCAATGCGATAGAGACCGAGATGCCATTTGCAGAGAGGGACATACCTGCAACGCTGTATGGCCAGCTGAGCAAGACCGCTGCGGCGTTTCCGACCCGCTCTGCCGTCAGCTTTCAATTGCTGTCGGGTCCAACCGACAAGGCGGAAACCCTGAGCTGGGCTGATCTGCTGTCAAAGACGGTGCAGGCCGCGAATCTGTTTCGCAAGCTGGGCATCGGCGAAAAGGATGTTGTCGCTTATGTCCTTCCCAACAGCAACGAGACCGTTCTGACCCTTCTCGGGGGGGCGATTGCCGGGATCGTCAGTCCGATCAACCCGTTGCTGGAACCCGAACAGATCGCCGCAATCCTGCGCGAAACCGGCGCCAAGGTTGTCGTGACGCTCAAGGCGTTTCCAAAGACCGATGTGCCGCAGAAAGTTGCCGAAGCCTGCCGCCACGCGCCCAAGGTGCATACGGTGCTCGAGATTGATCTCAATCGGTATCTTACGCCGCCCAAGTCGTGGATCGTTCCGCTGATCCGGCCAAAGAACCCAGGTGGGCATCATGCCGATGTGCTGAACTTCAACACCGAGTTGAATAAGCAGAACACCACGCTTGATTTTGCCGATTCTGGGGTCGATCGGGTCGGAGCGTATTTTCACACCGGGGGCACCACGGGTATGCCCAAGGTTGTGCAGCATAAATATTCGGGGATGTTGTATAACGGCTGGATCGGAAACAGCGTTCTGTTCACCGAAAAGGATACGATGATCTGTCCGCTGCCGCTGTTTCATGTGATGGCGACACAGGCGCTTTTGATGTCGGCCATCGTTTCGGGTTCGCATGTGGTGTTCCCGACGCCGCAAGGCTATCGCGGCGAAGGGGTGATGGACAATTTCTGGAAGCTCTGCGAGCGCTGGAAAGTGACCTACATGATCACCGTGCCCACCGCTGTGGCGGCGCTGATGCAGCGTCCGGTGAATGCGGATATTTCCAGCGTGCAATTTGCCATCTCCGGCTCTGCCCCGATGCCGCTCGAGTTGTTCCGGCGCTTTGAAGAGTCCTGCGGCCTGTCGATCTGCGAAGGCTACGGCATGACCGAAGCGACGTGCCTCGTGTCGATCAACCCCCCCGATGGGGTGAAGAAGGTCGGGTCGGTCGGGATGCCGTTCCCGTATACGGACGTCAAGATCCTCAAGGTCGTCGACAACGCGCCGGTGGCCTGTGCAACCAACGAGATCGGAGAGATTTGCGTATCCAATCCGGGGGTCTATCCGGGCCACACCTATACCGAGGCGTCCAAGAACGACGATCTGTACCACCATGAGATCTACCTGCGCACCGGCGATCTGGGCCGTATTGACGAGGACGGTTATCTCTGGATCACCGGGCGCGCCAAGGATCTGATCATTCGGGGCGGTCACAATATTGATCCTGCCGATATCGAAGACGCGCTTCTGGCGCATCCGGCGGTGTCGTTTGCCGGGGCAATCGGGCAGCCTGACGAACACGCCGGAGAGCTGCCCTGTGCCTTTGTAGAGCTGATGGATGGTGCCAGCGTGACCGAGCAGGAGCTTCTGGATCACTGCAAGGTGCATGTGCATGAACGCGCCGCAATGCCCAAACACATGACGATCCTGGATGAATTGCCCAAGACGGCCGTGGGCAAGGTGTTCAAGCCGGATCTGCGCAAGATGGCGATCACGCGGGTGTTCAACGCGGCGCTGGACAAGGCAGGATCCCCGGCGCGGGTTATCGCGGTGGTGGATGACAAGACACGTGGATTGGTGGCGCAGGTCGACATGCACGGTGCGAGCAAT
Organism: Marivita sp.; assembly: GCF_051859345.1. Classification (GTDB taxonomy): domain Bacteria; phylum Pseudomonadota; class Alphaproteobacteria; order Rhodobacterales; family Rhodobacteraceae; genus Marivita. Next base: position 107,429 of record NZ_JBHYFV010000006.1, on the reverse strand, counting down.
GACGATGTGGGCCATGTCCTGGGCAATTTCGCCAATCGCTGGGAAGCCGTGTCCTGATCCGGGTGTGAGTGGTCACTGTTTCGGATCGGCTTCGCCGATCCGACCGACGCGCGCCTTCGGCGCGCGTTTCTTGCATATTTTCAAAAAGAAGAAACAGGGGCTCAGGCCCCGGTGCCAAAGACCACTCTTGACGGCGCACGCTGCGCGCTGTCAGTTTGGTCCATGTCTCATTGTCCTGCGATCCCCGCACAAGTGGCTGCTGTCCTGGCCGCCTTTCCAAAGCCGACAGCCCAGGCATTGGAGCGCGTCCGCGCGATGATTTTCGAAGTGGCGACCGAGACGCCGGAGGTTGGCGAGGTGACGGAGACGCTCAAATGGGGGCAGCCGTCTTATGCGACGGCAACCGGAACGCCGGTGCGGTTGGGGGTGGTGACATCCGGGCAGCCAGCGCTTTTCGCGCATTGCCAGACACGTGTCATTGCGGATGCGCGCGCGGTCTTTGGGCAGGAGTTGGGTTTTGAAGGCAACCGTGCGGTGGTGTTGCCTGTCGATGCCGCCACATCAGACGATGCACTGCGCCAGATCATTCATGCCGCGCTGACCTATCGGCTCGGGCGGTAGGCCTGTCAGCCAGCGATCGGGTCAATCAGGGTCACCGGCAGATCCAGCGCCTGTTCCAGCGTATGCGCCACCTGCAGCAACCGCGCTTCGCCGCGTGGCGGACCGATCAGTTGCAGACCGACGGGCATGCCTGACGGTGTATACCCCACCGGCAAGGACAAGGCGGGCAGCCCTGCCACCGTCGCCAGAAAGGCAAATTGCAACCAGTCGATATAGTCGCGCATCGGGCGGCCCGCGACCTCGGTCGGGTATTCGATTTCGACCGGCAGCGGCGCGAGGCCATTGACCGGGCAGGCGAGTACATCATGGGTCTGAAAGAACGTGGCCATGGTGTTGTAGATCGCAGAGCGGTCGCGTTCGGCCTGAACATAATCGTCGAACGTCATGGCGCGCGCATCCGCGAGGTTGCCCTTGATCGTGTCCTTGTAGTGCCGGGTGACACTGTCGGGAGTGACCTGGTAACTGCCAAGGAAGGACAGGCAGCGCAGGGCGCGGAACGTCTCGTCCAGCCGGGGCAGGTCGGGGCAGTGTTCGACAATGTCAACCTTCGGCAGACGGAGACTGTCGAGCGCAGCCCGCAGAACGTTGTCGATCTCGGAGGTGACGGCGGCAAAGCCGTTGAGGTCGGGAGTATAGGCGATGCGTACGCGCCCGGCGTCCTGCCGCGCGGTCTCGAAATAGGGCGTCTCTGGTGCGGGGACCGAGATGGGCCAGATCGGGTCGTATCCCGCCATCGCATCCAGAAAGAGCGCGCAATCGAGAACGTCCCGCGCCATCGGTCCATCAACGCCGCCCGTGGTGAAGCCCAGATGAGTCGAACTGCCACCCGCAATACCGGGCGAGGGCCGCAATCCGACGATGCCGCAATAATTGGCCGGGCTGCGCAGGCTGCCGCCGAAATCCGACCCGTGACCGAGCCACAATTCTCCGGTGGCAAGCGATACTGCGGCACCCCCCGACGATCCTGCGGCATTCAATGCGGTGTTCCACGGGTTGCGCGTCGCGCCGAAGACAGCGTTGAAGGTGTTCGCCCCGGCCCCCATTTCCGGCGTGTTGGTCTTGCCCAGAACAACGCCACCCCGATCCTCGAGGCGCAAGACAATCGGGTCCGAGGTTGCAGGCACATGATCGGCCATGCCGGTGGTGCCAAAGGTGGTGCGGACACCCGAAACAGGATTCAGATCCTTGATCCCGATGGGAAGCCCGGCCAGCAGCAAATCCCGCGCAGCTGTGGCAGTGCGGGCGCGATCCGGGCAACGTGTGACCACCGCGTTCACCTGCGGTTCCACCTGGTCCATGCGCGTCAGGCTGGCGTCGATCAGGTCAGCCGTCGTCACCTCGCCCCGGCGCAACAGACCAACAACGTCGCGCGCCGATTTCGCGCACAGGTCCGGTCCCGAAAATGTGGTGTCAGGGCGCGTCACGTTTCGCAGAACATCCCGTGCAGATGGGCGATCAGACGGGCCGTGTTGTCATCATTCAGGCTGTAATAGATCGTCTTGCCGTCGCGCCGGGTCTTGACCAGGTGTTCATCGCGCAGACGCGCCAGCATCTGGCTGACGGCGGCCTGACGGATATTCAAAAGGGATTCCAGTTCGCCCACGGATTTTTCACCGGTGCCCAGGTGACACAGGATCATCAGACGCCCTTCATGCGCCAGTGTCTTGAGATAGGCCGCCGCATCTTGTGCGCTCTTGGCCATGTCCTGCGCAGTTGCAGGTGCAAACTCAACATCTTTCATGTGCGAACCCCTTAAAGACCCAGCGCGTATAACACTGAAGCGGTGGACATATCAAAGAATTATCGCCGGTTTCAGGTGTCTGTGACCGGCGGAGCGCCGCCTGTAAAGGCATTGCCGTTTTTGTAATCACAGGGGTCGTTCTGCATTTGCAGGTGAAGGCCTTCCCCCGTGAAGGGATGAGCGCGGGCCAGTTCCTCGTCCACATCAATGCCAAGACCCGGCGTTTCGGGAACGCTGATATAACCGTCCTCGACCCGGATCGCGTTTTTGATCAGGGCGGCGTGGAACGGCGTGTCGATGGTTTCAGCCAGCAGCACGTTGGGAATCGATGTGCAAAGGTGCAGGTTCGCAGCCCATTCCACCGGACCGGCATAGAGATGCGGCGCCATTTCCGCGTTGAAGGCTTCGGCCATTCCCGAGAGCTTTTTCATCTCCCAGATGCCACCCGCGCGCCCCAGCGCCGGTTGCAGAATCCTGGCCCCGCCCGTGCGCAGCAGGGTGGCGAATTCAGCCTTGGTGGTCAGGCGTTCGCCGGTGGCGATGGGGATGCGCACGGCACGCGCCACTTCAGCGAATTCGAGCAGGTTGTCGGGGGGGATCGGCTCTTCGTACCAGAGCGGCAGGTAGGGCTCGATCGCCTGCCCCAGCCGGATCGCGCCCGAGGTGGTGAACTGGCCATGTGTGCCGAACAGCAGATCAGCCTTGTCACCAACTGCCGACCGGATCGCCTTGCACATCTCGACCGAGAGCGAAATGTCCGTGAGTGCGGGCTGGTGTCCGCCATGGATGGTGTAGGGACCGGCGGGGTCGAACTTGACCGCCGTGTATCCCTGTTTGACATATTCGATTGCCGCTTCGGCCTGTGCGTCGGGATCGGTCCAGAAAGACGAAATATCGTGATGGGGCAGGGGATAAAGATAGGTGTAGGCGCGCACCTTGGGGGTGATACATCCACCCAGAAGCGCCCAGACGGGTCGACCTCGGGCTTTGCCAAGGATGTCCCAGCAGGCGATTTCCAGACCGGAAAACGCCCCCATCACGGTCAGGTCCGGTCGTTGCGTGAAGCCCGAGGAATAGGCGCGGCGGAACATCAATTCAATGTTTTCGGGGTTTTCGCCACGCATGTGCCGGTCGAACACGTCTTCGATCACCGCCTTCATCGCCACGGGTCCGACGCTGGAGGCATAACATTCCCCCCATCCGGTGATCCCGGTGTCGGTGGTCACCTTGACCAGCGTCCAGTAGCGGCCTCCCCATCCGGGGGCAGGCGGCGCGGTGGTGATGATGTCGAGGGACTGGAGTTTCATGGCACTGGCCTTTGTGTGGGGCGGGCGATGCGTCGACGCATCGCAGAGTTTCCGTTGACGGAAACTCCGTCGCGGTGTGGCATCGGGCGATCAGAACAGGATGACATTGCGTTTCGCGCCCCCTGCCTTGGTGTCAGCGATGGCCTCGTTGATCTGCTCCAGTGACCAGCGGCCCGACACCAGCTCGTCCAGCTTGAGGCGCCCCTGACGGTAGAGGTCGGCCAGCCAGGGAATGTCCCGGCGGATCACCACATCGCCCATTTTCGATCCGATCATGCCTTGCGCCATGTAGGCCAGCACAACAGGTTCGTATTCCGCCATTGCGCCGGAATGCGGCATGCCGATCATCACCATACGCCCACCCCAGCCCAGATAGCGGGGGGCGTCGTTATAGGCGGGGATCGCGCCGACGGTGACGGCGACCAGATCCGCACCCCGTCCCAGCACGCGCATCACGTCTTTCCAGGGCGTCTGGCCAGTGGTCAATACGCCATCCGTCGCCCCGAACGCCTTGGCCGTTTCCAGCTTTTCCGCGGTCATGTCCACGGCCACAATCCGGCGCGCGCCTGCAAGTCGTGCGCCCTGGATCGCGTTCAGTCCCACACCGCCTGCTCCGATCACCACCACGTCCTCACCAGCGCGCAGGCGACCGGCATTGACCACCGCTCCAACGCCGGTGATCACGCCGCAGGCCATCAGCGCCACAGCTTCGGGGGGCATGTCCTCGGGCAGGGGCACCACCTGGCTCTGATCCACCAGCACACGTTCGGCAAACGCACCGCAATTCATCGCCTGCACCACGGGCGTGCCATCGGCGCGGCGGATCGGTGACGGTCCGGCACCCGGGTTCTCGCAGATCGTCGGCTTGCCGCTGGCACAGTTCGGGCAGGTGCCACAGGCCCGGATCAGCGTCACCACCACGCGCTGACCGTCGATCAGGTCTTTCACACCCGACCCGATTGCGGAAACGCGCCCCGCGGCCTCGTGGCCATAGACCGCAGGCAGATCGCCACCCCAAGCGCCTTCTGCAAAATGAATGTCGGAATGGCAGATCGCCACCGCCTCCAGCGTGACTTCGATTTCGCCTGCCTGCGGCGCGCGCAGGTCAAGCGTTTCGAGGATCAGCGGTTTTCCGAATTCGGTGCAGACAGCGGCTCTGATGCGGGTCATGACCTCTCCTTTGATCTTTCGCGCACCGTGCGGCGGGTGTGGCAAGAGGGCAAGCGGGAATCGACTTTCGTCGGTCAGGCCGCGACAGCGCGGTTCCTGGGGTTCAGAAAGACCGCCAGCGCGATGACGATCAGGCCAAGCGACAGAAGGAATGGCGCGCCGGGGAAATAGACCGGGGCATCGCTTCGGGTGAACTGAGCAAAGACCGACGTCATGAGCAACGGTGCCAGGATCATCGCCACCGCACTCACCGATGTCAGCGCCCCTTGCAGTTCGCCCTGTCGCGTGTCGCCCACCGCCTTTGACATGATGCCCTGAAGGGCGGGTGTGATCACCGCCCCAAGCGCGGCGAGTGGCGTCAGGATCAGCGCCACGGTGCCGGACGTGACAAAGGCCAGCGCTGCAAAGGCGAAGACGTCGAACACCAGTCCATAGATCACCGTTCCCCGTTCCCCAAGCCGGGCAAGGATCAGCCGGATCAATCCGCCCTGAACCACGGCCATCATGATCCCGAACAGGCCCAAGGACAGGCCAACCATCCCGGCGTTCCAACCAAACCGCGCATGGCCGAAATAGGCCCAGACCGCCGGATAGACGAAGAACGCCACCTGGTAGAGAAAGAACACCAAGAACAACCGCCCAAACCCGGGAAATTGTCCCAGCGACTTGAACGCGCCCAAAGGGTTGGCCCGCCGCCATTGGAACGGCCGTCGGATGGCGTCGGTCACGGTTTCGCCCAACACGAAATATCCCAGGACAGCATTGGCCCCGGCCAATCCCGCCGCCGCCCAGAACGGGGCCCGCGTGCCCCACTCTCCCAGCAGTCCGCCCATCAGCGGGCCGATCACAAACCCCAGGCCAAAGGCAGCCCCGACCAGTCCGAAATTCTGCGCTTTCTTTTCAGGAGCCGAGATATCGGCCATGTAGGCAGACGCGGTCGATTGCGTGGCTGCCGTGATCCCGCCGATCATCCGCCCCAACAGCAACAACCACATCGTTCCAGCCACTGCCATCACCACATAATCGGCAGCCATGACAACCAAGGACACCAGAAGCACGGGCCTGCGGCCATAGCGGTCCGACAGGTTGCCGATCACCGGGCCGAACAGAAACTGCATCACGGCAAAGACCGTCGTCAGGACGCCGCCCCAAAGCGCGGCATGGGCAAGGTCGCCGCCGGTCACGTCGCGGATCAGGTCGGGCATGACCGGGATGATCAGGCCAACACCCATCGCGTCGATCATGACAGTGATCAGGATGAAAGCAACGGGCAGGCGCATCAGGAAGGGCTTTCACGAAATCAGGCCAATGCGCCATGGCTGTGTAAACTACACTTGACAGGTGCCCAGTCAATGCGCCTGTGCGGCAATAAAATCGCTTAGAACCCGGGCGTATTCCTCAGACGCTTCCACGCAAGGAAGATGCCCCGCCTTGCGGATCAGGTGAAACTGCGATCCGGGCACCAGATCGACGGTTTCACGCACCAGGTCGGGTGGGGTCGATCCATCCTCGCTGCCCGCGATGCCCAGTGTCGGCAGGCGCAACGCGGCGGTTGTGGTGTAGAAATCCGTCCCGGCAATCGCGTGTGAGCAGCCGATATATCCGTCGGCCGGAGTACGGGTCAGCATGTTGCGCCACGCGGTGAATTCGGCGGTCTTGCGGAAGGCTGGTGTGAACCAGCGGATCATGGTCGCTTCGGCCAGCGTCTCGATCCCACCTGCCGCGACATCCGCGATCCGCTGGTCCCAGATGGCGCGTGTGGCGATCCGGGCAGCCGTGTTCGACAGCACCATCGCGCGCACGAGATCCAGCCGCTTTGCCGCCAGCCCTTGGGCGATCATGCCGCCGATGGACAGTCCGACGAACACCGCGTCGCGGATGTCCAGTTGGTCCATCAACTGTTCCACGTCGCGTACCAAGGACCCCATGCCATAGGGCGGTGCGGGACACTCGGACAATCCATGCCCGCGCGTATCGTAGCGGATGAATTTCAGCCCGGTCTGCGGAAGACGCGCAATGACCTTGTCCCAGAGACGCAGGTCGGTGCCGAGCGAATTGGAAAACACCACTGGCGCGCCGTCCGGGTCACCGTCGATCCGGTAATGCAACCGGATGCCATCAAGATCAGCGATATGCATGACAGAGCGTCCTCATCTTCTCTGGTTTTCAATTGTCCCGTGGGCGTCCGCCAAAGGCGGACGGGGGCAGCGCACACAGCTAGCGGAGTCTCAGATGCGCCATGATCTGACCGTGATCGCTGGCCAGCTTGTTATACGGCGCTTCGGGGTGGCTGCCATCGGTCAGGTGATCGTTGAGCACGCTGAAATAGGTCATGTCACCGATGCGCGCCGCGTTGTCGGGGTCGAAATGGCGCGACAGCCAGATCTGGTCGATGCTTTCGAACACGCCGCCAAAGGCCGAGGTATACACCATGTCGCGCAGGGATTTGCGCACAAAAAGCTTTTCTGCCGACCGCAGGCGCACACGTTCCACTGCTTCGGTGATCTGCTCGTTCTCCTCGGCCGTGTAGCGGTCCGCCCGATGTTCGGCATCATGGCGCAGCATCCAGCTGTAGTTCTTGAACGGGCGTTCTCCGGCGATGATTTCCGAACTGACCGCATGTTCGCCGTCGTTGTAATCGCCCATCGCGATCACCGGATGGCCTGCGTTCAACTCGGTCACGATCGCCTGCCGCAGCACCCAGGCCTCGGCCATCCGGCGCACCGCCGCACGGAGTGATCCCATCGCGCGGCCAAGCGGGTCGTAGGTGGTCAGATCGGCCTCGGGCGCAAAGGCTGCCCCGGTGGGTGTGATGTATTCGCCAAGTTTGGATTTCAGGTGACAGTTGAACACCGTCACCACCTGTCCACCCATCGCAATCCGCACCTTGAGGATGGGGCGCGACAGACGTTTCAGTGTGAACTGTCCCGCATCGCCCCCGTCCAACCCGCGCAGCGGAGCAAAAGGAATGACAAGCGGCGCAGGCAAATCCTGGATGATCTCGGGTGCCCCCGCAAAGCCCAGCCGCGACAGCACCGCCACGCCGGGGCGCCGTTCGCCGGGAATGCCCGCATCAGCGACATTGGGCGCAAAGGCCAGGGACGCCCCGTGATAGCCACCGCTTTCCAGCCTGCGAAAGATCGCCTTCTTGCGGTATTTCTTGGTCTGGTCCGGCTGCGCCGCGTCATTCAGGATGTCCGAGCGTCGGGTTGCTTCGTCGATCACGGCTTGCAGGGGCGCTTCGTCGAAGATCTCCTGAAAGCCCACCACATCCGCGTCCAGCGCTAGGAGCTGATCCGCCATCCAGTCCGCTTTCCAGGCGTATTCCTCGGGTGTGTAGGTCTGGAACCTGTAATATTCCTGATCCGGTCCGATCAGGTTCTTGACGTTGAAACTCGCAACCGTGATGTCCTGCACTTAACCCTCTCCGAATTGTTCCAGTGCGCGAAGGAACACCGCGCGGTCCACATTGCCGCCCGAAATGGTACAGATCACTGTATCCCCTTCGATCCGGTTCCCGTGATAAAGCGCCGCCGCCAGGGCTACCGCGCCCCCCGGTTCCGCCACCAGCTTGAGCCGCGCAAAGGCCTGCGCCATCGCTTTTTGTGCCTCGTCATTTGTGACCACCAGACCGGGGCCGCACAGCCGGTGCATGATCGGGAACGTGATGTTCCCCGGTTGCGGCGTGACGATGGCATCACACAGGCCGTTGGCGTTGCCGGTGTTGTGTTCGATCTTGCCCGACGCCAGTGATCGCGCCACGTCGTCAAACCCTTCGGGTTCCGCCGGTCGCACCCGCATCCCCGGTGCGTGCGCCTCAAGCGCAAGCGCAATGCCAGAGGTCAATCCCCCCCCGCCACAGCACACGATCACCTCGGCCTCTGTCACACTCAACTCGGCCGCCTGCGCCGCGATCTCAAGACCGCAGGTGCCTTGCCCGGCAATCACTTCGGGTTCGTCATAAGGCCGGATCAAGGTCAGACCCCGGTCACCGGCCAGTTTCGCCCCGATGACATCGCGGTCTTCGGTGGCACGATCATAAAGCACCACCTCGGCCCCCAAAGCGCGGGTGTTGTCGATCTTCATCTTCGGCGCATCGCCAGGCATCACGATCACCGCGCTTACGCCGAACTGCCGGGCGGCCAAGGCCACACCCTGCGCATGATTGCCCGAGGAATAGGCGATTACGCCAGTCTTGCGCTGTGCTTCAGGCAAGGCCGACAAGGCCGATCGCGCGCCGCGATACTTGAAGCTTCCGGTGTGTTGCAGGCACTCTGCCTTGACCAACACGCGCCGCCCCGCGATCTCGTCCAGGAAGGGCGAAGACAAAAGCGGCGTCACCCGTGCGTGACCCTTCAGGCGGCCCGCTGCCGCCTCGATGCGTTGAATGTCCATTGGCTACCTCAGCATGTCCAGCCAACGCTTCAGGGCGCTCAGGCTTTCAGGTTCATCAAGGAACGGGATATGCCCCCGGTCCGGCACTTCGACGGCGACCATGTCGGGACGACGTCGCTTCATTTCGGCAAAGGTCGCGGGTGACAGCAGATCGGAATTTGCACCCCGGATACAGGCCAGCGGCACACCGGACAGGGCGTCGAACAAGGGCCACAGGTCGGGTGACGGTTGCGCGCCGCCCTCCAGCACCGCCTCGCGGAGCTTTGGATCGTAGGTCAGTTCAAGCCCGGCCTCGGTCTCGTTGAACAGGATCTGCGCCTCTCGCAACCATCTTTCCGCAGGAACGTTCGGAAAGCCGGTCAGAAGGCGCGCGCGCGCCTCGGCCATCTCGGCGTGGGTTTTCAAGGCCGGCGGCCGCCCAAGGTAGTTCTTGATGACCTCAAGCCCCTCGGGTGCAATCTCTGGCCCGATGTCGTTCAGGGCCACCCCCAGCAACCGATCCTTGGCCGTCGCCGCCAGCACCATCGCAATCAGGCCGCCGCGGGACGTTCCCAGCACCGCTGCCTTGTCGATCCCGAGGTGATCGAGAAGCTCCATCGCATCGCGCCCCTCGACCGGGATCTGGTACGTCGACGGATCACCCCAGCCGGATTGCCCGCGCCCGCGATAATCCAGCGTAATCAGGCGCAAACCGGCCAGATGCGGGGCGACGAATTCGAAATCGCGCCCATCACGGGTCAAACCGGCCAGGCACAGCAGCGGCAGGCCTTCACCTTGGTCAGTGTAATACAGCGACAATCCGTCAGACGTGGTGAAACGGGGCATCAGGCCAACTCCGGAATGGCGGTCAGATCGGTCAGCACATGTGCGGGGCGGTGTGGCAACCGATCCACCGGATCGCCCGCACGATTGGCCCAGACGGTTTCGAACCCGTAACCCGATGCCCCGGCGATATCCCAGCCGTTGGAGGACACAAACAGCACGTCGTCCTTCGGACACCCGAATTCCGTGCCCACCAGGTCATAGACCATGGACGAGGGCTTGAAGATGCCGACATCCTCGACCGACAGAACCGCATCCAGAAATGTCCCGATGCCCGCGCTGTCGACGGCCCCTTCCAGCATGTCCTTGCTGCCATTCGACAGGATTGCGCAGGTCTTGCCCGCCGCCTTGAGCTGCGCCAGCATCACCGGCACCTCGTGATAGGCCGGAAGCTCCCAATAGAGCGCAAGAAGCCGTTCGCGCAGTTCCGGATCATCCAGGGCGACCTTCTCCATCGCCCAGTCCAACCCGTCCATCGTGACCTCCCAGAACGGGGTGTAGTCGTGGGTGATCGTGCGCAGCCATGTGTATTGCAACTGCTTGTGACGCCAATGTTCGGCAAGTTGCGGCCAAACCGCCTTGAGCGCCGCGCGCCCCGGTTCATCCGCCGCGACACGCGCCGCTGCGGCCACGTCGAACAATGTGCCGTAGGCATCGAACACACAGACCTGTGCCATGACTGATGGCCCCCCGTTTTTGTCTTTGGCGCAAGGTGTCAGATCGGGTCGGGCGAGAAAAGCACTGTTTGAGCGAAGATGGTCAAGCGCGATGCGCAGATCCGGTGCCGTGCCGTTCTGCTCGCTGCCACAGGGTGCGATGGCGGTGAGTGACCCATCGGTCCGACGTCTTGGCATCGTGCCGACGGATCCCGTTGGGCACCGCGTCAGAAATCAGCGCTGGTCCAGGCCACCCGATCGCCATTTGGTCGCAGCGGGATGATTGGCCGATACAGGCTTTGATACGACCGAGGGTGGTAGTCGCAAATCGGCGTGTCAGTGGCATCCTTGATGAACAGATAGGCACCGTTTCGATGTTGCCAGGCGACTCCCCCGTAACTCGCGATTGTCATGGCCGTTATATGGTTGTTCGCGGCCCAGAACCCGTAATCATCGGTGCCGTATATACCGCCGCGCACGGCCTCGGGCTCATCTGCTTTCGCTTCTGCGACAAGGCCACCGACATAGTCATCTACCGCTGCCTTTATGATTCCGGTGATCGTCGCCGGAATGGCAAGTATGGCGCCGCCTGCAACACCGGCCGCACCAACTCCGTAGATAAAGGCGTCGGCGGCATCTGGTCCTGTTCCTGTGACAGCCCAGGTCACAGGCTGTACAACCAGTCCGGCGAGTCCGCCTCGGGTTCCGCCAATCGCACGTTCGACCGCAAAGGCTGCAACGGTCACCGCGGCATTCGTCGCTGAATTTTCGCCAGTCATGCAAATCCCTTCCTTGAAATGATCCCTGACTGCCAATGCGTGAAATTCAACGCGGCACATCCAGGGCGAAAAAATGCGTCAAAGCAAATAATGGCGCTCTGACACGGAAAAGTGTCTCACGATGTTGTTGAGTCGCGCAAGCCTGTCCTGTTCGGCACCGGTCCTGCCGCACGGCTAGGCCCGACAGGTGCGTCTTCTTGAGGCGTGACGCCGACACAGCGTCGTTCCCAAAAAGCAAACCCCCGAACGCTGTCGCGCCGGGGGTTGCCTGATTCAAAGCGTGTTGGAAAGACCTGCTTAGAGCATACCTTCGCGTTGTGCCTTCTTGCGCGCCAATTTGCGCGCACGGCGGATCGCTTCGGCTTTCTCGCGTGCTTTTTTCTCGGACGGTTTTTCGAAATGTTGCTTGAGCTTCATTTCACGAAAAACGCCTTCACGCTGCAGCTTTTTCTTCAGAGCGCGGAGCGCCTGATCGACGTTATTGTCACGAACACTAACCTGCATGTGGTTTTCACCACCTTTCTAAGTTGGATTTGCAAGGATTTGCAGGAACGGGCCGTATAACAATGCGACCCTGCGTTGTCCAGTGCCTAGGCCGCCCGTGTATCGACGACGCGGTTCGGGGCATCTTGGCGCAACGGATTGGCCGGATTGACGAAAATCCCCAAAGACAGAAGCGCGAAGATACATTCGTACACTTCCCAACGGCGGCTTTGGTCCAGCAGCGGGATGATCAGCGTCACCAATAGCGCAAAAACCGCGTGGTGGGCCCGTGGAACCGGAATGACCATCGCGGAGGTCACCCGCTTGACCCAGTCGGCCTTGGTCCAAAGGATCGGAAGCAGGATGAGGTAACTTAGGATGATGACGGACAGAACAGGCCCAAACAGGAATTCATCCAGTTTGACGTCTCCGATGACCAGATTGTGAAAGGTAAATTCCTGCTGGTCATTGTTCTGTAGAAAATAGTCCGGGCTTTCAAAACCCAAGATTCGTTGCCCCCAGGAAATTTCTTCTCCACCTGCCCAGAGATAGGCCAGTCCGTAAATCAAGCCCAACACCAACGCCGTGCGGGACAGGGACTTACGGACGTGCCACACGCGTGTCCCAAGGACAAAGCCGGCACAGACCAGTAGGACGGCTGTGGCATTTTCGATCAGGGAATCCTCTGCGCCGAAATATTCGAAGAACACTGCGCCCGACATGCCCGACGCGATAAAGGCGGCGACAAGAACGCATGTTCCCAGTCCAAGGAACAGATAATCGGCATGTTGACGCGTCACGGTTTTGGAATCCTCTGTGTAAAACACCCGCTGGGTAACAGTTTTGTAAAACGTGCGGCAGCCCCGAAGGTTCCGGCATGCAAACACTTTTTTGCGCGATCCCGTCGGCGCATGTCTGCCGCAGGGCCGATCTTGCCGCGCCGAAACGGTGTGCCGGACAGTGGCGCTGACGGCGGGATCGCACTAGATACCTTAAATGACGTTTCGCAACCGACAGTTCGGAGGCCCGACCATGACAGACATACCCCGCGATATCGCGACCGACCTTCTGGATGCGGCACTGATGCATGTGCCATTCGACGGCTGGTCAGACACTGCCTTTCGCGCCGCCATTGATGATCTGGATGTCTCGCCTGCCGTGGCCCGCGGGCTTTTTCCGCGCGGTGCGATTGACATGGCGGCGGCCTATCACCGGCGTGGCGATGACCGGATGGTTGCGGCGCTGCAAACCCGTGATCTGACCCAAATGCGTTTCCGCGACAAGGTCGCCCTTGCCGTGCGCCTGCGGCTCGAGGTCGTCGAGGACAAGGAGGCGGTGCGCAGGGGAGTCACCCTTTTCGCCTTGCCGATGCACGCCGCCGAAGGTGCCAGGCTGGTCTGGGGCACGGCAGATCGGATCTGGACTGCGCTGGGCGACAGTTCGCGCGATATCAACTGGTACACCAAACGCGCCACGCTCTCGGGGGTTTATTCATCAACCGTCCTGTATTGGCTCGGGGACGATTCGCTCGAGTATCAGGCCACCTGGGCGTTTCTGGATCGGCGGATCGACGATGTGATGCAGGTGGAAAAGGTCAAGGCGCAGATCCGCAAGGCGCCGGGGCTGGGACGTTTCATGAAAGGCGCGGATGCGCTTCTGACCCGAGTGAAACCGCCAAAGTCGCGCCGTGATGATCTGCCCGGTGGTTGGACCGTGCCGCGCTAGGTTACCTGATCGGCTCGAACAACGCATCCTTGGCGCTGCAATCGCGCACGACGTCCTGACCACAGGGCACGGGGTCAAGCGACCTCGACAGACAAATCCGCGCTTCCTGAATGCGCCCGGATGCACAGGTGATCGTGATCATGTCAGGCTCAAGTCGCGGATTGGCCTGGAGAAACGCCTCTTCCACCACGGACGCTGGCAGCTTGACTGCCTTGTCCAGACGGCGGAAAATCTCGGGTCGGGTCACTGTACCATAGGCTTCGCGCGACAAGGCGTAATAGTCGCTGGCCGACAATCCGGAACACACCCCGTGTTTGTTCCACTGGTGCCAGGCCAGACCCGATGTGCCCATGATATCCGCCATATCCCCGGTCATTGTGTGCGACGGGTTGCGTTCAGCCGTTGGGCAATAGGACGGCCAGCCGCGATTGTATTGCGGCCAGAGCCCGTGCATGACCCAGCCAAAATCCGCCTCCGTGTCACATTGCGGTGACTGACGCGCATCGCCTTCAAGCGCACACCATGTCGGCGACCAGCTCAGCGAGAGTACATAATAATCGAACTGTCCGGCCCGTTCGCCTTTGGCCCATGTCACCGACGCCGCAATCAGCCCAACCAGGGCCAGCACCAAAACCCGCATTCCCTCTTCCCTCTTTGCCTTTGCGCGACTATAAGGCCGCCAAGTTCCCTGACAATGGAAACCGTCCCGGCCTGAACCGGGACCTCTTGGGCCAGCCCCGAGAGACCGAAAAAGCTATGCGTAAGGAGACGCGAGATGGGTAAACCAATCATGGCAAAAGCCACCGCCGTCTGGCTGGTGGACAACACGACACTGACCTTCAAGCAGATCGCGGATTTCACCGGCATGCACGAACTTGAAGTCCAGGGCATTGCCGATGGCGACGTTGCAGCAGGCGTAAAGGGCTTTGATCCCATCGCCAACAACCAGCTGGATGCGGACGAGATCAAGAAGGCTGAAGACAGCCCGCTCTATGCGCTCAAGCTCAAGGTTTATGCTGCGGCACAGGGCGAGGAAAAACGCCGCGGTCCGCGCTACACCCCGCTGTCCAAACGTCAAGACCGCCCGGCGTCGATCCTCTGGCTGGTCAAGTTTCATCCGGAACTCAGCGATGGTCAGATCTCCAAACTGGTCGGCACCACCAAGCCGACCATCCAGGCGATCCGCGAACGCACACACTGGAACATCAACAACATCCAGCCGATTGATCCGGTGGCGCTGGGCCTCTGCAAGCAGTCCGAACTGGACGCCGTTGTTGCCAAGGCCGCGAAAAAGCAGGAAGCTGTCATGACCGATGACGAGCGCCGCAAGCTGGTCTCGACGGAACGGAGCCTTGAAATGGACGCCGAACCGCGTCTGCCAAGTGCTATCGAAGGGCTTGAGACTTTCAGCCTGTCCGGCACCTCCTATGACGAGGACACCACCAAGAAAGAAGATTATGCTGACGCCGACAGTTTCTTCAACTTGCCGGACGGCACGCATGACGACGATGACGAGGACGATGAAGACGACAAGTGATCGTCTGGCCTGACCGAAACAGAAACCCGGCCCGCGATGCGGTGCCGGGTTTTTTCATGTCTCAGGACGACTTGCGCATTTCCTTCGGCGCACCCGTGGCCATGTCTGTGCCCATATAGGTCTGCCCGTCCTCTTTCCACGCTGCAAAGCCGCCTGCCATGTGCGCGATCCGGTCTTCGCCATGTGCAAGACAAAGCTTGGCCACCCGAGCGGATCGCACCCCTGATCCACAGTGGAACACGATCTGCTTCCTGCTCTGGTCGGGCATGTGGTTCGGCTCGAAAGCCTGCATCGGGGCGAGCAGCGCGCCGTTGATCCGCTCCAGACCGAATTCCTGCGGGGTGCGCACGTCGATCAGAACGATGTCATCCTTGGCAAACGCCGCTGCCACTTCGGCCGGTGTCCAGTGTTCAAGCGTGCCGTTTTCGGTTTCTTCTCTGTCCATGACGTTCTCCTAAAATCGGTTCATCGGAATTTTGAGATATGTGTTGCCATCACTTTCGGGTTCTGGCGCACGTCCCGCGCGCAGGTTCATTTGCAAGACGTGCAACATCCGGTCGGGCAGGGCGAGCATTTTGTCGCGTGCTTCGCGTTGTGCGATGTAGTCCTTTTTCGACACGCCACCGCCGATATGACTGTTGTGGCGCCGGTGTTCCGCGACTGATGCTTCCCATTCGGGCTGCGGCCGTTGGCTGGTACCATAATCATGCCCGACGAACAGCCGTGTGTGATCGGGCAGGGACAGGATGTCTTGCAAAGACGCCCACAGGTCTGCTGCTGTTCCACCGGGAAAATCCGCCCGCGACGTGCCCGCATCGGGCTGCATGAACGTGTCATGCACAAACGCGGCGTCGTCACCGACGACATAGGTGATCGATCCCAGCGTATGGCCGGGGGACAGCATCACGCGCACCGGCAAATCACCGATCGCGAACGTATGCCCATTGGCGAACAAATGGTCGAAATCGCGGACCGGATCAAAGGCATCGGGCAGATTGTAATAGTCGCGCCAAAGCGTTGCGATGTCCGTAACCTTTTCGCCAATCGCATTCGGCTTGCCCAGCGTGTCCTTGAGATACGACGACGCCATCAGGTGATCGGCATGCGGGTGCGTGTC
The DNA here is from genome assembly GCF_051859345.1 of Marivita sp. GTDB lineage: Bacteria > Pseudomonadota > Alphaproteobacteria > Rhodobacterales > Rhodobacteraceae > Marivita. Next base: position 91,076 of record NZ_JBHYFV010000006.1, on the reverse strand, counting down.
GAGAATCCAGTCGATCTCGATCCCCTCGCTTTGGGCAAAGCGCAGGATGGCATCGGCACTTGATGGATCGGTCGTCGCGCTTTCAGGATCAAAGGTCAGCACCGTGTCGATCAGCGCCGCCTTGCGTGTCTTCGGGTCAGTGACGAGGTACTGGATGCTGCCGGTATCGGCGTCGTAAAACCCCGTGACCTCGGGCGATCCGTCCCCACGGGAAACGCTGGTGCGTGAATATGTCATGAAGGCTCCCCTTGCTGTTTCACCATAAACGGCTGAGGAAAGAACATGTTCCATTTCTTGAAGATGTTTCTCAGATCGGCTTGCGTGCGTTCATCGCTGCGGTGATCGTTCCTTCGTCAAGGTAATCAAGCTCACCACCAATCGGAACACCCTGCGCCAGCGAGGTCATGGTCACCCGCCCCTCTAGCTGGTCGGCGATGTAATGCGCCGTGGTCTGCCCGTCGATTGTGGCGTTGAGAGCAAGGATCACCTCGGTGATCTCTTCGCTGTCCACCCGCGTCGACAGTTTGGGGATGCGCAGTTCTTCTGGGCCGACCTGATCAAGCGCCGACAGGGTGCCGCCCAGAACGTGATAGCGGCCCTTGAAGACCCCGGCGCGCTCCATCGCCCAAAGGTCCGACACATCCTCGACCACGCACAAAAGCCCATTGTTGCGCTGGTTGTCCTGACAGATGTCGCAGATGTCCTGCGTGCCGATATTACCGCAATTCAGGCACTCGCGCGCATCCCGCGCCACACGCGTCATCACTTCGGCCAAAGGCCCCAGAAGAAGCCCGCGCTTGCGGATCATGTGCAGCACGGCACGTCGCGCCGACCGGGGGCCAAGCCCCGGCAGACGCGCCATCATCGCAATAAGCGCCTCGATATCGCCGCCGTCACGCATCGTTCAGGTCCAAACAGTCGGGTAAGGTGGGTTTGTACCCCACCACCATTGTCAAAACGGCAGGTTCATCCCCGGTGGCAGGCCCAGACCTTCGGTCAGCTTGGACATCTCTTCCTGTGCCTTGGCCTGTGCTTTTTGCTGAGCATCCTTGATCGCGGCAAGGATCAGGTCTTCCACGACTTCCTTGTCATCGCTGTTGAAGATCGACGGGTCGATGTCCAGTCCCGTCAATTCGCCCTTGGCCGTCGCGGTCGCCTTGACCAGACCGGCGCCGGATTCACCGGTCACGGTCATCTTGGCCATTTCTTCCTGCATCTCGGCCATCTTGCCCTGCATGTCCTGCGCGGCTTTCATCATCTTGGCCATGTCACCCATCTGGCCCAAACCCTTGAACATATCTCTCTCCGCGTTTCAGCGCCCCTTGATCGGTGGCGCGGTGTAAATGATCATCCCCACACATATTGCAGCGATGATGCCAATGAACAAGGCGGGCGACCCGACACAGCCTTCGACCGTCGCGGCACTGCGCGAGGCCGGCGCGAGCATGGTCAGAAAGGTGGCAAACGCCGTCCAGCCCAAGACAACCGCCAAAGTCCCCCAATGACTTTTGAAACGGATGGCCGCAACGGTCCCCAGAAACAGTACGAGTGCTGCGGGCGAAGAGGCGAGATACACCGCCTCCTGCACCGCGCTCACAGGCGCGCCATCCCATCCGGGGCGCTGCACCGCGCAATCCTGCGCCCATGCGACACCCGGCAGGAGCGACAGGATCACTCCTCCTCGAACGGGTCCCATTCGTCTTCCACTTCGGGCAATGCCTCGGCCTCGGCCACGGCGGCCAGTTGGTCGGGCGTGCGGACCTCTTCGATCGTGGCTCCGGGGAAGGCGTCGAGCACCGCTTTGACCAGCGGATGCGCCGCCGCTTCCGCCTTGATCGCCATGACGGCGGCATCGCGTGTTTCGACAATCGTCGACGCGTCCGAACCATTGACCAAGGTCACAGCCCACCGGTTGCCCGTCCAGCGCTGCAACGCCCCGCCAAGACGTTGCGCCAGATCGCCGGGGGCGTTGTCCGTTGGTGTGAACTCGATACGACCCGGCTGATACGCGGCCAACCGCACGCAGCCTTCCACCTCGACCAGCAGCTTCACGTCCCGGTTCGACCGGATCAGTTCGACGACATGTTCAAAGGTCGGATACCGTGCGAGCGCCTGATCCACTGCAACCGCCACTGCGGCCCCACCGTAAGAGGCATGCGGCCCGGATGTGGTGCCATGCGTCGGGGCAGGGCTGCCGGTCGCGCGTGTCTGACCCGCACCACCCGCGTGCATCCCACCCCCCGAAGGCGGCGGCGGAGGAGGAGTATCCTGCAACCGCTTCACCAGTTCCTCGGGGCTGGGCAGTTCCGACACATGAGTCATGCGAATGATCGCCATTTCCGCCGCCATCATCGCATTGGGCGCCTGTGCAACCTCGTCCAGCGCCTTGAGCAACATCTGCCACAACCGCGTCAGGGGTCGCATCCCCAATGCCCCGGCCAGTTCCTGACCGCGTTGGCGTTCATCCGGGCTGATCGTGGGGTCTTCTGCTGCCTCGGGTGTGATCTTGACCACGGAAATCCAATGCGTGATCTCGGCCAGATCGCGCAGCACCGCCATCGGATCGGCCCCGTCGGCATATTGTGCGGAAAGCTCTGTCAAAGCGCCAGCCGCATCCCCCTTCATTACCAGGTTGAACAGGTCAAGAACCCGCCCCCGGTCTGCGAGACCCAGCATGGCGCGCACTTGCTCGGCGGTGGTTTCCCCGGCTCCATGGCTGATCGATTGATCCAGAAGCGATGTCGCATCCCGTGCCGATCCTTCCGCCGCGCGGGTGATCAGCGCCAGGGCGTCGTCGGTGATCTCGGCATTCTCGGCAGCGCCGATCTTGCGCAGGAGAGCGATCATCATTTCGGGTTCGATCCGGCGCAGGTCGAACCGCTGACAGCGCGACAGGACGGTGACCGGCACCTTGCGGATCTCGGTGGTCGCAAAGATGAACTTCACATGCGCGGGCGGCTCTTCCAGCGTTTTCAACAGCGCGTTGAACGCCGAGGTGCTGAGCATGTGAACTTCGTCGATGATGTAGATCTTGTAGCGCGCCGACGCGGCCCGGTAATGCACGCTGTCGATGATCTCGCGGATGTCACCCACGCCGGTGCGCGAGGCCGCGTCCATCTCCATCACGTCGACGTGGCGACCTTCCATGATCGCGACGCAATGTTCGCACTGGCCGCAGGGTTCCGTCGTCGGCCCGCCGGTGCCATCCGGTCCGATGCAGTTCAGCCCTTTGGCAATGATCCGTGCCGTGGTGGTTTTCCCAATTCCGCGAATCCCGGTCATCACGAAGGCCTGTGCGATTCGGTCGGCCTCAAACGCGTTCTTGAGCGTACGCACCATCGCCTCTTGCCCGACCAGATCGGCAAAGGTTTCGGGGCGGTACTTGCGGGCAAGCACCTGATAGGGGGTGGTGTCGGACATCCAGAGACCCTTCCAGCAGTCCGCCCTAAACTAGGGGGTCAGCGCGCAAAGGTCCACCGCACTCGGCGCGCGGTTCGACGTTTTCACAACAGCCAGAGGATCGCGCCCGCCGCCGCCGACCCGGCGCTCAGAATCGCGGCAATCAGGCCGATCCGGCTGGCTGATTGTGGCTGTGCGTCCTTGGCGTGCAGTTCTTTCTGCGTCTCGCTGGAATTGCGCCAGGCGGCCCAGAAAATCGCCAGGGCGATGAAGATGAACAGGGTCGAAACCAATTTGGGAATCCAGGTCGGCTCGAACGGATCGAACAAGGCCCGCAACCCAAGTGCAAGCGCGACAGACGCCATTCCCGTGCGCATCCAGCCCGCGAAGGTGCGTTCATTGGCCAGGATGGTGCGGGCCTCGGCCCAATCCGTCCGCTCTTCGGCAAGATCTTTTTTGTCTGACATGAGATCAGAACGCCTGATCGGGCTTACCCGTTCCAGCGCACGGTTCCGGCCTCGGTCACGCCATAGCCCTTCATTCCCGCCGCATGCTCTGCAAAGGCCGGGCTGTTCAGGAAGCCCAGGAAACGCTGCATCGGCGGTTCGAAATACGCCTTGCGGCTGATCAACAGGTCGAACCGTTCTTCGATCAGGGGCACAAAGCCCAGCTTGTGCTGTTCTGCCAACGCCTCGAGACCGAACGTGGCATCAGACGCGCCGGTCGCCACATCCAGAACGGCATCCGCCTCGTTGCGCGCCACCGGGCGCAGCTGGATCGTTTCGGGCAGGATATCGGCGTCCCGCAAAAGATGGTCGAACAGGGTTCGTGTCCCGGCACCTATCTGGCGGGGCGTCAGGGTTCGCCCGACCAGATCGCGGATGGTTTCGATGCGCGATGCCATAGTCGGCTGAATCACCAACCCGCGCATGCGCTTGGCAAATGCCAGAAGAACAACCGGCGCGCCGGAAAACGCCGCCTCGACCACGGGGATGTTCCATGTCGAACCGGCAGCGTCGAACATGTGTAACCCGGCCGCCAAACCCTCACGCGCGGAAAAGCGGTCCAGACCGTCCTGCGACCCATCAAAGAACGTGGCAATCCCGCATTCCGACTGCCGCAATGCCCAGTCCAGAAGCGGATCATGGCTGCCCAGAAACACCGCCGGTCGCGGTCCTTCATCTGTTCCGGCACCGGTTTGCCCGCGCGCCAGCCAGCGATGCACGGCCTGTTCCGGGAACAGCAGCTTTCCCGTGACCTTCGAACAGGGCACTGTTCCGTTCGCCGCCAGATCATAGACCTTGCGTTCCTTGATCCGCAAAAGCGCGGCCAGTTCCGGTACGGTGAGGTAACGTTCGGCAGAGGATGTATCGGTCTTTGTCATATCGACGCGACTATGTCCGACACGCCGCCGCGCGGCAAGATGGACAAAACGCTGTGCCTGACGAAAAGCACCAAGGCAGAACAGTCGTACCACCCTCCCCAGACAGGCCTTTGACGCGGGCGGAGTTTGTGTCAGAACACATCTGAATCCTGTCAAATCTGGAGGCCCAAGATGACCACCGCAGACGAGGCTGACCTGCGCGATGGTGAGGTGGCAACTGATAGACCCGTTTCGTACGATGCAGCCGTACAGTTCATCGGTACGATCCGTACGCCTTACACGTCCCGCGACATGTGTCCGCGTCAGGGTGCGCTTGATGGCCCCGACTGCCGACTCGAGCTTTTGGAGGAATGGGCCCCTGCGCTGAAGGGCATCACACGGTTCGACTATCTTGATGTGCTCTACTGGTTGCACCTGTCGCGCCGCGATCTGGTGCTGCAAAGCCCGCGCAGCGATGGATCCATCACAGGAACCTTCGCATTGCGCTCTCCGGTGCGGCCGAACCCGATTGGAATATCCAAGGTGCGGCTGATCCGGCAGGAAGGGTCTGTTCTGATCGTCAAGGGTTTGGATTGCCTTGATAAAACGCCTCTGATTGACATCAAGCCAGAGCGTTGTTCCTTCACACCGCAAGCGCCGCACAAAGACGCCGATGACACCTAGCAGTGGCAAAATGCCCCGTCTTGGCATTTCTTTGACAAACGGAAGTAGGCGGATCGCTGTTCATCAGCTAGAACAACTCAACTCAGATAACAAAAGCAGGCACATGTCCGAGCAGTTTACAATCAGCGGGCGCACGCCCGCAGCACCCTCTGCCAAAGACTGGGTAAAAGTTTTAGCCAAATATCGCGAACCCAACGCAGTGCGCAGCTCATTCGAGCTGGCCGTCACGCTGGGCCCTTTCGTGGCGCTTTGGGCCGCCGCATGGTGGGCCTTGGGCGTAAGCTATTGGCTGACCTTGGCAATTTCGATCGTCAACGCGGCGTTTCTTCTGCGGTTGTTCATCATCCAACATGATTGCGGCCACGGATCGTTCTATAACAACCGCACGCTGAGCGATTGGCTTGGTCGTGTGCTGGGGGTTCTGACGCTTACGCCCTACGACGTGTGGCGACGCACCCATTCGATTCACCACAGCGCCGCAGGCAACCTTGAACGGCGCGGCATTGGAGATGTGCACACCATGACGGTCGCCGAATACAAGGCGTTGTCACCCTGGAGCAAGCTGATGTACCGGCTCTACCGCCATCCGGTCATTTTATTTGGTCTTGGGCCGGGATACCTGTTCCTGATCCAGAACAGAATCCCCTTGGGTCTGATGTCGAGCGTTCGGTACTGGGCCAGCGCGATGGGCACAAACGCGGCCATCCTCGCGAGTTTGCTGGTCATGCTCTATTTCGGTGGACTGATGCCGATCCTGTTGATTTTCCTGCCTTCCACGCTTCTTGCGGCCACGGCTGGGGTCTGGCTGTTCTACGTTCAACACCAGTTCGAAACAACGCTCTGGGACAATGAAGAAGATTGGCAATTGCACGATGCGGCGCTGCATGGCAGCTCGCATTACGTTCTGCCGTCGGTCCTGCAATGGCTCAGCGGCAATATCGGCATCCACCATGTGCATCACCTTTACAGCCGCATACCGTTCTATCGCTTGCCCGAGGTGGTGCGCGATCATGCGAGCCTGTCGGACCACAACCGGATGACTGTGCGCGAGAGTTTCGAAAACGCGCGTCTGCATCTGTGGGATGAAGGGTCCCGGCGGTTGCTGTCTTTCCGACAGGCGCGGGGGCTCTAGGCGCATCGCTCTTTCAGGCGCAGGCTTGCCCGGCTCCGCACAATCCGATCGAAACACCGCAAACAAAAAGGCCGCCCCGAAAGGCGGCCTTTTCAATATCTTGTACGCGAAGATTAACGCTTGGAGAACTGGAAGCTCTTACGGGCTTTCGCCTTGCCGTACTTCTTGCGCTCCACAACGCGGCTGTCGCGGGTCAGGAAGCCTGCCGCTTTGAGCGCGCCGCGCAGGGACGGATCATAAAGCTGCAGCGCCTTGGAGATGCCGTGCTTGACCGCACCGGCCTGACCGGACAGACCACCACCCTTGACCGTCGCCATCACGTCAAACTGGTCTTCTGTACCAGAGATCGTAAAGGGCTGGCGCAGGATCATCTGCAGAACCGGACGTGCGAAATACGTCTTCAGTTCCTTGCCGTTCACGCTGACCTTGCCGGAGCCCGGCTTGATCCAGACGCGGGCGACCGCATCTTTCCGCTTGCCGGTGGCGTAGGAACGACCCAGCGCATCACGCTGAGGCTCACGCGGGGTTTCAACCACTTCCGGCGCGGCATCGAGGCCTGCGGCGGTGTTCAGTTCTTCGAGAGAATTGAGTTGCTCAGCCATTATTTCGCCGTCCGGGTGTTTTTGGAGTTCATGGATTTCACATCCAGCACTTCGGGGCTCTGGGCCTCGTGCGGGTGCTCGGCGCCAGCATAGACGCGCAGGTTGGTCATCACCTTGCGGGACAGGCGGTTGCCCGGAAGCATGCGCTGAACCGCTTTCTGGACGACGCGCTCGGGGTGGGCGCCTTCGAGGATCTGCTGCTTGGTGCGGGATTTGATGCCGCCCGGATAGCCGGTGTGCCAGAAAAAGCTTTCCTGACGCTTGTTGCCGGTCAGCTGAATCTTGTCCGCGTTGATCACGATGACATTGTCACCCATGTCCATATGCGGTGTGAATGACGGCTTGTGTTTGCCGCGCAGGCGGGTGGCGACGATCGACGCAAGACGACCCAGAACGACGCCTTCGGCGTCGATCAGGATCCATTTCTTGTCGATGTCTGCCGGTGTTGCAGAAAAGGTTTTCATCGTGGGATGTCCCTGACGTTTGATTGGTAAGGCAGGGTGTAGGCACCCCGGTATTCCGATGGGCGGGTTATAAGGATTGCCAAATCGTCGTCAAGCGGCGTCTGTCTGTATAAATCCAGCAAAAACAATGACTTGAAAATAAGGTATCATTATACCCCATTTAAGTTCACGGATTCAACCCACCGGAAGCTCCAGCTTGCGATAAACGAGGTATTCATCAAGCGCTGCGGCATTTGCGTTGCCGTCATACCGGGGTGTTTCCCTGAACCCCAAGCGGTCATAAAGCGCCAGCATTGAGCTGTTGCCACGCACGGTGTCGGCAAGGATCGTGGTCGCGCCAAGGTCCTTGGCTTTTTCGATGCGCATCTCGATCATCCGACGCCCAAGCCCGTACCCCCGCGCCAGATCGCGCACGAACAGCCGTTTCAGTTCGGCCCGGTCTTTGTCAATCATCCGGACAAACGCGCAGCCCAGAAGATAGCCGGAACTGTCCCGTGCCAGAAGAATGCCACCATTGGGCGGCAGGAACTGATCAATCGAGTCAAGGCTGGATTGAACCTGTTCTTCTACCGAAAGACCCGGACCGCCAACCGTCATCAAGCGCTCAAGAATTTGAGCGTAATATTCCGTCAGGATATCCGACAGTTCGTCAAGATCTGGCCGCCTTTCGACGAAGGCCAAGCTGATGTCTAAACCCATTTAAATCTCGCGGCAGGTGAGTCGTGCGCATTAACCTAGCGCCCGTTTTGGGGCCAAGCGAACATTTTTTCATCAATACAACGAAAGATCAGACACTTATCTGCTCTGGCGGGTGCCCTAGAAGATCGCGCAACTGATGCATGGCGTTCTCGAAGGTCTGAAGCGGGATCTGTGCGTTGACCGCAATTCGCACCGCATGTGGCGCCCGCCCGTCACGAAGCGCGAATTCATCCGCCGATCTGATCTGTATATCCCGCGCTTCGGCCGCCCGGCAGAACGCCGCCGCGCGCCAGCCCTAGGGCAAGGGAAGCCATAGAAACGGCACGTCTTCATGCCAGGTCAGATTGTAGGTGCCCAGCGCATTCACTGCCACACGGATAAACGCGGCGATCCGTTCACGGATGGCCAGGGCAATCGCATCTGTGTCCGGACTGGTCAGGATATGTTCTGCGACTTCGGCCAAGGGCTGTGCGATCCCGAAAAACCCGTGTTCTGCGACCTGGCGCAAGGCCTGCCCATGTCCACGCGGCGCGATGGCAAAGCCAATCCGCAACGCAGGGGGCAGCACCTTAGAGATTGACGCTACATGCCATGTGCGTTCCGGCACAAGAATCCGGTAGCTGGGGGCGGTGATGTCAAAGCGGCGATAACAATTGTCCTCGATGATCTGCAATCCAACCGACCGGCACACTTCGGCAATGGCGCTTCGCCTGTCTGCGGGTGTGCAAACCAGCGTTGGGTTGTGAACATCCGGCGAGGTACACAACACCTGCGCGCCGGTTCTGCGGGCAATGCTTTCAAGCGCGTCTGGCAGGATGCCCTTTTCGTCGCTGGGCAATCCCACCACATCGGCACGCAGCAGATCAGCGGCGCGTCGAAAGCCCGGATAGGCCATTTCTTCAACCAGCACGGTTGGACGGGGGCCGCGCAGGATCGCTTGCAGGATCACGCTCAATCCGCTTTGCGCGCCGTGAACAATCACGACATCGCTTTCATCAATGCGCCCAAGCGGGATCGTTCTCAGCCAATGAACGGCAGCTTCACGCAGAGGGCGGTACGCGTCTCGGGTCGGGTAGTGCAAAAGACGCTCTGGTGCGGTCTCTCCGATCCTGCCAAACGCATCGCGAAGCAGCGACACTTGACCGAGGTCGGGCAATTGCGGGCTGAAGAGGGACAGTTTGCCGTCCTGCATCGGGATGGAAACGTATTCGCGCGGTTGCGCGGTGGGGCGTGTCCCGCGATCGGCGACGTAGGTTCCACGTCCGACTTCGGCCACCGCGTGACCCGCATCGGTCAGCAGCGTATAGGCCCGCGCAACCGTGCCGGGCGTGATGCCAAGCGACCACGCCAGTTCCCGCACCGGAGGCAATTTGTCTCCTGCGTTCAGGTCTCCCGAGCGGATCGCCGACTCGATCGTGTCCGCCACCCTTTTGTACTTGGGGCCAGCGGCAGACTGGGGCAGCGACACGATTTGATCTGGGGAAATTGTATCCGACACAATCTTTCTCTGGATCACGCTATGACTCGAATGTATCGCTTTTTGTATCGCGACACATACACATGTATCGTGATACTACAAGATTGTGTCAATACATTTGAGGAGAACACCCATGACACACGCAGCCCATGCCTCTCAGATCGCTTATCTTGGTGAACAGTCCACGCTGTCGCCGGTGGCCGTCGTGGCGTTGCGAGTCGCGGTGACCTTCACACAATGGTCTGAGCGCCGCCGCACGCGCACTCAGCTCAAACATCTTGATGATCACCTGCTGTGTGACATCGGACTGGATCGGTTGACCGCCCAAAGGGAGGCCAATCGTAAGTTCTGGCTGATGTAAATCCCTGCGTCAGTTGGACTTCTTCAACTGGGGGCGCAAAGACCGGCTTTGCGCCCCTTTTTTGTGGCAATCGGTTTGCAGGGGTTACCCGTTGTACAGAATACCCCACCGCGCCAGCAGCTGTTGCTGAAGTTTGCGGGACTGCACGGCATAGGTCTTGCCGCCCGGCGGGCTTTCGCGTTCCTCGCGGCTCAGGGCGTCACGGCGTGGCAGGTCCGCCGAGAAATAGGCAAACGCCAATTCCGTGCCATCCGGCAGGTCGATAAATCCACCCAGACCGCTGACAAAATTCAGCGTGCCGGTCTTTGCGTGAACCTTGACAGGATGGTCTTCGACGATCGTGCGGTCTTCGGTGCGCAAGGGATGATCTTTCAAAAGAGCTTTTAATCCCGTGGACTTACGCGCTGAAATAAGAGCCTTGACCATATCGCGCGCCGAAATTCGGCTGTCATCCCCAAGCCCGGAATGATCTTCAAGCGCGACCGAAGACATGCCCAGCGTGTCTTTCGCCCAGGCGTTCATGGCATCGGCTGACGCCCTGAGTGACGACACCGATCCAAGTCGGGCAGTTGTTGCGGTCAAACCGATGCATTCGGCCGTCACATTGGTCGAGTATTTCAGCATGTCGCGCAGGATGATCCGCAACGGCGCACTTTCATGGGTCATCACGTCAGAGGCGCCTGCCGGAAGCGCATCCAGCATCTCTGGAGCCTTCAGCACAATCCCGTTCGAGCGTGCAAGGACTTGGAACACTTCAGCCGTATACTGCGCCGTTTTGCGCACGGGCAACCAACGCGCTCCATTGCGGCCCAGCGCCCCGCGCGCCACGGTCCAGTTGTCGAAGGTGCCGCCATCGGCATAGGTGTAAACCGGGTAATTGCGCGACTCGATCCGCATCCTTGCTGCCCGCACTTCCGGACGCAACGTGCCTGACCGCGCATCCATCGACACCGAATAGTCATCGCCCTTGCGCTGCCATTCGAAATGGACCCGATTGTAATTCAGGTTGAGTCCGGAAATGCCCGGATTGTACCCCACCTGAAAGGGTTGTTTGCTGTCGATCCCGTTCAGCGACGGCAAAGCACCGTGCCAGACAAGGAACCGGCCCGTGACCTCGGTCAGTCCAACCTCTTCGCGCAGGCGTTGGGCTATCGAGGCAAGCGCATCCGTGTCCAGTGTCGGATCGCCGCCACCGGCAAGGATCAAATCGCCCTCCAGCCTGCCATCGACGATTGGAGCCGTGCCAAGAATGCGGGTTTCGAAATGGTATCCCGGTCCAAGCACATCCAGCGCATAGCAGGCGGTCAGGGATTTGGCGACGCTGGCCGGGGGAAGGGCACGCAAGGGATTGTGCGATTCCAGCACCAGCCCGGTCTTCACATCGGCCACCTGAACGCTGATCTGGCCGGGCACCCCGGAGTCCGCAATCAAGTCACTCAGGGTGGCCTGATAGGTCTTGAGAAGATCGCCCTCGCGCGACGTTGGTCTGAGCGAGTTCAGAGGCGCAAGCGATGATTGCGCCGAAGCCGCCTGACCCAGCGCAACCGCTGCCAGACCGCCCAATAGTGCGCGACGTGAAACCTCCCGTGTCATGGACGCGATCTAACCTGACGGATTGCCGGGTTTCAAGAACACGCTTTGGTGATCGGGCAGGTCTTTTCCGATTGGATCACGCAACCGTTGAAAATCGCGATCAAGTCACGAAGACTCATCCTTGTCCCAGGCACCGGATTCGCGCAGTTCAGTCGAACTGACCGGCATCATGGGCATGTTGACAAAGCACCAGGCCGGCGCGGTCTGATCCGCCAAGAGCTGCGAGGCGCGACCGGGCAGGCGGGCGTGCCGATATTGCCGTGCCGTGCGCGAATGCAGTCCAGACTGGCGCCATCCCGGACGCGCAAGAATGCCCAGAGGTACGGAATACAGGATGTCCTCCCACCGTTGCCAGCGATGAAATTGTTGCAGATTGTCCGCCCCCATGAGCCAGACAAAGCGCACACCGGGATAGGTCGCGACAAGCGTGTCAACCGTCTCGGCGGTATAGCGGGTGCCGATATCCGCCTCGAAATCACTGACGATCACGCGGGGATCGCGCATGATGTTCTGCGCCCGCTGCATGCGAAGTTCAAGCGGGGCAGGGCCGCGCTGTTTGAGCGGATTGCCCGGCGAGACCAGCCAGATCACCCGATCCAGCCCGAACCGGCGCAGCGCCACGCGCGTCAGGTGGACATGGCCCGAATGCGCGGGATCGAACGATCCGCCCAGCAGACCCACGCACATGCCGGGCCGCAGGAAAAGCCTGTTTTGCGACAAGGTTACTGCGACCAGTCAGGCGCGCGTTTTTCAAGGAAAGCGGCAATCCCTTCCTCGGTGTCGCGGTAGAGCATGTTTTCGACCATGACATCGCCCGTGTAGGCGTACGCGTCATCAAGGGTCATCTGTGCCTGTTCGTAGAACGCCGATTTCCCGATCTTGACGGCAGCACCCAGCTTGCTCGCGACCAGGTCTGCAAGCGCATGTGTTTCCGTTTCAAGCACATTGGCGGGCACAACCTTGTTGATCAGGCCCAACGCCTCTGCGCGCTCTGCGGTGATGAACTGACCCGTGACCAGCATCTCGAACGCATGTTTGCGTGCGATGTTGCGCGACAAGGCAACCATCGGAGTAGAGCAGAACAACCCGATATTCACACCATTGACGCCGAACCGCGTGCCTTCGGCGGCCACAGCCATGTCGCAGGACGCGACCAGTTGGCACCCTGCGGCCGTCGCGATTCCATGCACTTGCGCGATCACCGGCTGAGGCAGGCGCTGCACGCCGGTCATGACATTCGCACAGCGATCAAACAGATCCTTGAAATAAGCCTTTCCGCCATCCTCGGCCTGACGGCCCGCGGTCATCTGCTTGAGGTCATGCCCCGCGCAGAACGCCTTGCCCGCGCCAGAAAGGACCACCACCCGAACCGATGTATCGCTTTGAAGCGCATCTAGCTGCTCTTGCAGCGCGTCCAGCATCTCCTCTGACAGGGCATTCAAACGCTCGGGCGCGTTCAGGTGCAGGTGACAAACTGCGTTTGTGTCGTGACGTTCCAGGATTTTCATCTTGTGCTCCCAGTGAGTTGGCATGACTTTATCGCTTGATGACAGAGGAGGAAAGCATGGGGCTCAAAGTTCCGGCAGAGGAAATGACGGCGTTTCTGGACGAGGTGTTCCCACAGGTAGTGGGCATGTTCGGAATAGACCATCTGGATGAAGATGGTCTGGTGATGCGGCTTCATGCCAGCGAACAGCACCTGCGTCCCGGCGGCACGGTGTCTGGGCCCGCGATGTTCAGCCTTGCCGATGTTGCGGCCTATGTGGCGACGATGGCGCACGTTGGCAAGGAAGCGCTTGCCGTGACGACCAATTGTTCGATTGATTTCATGCGCAAACCTGTGGCCGGGGAAGATGTGCTGGCCCATGCCAAGGTGCTGAAGCTTGGGCGTGTTCTAAGCGTGGTGGATGTATTGATGTTCTCCGAAGGCAGCCCCGACCCGGTTGCCCGTGCCACGCTTACCTATTCGATCCCGCCGAAACGGGACGGCTGATCACAGAACAAGGTTGCCATAGGGCGGCAGATCGGCCCCGTCGCGGCGCGCGGCCTCATAGACGCTGCGCAGTTCGTTCAACGTCTTGCGGAAGGCTTCGACGGATTCGGCCAATTCGTAAAGATCCTCGCTCTCTTCCATCGAGTCCATCGTGGCCTCTTCTTCGGAAATAAGCTGCGATATCGCCTGAATCGACATCATCAGCGCGGGTGTGCTGATCTCAACCATATATGCCTTTCTGCGCGGTTTGGATCATGCCTAGATCCCGTCCGCCAATTGCTTGAGACGCACAACGCAGTTGCGCGCAAGATTGTCCAATGCCCCGCGCAGGGTGTCTGGTGTCATCTCACCGCCTGTGCGGACCTCGATCTGGTAATGATCCGGCTTGCCGCGCTGCACGATGATCAGGTTTTCGGGAATGACCGTGCCTTCGGGCAACTTGAAATAGGCCCATGCAAGGTAGCCAAGCGCGCCTTCATGGTCATGCAGGGACGTGCCACTTCCGGGTTCCATGTGGCCATTCCTGATGGCCCAGTCCTGACGTGTGCGGACCTCTTGGGTTTTCTTTCCACCCCGGTGCATCTTTGTGACCGTCCAGGAGCGCGCTTCAATATCGCCATGCAGGATACCGTCGGCAGGAGTTTCGTTCTCGACCTCCCAGACACCATGCTTGAACAATCCTTTGTTGGCGGCGCGGTAATAATCCTTGTCTGTCGATGCCATGGTACAAAATACCCTGATTGCGAATGATTGCGTCTCAATAGAGGTCAAGATACCTTAATTCGACGTCCAAAGCGATGTGCAATCAACGGTCAAACGCGCATGTGCCGCGCCCGCGCCCCGCGTTCGATGGCGGCAGCGTGCAGACGATCAAGAGACAGTTCATAGCGGATCTCTTCCAGAAGCCGCAATTCCGTTTCTCGCAGAGTTCCGTCGGCCGCCGCCACATCGCAGGCGAGGGCATAAGCGGTTTCGAACAGGCGTTCTGGCAGGTTGTCGCGGATCAAACCGAACAGCGCGTCCAACCCGTCTTCCTGTTCGAACAGATCGAACACAAGACCTGACATGTCGCGAATACGCGCTTCGTCATATTCGGCAAAGATCGGCAGGTTGTTCACAGCCGAGGTGATCTTGACCAACTCAGCCGTGCGAATGTTCTCGTCAGACACGGACACCGCGATCATCAGTGCGACAAGGCAATCCTGTGGGCTTAGCGGGTGGTGGTCTGTATCTTGCACAATTGGCACTTTCTGATCTGGAGCGTGAACTAACCCCTACTTATTGACCCGCCCGCGCGCCCGCAATAGGGAGTGCTTTTTGAACGCCCGCACAGCCAGTGCGGCACCCATCCGGAGAACACGAGCAATGTCCAATCTGCGCGAAGCTGCAATGACCTCAAAGGCGTGGCCCTTTGAAGAGGCGCGCCGGTTGCTCAAACGCTACGAGAAGAAGCCGCCGGAAAAAGGCTATGTCCTGTTCGAGACCGGCTATGGCCCGTCTGGTCTGCCGCATATCGGCACTTTTGGCGAGGTTGCGCGTACCACGATGATCCGCCGCGCCTTCGAAGTGATCTCGGACATCCCGACCAAGCTGATCTGCTTTTCCGACGATCTGGACGGCATGCGCAAGGTTCCGGGCAACGTGCCCAATCCCGACATGCTGCGCGAACACCTGCAACGCCCGCTGACCGATGTGCCGGACCCGTTCGGCACACATGAAAGCTTTGGTGCGCATAACAACGCGATGCTGAACCGGTTTCTGGACACGTTCGGGTTCGAGTACGAATTCATCTCCTCGACCGAGTTTTACCGCACGGGCCGGTTTGACGACGTGCTGCTGCGCGCCTGCGAGAAATACGATGCGGTGATGGAGGTGATGCTCAAATCCCTGCGCGACGAACGGCGCGAGACCTATTCGATCTTCCTGCCGATTCACCCCGACACCGGCCGCGTGCTGTACGTTCCGATGAAGAACGTCGATGCCGCCAAGGGCGAGATCACCTTCGACGACGAGGACGGCCGCGAAATGACGCTGCCGGTCACCGGCGGCAACGTCAAGCTTCAGTGGAAGCCTGATTTCGGCGCGCGCTGGGCGGCGCTCGATGTCGATTTCGAGATGTACGGCAAGGATCACAGCACCAACACGCCGATCTATGACAGCATTTGCGAAATCCTTGGCGGTCGCAAGCCCGAGCATTTCACCTATGAGTTGTTCCTTGATGCCGACGGTCACAAGATCTCCAAGACCACCGGCAATGGCGTGTCCATCGACGAATGGTTGACCTATGCCAGCACGGAATCCCTGTCCTATTTCATGTATCTCAAGCCCAAGACGGCCAAGCGGATGCATTTCGACGTGATCCCCAAGGCGGTTGACGAATACCACCAGCAACTGCGCGCCTATCCGTCACAGGATGCGACCCAGCAGGCCAATAACCCGGTCTGGCACATCCATTCCGGGAACGTGCCGCAATCGCATATGGTTGTGCCGTTCTCGATGCTGCTCAACCTCGCTTCTGCCGCCGGGGCCGAAAACACGGAAACGATGTGGGCCTTCATCAAGCGGTATGCGCCTGATGCGACGCCAGAAACCCATGCCGACCTGGATCAGGCAGCGGGTTTTGCGGTGCGCTATTACAACGACTTCGTGAAACCGACCAAGACCTTCCGTGCGCCCGACGACACCGAACGCGCGGCAATGGAAGACCTCGCGACCCGGCTTGAAGCGCACGATGGTCCGACCGACGACGAAACGCTGCAAACGATCGTGTTCGCGGTCGGCAAGGACCACGGGTTCGACCCGCTGCGCGACTGGTTCAAGGCGCTGTACGAGGTGCTGCTGGGGCAATCCCAAGGCCCGCGTTTTGGAGGCTTTGTCGCGCTGTATGGCGTTGGCGAAACCGTGACCCTGATCAAGAAAGGTCTCGCCGGAGGCCTTGGCTGACACAAACGATTTGTCCAGCGCATGATCCGCCCTACCTTCCGTCTGAGCGATGGAGGACGGATCATGCGCAAACTCATCACCGGACTGGCCTTTGCGGCCTCAATGGCGGGCACACTTTGGGCGCAAGATGTTCTCGCTCCAGAACCCGCGATTGAAGGCACCATTCAAAGCCAGATCGACGCGTTCCTGCAGGACGATTTCGAAACCGCCTTCACCTTTGCCAGCCCGAACCTGCGCACCATGTTCCGCACGCCGGAAAATTTCGGCGCGATGGTCAGACAGGGCTACCCGATGGTCTGGCGCCCCGAAGCCGTGACCTTTGGCGACCTGCGCGACATTGCGGGTGGGCTGTACCAGACGGTGATCCTCAAGGACACGGCAGGCAACCTGCACTACCTTGATTATCAAATGCAGCAGATCGACGGCGAATGGCGTATCGCTGGGGTGCAGATTTTGCAGGCGCCCGATGTCGCCGCGTAGGCTGCGTGATTTCACGCGCCGCTAGATCAAATCCTCTGCGGTCAGGGTAAAGGCCTTGCCGAACCCCCCGTTCAGATGCGCTCCGAGCGGCGCAAATGTGACCAGCGCGAAATCGGCGAAGCCGATGTAAAGCTTTGCTTTCGGCTGTTTCGACAGAAACGCGTCTGCCAGACTGCCATGCCCGGATGTGCCATGCCGCACGAAATGCGCCCGCGCGCGCAGGCTCAGACGCGGATGGGTCAGCGGATCGCCTTTGTCCTCCGGCTCTCCGATCAACAGCGCACAGAGCGGGTTTGCCTTGAGAGCGGTGCTGTGATGGCTCAGATCGGACATCAGGCTCAGCGGCAGCCCATCCGGTCCGGATACCAGCGCGATCCGACTGACCATCGGTCCGCCATCCTTGGGATCAAGGAAGGACAGGGTGGCAAAGCGGGCGCGCGCTATCAGGCTTTTTGCCAAGGCGCGGGCATTGTCATCGGTGGGTCGGATTGGTGAAACCATGGTGTCATTCTAACACGTCCAGAAGGTGTGGCAATTTTTATGCTGCACCTGCACAATAACCCTGTACCCTTGGGCCGAATCGAAGGAACAGCCCATGTCCGGCCACGTCATCACTGTCGCGCAGCAAAAAGGCGGCTCTGGCAAGACCACCGTCACTGCAAACCTTGCCATCGGATTTCTGCGTCAGGGAAAAACCGTCGCGCTTGTCGACATCGACCCCCAAGGCAGCCTTGGGCGTTGGTTCATGACCCGCCTTGAAACCGAAGCAGGGTCGGTCGACAACCTCGAATTTGCCACGTCATCGGCTTGGGGCATCACCTACGAAGTGCGCAAGCTGTCCGAAAACCACGACATTGTCATCATCGACACGCCGCCAAAGGCTGACAGCGATCTGCGCCCGGCGCTGCGAGTGGCTGACCTTGTCGTTGTTCCGGTCAGTGTCAGCCATGTCGATCTCTGGGCCACCGAAGGTGTGCTTGATCTGGCGCGGCGCGAAGACAAGGAGGCGCTGGTCGTACTCAACCGCGCTCGCAAGAACACAAGGCTGGGCACGGAAGTGGCCGAAGCGGCGGAGAAGCTGGCGGCGCGCATTGCCGATGCGACGCTGGCCAACCGCGTGATCTATGCCGAAGCTTTGGGGCAGGGGCGCGGTGCCGCCGAGGGCCGCAAGACACCGGCACAGGCCGAAGTCGATGCGCTTACCTCAGAGGTGGCGGCGGTGCTGGCAAACAGGTAAAGGCAGGGCATCCCAAGAAGGAGCCAGCGCCATGACCGACCTCGACACCCTGAAAGACGTGATCCGCGCCGACAGCGCATCGCGTGGCCAGACCGTGTCAAAGCTCGGCTATTTCTGTGCGCCGTTCCGCCCCGCCTCTGGCCCGTTCTCGGACAAGGTGATCAAGGTCTATCGCGGTCTCAAGGACCAAACCGCCCTGGACCGTTTGGCGCGGTGCCACGATGAGTATGTTGCTGCGCTCAACACCGCTGGCGTCGTCCTGCCGAAGACCGAATTCCACCTGCTCGACATGGAAGGCGCGCGTATTCCGGTGATCGTGCAGGACGCCCTGCCGTCGGACAGCATGATGCGCCCGCAGATGCAGGTCGCCAGCACCGACGACACGCTTCGGATGATGGAGGCGGCGGGCGACGTGATCGCGACTTTCTGGAACAATGCAGATCAGTTCGATACCCGCATCGGTTTTCATCCCTCGATCCGCAACTTCGCCTATCTGGACGGAAAAGCGTTGTTCTTCGACACCTTCCCGCCGCTGATCCACTACAGCCGCGAAGAGATGGGCAAGATGCTGCTCTTGTTCTCTGACAAGGCGCTGATGCGTTGGGTTGGCCCGTTCTTGCAAAAGAAAGTCACCGGCATTCAGGACGAATGGTATTCCGCGCCCGAAACGCTTGTTGGTCTTGTCGGCTCTGCCTGTCGCCTGCGCCCGGATGACGCCGAAGCCTATCTTGCGTGGGGGCGCGACTTTACCATCCGCCGCATGTCGCGCTGGGCAGACGAAGCGGTGCCGCATTTGCAGGAACCGCCCCGCTTGCCGGGGTACTGGACAGGCTTTCGCAAATTGCTGGGGCTTCAGGGCGAACCAAACGTCTCCTGATCTTGTCAGTCACATGATACGGATCAAGGCCGATCCTCCGCCGCGACGCTATCCTGATCCTGTCCAGATAAACGGAGGGGATTCATGTATAGCAACATTCTCGTACCGATCGCGCTTGATAACGAAGGCGATCGCGTGGCCAATGCGATTGCCGTGGCCAAAGCGCTTGCCACTGACAATGCCCGGATCACTCTGCTGCATGTGATCGAGGCCATGCCAAGTTATGCAATCAGCTATATCTCGGCGGATATCCTGACCGCGACGCGCAAAGGGGTCGAATCCGAAATGGCCCGGCTTGCCGCAGATATCGGGGCGCATTCGGTGGTGATCGACGGCCATTCCGGGCGCTCGATCCTCGACTATTCCGAGGCTCAGAACATCGACCTGATCGTCGTTGCCTCGCACCGGCCGGGCATGCAGACGTTGCTTCTGGGGTCCACCGCAACCCATGTGGTGCGACACGCGCAATGTTCGGTTCATGTCCTGCGCTGATTGACAATTCGCTTGCGTGACGCACGTCCCCATCGCAGGAGGTGCCCATGGAAGAAAACCTTAAGCTCGACACCCGTGACGGACTGCCGGACGCACTGCGCGTCCTGTTGCAGACCTATCCGCGGAACACATGGCCGGATCACGACAATTTCGCAGGTCTGGTGGCCTTCTGGCTTGACCGGCACCTGATGTTCCGCAAGCTGATGACGACGTTGATCGACGATGCCGAGCAGGCAATCGACCGCAAGATCGACCCGCAAACCCATGCCGCGAAGCTGTCGCGTTATGGGTCAATGCTGCTGCAAAACCTGCATGGTCACCACCAGATCGAAGATCACCACTATTTCCCTGTGTTGAGCAGTCGTGAACCTGTGCTCAACCATGGGTTCGAATTGCTCGATTCCGATCACCATGCGATGGACGGATTGCTCAACCGGTTTGCCGAAGGCGCAAACGCCGTGATCCAGGGCCAGTCCGAGCCGGGCGTGTTCCGCAAAGACCTGCTTGGTTTTCAGTCCATGCTCAATCGCCACCTGATCGACGAGGAAGAGCTTGTCGTCCCGGTGATCCTCAAACATGGTCCCGGCGGTCTGGGCTGACGGCTTTACTTGGCCGTCGCCGCCGTGCGACATCTGCCGTCAGTTCAAGACGGAGCCTTGTGCATGGACATAGACGATCTGGCCGACCGCATCCTTGCCGGGGAACGCCGCGCTTTGGCACGGGCGATCACGCTGGTCGAAAGCCGCAGGGCCGATCATCGCGCCGACACCATCGCGCTGTTTGACAAACTGAAGGATCACGACCGCGAAGCCTTGCGGATCGGTCTGTCCGGCACTCCCGGCGTCGGTAAATCCACCTTTATCGAGGCGTTTGGCATGATGCTGACCGCACAGGGTCTCAAGGTGGCGGTTCTGGCTGTTGATCCAAGCTCTGCGCGCTCTGGTGGGTCGATCCTTGGTGACAAGACCCGGATGGAACGTCTGTCGCGCGATCCCAACGCGTTTATCCGCCCCTCACCTTCGCAATCCCATCTCGGAGGCGTCGCCCGCCGCACACGCGAGGCGATAGACCTGTGCGAAGCCGCCGGATTTGACGTGGTGCTGATTGAAACGGTGGGTGTTGGCCAATCCGAAACCGTCGTGGCCGAGATGTCGGATCTGTTCCTGCTGCTGCTTGCGCCTGCCGGGGGGGATGAATTGCAGGGTGTCAAACGCGGCATCATGGAGATGGCGGACATCATCCTTGTGAACAAGGCCGATGGCGATCTCAAATCCGCAGCAACCCGCACCTGTGCCGACTACGCGGGCGCCCTGCGGCTGTTGCGCAAACGTCCGCAGGACCCGCAGGGCTTTCCCAAGGCGATGACGGTTTCGGCGCTTGAGGATACCGGTTTGCAAACCGCGTGGGACGAAATGCAAACCCTGACGCAATGGCGCCGCGACAACGGACATTTCGCCGCTCGTCGTGCCGGGCAGGCCCGTTTCTGGTTCGAGGCGGAACTGAAGCAGGCACTTTTGAATCGTCTTGAACGCGAGCCGATCAAGGGAATCGTGAAGGCGCTGGGCCGCGAGGTCGAAGACGGAACCCAGACGCCAAGTCAGGCCGCCGAAGAAGTGCTTGCACAGATCGAAGGCCGCAGGCCGATGCTGTGAACGCTCTCTTCCTGCCAGAATGGGACGCCACGATCCGCTGGTATGACAGCGGCTCGGGCGCACCGATCCTGTTCCTGCCAGGGCTTGGCATGCCTGTGGCTGCGGATTTCCTTGCGGTGGCTGCCGATCCTGTTCTGGCGGGGCGGCGCTGTATTCTGGTCGACTTTCTTGGCTCTGGTCAGTCCGATCATCCAACCGGATTTGACTATGCGCTGAACAGCCACGCCGCCGTCATTGCCCGCGTGCTTGAGCACTTGGGGATGGGCCCTGTCGACGTGGTGGGGCACAGCATGGGCGGCACCGTGGCAATAGTGCTTGCACGGACCTGCCCCCAACTGGTGTCCCGCCTGATCGTGGCAGAGGCGAATGTCGATCCGGGCGGCGGTCTGATGTCTTTGCGGATCTCGCGGGATGGCGAACAGGCGTTCCTGAACACCGGCTACGCGGCGCTGCTTGACAGATTGCAGTCCAAGGTGCGCGACGGGGCAGGGCCTGTAGACCGGATTGTCGCCGGGTGGCAGGTCGCCGACCCGAAAGGGCTTTTCGCCAACGCCAAGGCGCTTGTGGACCTGCCGTCGGACATGTTCGACGGTTTCGCCGGGTTGGCGATTCCCAAAGCCTTTGTCTACGGCGACCGCAGCATCGGCCCCGAACCGACACCGGACACGCCTGATCGCCGTCGGTTGGACGAGGCGGGTATTCCCACCTTCACTGTCCCGGATGCGGGCCATGCCATGATGATCCACAACCACGCCGGATTCATGGATGTTCTGAGCAAAGCGCTTTGCCTGACATGAGCGCCGCCGCCACTACCTGCTTTTCGGCCATGCCCGCCAAAGCCCGAGGCACCCACCCAAACACCGACTTTTTCGTCTTTACTCGATCTCTGCGCCCTCCCGCCACTTGACGCCTATCGCGCATCCCTCTAAGGACACCAAACGAGATTCCGGGCGCTGCCAGTCGGCGCCCTTTGATATTGGTGGACGGCCCTATGGCCACCTTTGATAGAACGAGGACGAACCCATGTCGCGTGTATGCGAACTGACCGGTAAAGGCCCGATGACTGGCAACAATGTCAGCCACGCCAACAACAAGACACGTCGGCGCTTTCTGCCGAACCTGAATGACGTGACGCTGCAATCCGAAACACTCGGCCGTGGCATCAAGATGCGCATCTCTGCGCACGCGCTGCGCAGCGTCGACCACCGCGGTGGCCTTGACAAGTTTTTGGCGAAAGCCAAAGACACCGAGCTGTCGGTCGGCCTTCTGAAGATCAAGAAAGAGATCGCCAAGGCGCAAACCGCGCAGGCGTAAGCTTTTTCTTTCAGGATGATTTGCAGCCTCGTTCGGGTTTCCGGACGGGGCTGTTTCCTTTTGTCACGTTGTGACCAGCGGTCCTGCCCGTAAATCGACATCATGCACTTCGTCCTGCGACATATCACGTTTGCCCTGATGGTTCTGGTGATCGGTTTCACCAGCGTTCAGCTGGCCGCGGCGCGTGGGCAATCCCCGGCTGTCGGAACGATGGAGATCTGCACCGGCACCGGGCCTGTGCATATCCTTGTGGATGAAAACGGCCAGCCGACGGGCGGCGTCATGATTTGCCCGGACTACGCGCTGGCGTTTTATGCGGACATGACCACACCCATGCCCGAGGCCAGGCGGGTCGATGCCTGGCACGTTCTCTGGATGAGCCAGATGGATGTTCTGGCCGCCGAACACCCCACCCCACAGTCCCAGGCCCGAGATCCACCTGCATCCGTCTGAAGTCTTCAACACTCAACACACTCAGACGGAAAGACACTCAGATGTTTACCAAATCCCTTATCGCCGGGGCTGCTGCCCTGTTCCTTGCCGCGCCTGCGTTCGCAGAAATCGAAATACACGATCAATACGCGCGCTCTGCGTCGCCGATGGCCAAATCAGGCGCTGCCTTCATGATGATCCACAACTCCGGTGACGAGGCAGATCGCCTGATCGCGGTCAGCAGCGACGCCGCCGCCCGCACGGAACTGCACACCCACCTGCAAGGTGAAAACGGCGTGATGCGCATGGTCCATGTCGAGGAAGGCTTTGAATTGCCCGCCAATGGCGAGATCGCCATGGTGCGCGGTGGCAAACACGTCATGCTCATGGGCCTTACCGGTCCGATGGAGCAGGGCAAGACGGTCACGATCACGCTCACTTTTGAAAAGGCGGGTGATGTTGTTGTGGATGTGCCGGTCGATCTGGAACGTCAGGATCATGGCGGCATGATGAACCAAGGTTCAGACAGCTGATACCAAGGGTGAGGCGGGACACCCCGCCTCACCGCCCCTGCAAGAGCCGGTCCACCCATTGCGGAACTATTTCACTTGCAGGCCCGGTCACATGCTCCTCGAACGCGTGGGTCATATCGCTGTCCCGCAGGTTAAGTTCGACCGTCGCCGCCCCCGCCATCCGCGCTTCCTCTACAAAGCCGGCAGCCGGGTAAACCTGACCCGACGTCCCGATCGCCGCAAAAAGATCACAGGTCTGGATCGCATCGAGAATCTGCTCCATGTGATAGGGCATTTCACCAAACCAGACGATATCGGGCCGTGCCGCAGGGGCATCACAGGCAGGGCAGGTTTCCCCGACCGACATTTCCTGCGGTGAATCCCATCTGTGTTCACAGGCCGCACAAAGCGCACGGGACAATTCACCATGCATGTGGACAACTTCTGCACCCGCCTTTTCATGCAACCCGTCCACGTTCTGTGTGACCAGCAGAACATGCCCCGGCCACGCGGCCTGTAGCCGTGCCAACGCCTGATGAGCGGCATTTGGCTTGGCACCCGCAGCCTGCACCCGCCGCACGTTGTAAAACTGATGGACCCGCGCCGGATCATGCGCAAACGCCTCGGGCGTTGCGACATCTTCAATCCGGTGCTGCGCCCACAGCCCGCCTTCGTCGCGGAACGTGCCCAAACCGCTTTCCGCAGAAATGCCCGCCCCTGTCAGGATCACAATTCGCTCCAGCTTTCGCATCACACCTCTTTTCCCAAACGCGACCCTGCGCTAGGCAAGGCCATGATCCAAAGTATCCTCTTTGTCTGTCTCGGCAATATCTGTCGCTCGCCCACGGCCGAAGCGGTCACGCGTGCCAAGGCTGCT
The DNA here is from genome assembly GCF_051859345.1 of Marivita sp. GTDB lineage: Bacteria > Pseudomonadota > Alphaproteobacteria > Rhodobacterales > Rhodobacteraceae > Marivita. Next base: position 66,493 of record NZ_JBHYFV010000006.1, on the reverse strand, counting down.
GAACGCGGACTGGACGTGACGCTGGACAGCGCAGGCACCGGAGACTGGCATATCGGCAAGCCGCCTTATGGCCCGATGCAGGCCGCCGCGACGGAGAAAGGCTATGACCTTTCACCCCTGCGCGCGCGGCAAGTGGTTCCGGCGGATTTCGATGCGTTCGATCTGATCGTCGTGATGGATGACGACAACGCCGCTGAAATGGCTGCCGTTGGCCCATCCGGTCGCGTCAGGCGCTTTACCGACTACGCTCCGCAATGCGGCACCAACCATGTCCCCGATCCGTATTTCACCCGTGACTTTGATGGCGCCCTGGCGCTGATCGAAGACTGTGCGGATGGGCTTCTTGATGCGCTTGGGCCAACGCTTGGGCCGTCTCAGGCCTCGTAGATCGCGCGCGCGACGTACCAGCTGACGGGCAAGGCGACCAGCCCTCCGACGGCGGCTGCAGCGACGATCGGGACAAGCGTGTCGAACCCGGCGGTCAATACTGCAATCACGGCGGTTCCTGCCAGTGTGGTGGCGATCAGGGAATAAAGAATACTGGCTAGACGTAGCATACCGGCCTCCATCAAAATGCGATGGGCCATACATTCCTTGTTTTTGATGTCTCTGCCTTGACCTTGATCAAACCGGCCCGATCAAGCGGCCTGCAGCCTTTCACAGGCGGCAGCCAGATCGAAAAACACCTGGCGTTGATGGCACCAGGGCGGGGGCCCGTCAGGCCCGCTGCTTTGCCATTCAAGACAGGACTTCGGACAATAGCATTTGCCACAAGCCAAAAGCGTGCCGCGCAATTCCGTATAGATGTGCGGAGCGTCGTCTTCGCTTGGGGCAAGGCCCAAAAGCGCGAGAATCCCTTCATGTGCGGACATGCGGGCAGCAAATGTGCTGCGCATGGAGTCAATATAATCTGACACGACCCCCTCCCGTAAGTGTAAACCTGAATTTACATCAAGCGTACGAAAGTATTCGGTCGCGCGCGCCGTTGGAATCAAGAAAAATCTTGGAACTGGGTCGAAAGAAATATCTTGCACCCGCCGGAAACGAATCGATCAAGGTGTCAGGGCAGGGGCTGGTTGCGTTGCCCCTACCGGCATTTAAATTCCCGAATCAATATCCTACACGGTATCGGCGCAATTGCGGCACAACGCTGCTGCGGGGACAGCCTCCAATCGCGCATCCGAGATGGTATCGCCGCATTTCGGGCAAATCCCGTAAGATCCGTCCTCGAGTCGCGCCAATGCCGAATCGATTCGGCGCAGTTCGTCGAGCTCGGAATTCCCCAACGCCTCCAGCACTTCGTCCCCCTGCCGCTCCGACGCGCGGTCTTCCCAATCCTTCGGCATCGGATCGTCCAGCTTGTCTTCGATGTCGGCCAGATCGCCGGTGATTTCGGCACGGCGTTCGAGTAGACGGTCTTTCTGTGCGTTCAGATCCATATTGGCTCTCCCTTCGGTTGGCCTGATCCTGCCGCATCATGGCAACCCGCGCGTTGATGTCGGTCAAGTGGCAAGTCGCATCGGCAGAACGCGAATGCCCGACCTCGCCCGCTGCGAAGCTTACTCGACCTCGACCACCTGCAACCCGACAGCGCCGATCACCGTATTGCGCCCGGCGTCGCGGTGCATGAGAACCCCGTCGGTGATGTAGAGGTTCTTCACGTCAAAGATAAACGGCCCAACACCCGCCGAAGCGATGCGCAGCTTGTCCTCGCCCGCGATGGCGTTGCGTCCCTTGAGCGTGACATACTTCTCGCCCTTGGGGATCAGCGCAAACATGGTCGGATCGGAATTGGCCGACAGGTTGGCGACGATATAGCGGATTTCATCAATGTCGGTGATCCGCTCTGCGCGCAAGTAACAGGCCCCTTCGTAGCCCCCAAGCGCCACAGCCGTCAGACCCGCAACCGCGATGGTGACCGGGGCTGTGGCGATGGCTGTTGCCGTGGTCAACGCGCCACCCGCACCCGCCGCAACGCTGCTTCCCGCCGCCGTGGCACTGCTGACCGCGCTGCCGATCATGCTGACACCCGAGACGGGGTTTTCCAGCGTATAAGCCCCCACCGCCCGCGCGCCTTCCGTGGTGACGGACGCAACAGTCCCGGCAGTGGATTTGGCGGCTTGTCCGGCCTTGCCCGCAAGGATGCTGGGGCGGAAGTCGCAGACATCGGCCTGGGCAAAGGGGGCTGCTAGCACAAGGGCGGCGGTGAGAATCGGGCGCATGTGGATTGGTCCTGCTCGGGGTGTTTTTCGGCACTCTAGCGCAGATAGACCCCACGCGCAGGTGTGTGGTCATCACGATACGGGGATCGGCGGCGGCTTGCGTAGGGTGCGTGTTCACACGCACCGTTCGGTTGGTGAGGTCAATTGGTGCGTGTGAACACGCACCCTACACGCATTGTATAAACGGATGCGCCCTCCCATGGGGAGGGTCGGGCCCGCTGCCCGTTCTTGGGACCCCTACGTTTGCGCTCGAATGCCTTCGATTCTAGCGGTTCGAAGCGCCTGGTGAACCAAGCTGAAAATTCGCCAATCTATTTGGAAATGCTGTTGTTCCAGAAATAACCTCTCCAACAAAACTGACGTCTCATCAATATCGGTAAAGAAGTCCTGTGATGATTCACTCAATGGAATTCCTTTGTAGGTCAGGTCGCCAATTTCGACGAAGGAATGAGCGAATTGATCACGGGTCTGTTTTAGGGAGCGAAGCGTCGCCTCAACATCCTTTCTAATTTTTCCTGTCTCTTTTAAATGCCTCAATCGTTCTGCGTACTGCTCAGATTGCTCGTTATAGCTGTGATCAAAAACGCGATTTGGATACTTGCAAAGGTAAAAGACAACATACTCAAAAAAAGTGAAAACCCTTCTTAGGTATGTTGTTGTTAGCGAGGATGTGTCACCTAAGAAATTGGATCTAGGCATCGTTCCGTGGTCAAAAAAATGATGGATTGTTGCAGCTCCAAATTGAAAAGAAATATTGAACTCTTCACCTATTAACAGCATCACGTTGTGGTTGCCGGATGCCTGAAGACAAGTGTTTAGGTCTCGGATACCAGACGAGGTCAACCATTCGGCGTCATCGATTTTTTCGTCAAAATTGCCGTCTGAGGCTTTTCGTAGGGTTTCAGAGACACCCATTTTCATTCTATTCTCGCTCTCCGTCTCTCAAAATGGAATTAACCATCCATCTTCAACGCCGAGATAAACGCTTCCTGCGGGATATCCACCTTGCCGAACTGGCGCATCTTCTTCTTGCCGGCCTTCTGCTTTTCCAGAAGTTTCTTCTTCCGGGTCGCGTCGCCGCCATAGCATTTCGCCGTCACGTCCTTGCGCAGCGCCGCCAAGGTCTCGCGTGCGATAACCTTGCCGCCGATGGCCGCCTGAATGGGTATCTTGAACATGTGGCGCGGGATCAGGTCCTTGAGCTTTTCGCACATCGCCCGCCCGCGGGTTTCGGCACGGTCGCGGTGAACCATCGTCGACAAGGCATCCACCGGTTCGTCATTCACCAGGATCTGCATCTTGACGAGGCTGTCTTCGCGGTAGCCAAGCATCTGGTAGTCGAACGACGCATAACCCTTGGTCACGGATTTCAGCCGGTCGTAGAAATCGAACACCACCTCGTTGAGCGGCAGGTCATAGACCACCATCGCGCGGCTGCCCACATAGGTCAGGTCAAGCTGCAGACCGCGCCGGTCCTGGCAGAGCTTGAGCACGTCGCCGAGATATTCGTCCGGCACAAGGATCGACGCCTTGATGCGCGGTTCTTCGATGTGGTCGATGGTGGACGGGTCCGGCATGTCGGCCGGGTTGTGCAGTTCGAGCATTTCGCCGTCGCGGGTGTAGATGTGATAGATCACCGACGGCGCCGTGGTGATCAGGTCGATGTCGTATTCCCGTTCCAGCCGGTCGCGCACCACTTCGAGGTGCAAAAGGCCCAGGAACCCGCAGCGAAAGCCGAAACCAAGCGCAGCGGAGGTTTCCATTTCCGATGTAAACGACGCATCGTTCAGCGACAGCTTTTCGATCGCGCCGCGCATGTCTTCGAAATCATTGGCGTCCACCGGGAACAAGCCGCAGAACACCACCGGAATCGACGGTTTGAAGCCGGGCAGGGGCGTTTCGCAGCCCTTTTTCTCGGTGGTGATGGTATCCCCGACGCGCGTGTCGCTGACCTGTTTGATCTGCGCGGTGATATAGCCGATCTCGCCCGGTCCCAGCTCTTTGACCTCTTGCATGGCGGGACGATAGACGCCGATCCGGTCGATGTCATAGGTGCCGCCGGTCTTCATCATCTTGACGCGCTGGCCTTTTTTCAGCACCCCGTCGATCACGCGGACAATCACGACCACACCCAGATAGGGGTCGTATTTGCTGTCCACCAGCATCGCCTTGAGCGGCTTGGTCGCATCACCCTCATGCGGTTGCGGCAGGCGCTTGACGATGGCTTCAAGCACGGCGGGAATACCGACGCCGGTCTTGGCGGAAATCTCCAGAGCCTCGGACGCATCAATGCCGATCACGTCCTCGATCTGTTCCTTGACGCGCTCGGGTTCGGACGCGGGCAGGTCGATCTTGTTGAGAACCGGCACGATCTCGTGATCCGCGTCGATGGCGGTATAGACATTGGCCAGCGTCTGCGCCTCGACCCCCTGCGTGGCATCCACCACCAGCAATGATCCTTCGACCGCGCGCATGGAGCGGGAGACCTCGTAAGCAAAGTCCACATGCCCCGGTGTGTCGATCAGGTTGAGGATGTACACTTCGCCATCTTCGGCCTTGTATTCGATCCGAACGGTGTTGGCCTTGATCGTGATACCGCGTTCCCGCTCGATATCCATCGAGTCGAGCAGTTGCTCTTTCATCTCCCGTTCCGTGACGGTGTTCGTCGATTGGATCAGCCGGTCAGCCAGGGTGGATTTCCCGTGGTCGATATGGGCAACGATGGAGAAATTACGGATATGCGAAAGCTCTGTCATGCGCGGGATATGATGCGGTTTTGAGGTCCGGTCAAGGTGGTGCGACGGATGCGTGCCGATTGACAAAAGGTGATTTGAAAACAGCTTTGGTTTCGGGCATTGTTCCAACAGGCAGAGACCCGTGACACTGGGCACAAGACCCAAGCACGGTGCGAGTGAAGGTGAGCAGGCGACATGAGAGTATTGGCAGCAATGGTGGTCGCGGCACTGGTCGCGGGATGTGGTGGAAACCGCTATGATCGCAGCGATGGCGGAACCGTCACGCGTTTCTCGACCGGACCGATCAGCCGGGCGTGTCTGTCCTCGGACCGCAAGGCCCGCAATTCGCGGCTTTGTGGATGCATCCAGACCGTCGCAAACCAGTCCCTGTCCGGATCAGATCAGCGCAAGGCCTCGGGCTTTTTCAAAGATCCGCAGCGCGCCCATGATGTCTGGATGTCCCAGTCCTCGTCGGATGACGCGTTCTGGGAACGCTACAAGGTCTTTGCCGCGCGGTCGGAAAATTCGTGCCGGGGTTACTAGGCCCGATCCAGAAACGCCCGCAACGACAACTCGAACTCGCGCGGTTTTTCCGCGTGAAGCCAATGGCCCGCACCGGGGATTTTCGCGAACCGCGCCTTCGGGAACAGGCTTTTGATCTTCGGGCGATGGTCCGGCGTCACATAGTCGGATTGTGCCCCTGACAGGAACAGCGTCGGCTTGTCGAAAGTGCCGCTCAGATCCGGAAAGCCAAGCACCTTTGGCATTTCTTTCGCCAGCGCTTCGAGGTTCAGCTTCCAGCGTTTCTCTTTCAGGTCGAGCGATTGCGTGAAGAATGCCTGAAGCGTTGGATCGGCGACATGGGCCGCCAATTGGGCCGACGCGTCTGACCGTTTCTCGACCTGCGACAGGTCGACGGCGCGCATCGCGTCGATGTACTGGGTCTGCGAATGTGTATATGTCACAGGGGCGATGTCTGCGACGATCAGGCGATTGACCAGCTCTGGCCGGGTCAGCGCCAGAACCATCGCCGCCTTGCCGCCCATCGAATGGCCGACCACGTCCATCGGCGCGTCCTGCGCGGCGATCACCTCGGCCAGATCCTGCGCCATGTCGGTGTACGAATGGCTGTCGGACCAGAAACTGTCGCCATGGTTGCGCATGTCGACAACGGCAACGGGACCACGATCTGACAGGCGCTTGGCAATCACACCCCAGTTGCGCCCCGACCCATAAAGTCCGTGAATGACAAGCAGCGAAGACGCCGTCCCGGTCGAGTTGGTGATCTGTGTGTTCAGCATATCCGCTGCATACTGTGCCGGTATGGACTTGAGCAAGAGGTGGCAGAGGTTTAGCTTTGCCACATGGAACATGCCGACCGGATCAAAACCAACGCCGAAACGCTTCGGTCGCTCATGGCGAAACGGCTTGGGCTGAAGCGTGGATCGTTGTCGCGTCGTCTGATCAAGGCGAGGCGCCGTCTGCCTGCGGGTGTGCGCCGTGACATTGGCGTCATTGCGGAAGCCGAGAATATGGCAGCCAATCCAAAGCTTGCGCTCCGGCTTGATGCCGATGCCACCCACGGTGCCTATGACCGCGCATCCACCCATCTCAAGGCGATTGACGTGGCCGACCGGCGCAAGGGGATCGCCCTGTCTATCCTTGGCAGCATGGCGTTCAACATCCTTGCGGTGATTGTCCTACTTATCATTGTCCTGCGCTGGCGTGGTCTGGTCTGACGCCGTTGACGCTCTGAGCGGACAACCTAGATGGCGGTGTCATGGAAACAGCGCTTATCATTGGATCAAGTGGCGGTATCGGCACCGCCTTGACAACCGCCCTGACCACACGCGGCGTGGCTGTGACCGGGCTGTCGCGCAGCGGTGACGGGCTGGACGTGACGGATGAGGCCAGTGTGAAACAGGCACTTGGCGCGCTGGATAGTCCGTTCGATCTGATCTTCGTCGCCACCGGCGCGTTGGAGATTGACGGGGCTGAGCCGGAAAAGACCCTGCGCCATATCACGCCAGAGGCGATGATCGACCAGTTCAGGCTGAACACGGTCGGGCCGTCGCTTGTCCTGAAACACGCGATGCGGCTCTTGCCGCGCAAGGGACGGTCGGTCTTTGCCGCCCTGTCGGCACGGGTTGGCTCCATCGGGGACAACCGGCTGGGCGGGTGGTACAGCTACCGCACATCGAAGGCGGCGCTGAACCAGATGATTCACAGCGGTGCCATCGAACTGGGGCGAAGCCACAAGGATCTGATCTGTGTCGCGCTGCATCCCGGCACGGTGGAAACGCCATTCACCGAGAAATATGTGGGCCACAATCCGTCCGTCCCGGCCAGTGAGGCGGCGGAAAACCTGCTCTCGGTTCTGGATGGCCTGACGCCCGAGGACACCGGTAGGTTCTTTGACTGGCAAGGCAAAGAGGTGCCGTGGTGAGCCGCCTTGTTCTGGTGCTGGGTGATCAGTTGACAGACACGCTTTCCGCGCTTGAAGCGGCCGATAAATCATCGGACGTGGTCGTGATGGCCGAGGTTTCCGAAGAAGCCACCTATGTGCAGCACCACCCCAAGAAGATCGCCTTCATATTTGCCGCGATGCGCAAATTCGCGGCCCGCCTAAAGGATGATGGCTGGGACGTACGCTACACCCAGCTTGACGACCCCGACAACGCCGGGTCGATCCCCGGTGAGTTGCTGCGCCGCGCCGAAGAAACCGGCGCGACCGAGGTGATCGCCACCCAGCCCGGCGAATGGCGGTTGATCCAGGCGCTTGAAGAGATGCCGCTCAAGCTGAGCATGAAGCCCGACACTCGTTTCGTCAGCACGCAAGACGAATTCGACGCCTGGGCCGAGGGGCGCAAGGCGTTGCGGATGGAGTATTTCTACCGCGACATGCGCCGCAAGACGGGCCTATTGATGGATGGCGACCAACCCGAGGGCGGCAAGTGGAATTACGACGCCGAGAACCGCAAACCCGCGCCGGATGACATCGCTTTTTCCGGCCCGATGCAGTTCACGCCGGACGACACAGTCAACGAGGTTCTCGACCTCGTGGAAAAGCAGTTCGGCAATTCCTTCGGATCGCTGCGGCCATTCCATTTCGGGACCGATCAGGAACAGGCCCGCCGGGCGCTGACGCACTTTATCACCTACGCGCTGCCCCGGTTCGGCGATTATCAGGACGCGATGCTGAACGACAATCGCTTCCTTTATCACGCGATGATCTCACCCTATCTGAATGTCGGCTTGCTTGATCCGATGGAGGTCTGCACCGCGGCCGAGGACGCGTACCGGGACGGCCACGCGCCGCTCAACGCGGTCGAAGGCTTTATTCGCCAGATCATCGGCTGGCGCGAATATGTGCGCGGCATCTATTTCCGCGAAGGCCCGGACTATCCGCGCCGCAATGCACTGAACCACCAGCGCAAGCTGCCCGATTTCTACTGGACCGGCGACACGGACATGAACTGCCTGTCAAAGGCAATTACCCAGACGGCGCAAGAGGCCTATGCGCACCACATCCAGCGCCTGATGGTGACCGGCAATTTCGCGCTTCTGGCAGGGGTGAACCCGAACGAGGTGCATGACTGGTATCTGCGGGTCTATATCGACGCGTTCGAATGGGTCGAAGCGCCGAACACCGTGGGGATGAGCCAATTTGCCGATGGCGGGATCATCGCCTCGAAACCCTATGTGTCCTCGGGTGCCTATATCAACCGGATGTCGGATTACTGCAAATCCTGCCGCTACAAGGTGCAGGACAAGACCGGCAAGGATGCCTGCCCGTTCAACCTGCTCTATTGGCATTTTCTGGACAGGCATGCCGAAAGGTTCAGCGGCAACAACCGCATGAACCAGATCTATGCCAACTGGAACCGGATGGAACCAGGGCGCAAAGCCACCATCCTGTCCGAGGCAGACGTGTTTCTGGATCGGTTGGGGTAGGGCGAAAGCCTTTGGAAATGGCTTTGCCCCGGACTCAACCGTATTGCGTGACCGGTGTGCCCGCGATCGCCGCCATGTTCAGCAACCCGCGCGGGGTGATTCCCGGTGTGACGACGTGGGCGCGGTTGCCCATGCCCATCAGGATCGGTCCAACCTCGAGCCCGCCGCCGCGCATTTTCAGGATGTTGCGCGCCGCCGATGCGGCATCGGCATGGCCGAAGATCAGCACGTTGGCGACACCTTTCATCCGGCTTTCCGGCAACAGGCGTTCGCGCAATTCCGGATCAAGCGCGGCATCCACGTTCATCTCGCCTTCGTAACAGAAATCGCGCGGGGCTGAGTCCAGCAGGGCAATTGCCTCGCGCAGGCGCTTGCCCGAGCCTTCGGCCTGGTTGCCGAACTGGGATTGCGAACAAAAGGCGACATTCGGTGTCACACCGAACCGGCGCACATGCCGGGCGGCACCGATGGCCGATTGGGCAAGCTCTGCCGGGGTGGGCAGGGACCGGACATGGGTGTCCGCGATAAACAGCGGCCCGTCCTCTAGGATCATCAGGCTCAGCGCGCCGTGTGGCGAGTGTTTCTCGGATCCCAGCACCTGCGTGACATAATTCAGATGCCAGCGGTATTCCCCGAATGTGCCGCAGATCAGACTGTCGGCCTCGTCGCGATGCACCATGACCGCACCGATCGCGGTGGTGTTGGTGCGCATGATCGCGCGGGCCAGATCGGGGGTCACTCCCCGGCGGGCCATGATCTTGTGATAGGTTTCCCAGTAATCGCGGTAGCGCGGATCGTTTTCCGGGTTCACGATGGTGAAATCGCGCTCTGGCCGGATTTCCAGCCCCAGCCGTTCACAGCGGGTGGCAATCACGTCGGGACGGCCGATCAGGATCGGGGTCTCGGTGGTTTCCTCAAGGATCGCCTGTGCCGCGCGCAGCACACGTTCGTCTTCGCCTTCCGCAAATACGATCCGGCGCGCGCCGGTCGCGGCGGCATCGAAGACCGGGCGCATGAGCAAGGCGGATTTGTAGACGCTGGCGTCAAGCTTGGCCCTGTAAGCGGCCAGATCGTCCAGCGGACGCAGAGCCACACCAGACTCCATCGCTGCCTTGGCGACGGCGGTCGATACAACGCCCGAGAGGCGCGGATCGAACGGTTTGGGGATCAGGTAGTCCGGTCCAAAGGTCAGTTGTTCGCCCCGATAGGCCGCTGCCGCCTCGGCGCTGGTGGTCGCGCGGGCCAGTTTGGCGATACCTTCGACACAGGCGATTTCCATTGCGTCGTTGATCTCGGTCGCGCCGACATCCAATGCGCCGCGAAAGATGAACGGGAAACACAGTACGTTGTTGACCTGATTGGGAAAATCGCTGCGCCCGGTGGCCATGATCGCGTCCGGCGCGACCTCGCGCACCTGGTCCGGCAGGATCTCGGGAGTGGGGTTGGCAAGGGCAAAGATGATCGGTTTTCGCGCCATACGCGCAACCATTTCGGATTTCAGCACCTTTGGCCCGCTCAGCCCAAGGAACAGATCCGCGCCATCGACCACATCATCCAGGGTGCGCAGGTCGGATTTCTGCGCGAACTCGGATTTCTGCGGGTTCATGTCTTCGGCGCGACCTTCGTAGACCAGCCCGTGAATGTCACACAGCCAGATGTTTTCGCGTTTCACGCCCAGCTTGATCAGCATGTTGAGACAGGCAATCCCGGCAGCTCCGCCACCGGTGGACACGATCTTGATGTCCTCGAATTTCTTGCCCGCGACATGCAGCGCATTGGTGGCGGCCGCGCCGACAACAATGGCGGTGCCATGCTGGTCGTCGTGGAAGACGGGAATGTTCATTCGCTCGCGGCAGAGTTTTTCGACGATGAAGCAATCGGGTGCCTTGATGTCCTCAAGGTTGATGGCGCCAAAGGTCGGCTCAAGTGCGCAGACGATATCGGCCAGCTTTTCGGGATCGCTTTCGTTCACCTCGATGTCGAAACAGTCGATATTGGCGAATTTCTTGAACAGGACCGCCTTGCCCTCCATCACCGGCTTGGAGGCCAGCGCCCCGATATTGCCAAGGCCAAGAACGGCTGTGCCGTTGGTGACGACGCCAACAAGATTGCCTTTGGTGGTATAGCGCGCCGCGGTGGTGGGATCGGCCTTGATCTCGAGACAGGCTTCGGCCACGCCGGGACTGTAGGCACGGGCCAGATCGCGTCCGTTTGCCAAGGGCTTGGTGGCGCGGATTTCGAGCTTACCGGGCTTTGGATGCTCGTGATAGAACAGCGCTGCCTGACGCAGTGACTCATTTGTGTTGTCTGACATGAACGCTCCCCCGCACAATCTGGTTTCGGGGTAAACCACATCGGTGCGGAGGGAAAGAGCGCAGAGGATTGCGCAAAAGAAGAAGCTTAGTTCAGATATTCCTGAAGATGCGCGATCCTGCGTTCGGCCTGACGGCGTGTCAGGCTGCCATCAAACGGCTCATCCGCGCGGCTGGTAAGCTCTTGCAACTGGATGGATTGTTTCTCGGTCATCTTTTCTTCGGGGTCGGGCCCCAATCCAAGGGACGGATCAAGCGCGATACTGTTTTGCATTGGCATGGTGACCTCCTTTGCTCACCCGGAAAACGCGGACGCTGCGTTTCCGGTTCCCGCCAGCCCTTGCAATCAGCGTCGCGGCCTCGCAATCATGCAGGTCACAGAACAGGGGCAGGACGCATATGGACTTGAAGATCGCGGCACAGGCCGTTCGGGAAAACGCCTATGCGCCGTATTCCAAATTCAAGGTGGGCGCGGCGGTGCGTTCGGCGGACGGGGCAATCCATGTCGGATGCAACGTGGAGAACGTGGCCTATCCCGAAGGTACCTGTGCCGAAGCCGGGGCCATCGCAGCCATGATCGCGGCAGGCGCGCACAGAATCATCGAGGCCTGTGTGATCGCGGACAGCCCGTCACCTGTGCCGCCCTGCGGTGGGTGTCGCCAGAAACTTGCGGAATTCGCAGATGCCGACGTTCCGGTCACCTTGGCGACCACACATGGCGCAGAACACCAGACCACCGTAGGAGCCCTTTTGCCGGGAGCGTTCGTCGCGGGCCACATGGACCGAAGCTGATGGATGCACGCGCGATCATAGCAACATTGCGCCAGGGCAGGACACCGGACGCCGACGCGCTTGGCTGGTTCGCCCAAGGGCTTGCGGATGGCAGCGTCAGCGACGCTCAGGCGGGGGCCTTTGCGATGGGTGTCTGCGTGAACGGTCTGGACGACACAGGCCGCGCGGCGTTTACGGCTGCGATGCGGGACAGCGGCAAGGTTCTGCACTGGGATCTGGATGCACCGGTATTGGACAAACACTCGACCGGCGGGGTGGGCGACTGTGTCAGCCTGATCCTTGCACCGGCTTTGGCGGCCTGTGGCGTCTATGTTCCGATGATTTCGGGCCGGGGGTTGGGGCACACCGGCGGCACGCTCGACAAGCTCGACTCCATCCCCGGATTTCGCACCACGCTGACCGAGGACCAGTTCCGGCATGTCGTTGGCCAGGTGGGTTGTGCCATCGTCAGCGCCAGCGCCGATATCGCACCCGCCGACAAACGTCTTTACGCCATCCGCGATGTCACGGCGACGGTGGAAAGCCTTGATCTGATCACGGCCTCCATCCTGTCCAAGAAACTTGCGGCGGGTCTGGACGGCCTCGTGCTGGATGTCAAATGCGGTTCGGGTGCCTTCATGAAATCACAAGACGACGCCCGTGCCCTGGCACAGGCTCTTGTCGAAACCGCCAAGGCAACGGGCTGTCCAACCTCGGCCCTGATCACCGATATGTCGCAACCCTTGGCCCCAAGTCTTGGCAATGCGCTAGAAGTCATCGAGGTGATGCGCGTTCTGACCGGCCACACCACAGGCCGCCTGGCCGAACTGACCATTGAACTGGGGGCAGCGCTTCTTCAGCAAACCGGGATCGACGCCGGCAGGGACATGTTGCGCGCAGCCATCACTGACGGCACAGCCGCCGAAAAGTTCGGCGAGATGGTCTATGCGATGGGGGGACCGGTCCACTTTGTCGAAGACTGGGTCCGGTTTCTGCCCGAAGCGCCTGTCATCCGCGAAGTCACAGCGCCCATGGCCGGAACCGTGGCCGCCATCGACGGCGAAGCGCTTGGCCTCACCGTCGTTGCGCTTGGCGGTGGGCGACAGGTCGAATCCGATGTGGTCGATCCCGCAGTCGGGCTGAGCGACGTGGTCTCCATCGGGGACAGAATCGCCAAAGGCCAGCCTCTTGCCCGCATCCATGCCGCCCGCGAGGCGCAGGCGGACGCGGCGGAACAGGCAGTTCTTGCGGCGATCACGCTTGGCGATCGGCCGGTAAGCGCTCCACCTCTGGTTCAGGAGCACGTCACATGAGCCGTGCATTTCTGGTTGTCATGGATTCCGTCGGCATCGGCGGCGCGCCCGACGCGGATCAGTTTTTCAACGGCGACACGCCGGACACCGGGGCCAACACCCTGCTGCATATCGCCGAGGCCTGCGCCTCCGGTGCGGCGGAAGACGGCCGGACCGGACCTCTGACCCTTCCCAATCTGGACGCCCTGGGCCTTGGCCGCGCCGTGACCCTGGCAAGCGGTGAACGCGCGCCTGGGCTGGTCGCGACACCCATCGGACGGTGGGCCGCAGCAACCGAAGTCTCGCGCGGCAAGGACACGCCGTCTGGACATTGGGAACTGGCAGGGCTGCCGGTCCCGTGGAACTGGACCTATCTGCCCAACACCATCCCGGCCTTCCCCGCCGACATCACGACACGCATTTGCGACCTTGCCGGAACGGATGGCATCCTGGGCAACTGCCACAGCAATGGCGTCAAGGTGATCGACACGTTTGGGGGTGAGCATCTGCGCACCGGCAAACCGATCTGCTACACCTCTGCCGACAGCGTCCTTCAGATCGCTGCGCATGAAGAGGCGTTTGGGCTCGACCGTCTGCTGAAGCTGTGTGAGGATCTTGCGCCGATGTGCCATGAGCGCAAGATAGGACGTGTCATTGCGCGCCCCTTCATCGGGCAAGACGGGAATTTCGAACGCACCACCAACCGCCACGACTATGCGATCGCGCCACCCGCGCCTGTGCTGACCAACTGGGTGCAGGACGCGGGCCAGCGGGTAATCGGGATCGGGAAGATCGGCGATATCTTCTCGATGTCCGGGATTGACGAGGTCCACAAAGGCGCGGATGCACACCTGATCCAACACCTCGCGCATCAGATCGACACCGCACCCGAAGGGGCGCTGATCTTTGCCAATTTTGTCGAGTTCGACAGCAAATACGGCCATCGTCGCGATGTGTCCGGTTATGCCCGCGCGCTCGAATGGTTCGATGCCGAGTTGGGCAAACTGCTGCCCCGGCTTCGCGACACGGATCTGTTGCTCATCACCGCCGATCATGGCAACGACCCGACATGGATTGGCACGGACCATACCCGTGAACGCGTCCCGGTCTTGATCGCCGGGGCCGGAACCGGGGAAATCGGCCATGTGGGATTTGTCGATGTGGCAGCCACGATCGCCGAACATCTTGGCGTGACGGCAAAGGGATCTGGGCGGAGTTTCTTGTGATGGATGAAGAACAGATTGACCGAATGCGTCGCGGCATGGACGAAGAGCAACTCGACCGCATCACGCGCCTGCCCAAGGTCGAACTGCACCTGCATCACGAAGGCGCGGCCCCACCTGCGTTCATCAAGGGACTGGCGAAAGAAAAGTCGATCAACCTGAGCGGTGTCTTCAAACCCGATGGCAGCTACGCCTTCCGCGATTTTGTACATTTCCTGAGCGTCTACGAAGCGGCAACAAGCGTGCTCATGACACCCGAGGATTACGCCCGCCTGACCAAAGCCGTGCTTGAAGAAAGCGCCGCAAATGATGTGATCTATTCCGAAACCTTCCTGTCGCCGGATTTCTGCGGCGGCGGCGATGTCGGCGCGTGGCGCGAATACCTGCACGCCATCCGCGAAGCCGCCGACGAGGCCGAACGCGATCACGGCATCATCCTGCGCGGCATCATCACCTGCATCCGCCATTTCGGCCCGGAAACTGCCAAGGCATCCGCGCTGTGCGCTGCCGAAACCGCTGGCGACTGGATCGTTGGCTTCGGGATTGCCGGGGACGAAATGAAGGGCAAACCCAAGGACTTTGCCTACAGCTTTGACTTGGCACGCGAAGCCGGTTTGCGCCTGACGGCCCATGCGGGGGAATGGGGTGGCGCAGGGTCGGTGCGCGACGCGGTAGAGGATCTCAAGGTCGAACGCATCGGCCATGGCGTGCATGCAATCAACGACCTGGCGCTTGTGGACAGGCTTGTGGAGAACGCGATTGTCCTAGAGGTTTGTCCGGGTTCCAACGTGAACCTGAATGTCTACCCGAACCTCGCGGCCCATCCCATTGAAAAACTGCGGCAACGCGGCGTGAAGGTCACGGTCTCGACCGATGATCCGCCGTTCTTTCACACCACGATGCGCGACGAATACCTCAACCTTGCGCGCAGCTTTGGCTGGGACGAGACTGTTTTTGCAGAAATAAACGACACCGCCGCCCACGCGGCGTTTTGTGACGAGGACACCCGCAAACGTGTCCTGAAACGACTGGAGCGCACATGAAAGATCACCTGACCATCGTTGACCACCCGCTGGTGCAGCACAAGCTGAGCCTGATGCGCGAGAAAGACACCTCGACCAAGTCGTTCCGTCAATTGCTGCGCGAAATCAGTCATTTGCTGGCCTACGAGGTGACGCGCAACCTGCCGCTCACCACCAAGCGGATCGAAACGCCGCTTTGCGAAATGGATGCGCCGGTGATCGACGGCAAGAAGCTTGCCCTGATTTCGATCCTGCGCGCAGGCAACGGGTTGCTCGACGGTATCCTCGAACTGATCCCGGCGGCGCGCGTGGGTTTTGTCGGGCTTTACCGCGACGAGGCAACGCTCAAACCGGTGCAGTATTACTTCAAGGTCCCGTCGCATATGCAGGACCGCATTACCATTGTCGTCGATCCCATGCTTGCCACCGGCAACAGCTCTGCCGCCGCGATTGATCTGGTCAAGGACGCCGGGGCGAAGAACATCATCTTCCTCTGCCTGCTCGCCGCCCCCGAAGGTGTCGCCCGCATGAAAGAGGCGCATCCCGATGTGCCCATCGTCACCGCGTCGCTGGACGATCACCTGAACGAACTGGGCTATATCGTTCCGGGGCTGGGTGACGCCGGAGACCGTATGTTCGGGACGAAATAGCCCTTTACACTCAAAAGGCTGACAGGCAGTCTTGGGTCACATCTGTGGGGACAGACACATGACCAGACATATCGTGACCGCCGTGGCCCTTGTGGTCTCGGCCTTCCTTTCGACATCCGGGGCGTCTGCACAGGGGTTGCAGGTCGGTCCGCCAGCCGAATATCCGCCATCGGGCTATGCAGGCCGTCAATATGTCGACAGCCGGGGCTGCGTCTATGTGCGCGCCGGTGTGGACGGGACGGTGAACTGGGTGCCGCGCGTGTCAAGCAATCGGAAATTGATCTGCGGACAAACCCCAAGCCTTGCACGACAGCAGACCGTCACCGTGGCCGAGGCAGCACCCGTGATCGTCACGCCCCAGCGCATCGTCCGGGGTGTCCCCAACCGCACCGTGCAGGCCCAGAAGTACACCCAGCCCAAACAGCGCGTGCGCGTCGAACGGATTGTCCCCAGACATGTCTACGAGTCCCAGGGGGATACGCTCCCGCCGATCCCGAAAGGCTATCAGCCGGCCTGGGAGGATGACCGCCTGAACCCGCACCGCGCGCACATGACCCGTGAGGGCCATCGCGCCACGCAACAGGTCTGGAGCAACACCGTTCCGCGCCGTTTGCTGACCGAGGGGCAGGACATCAGGGAACCGGTGATTGTCGGGCGCGGCAAGGGTCTTGGGCACTGATCATTCGCCGCAGATGCCCTGAAGCCGCAACCAGTCGGAATCGCTCAGGACGGGACGTGCGGACTTGCCCTTCATCGGATCGGCTTCGATCAGGGGCAGCGTTGTTTCACCCGTGATGTCAACGGCATAGGCATAAGGCGTGGTGCGCAGTTCCGCTGTTTCAAAGGCCGCTATGATCACGTCATTCGAAAGAGTGGCCGGGGTGCGCGCCAACAGGTATTCGCTGTAACGTTCCAGATCGATATCGGCCATCTCGCCGGTCGTCAGCAGACGCAGGCTTGACCAGAGCCCTGTCTGCACAAGCATCTCTTCCAGCGGATCCTGTGTCAGTGCGCGCAGACGTTCGGTCAGAACATAGCCCGCGGTCACGTCCGGCTCTTCGGGGTCTTCGATCAGGGACCGGTTCACGAGGATACGCCCGCCGGGAAGATGCGCGGTTGCGGCAACCCCGCCAGGCAGCACAACCAGCGCGCCCCGCTGCGCCGGTCCCAGGACCCGTGACGCAAGCCGCCTGAGCGGTTCGCGCGCGTCCCGCGTCATGCAGGCCTGTCCGGAAATACGGGTGATCCGGGTCAAGAGCGCATCGCCTATCTCGACCCGTTTGACGGCGGGCACAACCTTGACCGTGTGCCGCAACAGCGCATCGGGAAGCCAGAACACGATCCCCGCAAGCACTGCCGCCGCGATCCCGCCGGTGATCATGAACCGCAATTTACCGGGCTTCGCGCGGCTTTTGTCGATGGCGGATCGGATCTGTTCGATGGCGTCGATCATCTGCGCGCTGTCGGCACCAAATTCGAGCGTCTCGCCCGGATCGCCGTCGGGATGGTACACCGCCGGGCGCTGCCCCTTGTTGGCGCGGGCGACAGCCGCAATGGACCAATGCGCAAGCACGTTTTCACGAAGATCGAGGATTGTCAGAGACGCATCACCCAAGGAGACGATCACGTCCTTGCGCTGATCTGCGGGCGTTGCACGCCAGACACCTTCGGCCTCAAGCCGTTGAAATTCCTTCAGCGCGGTCATGCGGGCTGCTCTGCCTCTTGGATCGTCGTCAGCCTACACCCGCAACGCCTTACGCGCAATGCGTCTGCGGCCTACAAGACCTTGGCACGTTCACGCAGCTGGAACTTCTGGATCTTGCCGGTCGACGTCTTGGGAAGCTCTTCAAACACCACCTTCTTGGGGGTCTTGAACCCGGCCAGTTTCGACCGCGCATAGGCGATCAACTCTTCCTCGGTGGCACTGTGATTGCCCTTCAGCTCGACAAAGGCGCAGGGCACTTCGCCCCATGTGTCGTCCGGTTTGGCCACCACGGCGCACAGCAGCACCGCATCATGCGCCATCAGGCAGCCTTCGACTTCGACGGAACTGATGTTCTCACCCCCCGAGATGATGATGTCTTTCGCCCGGTCCGCGATCTGGCAGTAATTGTCCGGGTGCATCACGGCGATGTCGCCCGAATGGAAATGCCCACCCTCGAACGCCTCTTCCGTGGCTTTGGGGTTCTTCAAGTACCCTTTCATCACCGAATTGCCGCGAATGACGATCTCGCCCTGGGTCTTGCCATCACGCGGCACAGGTGCGCCATCTTCGCCAATCACGTCGATCGGCTCCATCATCGGAAAGGCCACACCCTGCCGCGCCTTGATGGCGGATTTGGCGTCCTGGTCAAGCCTGTCCCACGCGGCGCCGTTCCAGACGCATTCGGTGATATGGCCATAGGTTTCGGTCAGCCCGTAAACCTGCATCACATGGAACCCCAGATCGCCGATCTTGGCCAGCGTCGCAGGGGCAGGGGGCGCGCCGGCGGTGTAGACTTTGACCAGATGGTCAAAGTCGCGCCGGTCGCTTGGGTTGGAGTTGACGATCAGGTTCAGAACGATGGGCGCACCACCGAAATGGGTCACACCCTCATCGGCAATCGCGTCATAGATGGCCTTTGCGCTGATGTCCCGGCAGCACACGACCGTG
Source organism: Marivita sp. (assembly GCF_051859345.1). Taxonomy (GTDB): domain Bacteria; phylum Pseudomonadota; class Alphaproteobacteria; order Rhodobacterales; family Rhodobacteraceae; genus Marivita. The sequence continues at coordinate 47,659 of NZ_JBHYFV010000006.1, read as the reverse complement.
CCCCCCAGAAGCGGCATCATCCAGGTGTGGTTCCAGCCGTTGCAGTGAAACAGCGGCACGATGGTCAGGTACTTTGGCCGCAGCGCCATTTCCCAACTCACCGCCGTGCCCATCGTCATCAGATACGCGCCGCGATGATGGCACACGACGCCCTTGGGCCGCCCCGTGGTGCCAGAGGTGTAATTGAGCGCGAGGCTCTCCCATTCGTCCTCGGGCATGATCCACGCAAAATCCGGATCGGCCCCGGCCAGCACGTTCTCGTATTCGGGATAATCGCTATGCGCGTTTACACCTTCATGTGGATCGGCGACCTCGATCACCTTGGGGGCGGGGCCGTCCATCTGTTCCATCGCCTCGGCGAGGACCGACAGGAACTGGCTGTCGCACAGCACCACCTTCGCCTCACCATGGTCGAGGATATAAGCCACCGTATCCACATCCAGCCGCGTGTTGATCGTGTTGAGTACCGCCCCGCAGGCGGGCACGCCGAAATGCGCCTCGGCCTGCGCCGGGATGTTGGGCAGGATCGTCGCCACCACGTCGCCGGGTTTGACACCCATCGCCGCCAAAGCCGAGGCCAGCCGCGTCACACGGTCGTGGTACTCCCGATAGGTCTTGCGGTGCGGGCCATGCACCACGGCAAGCGTGTCCGGGAACACCTCCACCGCGCGTTGCAGGTGTGACAGAGGCGTCAACGGCACATAATTTGCCGCGCGCTTTTCAAGCCCGGTTTCGTCCCGCATCCAGCCCATGCCGCATCCTCCCAAACGCTTTGTCGTTCCCCGACATAGCGCAGCGTCACCGGTTTGGAAAAGCAAATCCTTGCCTTGTGGCAAGGGCAATGGCACCCCTGTCGCATGATCATCTCACCCGCCCGGAAATTCATCTTTGTGCATATTCCCAAGACGGGCGGAACGTCCCTCGCCTTGGCGCTTGAGGATCGCGCGCATCGCGACGACATCCTGATCGGCGACACGCCGAAGGCGGTCAAGCGCAAGGGCCGGTTGAAAAAGCTGACCGCGAGGGGGCGACTCTGGAAACACAGCACGCTGGCGGATATCGACGGAGTTCTTGCACCACCCGATCTGGACGCAATGATGATCTTTACCCTTGTGCGCAACCCGTGGGACCGGATGGTCAGCTACTATCACTGGCTGCGCACGCAAAGCTTTGACCATCCCGCAGTTGCCTTGGCGAAATGCACGGGTTTTGCCGGGTTTGTCCTGCATCCGCAGACAGCAGCCAGCCTCACGGCGGCACCCTATGCCAGCTATGTCACAGATGTATCAGGGATCGAGCGGGCGATTTTCGTGCGCTTGGAAGCGTTGGCGCAGGACATGAAGCCGGTGATCCAGCACATTGGGTTTGATCCTGAAATTCCCCATGTGAATGTCTCCGAACGTCCGAAGAACTATCGAAGCGCCTATTCGGACCAGACCGCCAAGGCCGTGTCCGACATGTGTTCAGAGGATATCGTCCGGTTTGGCTATACGTTCTGACAGAGGCTTTGGCCGGGCAAACGCCCGGCCTGCCGTTTCTTCGATTCACGCTGCTTTCGCACCCGCACTGAACCGTCCGTAGAAGGTCTGACCCTTCGCCGCCATCTCGCGCAGCAGGTCGGGGCAGGCGAACCGGTCGCCGAACGCTTCGACCAACTGATCGCACCGTTCGGCTGCATATTCCGCGCCCAGCATGTCGAACCACGAGAGCGGTCCACCTGACCACGGCGCAAAGCCCCAGCCAAGGATTGCGCCCACGTCGCCTTCGCGGATGTCCATGAGAACGCCATCTTCCAGCGCCCGCACTGCTTCGAGCGATTGGGCAAACAGCAGACGGTGCTGCACGTCGATCAGGTCGGGCTGGTCATCCGCTTCGGGATACTGCGCCTTGACCACCTCGGACAGCCCCTGACGCTTGCCCTTGTCGTCGTAGTCATAGAACCCCGCCTTGGTCTTTCGGCCCAGACGGTCCTGTTCTTCCATCCAGAAGATCACCTCGTCCACCTCGGTATCCGGATAGGCGTCGCCCATCGCCGCCTTGGTGGCACGGGCGATCTTGGCCCCCAGATCAATCGAGGTTTCATCGACCAACTGCAACGGACCCAGCGGCATGCCCACCATCTTGGCGGCGTTTTCGATCAGGGCGGGGGACACGCCTTCCTTCACCATCCGAATACCTTCGTTGATGTAGGGAATGATGCAGCGGTTGGCGTAGAAGAACCGCGCGTCATTGACCACGATCGGCGTCTTCCTGATCTGGCGCACGAAATCCAGCGCCTTCGCCACGGCACGGTCGCCCGTTTGCTTGCCCTTGATGATCTCGACCAGCATCATCTTTTCCACTGGGCTGAAGAAGTGAATGCCGATGTACTGCTCGGGCCGCGTGCTCGCATTCGCCAGATCGCTGATCGGCAGGGTCGACGTGTTGGTGGCAAAGATGCAGTCTTCACCGATGACCTTTTCAACCTCGGCGGTCACCTCGGCCTTGATCTTGGGGTCTTCGAACACCGCTTCGACAATCAGGTCACAGCCTGCCAGATCGGTGTAATCCGTGGTTGCCGTGATCCGCGCCAGCATCGCATCGGCCTTGTCTTGGCTGATCTTCTTGCGGGACACTCCTTTGGCGGCGTAGTCGGCGGAATAGGCCTTGCCCTTGTCCGCCGCCGCCTGATCGCGGTCGAGCAAAACAACCTCGATGCCCGCCTGCGCCGACACCAGCGCAATGCCCGCGCCCATCATGCCGGCACCCAGGACACCGACCTTCTTGACGCGCTGATCGTCCACACCTTCGGGTCGGACAGCGCCCTTTTCCAGCGCCTGCTTGTTGACGAACAGCGACCGGATCATCGCGCCGGAAGAGGGGTTCATGATGATGTTGGTGAACCACCGCGCCTCGATCTTCAGCGCGGTGTCAAAGGGCACCAACGCGCCTTCATAGACCGCCGACAACAGCGCCTTGGCCGCAGGATAAACGCCCTTGGTCTTGCCGTTGACCATCGCAGACGCGCCCAGGAATGTCATGAAGCCCGCAGGATGATAGGGCGCGCCGCCGGGCATCTTGTAGCCCTTCGCGTCCCACGGTTTGACGATGTCCGCGTCGCCTGCGTTTAGCACCCACTCGCGCGCCGCCGCCATCGGGTCTTCGCTGACCTCGTCGATCAGGCCCGCCGCCTTGGCTTTCTTCGGGTCCGACAGCTTGCCTTCCAGCAGGAAGGGCGAGGCCGCCATTGCACCCATCTTGCGCGCCACGCGGGTCGTGCCACCCGCACCGGGGAAGATGCCGACCATGATTTCCGGCAGACCGATCTTGGCCTTGGGATTGTCTGCGGCAAAGACCCGGTGACAGGCCAGCGGAATTTCCAACCCGATGCCAAGCGCCGTGCCCGGCAGCACTGCCGCCACCGGCTTGCCACCCTTGTTGGTCTTGGCATCCATGCCCGCACGTTCAATCTTGCGCAGCACGCCATGCATCTTCATGATTCCGTCAAACACCGCCTCGGCCCCGGCCTCGCGCAGGGTGGCCAGAACGTTCAGGTCCATGCCCGCGGCAAAATCCGCCTTGCCCGACGTGATGATGATGCCCTTGACGGCCGCGTCGGAAAGCGCGTCATCCACCAGGTCGCTCAGGGTTTGCAAGCCGTCAAAGCTCAGCACGTTCATGGATTTCTCAGGAACATCCCAGGAGATTGTCGCAATCCCGTCGGTCCCTTTGTTCATCGTAAAATCTGTCATTTTCGTCTCCCAAGGGCAGTTCGCCCGGATAGTTCTATTTCGGTCGGTCGATGGGCCAATTGGACGCCGCCCTGAACCCGCTGGTCACACTGAAGCTCCGCCAGATCCCGTCCTGCCCCTCGCGCAATTGCATCGAGGATGAAAACCGGGGCACAACCCGCGTTGCGCCGCGCAAGAGTTCGGTGTCGTACCGACCCACGATCAGCGCGCGGTCCAGTTGCTCGACATCGCGGGCCGTGCGGATCATGGTGTCGATGCCCAGCCCGTCCATCATGTTGATCCAGGCCGTGAAGCCCTGATGCAGGTCGGTCTCGTCGGTCACGACATGCGTGGCGTCGGGTGTGGCGACGGTCAAGGGCAGCAGAATGGCACTGCGGTATGCAGGAAAATCACGCTGAAACAATGATTGTCCCACCTCGTCGAGCCAGTTCTGAAAGTTGACCGCCGGCACGGCTCAGACCCGTTCGATGATCGTCGCGGCACCCATGCCCGACGCGATACACAGCGTGGCAAGGCCCGTGCCTTTGCCGGTGCGCTCCAACTCATCCAGCAGTGTGCCGATGATGATCGCGCCGGTTGCGCCCAACGGATGGCCCATGGCAATCGACCCGCCATTGACGTTGACCCTGTCGGCATCGACGTTGAAGGCCTGCATGAAACGCAACACCACGCTGGCAAAGGCCTCGTTCACCTCGAAGAGGTCGATGTCGGAAATGGACATGCCGCTATCGGCCAGAATTTTCTCTGTGACAGGCACCGGCCCGGTCAGCATGATCGTCGGATCGGTGCCGATCTTGGCGGTCGCCTTGATCCGCGCGCGGGGTTTCAGACCCCATTTCTCGCCAAACTCCTTGTTGCCGATCAGCACACCGGCGGCCCCGTCCACGATGCCGGACGAATTGCCCGCATGGTGAATGTGGTTGATCCGCTCCAGATGCGGGTATTTCATCAACGCAATCGCATCGAAACCGGGCATCACCTCGCCCATCTGCTGAAACGCAGGGTTGAGTGATCCAAGGCTCTGCATGTCGGTGCCCGGGCGCATGTATTCGTCATGGTCAAGGATGCTGAGACCGTTCTGGTCCTTCACTTCGATGATCGACTTGGCAAAGCGCTTGTCATCCCACGCCGCCTTTGCGCGACGCTGGCTTTCCACCGCAAGGCTGTCGGCATCGTCGCGGGAGAAACCGTATTCGGTGGCGATGATATCCGCCGAAATGCCCTGCGGCACGAAATAGCTGTCCATTGCAACGCTCGGATCAACCGCAATCGCCGCCCCGTCGCTGCCCATGGCAACCCGGCCCATCATCTCGACTCCACCGGCGATATAGCCATCACCGGCCCCGCCGCGCACCTGGTTGGCAGCAAGGTTCACCGCCTCCATGCCGGAGGCACAGAACCGGTTGATCGCCAGACCGGGGATCGACTGGTCAAGGCCGGAGGCCAGCACGGCGGTGCGCGCAAGGCAGCCGCCCTGTTCGCCCACCTGCGTCACGTTCCCCCAGATCACGTCCTCGACCGCGTGGCCGTCCAGGCCGCTGCGCTCCTTCACCGCGTCCAGCACCTGCGCGCTCAGACGTACGGATGTCACCTCGTGAAGGCTTCCGTCCTTGCGGCCCTTGCCCCGCGGTGTGCGCACGGCGTCGTAAATATATGCTTCCGTCATTCTGCTCTCCGTCTCAGGCCCGGTCCGCAGGGGATCCAGGCATCAATTCATAGGGATGTTTCCAGCGTGGCAGGGCTTCGATGCCCGTGAGCCAGCGGTCGATATTGGGCCAGTCCGCGCGATCGAAACCGAACGGTTCGGGGTAAAAGAGATATCCGCAGCACGAGATATCCGCATTTGTGATCCCGGTGCCGACAATCCAGTCTCGCCCCTCAAGGTGAGAGTTGAGCACATGATAGGCGGCTTTCAACCGGCCTTGCGTGAAGGCGATCACCTCTGCCGGGCGCTTGTCCTCGGGCAGGAAATTCATCAGGAACCGCGTCATCCCGGCCTGGCTGCTGAGCTTGTGGTTGTCCCAGAACACCCAGCGCATCACCTCGCGGACCTCTTCCGGCGTTGCCCCACCGAACTGGCCGGACTTTTCCGTGACATACATCTGGATCACGCCCGATTGTGTCAGCGTCACCTCGCCATCCACCATCACCGGCGCTTCGCCCATCGGGTTGATGTTGGTGCGATACTCCGCGCTGCGGGTCTCGCCGCCGAAGAAATCCACCTTCACCGGCTCCCAGTCGAGGCCGCTGAGTTCAAGCGCCAGCGCCGCCTTGTAGGCGTTGCCGCTCTCGCCGAAGCAGTAGAGTTTGATGGTCATGGGGTCAGATCCTCGATGTGCAGAGCGGGCCGGACGGGACGGGATGCCTCCGGCGGGAGTTTATTTCGCAAGATGAAGCGGGAAACAGTCTCTTCTTTACCACCCATTAAGGTTAATGGCTCCATGGTGAAACGGCATGGCAGGCTGGAGAGCTGAGCTATGTGCAAGGTGAAGCCCCGCCGACAGTGCCTGACACCGCGTGGTAAAGAGGTCGACCGGCGGGGTGGAGCTTGCCGCGCTCCTTCATCTTGCAGGGTAAACTCCCGCCGGAGGCATCCTGAACTATCCGCTTGCGCTCGGGCCGGACACATCACAACGCCCTCGCAATCAGCTCTTTCATGATCTCATTGGTGCCGCCGTAGATCCGCTGCACGCGGGCATCGGCCCACATTTCGGCAACGGCATATTCCTGCATGTAGCCATAGCCGCCATGCAATTGCACACACTCATCCAGCACTTCGCCTTGCGTGTCCGACAGCCAGTACTTTGCCATCGCCGCCTTTTCGACCGACAGTTCACCGCGCAGGTGTTCTTCCATGCAATTGTCGAGAAAAGCGCGCGCCACGGTGGTCTTGGTCTGGCATTCGGCCAGCTTGAAGCGGGTGTTCTGGAATTGCGTCAGCGGGCCGCCAAACGCCTCGCGTTCCTTGCAATAGGCGATGGTGCGGGCCACCGCGCCTTCCATCGCACCGACAGCACCGCAACCGATGATCAGCCGTTCCTGCGGAAGCTGCTTCATCATCTGGTAGAAGCCCTGGCCTTCCTCGCCGCCCAGCAGGTTCTCCGGCGCGATTTCGACATTGTCGAAGAACAGTTCCGACGTGTCCGCCGCGTGGCAGCCGATTTTTTCCAGGTTGCGCCCGCGTTGGAAGCCTTCGGCGCCATCGGTTTCCACAACGACCAAAGACGTTCCTTTTGATCCAAGCGACGGGTCGGTCTTGGCTGCCACGAGGATCAGATTGGCATGCTGCCCGTTGGTGATAAACGTCTTTTGCCCCGACAGGCGGTAGGCGTTGCCGTCCTTCACCGCGCGGGTCTTGAGGCCCTGCACATCCGATCCGCCCGAGGGTTCGGTCATCGCCAAAGCCCCGACCAGTTCGCCGGTGACCATCTTTGGAAGCCAGCGTGTCTTCTGTTCCTCGGTGCCGTAGGCCAGCACATAATGCGCAACGATGCCGGAATGGATGCCGTGGCCCCAACTGGCCAGATTGGCGCGGCCCGCTTCCATCAGGATCACCGCTTCGTGGCCGAAATCGCCACCGACGCCGCCGTATTCCTCGGGCACGGACGGACACAAAAGCCCAAGTTCCCCGGCCTGGGCCCAGGTCTCGCGGTCCATCTGCCCTTGTTTGCGCCACTTGTCGTAAAGCGGTTGCCACTCGGTCTCGATGAACTTCGCGGTCATCTCGGCAAGCATCTGGTGCTCGTCCGTCATCCAGTTTGATCGCATCGCTCCCCCCAAATCCCGCATCAGCGTTTGCGCGCCTCAAGCTCGGCGTTGAACAGCCGGAGCCGATGTCCCAGCGCCTCGTCATCCGTGACGCTGTCGAAATGTTCGAACAGGAAGGACAGTGCCTCACCTTCGTCCAGACCCGCCTCGGCGGCGAATTTCTTCAACCGGCGATAGCCATCCTCGGTCATTGCGACCGGAAAGCGGCGGGTCAGGCGAAAGCGTTTTGGCATCTGTCCTCCGTAGGGTGCGTGCTTGCACGCACCGCTGGCTTAGAAATTGGCCGCCTCCAGCGCCATCACCGGTTCGGCCCCGGTTTCGATGCGTGCAAGGTGCATCTTGGTGGCGGGCAGTTGACGTGCCATGTAATAGCGTCCGGTGGCCAGCTTTGTCTCGAAGAACGCCACGTCGGACGCACCGTCCTGCAAAGCCTTTGAGGCTGCAAGCCCCATCCGCGCCCACATGTAGCCAAGGCAGACATGGCCGAACATGTGCATGAAGTCATAGGAGCCTGCCAAAGCGTTGTTCGGGTTCTTCATGCCGTTCTGCATGAAATACATCGCCGCTGCTTGCAAATCCTTGGACGCCGCTTTCAGTGGCTCAAGGAATTGCGCATCGAACTCTGCATCCTGACCTTTGGTCTCGGATGCAAATGTCTTGATCATGTCGAAGAACGCCATGACATGTTTGCCGCCGTCCTGGGACAGCTTGCGGCCCACCAGATCAAGCGCCTGAATGCCGTTTGCGCCTTCATAGATCATGGCGATCCGGGCATCGCGGGCAAACTGGGACATGCCCCATTCCTCGATATAGCCATGTCCGCCATAGACCTGCTGGGCGTTCACCGCCATCTCGAAGCCCTTGTCGGTCTGGAACCCCTTGATGATCGGGGTCAGCAGCGAAATCAGGCCATCGGCGTCCACATCGGAATTCTTGTGCGCCCGGTCGATCAGGTAAGCGCCCCAATAGGTGAACGCGCGCGCGCCTTCAACAAAGGATTTCTGATCCATCAGGTTGCGGCGGATGTCAGGGTGGACGATGATTGGGTCTGCCGACTTCTCGGGCGCCTTGGCCCCGGTCACGTCGCGGCCCTGAAGGCGATCATTCGCGTAGGCCACCGCGTTCTGATAGGCGACTTCGGCCTGCGCATAGCCCTGAAGGCCCACACCCAGACGCGCTTCGTTCATCATGGTGAACATCGGGCGCATGCCCTTGTGCATTTCACCCACAAGATAGCCCGTCGCGTCGTCATAGTTCATCACGCAGGTGGAATTGCCGTGAATGCCCATCTTCTCTTCGATCTTGCCAACGGACACGCCGTTGCGGTCGCCAAGGCTGCCATCCTCGTTGACGATGAATTTCGGCACGATGAACAGCGACACGCCCTTGATGCCGTCGGGCCCCTCGGGGATCTTCGCCAGAACGAGGTGAATGATGTTCTCGGCCATGTCGTGATCGCCGGCCGAGATGAAGATTTTCTGACCTGTGATCTTGTAGCTGCCATCGTCCTGCGGCACGGCCTTGGTGCGCATGAGGCCCAGATCGGTGCCGCAATGCGGCTCGGTCAGGTTCATGGTGCCGGTCCATTCGCAGGTCGTCATCTTGGGCAGATAGGTCTGCTTCTGTTCGTCCGATCCGTGCATGTAGATCGCGGTATAGGCGCCATGGGTCAGACCCTGGTACATGTTGAACGCCATGTTGGCAGACACGAAGGGTTCCTGCGCCGCAGTGTGCATCAGGTAGGGAAGACCCTGACCGCCATATTCCGGATCGCAGTCAAGCGCCGTCCAGCCGCCGTCGCGCATCTGGTCGAACGCCTTCTTGAAGCCGGTCGGGGTGCGCACGACGCCGTTTTCCAGCACGCAACCTTCGGTGTCGCCGACGCTGTTGAGCGGCATCAAAACTTCGGAGGCCAGTTTGCCCGCTTCTTCGATCACCGCGCCTGTGAAATCGCGGTCCAACTCGTCGTAACCGGGAATGTCCTGTTCCGAGGCGTTCAGGACATCATGCAGAATGAACTGCATGTCTTTCAGAGGTGCGGTGTAGCTTGGCATTGCGGTCTCCCTAACTGCGGTGCTGCGGCTTATTCGGCCGCGCGTTTGTTTTGATCCATCGAGGCAAGCATCTTCTCGCCCCAACGCATCTGTTCCTTGAGTTCGTCGATCGCCTGGTTCAACTCGTCACGCTGCGCTTCCATGTCGGACAGGCGCTGCTGTGCGATCTCGTAGGTGCGGGCGATCTGGGTCTGCTGCTGGTCCCCCATGTGATAGAGGTCCAGAAGCTGGCGGATTTCCTCGAGGCTGAAGCCAAAGCGCTTGCCGCGCAGGATCAGCTTGAGTCGCGCGCGGTCGCGCTTGGTGAACAACCGTTTCTGTCCTTCGCGGATCGGAAACAGCAGTTCTTTCGATTCGTAAAACCGCAGAGTGCGCGGTGTCACGTCATACGCGTCGCACATCTCCCTGATCGTCATGATGCGGTCATCAGTCATTTTCATCATCCTTGTTCGGTGCCGTCATGACATCGAAATGCGAAGGCTGACGTTTTCTTACAATGGGAATTTACGTTGACGTAACTCAAACGCCACGTCACTTTTACATTGACGTAAGATCATGCTGCGTCACCCCCATCGCGCCGAAATTTTCTTTCAAAGCGCTTTGGATGTCCATCTCTGCAAGGGTATGGAATACCGTACCGCAATGCGGGGGCTAAGGCGCACCGACTCGGCTGACGGCCGCGCGGTGATGTGAATGGCCGGGTCAGCCGTCGAGGTTCGCAGCCGTCTGGTTGCGCAGATCCCTGAGTTCGGCGATTGCTTCATCAAGCTGCTTGCGCTGTTCATCAAGCTCTACAAGCTGGCGATCAGCCAGTTCGATCCAGGCGCGCATTTGCGCCTCGGTGCCGTCGTGTTCGTAGATCAGAAGCCACTGTCGGATGTCTTCCAGTTGAAACCCGAACTTGCGCCCTCGGAGGATCAGCGTCATCCGGGCCACTTCTTTCGGGCCGTACCATCGCGATCTGCCGTCCCTCTCGGGCTGCAGAAGCTCGATATATTCATAGTACCTGAGCGTGCGCGGCGTCACATCGAATTTGGCGCACATCTCTTTGAAACTCAGACGCTGCTCTGCCATGTGGTCCCCTTCTCAAGCCTTGACCATGCCACCGGCCTGCGGTCAGGGCAACAACGTGTTCGGGTGTCTGGCCTCTGCGCGCGAAGCGGCGTAAGTGGGGGTCAGCAGACGAGGGACATTTATGAGCGCCGAAAAAACCAGGATCGCCCGACAGTTCATACAAACGGTCCCCCATGCCACTGCCCTGGGTATGGAGATCATCGAACTGGGGGATGGCATGGCCGAGATCAGCATGCCTTACGACACGCGCTTTATCGGTGATCCGAAAACCGGTGTGATTCACGGTGGCGCGGTGTCTGCCCTGATGGACACCTGCGGCGGGGCCGCGGTCATGAGTCACCCGGATGCGCCTGCCGGAACAGCCACCATAGACCTGCGCATCGACTACATGCGTGCCGCTACCCCCGGTCAGACGATCACCGCCCGCGCCGAAGTGTATCACATCACCCGCTCGGTCGCCTTTGTTCGCGCCACCGCCTGCGACGACGACACCGACCGCCCCGTCGCAACCGCCACCGGCGCCTTTACCGTGGAGGGTCGCTGAGATGGAACGCAAAGCCCCCGAACCCGTTCAGGTCGTCAAGCAACGCCGCGATGCCGCGCTCAATGCGCTGGTGAGCGGCGTGCCCTACATCACCTTCATGGGGATCAGCTTTGACCGCCGTGGTGACGAATTGACCGGCAACCTGTCCTTTGACGAAAAACTGATCGGCAACCCGATGCTTCCCGCCATTCACGGGGGCGTCACGGCAGCCTTTCTCGAGGTCTCCGCGGTGATCTCGCTCAGTTGGGCGTATATCTGGGAGGACTTGGAAAGCGGTGCGTTGGATGTCGAGTCTCTGGCGGCGGGCGATCTGCCGCGCCTGCCCAAGACGATTGACTTTACTGTGGATTATCTGCGGTCCGGGCTGCCGCGCGACGCGTATGCCCGCGCCACGATCACCCGCGCCGGGCGACGCTATGCGTCGGTTCAGGCGGTCGCCTGGCAGGACAACCGCGACCGTCCCTTTGCACAGGCAACAGCACATTTCCTGATGCCCAGACATGACTGATACGGCCCTTGCCCCGCGCGAGGTGACACATGGGCGCGTGCTCAAGATCGCGCTGCCGATTGTCCTGTCGAATGTCACCATCCCGATCCTTGGCGCGGTAGATACCGGCGTCGTCGGCCAGATGGGGTTGGCAGCGCCGATCGGCGCGGTCGGCATCGGAGCGATTGTTCTGTCGGCCATCTACTGGGTATTCGGTTTTCTGCGGATGGGAACGACAGGGCTTGCGGCACAGGCGCTGGGGCAGGGCAACCGGGCCGAGGTGGCCGCGCTTCTCACGCGGGTTCTGATGATCGCCTTCGCCGGGGGCATTGCGATTATCCTCTTGCAGATCCCCTTGTTCTGGGCCGCGTTCAGCATCGCACCGGCAAGTGCCGAGGTCGAGACACTGGCGCAGGGATACATGGCGATCCGGGTCTGGTCGGCCCCGGCGGCCATCGCGGTCTTCGGCATCACCGGCTGGCTGATTGCGCAAGAACGCACCGGTGCGGTCCTGGCCCTGCAACTCTGGATGAACGGCGTGAACGTGGTGCTGAACCTGTGGTTCGTGCTGGGGCTGGGATGGGGTGTGAACGGCGTTGCCTTCGCGACCTTCCTTGCCGAATGGACCGGGCTTGCGATGGGCCTCTACCTGTGCCGTGCCGCCTTCCGTGTGCCCGACTGGCGCAACTGGGCGCGGGTGTTCGACCGGGTCAAGCTGCTGCGTATGGCACAGGTCAATTCGGACATCCTGATCCGGTCGCTGCTGCTCGAGGGGATATTCCTGTCTTTCATGTTTCTCGGGGCCGATTTCGGTGATGTAACGCTGGCCGCAAACCAGGTCTTGCTGCAATTTCTTCATATCACCGCCTTTGCGCTCGATGGCTTTGCGTTTTCGGCCGAAGCCCTTGTGGGGCAGGCGGTGGGCGCGCGGGCCGTTCCCGCGCTGCGACGGTCAGCCATCCTGTCAAGCTTCTGGGGGCTCGGATCGGCCACGGTTCTGGCGCTGGGTTTTGGGATGTTCGGGAATGACATCGTGGCGATCATGGCCAAGAACGCCGAAGTGCAATCCGCTGCGGCCGCCTATTTGCCGTGGATGGTCTGCGTGCCGGTTCTGGCGCTGGCGTCGTTCATGTTCGATGGCATCTTCATCGGGGCCACGCGCACCGCCGACATGCGCAACATGATGCTGGTGTCGGCACTGATCTTTGCGGGCGCGGCGGTCGCCTTTTTGCCTGTGTTCGGCAATCACGGGCTGTGGATGGCGCTGTTGATCTCCTTCGTGGTACGAGGTGCGACACTGGCCTGGCGTTATCCGGCGCTTGAACGGTCGGTTGCGGAGTAAGCCACCGAGCGGCGCTTGCCCTTGCTCATCGCGCCCGGCACCGCTACCTGTGTCACGTTCGACAAGAGAGGCGCGCGCGATGAACGACCTATTCAACAGCTTCATGACCGGCCCCGACGAAAAGGGCCGTTTCGGTATCTTCGGCGGGCGGTTTGTCTCGGAAACCCTGATGCCGCTCATTCTCGAACTCGAAGAACAATACGAGCGCGCCAAGACCGATGAGAGCTTCTGGGAGGAAATGGATTTCCTCTGGAAGCATTATGTCGGTCGCCCCAGCCCGCTTTATCATGCCGAACGGCTGACCGAACATCTGGGCGGCGCGAAAGTCTACATGAAGCGCGACGAGCTGAACCATACCGGCGCGCACAAGATCAACAACGTGCTGGGCCAGATCATCCTTGCCCGCCGCATGGGCAAGACCCGCATCATCGCGGAAACCGGCGCGGGCCAGCATGGCGTCGCCACCGCCACCGTCTGCGCCAAGTTCGGCCTGAAATGTGTCGTCTACATGGGCGCGCATGATGTCGAACGTCAGCAGCCCAATGTGTTCCGCATGAAACTGCTGGGCGCCGAGGTGATCCCGGTCACCTCCGGTCGCGGCACTCTGAAAGACGCGATGAACGACGCGCTGCGCGACTGGGTGACCAATGTGCGTGACACGTTCTACTGCATCGGCACTGTGGCCGGTCCGCACCCCTACCCGGCGATGGTCCGCGATTTCCAGTCGATCATCGGCAAGGAGGTCCGAGACCAGATGCACGAGGCAGAGGGCCGTCTGCCCGACACGCTGATCGCCGCGATTGGTGGCGGGTCGAACGCGATGGGCCTGTTCTACCCGTTCCTTGATGACAAGGAGGTCAGCATCATCGGCGTCGAAGCGGGCGGCAAGGGTGTGAACGAAAAGATGGAGCATTGCGCCTCCCTGACAGGTGGTCGTCCCGGCGTGCTGCATGGCAACCGCACCTATCTTCTGCAGGACGACGACGGCCAGATCCTTGAAGGGTTCAGCATTTCGGCGGGCCTCGACTATCCGGGCATCGGCCCCGAACACGCCTGGCTGCACGACATCGGCCGCGCGAAATATGTGTCGATCACCGACACCGAAGCGCTCGAGGCGTTCCAGCTGAGCTGTGCGCTCGAAGGCATCATCCCGGCGCTGGAACCCAGCCACGCGCTGGCCCATGTGATGAAGATCGCGCCCGAGTTGCCCAAGGATCACATCATCTGCATGAACATGTGCGGACGCGGCGACAAGGACATCTATACCGTCGCCAAGCACCTTGGATTCGACATGGACTGACACCCGCCGCATAAACCAAAGACCTATGCGGACCTTTCCACCCCTCGGGCCCTTTGGGCGCGGGGGGTTTTCTTTTGGCGAAAACGTCCAAGGGTCCGCATAAACCACGGTTTAGGGGCATGGGGCCAGGGTTTATGGACCGGGGATTAAACCTTCTGCAAATGTCCTGATGCGACCAATGCGGTCAAAGTCGCCGTACCTGCACCACCGCAGGTCACCGGACTTGAAAGGACTTTCCCAGTGAAAAAGACATTGTTTTCCGCGATCTTCGCGACGTTCGCCAGCACCATGGCCATGGCCCAGTCAGAAACCGACCAGATCATCAACGACCTTACGAACCAAGGTTTCCAACGTATCGAGATCGACAATGGCATCGGCCAGATCAAAGTCGAGGCGATCCGTGGGACGCAAAAGCTCGAAGTGGTCTATGACCGCGCGACGGGCAACATCCTCAAACAGGAAGTCGAGCGCGTCCGTGCCGGGGAAGACACCCGTCCCGGTGTCGAAATCCGCAACCGCGACCGTGACTTCGTGGATGCTGCTCGGTTGTCGGATGACAGCCGCAGCCCCTCGGTGTCTGGTACGTCGACCTCCATCATCAGCACCGGCACCGGTGGCACCAGCACCGACCAGATCGTCAGCGACCTTCAGGCACAGGGCTTTACGCGGATTGAGGTCAAGACCGGCCTGACCCAGACCAAGGTCGAGGCGATCCGGGGCACCGAAAAGGTCGAAACCGTCTTTGACCGTGCCACAGGTGACGTGATCAAACAGGAAGTGGAAACCGTTCGCGCCGGTGAAGACACGCGCCCCGGTGTCGAGGTTCGTAGCCGTGACCGTGACTTTGTCGACGGTTCGCGCTCTGATGACAGGGATGATTCAGGCAGCCGCAGTGGTCGGGATGACGACGACGATGACCGCCGTGGTGGTCGGGATGATGACGACGACGATGACCGCCGTGGTGGACAGGACGATGACGATGACGATGGTCGTGGTGGCCGGGACGACTCCCGTGACGACAATGACGACGACGATGATGATAATGATGACGACGACAATGATGACGATGACGACAATGACGACGACGACGACAATGATGACGATGATTGAAACGTCTGATAGCTGAAGATCAGAGGCTTCCGCTCATCGCGCGGGAGCCTCTTGGAGGTTGGGAATGAAACGAAGACAGCTATTGGCAGGCCTTCTGGCGGGTGTCGCACTTCCCGGTGGCGTGTTTGCGCAGACCGCCGAGGATCAGGTGGTCAATCAGCTCAAACGTCAGGGTTATCAACGGATCACGCTTGGCCGCACGCTGCTGGGCCGCACGCGGATTGTCGCCACGGGGCCTCGCGGCCGCCGGGAGATCGTTCTGAACCCATCGACAGGAGCGATCTTGCGGGATTACGTCGACCGGTCCGATCGCGGCCGCGACAGCGATGATCGTGATTCCGATGACGACCGTGATGATGACGACCGCGATGATGACGACGATGACCGGGACGATGACGACAACAGCGGGCGCCGCGGCGGTGAGGACCGCGGTCGGGATGACGACAGGGACGATGACGACAACAGCGGCGGCGATGATGATGATGACGATGATGACGACTGATTGTGCATCCACAAAGGCGCTGGTCCGCCTGTGAAGATCTGGGTCGTCCTGATCCCCCTCGGCGTGCTGCAACTGGCCAGCGGGTTGTTCCTGTTGTGGGACATCCTGGGCAGTATGTTCGGCATCGCCTCGTCGCCGATTGCCTGGGTCTATTATGAACTCGCCCAGATCGGCGCGGTGATCGGGCTGATCCTGGGCATGGTCGTCAGTGTGACACTGATGGTCCGCTCGATCCGGCGTCAGCGCGCCGCCGAAGAAAGCCTGCGGCTGGCGTCGGGGGCGTTCATGGATGTGCTGCACGAGAGGTTTGCGGACTGGGGGCTTACACCTGCGGAAAAGGATGTGGCGCTGTTTTCGATCAAGGGACTGAGCACCGCCGATATCGCCAACTTGCGCAACACCTCCGAGGGCACGGTAAAAGCCCAGACCAACGCGATCTACCGCAAGGCGGGGGTCTCGGGACGGCCGCAATTGCTGAGCCTTTTCATCGACGAATTGATGACCGATCCCCTAGCCGGGATGAACACCGAAGACAGACCACAGATGGACAAAGCGTCCTGATCCTGTGGATCACATCCTGGTTGCATTGATGTCGTGCTGTTCCAGAACCCGCATCGGCACCACGTCCAGCGCGCGCAGATGCGTTGACTCAAGGCTCACCTTGGGGGCGCATCCTTCGTCATGTGCCTGCAAGAAGCGCGATGCGCAAAGGCACCAGCGATCACCCGGCTTCAGGCCCGGAAAACGGAATTGCGGAATGGGTGTGCTCAGGTCGTTTCCGACGTATTTCGAATAGGCAAGGAACTCTGCCGTCATGACCGCGCAAACGGTGTGACTGCCCTGATCGGCGGCGCAGGTGTTGCAATGCCCATCGCGGAAAAACCCCGTCACAGGATCGGCAGAGCATTGCGCAAGCGGGCCGCCCAACACGTTGATCGCTTCGTCTGGTTCCATTCGGGCCTCCTTGGTGGCGGATCTTACACCACACCTAATCGGGATCGGGGGACCAATCTACCCAGCGGCCATGAAAATCTGCGCGTCCAAAGGTGAGGGCATGATCGCCTGGCCACAGCCTCGCCGTGACCGACGCGCCGGGTGTCGCGCCATCGGCCTCCATCCGCAGCCATGCGACGGGGTCGTCCAGGGTGGCCCTTGCGCCCGCCGCCTCGATCAAGGCTTTCCCAAGCGCCTGCCGTTCAGGCGGGAAATACTGCCACGCCACGGTGTGATAGATCAGGTGCATCTGCCCGCGCGGCGCTCCCGTCAAACGCTGCTCCAGCCAGTCCACGGCATCGCCGCGATCAACCGTGGCGCTGTTCAGTGCAATGGCCGCATCGGTCAGCGCAACCCGGTGCGCCTGATCCGCCCAGAGATAGGCCCGCAGGCGCAGCGCATCTTCGGCGTTGTGCGGATCAAGCGGGTTGAGGTCGACACCGCACCGGTCGGTCACCTCAAAAGGCGCGTTTACAGGCGCTGGCCCGGTCCAGTCCGGATCAAGTGACAGCGCCGCATGTTCTGGCCCCAGCCGTGTGTCGCCCGCCACGAGCGCATATTGGTCGAACATCAGGTTCAGTCCCGCACTTGCCCCCAGTTCGGACAGGTGGACCTGTGCAACGCCGGTCCGCTGCACCAGCGCATGTGTCCCGGCGATCAGCACGGCAGACCGGCGCACCTCGTTGGTCTGTGGCGCAGAGGCGATCCAGTCGATCAGGAACGCTGCATGCACGGCCAGCGCGCTGGTCAGTGCGGCCCCCAGCCTGTCGTCGGAAACTGCGTTAGGTGGGTAGACCGCTGCCAGTTCCATATCCTGCCCGGTCAACACCAACGCATGCAGACCCGCAGCGAGCCGCAAGGGCAGGGAATGCCCGTTTGGGCTAATGTCGCCCTCGAAAGCCGCCACGGCCTTGTCCAGCGCCGACCCCACAGGCCAGACCTTGGCCAGTATCGGCAACACGCGCGCCATGAACGGCGAGTCCAGTGCTGCACAGCTTTGCGCCTGGCGCAACAGCGCGTCGTTCAGGGTCACTTGAACCTGTCCATCAGCTTTTGCAGCGGGTTGCGGACGTCCGGTTCCGGTTGTGGCTTGGAAGCGGGCTTTGGCACCTCGGCCTTGGCAGGTGATTGCGCCGGCGTTTTCGACGACCGCGCCGGGGCCACGCGCAGCGCAACCGCGTTCATGAACTTGCCCGCATCGCCCTCGGCAAGATGCGGGGCTCCGTCGGCAATCCCGCGCAACAGATCGTCCAGCCAGTCCGCATCGGCCTTTGGAAAATCGTGCAGCACATAGCCCGCCACCGCATCCTTGTGCCCCGGATGCCCGATGCCCAGCCGCACCCGGCCATACGCCTCGCCGATATGGCCGTGGATCGACCGCAACCCATTATGCCCCGCATGCCCACCGCCCTGTTTGACGCGGCATTTGCCCGGAGCAAGATCAAGCTCATCGTGAAACACGGTCACGTCGGCAGGCGCGAGCTTGTAGAACTGCATCGCCGCCTGCACCGACTGGCCCGAGCGATTCATGAACGTGCCTGGCTTAAGAAGCAGAACCTTCTCGTCGCCCAACCGACCTTCCGTCGCTTCGCCCTGAAACTTTGATTTCCAGGGTGCAAAGCCATGATCCGACGCGATCTGGTCCATCGCCATAAAGCCGATATTGTGCCGGTTCTGCGCGTATTTCGCGCCGGGATTGCCAAGACCCACAAAGAGTTTCATCGCTGCCTGTGCCTCCATGCGAAAAGCGGTTGTCTTTCTCTAGGCGAAACCGGGGCGAAGGGCAAAAGCCTGCCGGTCAAATCTGTGCCAGTCCGAGGGCGGCAAGAGCCGAGATGCCCAGAACCCATCCAATCGCCAGATGCGCGCGCAGCAGCAACACGGCAGACAGCGCCATCAGCGCGACCGCCTGCCAGTTGAGCGTCGCCGCGTCCGGCACCCAAAGGCGCAGCATTCCCAGTTGGGTTTCCCGGACCGTGCGGAACAGGACATGCAAGGCAAACCAGAGAGACAGATTCAGGATCACCCCCACAACCGCTGCCGTGATCGCGCGCAGTGCGCCGTTCAGCCGGGGTTGCGAGGAAATCCAGTCGATGTAAGGCGCACCGACAAAAATCCACAGAAAACACGGCACAAACGTCACCCAAAGCGTCAACATTCCCCCAGCCACGGCCAGCGCGTATCCGCCGTCGCGAAAGGCGGCCAGGGTGCCGACGAATTGCGTCACAAGGATCAGCGGACCCGGCGTGGTTTCGGCAAGCCCCAGCCCGTCCATCATCTCGGTCGGTGTCAGCCAGCCATATTGGATCACGACATCCTGCGCCATGTAGGCCAGCACCGCGTACGCTCCGCCGAAGGTGACAACGGCAAGTTTTGAGAAGAACAGGCTTAGCTCCGTCAGGATCGTGCTTCCGAACACCGCGTCCACGAGCAAGATAGGCGCACCCCAGAGGACAAGCCCAACCGCCAGTGTCGCTCCACTGCGTGTGGCAGACACCGTGACCGGCGCCGCCATATCGTCAGTGGCGGTCGGGCTGGCCGCGATGGCACCATAGAGCCCAGCCGCGATGACGATGACCGGAAACGGAACCGCAAAGAAAAAGATCGCGGCAAAGGCCAGCCCTGCGATCACCCAATGCCCGGTTCCGACCAAGGCGCGCCTGGACACCTTGAGCAACGCTTCGACCACGATCACCACGGCCACCGCCTGAACCCCGAGAAAGAGCGTGCTGACAAGCGGCATCTGGCCATAGGTCACATACAGCAGCGCAAGCACAAAGATCACCGCCGCCCCCGGCACCACGAACAACACACCCGCGATCAACCCGCCGATCACTCCATGCAACCGCCAGCCGGCATAGGTTGCAAGCTGCATCGCCTCCGGTCCGGGCAGAAGCATGCAAAAGCTCAGAGCGTTGAGAAATTGTTTTTCGGTCAGCCAATCACGCTCGTCCACCAGCATGCGGTGCATCAGCGCGATCTGGGCAGCAGGCCCGCCAAAGGACAGAAGTCCGATTTTTAGGAAGACGGAAAAAAGGGACGCAAGCGAAGGAGGCATGGGGGACGGTGTCTCTGATCAACGTGTCACCGGAGTGACAGACCGGTCATAGATGTCACATCATTCGCAGGATTGCGCGTTGCGTTTCGCGGTTTCGAAAATCCAGTCGGGTTTGTAGCCGAAATGCGCCGTCAGGTTGCCGTGCCATGTCCAGCCGTCAAATTCGCCGTCATCGTCCACATCGACCTGGATCAGGTTCTCTGTCACATCTCCGACCCGCGCGGCGTTGGCAAAGTCGATCCTGGGCGGCAGCTGAACCGCCTTGCCGGCCTTGCACTGCGTCTTGCTGAGCACATCCGACGCCGATGATCCCTTGTCGCGCCGCACCACTGCATCGCCATCACAGGCAAATCGGCGGGTGGCAAAGATGTCAAAGGTGCGCCCCTCGTCCACGACGTGGCTTTCGCTTGCGCGCCAGAAACCGACATCCGGGTCCTGAAACATGTTCTGCACATTTGTATCCAGCGGCAGACCGCGTCGGCATCCTCCGGATCCGGTGCTGCCGAACCATTCGCGATCCACCTGATTCTGGAACAAATGCCAGTCGCCAGAGCGATGAAAGGCGCTTGTGCGCGAAAACGCCCGTGAGGCGGAAATCCAGGAATAGTCGATCAGACCGATGTTGCCACGAGTGTCGCGCGCCGCTTTGAGGATCTGGTGGGCGTGGCCACTGCCATAAGCCCCGACCTTGTAGCCCGCCGCATCCATGCGGTCCTTGATGACGCGAAAATAGGCCACCATCTGGTCAATGGTGTCTGTGTCACTGTCGGTGAAATTGAAATCGACGCCAAAATAGATCGCCGTTCCGCGCGGCTGGCCCACGGCCTGCGCCTGAGAGATCGCCGCCTGCACATCTAGTTCGGCCTCTTGCGCGGCGCTGCGGCTTGCCCCGGTCCAGTTGCAGTTGGCGTCAGGCAATGCCTTGCCCTCACGGTTCTGGCCGCGGAACTTGTTCGGCGTGTTGCTGTAATATTGATAGATCGACAGGATCGCGAACCCCTTGGCAAAGATCTGTGACACCTCGCTACCGGGGTCATTGGATGGACCCTGATTGATCATCCGCTTTTGTGTCAGGCCGTATTCCGGCTGATCGCAGCGCGCGTAGTAGCGTCCGATCACAGTGACTCCCCGATCCTTGAGCTGATCCAGATAGGGTCGGGTGTCGTAGGCCGTATCAATAATCGCAACACGGGTGTCGGCCTGTGCCGCACCCGGCGTCGGGAAGGCCAGTGCGAGAAGTGCAACAAGCACACATCTGAACATGTCGCGTACCCTCCGGACCCTGGTTAACAACAACGTCAGGAGCATACGCCAGTGAGGCCGTTTTTGCGACCGGTTTGAAAGGAGGTGAGGTTGGACAGCTCTTCTTCCGCTGACTCAAGCCGCCCCGACAAAGCTCGCAAGTTTGCCAAGGGTCTGCAATCCGAGCTTTTCAGCACCAAAGCCCTTGGCCTCGGAGTATTGCGAAGCCGTGGAAAAGATCATTCCAAGGGTGACGGTTGTCCTCCCGTCCGTTTCCTCGAATGACGCCCAGGCATCGGCGTGTTTGGGACCGTTTTCTCCCGAGAGAAGCGCATAGGCGATACGGTCCTCGTTCCGGACTTCGCTGTAAAGATGATGGTTCGGGAACACCGTGCCGTCCGGTGCGATCATGTCGAAAACCCATTCGCCCCCGGTCTGAAGGTCGATCCGGTCGGTTCGACAGGAAAAGCCGTCCGGTCCCCACCATTGCGGCAGGGTTTCGGGGTTGAGCCATGCGCCCCAGACCACATGCCGGGGTGCGTCGATCACCCGGCTCAACACCATCGTCCGGTTTGCCACATCCGCCAGATTGTCCATCCCGGCGCCAAAGCCCTGCTGATAGCCCGGCACCATATCTTCTGACAAAGACGAAATCTGCACCGTCACCGCGACGCGGCTGCCTGTTCCTTCGGCTGTGAAATCCGCGGTGACCAAAGCGGCGGACAGCGGGTCACCCTCGCAAGAAATCACCTCGTGGCCAACGCTGCGCACCGCGTCCTGCAGGACAAGCCAACCGCCATCGACCTGGATATCCGGCTGTCCCGCAACCCTGCATATCGAGATCTCGCGCCCGCCGATGCGGGTATCGGCCTCGATGAACTCTACTGTCACCTCGGGCGCGGGCGATGCCCAAACGGCCCGTGCTGCGGGCGCTGTCCATGCCTGCCAAAGTGTTGAAACCGGGGCCGAGACCTGTCGTTCAAAGTTCAGGGTCGCGAACCTGTCGGTCATGTCGACAATCCTTTTGCATAGGTCTCGAGCTGCGTTGCGACGGTGCCCCAGCCATCGTGGAAGCCCATGCTTTCATGTGTTTCGCGACTTGCGGATGAGCGGTGGCGGGCAATCGCGGTGTAGATCGTTCCGCCGTCGGGCGCGTCCGACAATAGCAGGATGGCCGTCATGAAGGGCTCGGATGCGGGTTTCCAACCCTCGGTATAGGTGTCTGTAAACACAAGTTTTTCTTGCGGCATCACCTCCAGGTAGACGCCTTTGTTGTCCATCAGGGTGCCGTCCACTTCGAACGTTGTGTTGAACCGCCCGCCAACCCGCAGGTCGATCTCGACCTCTGTCACCTTGTGCGGTGCGGGAACGAAGAAATGCGGGATATGCCGGGGGTTTGTCCAGCAATCCCAGATCACCTGTCGCGGTGCCGCCAGGGTGCGCGTGAAACTCAGGTCAGTGGTCGGATCGAGATCGTGTGTCATGGGTCGCGCTCCTGCATCAATTTCATTACATACTCGTCCAGCCGATCAAGCCGGGCTTCCCAGATATCCTGTTGCTCATCGAACCATGTCCGCATCGGAACCATCGCCTCGGGCAGGATGGCACAGGTGCGCACGCGCCCGTCCTTCGACGTGGCGATCAGCCCTGCGTCTTCCAGCACCGAAAGATGACGCATCACCGTTGGCAGCCGAAGCCCGGTGGGCGCCGCGAGTTCGCTTACCGGTGCGGGTCCGCTGGCCAGCCGCGTCAGGATGGACCGCCGGGTCGGGTCCGCCAGGGCGTGAAACAGAATCGAGAGGTCGGCATCATACTTAGCCATGTCTCTTACTAATGGACCTCCAGCAACCGGGCAAGAAAAACTTTGATGATTGGCTAAGTTTTTGTCCGACCGGCACATCGCCTGTGCAGCGTGTCAAGCCGGGGATCTTGGCCCCCGAAACAAAGACGGCCCCGCCGGATGGCAGGGCCGCAACGTTCTTTCGTTCGTCGAAATCCAAATGCGCCTGGCGCGGCGACGGGATCAGGATTTGTTAGCGGGACAACAGGATTCCCGCTGCGACTCCGCCAAGAAAGGCTCCCACGCCATTGTCATTCTGCGACTTTCTGGGTTTCGGCTTTTTCGGCGGGGCCTTTTTCTTAGGCTGTGAAACCGGATTATTTATTGCCCAAGTGGTATAACTGTCGCGGGTTTCCGTCACCAGGAAGACGTATTGCTGCTGATTGAAATACCCAGTTGGGGAAAAGCCCCAATCCGTCTGCCAGGCCAGAATACCACGTTGTGTCTTCGGGCCAAAGGCTCCGTCTGGGCGGCCAACATCGTGACCAGCAAGGTTAAGACGCGCCTGAATTTCACGTCGCATTTTCCAGTCCATTCCCATTGCATTTTGCGTTACTTCGTTCGCCGGCAAGACAAGGATTTCCGGAGACGGGATCAACGCGCCGGGATTAACTGACCTGATCTGGACGTCTTCCGAAGTCTCGGTCGTCTTCAGCGCCGCCATGCTTTGATCGACTAGCTGTTGTTCGAGAATAAGAATTTCGTTGCGAGCAAAGGCCGCGAAAACTCCGTTCGGGAATGTCGTGAGAAAGGCCTTGTAATCGCTGATACGACCGCTTTCCCGTGCCATGTCAAAGACGAGTTTTTCGGTTTCGAGCGAATGTATTGCCGTTCCTCCGACAGCAGCGCCAGTTGTGTCTTGGGAGGACAAAGTGACCTGAGCGATGGGATTCAGAACGACCGGACCAGTCAGGGATGTGTTCAACCAAGGTCGCTGCGACTGCCCGGTTTCTTCATAAACTTGGCCCGTCACGCGGCTCATCACCTCGGTGAAGTCGATGTTCTGGGCGTCGATATGACTTAGAAGTGCAGCCGTGAACGGTGAATGGTTTCCGGTCCCATCAAGAGCGATCTCGCCAGGCGATGTCGCAAACGCGATGGCCAAACCCTTGCCCGGGTCTTCAAGTTTCATCTCGGCAAGGCCGCTGGATACCGTGGACCGCGCGGATTGGCCCATTGATCGCGACAAAGTTCCGGCCAGTGGGTTGTTGCGACACGCATCAAGGAACAACAGGCTCACTCCACCGGCGCGCCGCATCATTTTGGCGACGAAGTCCACCGAGATCGCCTCGAAATCTAGTGCAGTTTCGTCCTCGAATTTGGCGTCGACAGGGATCAGGTAATTTACGCCATCAACAGCAATTCCGTGCCCGGCGTAAAAGAACGCCACCACATCAGCATCACTCGATAGCTTTGCGAAGTCGCGGATCCGGCTTTCGAAGTCAGAGTGGTTGAGATCCAACCCTTCGACCGTCAGAAAACCCATCTGCTTGAGTTTTTGTGACATTGCCGTTGCATCGTTCACGGGGTTGTCGAGCGACGGGGCGTGATCGTAAGCACCGTTACCCACAATGAATGCCACACGTTTTTCGGCATGTGCATCTGATGACGAATAAAACAGAAATAATGCTGCGACAAACAGTCTGACTAGCCAAAAAAACCGTTCCATTCAAACCTCATTCAAATGCTTTCCGAATCCATATTCTAAGATCATTTTGAAAGTGTTCAATTGAAACTGGGCCAAAATAATGGCGAATGTGCGATCAGGCACATCACTGGCGGAGATCAGGGTTAATTTTCATAGACGTTGCCAGCGAGGTTTCCGATAGTCGAGTTCCATCGCAGTATTGAAGTCTCCCGTTGGGTGATTTTACTTCTGTTTGACCCAAGACCTAACGAAAAGGTTAAAATTGGAAAATACGACTCCACGGGCGATCACGCTCATCCGGGACAGACACCGGGAACACGCGGTATTCAATTCGGTTAACCGACGACTCGCCAAGGCTCGATCCGTCGCAGACGCATTCGCGTCACTTTCGGAGTCATTCTATGACCAGAGCATCAAAAAGCAGGTGCTGGATCAGCTGTCCGGGGACCGGCTTCGGGCACAGTTGCAGAAAGCCCAGAAAGAGTACCCACAGGACGGAATGTTGATCGTTGTGAAATATGTCGAGGCCATGTCATCAGGCCGCGCTCGGTACTCGAATGTGGTGGCGTTCCTCGGGTCGACCGCACCGACGGTGCAACTCGCAATGTCGTTCTTTCAGAAGTCGGACAAAATGTTTGCCGCTCCAACGGTAGGGAAAATAAGATTCGATTACTTATGGTTGGCACCGGATGTAAACACACCGCGTCGTGTATATGAGAACGTGCTGCCTAACGACGTGTGCATCATGTCGGAAACCACCTTCCGGGAAAGGTTCTGAGTGTTTAAACGAGTCGACCGTCTTGCGTTGGCTGCCAGTTGGGACACGGTGCCGCAACGCCCATAAAAATGCAAAAAAGCCCCACCGTTAAGGTGGAGCTTTCCATACTCTGCGATGCCAAATCAGTCTTCAGACTGCTCGGTTGCCGGAACTTCGTCTGCTTCGGCTTCAGCAGCCTCGGCGTCGTCAGCGGCGCGCAGGCCGGACGGAGCCGAGATGTTGGCGATCACGAAGTCGCGGTCGATGGTCGGCTTGGTGCCTTCCGGCAGGGTGATGTCGGAAATTGTCACCGTGTCGCCGATGTCCAGACCGGTCAGATCGACGGTCAGCTTTTCGGGGATGTCACCCGCTGTCACAACCAGTTCCACTTCGGGGCGAACCGCGTTCATGACGCCACCGCGCTTGAGACCGGGCGCTGCACCTTCGTTGATGAATTCAACGGGAATGAACAGGTTGATCTTGGTCGTGCGGCGCAGACGCATGAAATCGACATGAGTCGGAAGGTCCTTGACCACGTCGCGCTGCACTTCACGGCAGATCACGCGCACATCTTCCTTGCCTTCGACCTGAAGATTGAACAGCGTCGACTTGAAGCGGCCTTTCTTCAGGCGCTTGAGCAGGACGTTGAAGGGAATGTTGATCGCAAGCGGATCTTTGTCGCCGCCAAAAACAACGCCCGGAACCATGCCATCACGGCGTGCCTGACGAGCGGCGCCCTTGCCTGTCCCCGTCCGTTCCAGAGCTACGAGATCAGGAATCTCACCAGCCATGTTAATTCTCCAAATTGTAAGGGCAGGGTGCCTCCAAGGCTGTCACCCCGCGTGAAGCGTGCGCGATAGACCGGATTGGCCGACAAGACAAGGGACAAGAAAGCAGATTTCGCGCGATTCGTGCCGTTTGTGGGCTGGACCCGTTGCGGGCGGCGTGGCACTGGCTGCGACATGAGCCTCTTGCGTGATCTTTATCTCAGTCGTGGACCGGCGGCCGGTTTCGCTGCTGTTGGTGTCTTTTGGGGCACCTTCGCGGCCTTGGTGCCCGTGCTCAAGCCGCAGGTCGGGCTGTCGGACGGTCAGTTTGGTGTGGCGCTCCTGATCACCTCGATCGGTGCGGTGTTGGCGATGTGGCTGGCCCCCCTGGCCGAGCGGGCGCTGGGAACGCGGGCGCTGGCGGTCCTGACGGCTTCGCTTGCGGTGGCAACGTTGCTGCCCGGACACGCGCTGAACGGGGTCACGTTCACGCTGGGAATGCTGTGCGTGACGATGGCTTCGGGGACGCTTGACGTGGCAATGAACGCCCGGGTGAGCGCGCTTGAGGCGCAAGTAAGGCGCAGTCTGATGAACCTCAATCACGCGGTGTTTTCGGTGGCCTATGCGATCTGCGCGGTTGCGACCGGTCTCGCCCGCGAGGGCGGGTTCGGCCCCAGTGCCATCCTGACCGGATCGGGCATCGCGATCGGCCTGTTGGTCCTGCAGGCCGCAGCCGCCCCAGTTGTCGATGCAGAGTCCGACGAGGACGGGGTCGAGGTTGCGCCGCTGCCCTGGACGTTGCTCTTGCCGGGGGGAATGATCATCCTCATCGCCTTCATGTCGGAACAGGCCACCGAAGGCTGGTCGGCCCTGCATCTGGAACGCAACCTTGGTGCAGGCGCGGCGCAGGGCGCCCTTGGTCCGGCCCTTCTTGGCATCACGATGGCGATGGGGCGGCTGGCCGGTCAGGTGGTGGCGAATCGCGTGTCGGAGCGTGCCGTGATCCGTTGGGCATCGATCACTGCCGGGATCGGGGCCTGTATCGCGGCAACCGCGCCGACGTTGTCCGTTGCGTATCTCGGGTTTTCCATCCTTGGCCTGGGTGTGTCGGTGATGGCGCCGATGGCCTATGCTTGGATCGGACGCATGGTGCCCAACCGCTATCGCAGCCATGCGATCTCGCGGATTTCGGTTGTGGGTTATGCCGGGTTCTTCATCGGACCACCGTTGATGGGCTTCCTGTCCGAAGGGTTTGGACTGGCGACGTCGTTCTTCGTGATCGGAGTGCTGTTGTTCGGTGTCACGCTGCTGCTGTTGCCGCTGTTGTCACGGTTTGCATCCCTGCGCGCGGGTTGAGCCGGAATTCTGTTCGAACGGGATTGGCCGCAGTTTTCAAAAAGAGGCCAAGACCTGTGCAAAGGTCTTTGCACCGAACGGACCATTTCGAAATCGGTAAGGAAGACTGCGCCATACCACCCCCACGGTGCGCACCGAGCGGGCAGGGTCACTCCCACGCCGCGACAGATGACTGACATTCTCTCAATCGCCGCAAGGCCGACCATGAGAGACCGGTTTCACGCAGGCCCGGAGACGGGCACAGGTCCCGGGGACACCCGGAGTATGAGAGAACGGTCAGGCCCAAAGAGCGGCGCCGCTTCTTTAAATGAACATCCATACGCCTCGGGCAAAACCTCGAGGGGGACGCTTGACCTCCGACCCGGATTTTCCGGGCGCGGGGCAACATCGTGTGCCCTGCCTATTCCGCCCAATCGCCTGAAAACCCCTTGGGGATCATCAGGATATCGCGGTCGAGCGTGTTGATATCCGTGCGACCGCACAGCCCCATCGACGCTTCCAGTTCCTTGTGGATCACGTTCAGCGCATCGGTCACACCCTGCTGACCATTGGCCCCCAGCCCGTAGACATAGGCGCGGCCGATATAGGTTCCCTTGGCCCCCATCGCCATCGCCTTGAGCACGTCCTGACCCGACCGGATGCCACTGTCCAGATGCACTTCGATCTTGTCGCCCACCGCGTCCATGATCGGCTCTAGCGCGCGAATCGAACTCAGCGCACCATCAAGCTGCCGCCCGCCGTGGTTCGACACGATGATCGCATCCGCGCCGACATTCAGTGCCTCCAACGCATCGCGCGGATCCATGATGCCCTTGATGATCAGCGGACCGTCCCACATCTTGCGGAACTGCCGAATGCGGTCCCAGTTCAGCGATTGGTCAAACGCCTGCGCGGTCCAGGACGACAGCGAAGAGGGGTCTTTGACCCCCTTTGCGTGGCCCACGATATTGCCGAAGAACCGCCGTTTGGTCTGCAACATGCCCAGACCCCACTGCACCTTTGTCATCATGTTGGTGACCGATGCGGGGGTCAGTTTGGGGGGCGCGGAAAGGCCGTTCTTCACGTCCTTGTGGCGCTGGCCCAGCAGTTGCAGATCGACCGTTATGATTGCCGCCGAACACTTGGCGGCCTTGGCGCGGTCGAACAGGCGCTGCATGAAATCGTCGTCCTTGAGCGTGTAGACCTGCATCCAGAACGGCTTTGACGTGTTCTCGGCCACGTCTTCGATGGAACAGATCGACATGGTGCTCAGGCTGTAGGGCACGCCGAATTGTTCCGCCGCTTTGGCCGCTTTGATCTCACCGTCGAAATGCTGCATGCCGGTCAGCCCGACCGGGGCAAGCGCCACCGGCATCGCCACATCCTGGCCGATCATCTTTGATGCGGTTTTGCGGCCTTCCATGTCGATGGCCACGCGTTGGCGCAGGTAGATCTTGTCGAAATCCGACGAATTCTCGCGGAAGGTCTGTTCGGTCCAGCTGCCCGATTCCGTGTAGTCGAAGAACATCTTGGGCACCCGGCGTTTGTAGATGCGGCGGAGGTCTTCGATTTCGGTGATCACGGGCATGGCGCGGCCTTTCGGAGTATTGGTTAGTTTTGTTTACCAATACCAATCAAGTCGCGCAACGCGGCATTTTTGTCCAGATGAACTTTTCACTTTGGGATTGACTGGTTCGATATCGTACTAAATAGTGCGATATCGAACCAAAGGAGAGGCACATGACGTATTCCCGTCGAAAAACACTTGGACTGATCGGCGGCGGCACCGTTGTCGCGGCGGTTGCTGGCCTTGGTCAGTTCGCCGCCACCCGCACACCCACCAAGGCTTTGGCCCCGTGGGACATGGCAGGCCAGTATCCCGATCCCCGCCTGCGCGCGATGTCCTATGCGCTCTTGGCGCCAAACCCGCACAACCGTCAGCCGTGGGAGGCGGAACTGGTGGGCGACGATGCCGTGCACATCTGGCGCGACCCAGCCCGCGATCTGCCTGTGACCGATCCGTTTGCACGGCAATTGACCATCGGCATGGGGTGCTTTCTGGACCTGATGCGCATGGCGGCCGCCGAAGAGGGGTTTGGCATTGACCAGACCTTGTTCCCGGACGGCGAAACCGGCCCGGTCGCAGTTTGCCGATTTGTAGAGGGCGCAGCGCAACCCGATCCGCTTTTTGCGCATGTCCTTGAGCGGCGGTCACATAAAGAGGTTTTCGCGGACCGTCCGCTTGATGCGGCGGCGGTTGCAACGATCACACCCCGCGTCGATCTGCTCGCAACGGATGATGAAGCGGCGGCCTTGCGGGAACTTGCGACCGAGGCGTGGTTGATAGAGGCCGCAACCTATGATGCCTGGAAGGAGAGCATCGACCTCGTGCGGATCGGCAAGGCAGAGATCAACGCGCAGCCCGATGGCATCGACCTTGGAGGCACGATGTTCGACCTGTTGGGCAAGACCGGCATACTGACCCGCGAGGCGTCGCTTGATCCGACCACGATGGCGGCACAGGGCGCGATTCAGGGCACGGTGGACGCCATTGCTTCGGCTGCCGGATTGGTGATGCTGACCAGTGCGGGAAACACGCGCGCGGACCAGATCGCAACCGGGGCGCGCTGGGTGCAGCTTAACCTGGCCGCTACGGGTGCCGGGCTGGGGGTGCGGCCAGTCAGTCAGGCGTTGCAGGAATACAAGGAAATGGCCGCGCCTTATGCGGCTATCCATGATGCCTATGCGCCTGTCGGCGGCACTGTTCAAATGCTTGGACTTCTGGGGTACGCTTCGGTGACGCCGCGCACACCGCGCTGGCCGCTGGACACCCGGATGAGGCCAATACCCAAGAATGCCTGACACCAATGCTGCGCCGGAATTGACCGGACTCTATTTCCAACTGTTCAACGAAATCGGCATCATCAACCAGCTGAGCCGCACCGCGTTCGAGGCGCGGCTGCCGGATGGGATGGTGTTGCCGCAATTTGCGGTGATCAACCATCTGATCCGGGTGCAGGACGGACGCACGCCCCTGCAACTGGCCCGCGCGTTTCAGGTGCCCAAGACCAGCATGACCCACACGCTGGCAGGGTTGGAAAAGCGCAGGTTGGTCGAGATGCGCGCCAATCCCGAGGATGCGCGCAGCAAACAGGTTTGGCTGACGGAGGCCGGGCGCAGGTTCCGCCAGGATGCCATCGCTGGCCTTGCGCCGGATGTCGCTGCGTTTTCAGACACGCTGAACCGCGAGGAACTGGTCGAGGTGATCGCTACATTGGCGCGATTGCGCAAGCGGATGGACGCGGTGCGGGACTAAAGTCAGTCGCTCAAGACGACCGCGCATTTCGAAAGCCGAACGTCTACGTATCTGGCATGCCGTTCAGGCGCGATGCGCGCCGTCAGACAGCGATTTGACGAAGGCCAGAACGTCGCTCACCGGTTTGCCATTCGCCAGTTCCGCGACGATGGCGGATCCGACGACGCAGCCATCCGCCACACCCGCGATGGCCTGTGATGCGTCGGGCGTGCGGATTCCGAAACCTACGATCACCGGCAGATCGGTCTGCGACTTGATCCGCGCCACTTCGGGGCCGACATCGGCGGCCTGTGCCTCGGCGGCGCCGGTGATGCCGGTGATGGAGACATAATAGACAAAGCCGGAGGTGTTTTGCAGCACCTTGGGCAGACGTTTGTCATCGGTGGTGGGTGTCGCCAGACGAATGAAGTTCAACCCCGCTGCCTGCGCCGGGATGCACAGCTCGTCGTCTTCCTCGGGCGGCAGGTCAACGATGATCAGACCGTCGATGCCGGCCACTTTCGCCTGTTCCAGAAACCGGTCCACCCCGCGCGAATAGATCGGGTTGTAATATCCCATCATCACGATCGGGGTGGTGTTGTCACCCTCGCGGAACCGACGCGTCAGTTCAAGCGTGCGGTCCAGCGTCATCCCGCTTTCAAGCGCGCGTTGCCCGGCAAGCTGGATCGTGCTGCCATCGGCCATCGGGTCAGTAAAGGGCAAACCCAGTTCGATGATGTCCACTCCCGCAGCCGGCAGACCCTTGACCAGCGCGAGCGACGTGTCGAAATCCGGATCCCCCGCCATCACATAAGACACAAAGGCTTTTTTGCGCTCGCGGCGCAACGCGGCGAATTTGGCGTCGATACGGGTCATGGCGGTCTCCTTGGGTATCGGCACCGATTGCCGGAGTTGACGGGGAAAATCAATGGGGCACGCGCGGCCTGACTTGATGCGTGTCAAAGTGATCCTATCCAAATCGGGTTAAACTTTGTGCGATGATACACCACTCCCGGAGCACCGCATGAAAACACCATCCGTCCTTCCCGCCGAGGTGACAGCCGACATGCAGTTGGCCAACGCACCTCAGACGCCGTCATCCGACACAAAAAAGGCGGCAACTGCGGATCAGGTACGCCGCGCGTTCGAGACCGGCAAATATCCCTATACCACAAGATTGTCGCGCCGCGCCTACGAGACCGAAAAGGCGGCGCTTCAGTCCGAACTTCTCAAGGTGCAGTTGTGGGCGCAGGAGGCGGGACAGAAATTCGTCATGCTGTTCGAGGGGCGCGATGCGGCGGGCAAGGGCGGCACGATCAAGCGCTTTACCGAACATCTCAATCCGCGTGCCGCACGGGTGGTGGCGCT
Source organism: Marivita sp. (assembly GCF_051859345.1). GTDB lineage: Bacteria > Pseudomonadota > Alphaproteobacteria > Rhodobacterales > Rhodobacteraceae > Marivita. The sequence goes on along the minus strand of NZ_JBHYFV010000006.1, from coordinate 15,444 downwards.
GAACAAGCCCACCGATCAGGAACGCGGCCAATGGTATTATCAGCGCTATATCGAACACCTGCCGACGGCGGGTGAAATCGTGCTCTATGACCGGTCATGGTACAATCGCGCCGGGGTCGAGCGGGTGATGGGGTTCTGCGAACCGGGTGAATACCTGGAATTCATGCGCCAGACGCCTGATCTCGAACGCATGCTGACGCGGTCTGGCATCCGGCTTTACAAATATTGGTTCTCGGTCACGCAGGAAGAACAGAGGAAACGCTTTGCCAGCCGCGAGACCGATCCTCTGAAGCAGTGGAAGCTGTCCCCGATCGACAAGGCAAGCCTTGATAAATGGGGCGATTATACCGAAGCGAAAGAGGCGATGTTCTTTTACACCGACACTGCCGATGCACCCTGGACCATCGTCAAATCCAACGACAAGAAACGCGCGCGGCTGAACTGCATGCGGCATTTCCTGTCAACGTTGGAGTATCCCGACAAGGATTACGAGATCGCGCAACCGCCCGATCCGCTGATCGTTGGCGGGGCCGGGCATGTGGTCCACAGCTCCGAGCATATTCTGGGAACGTCGCTGCATCCCGAAAGCCGCAAGACGGCAAGCTGAGGGATGGGCAATTCATTGCCGCTGCCGGTTGGATGATCTTGCCTTAACGCCCAGAGCGACGTACCTCCGGAAAACATGAAATATGCTTACTGCGCCCTTGCTCTTGGTCTGGTTGCCGCGCCGCTTGGCGCGCATCCGCACATTTTTGTGGATACCGCACTTCGGTTCGAGGTGAATGACCAGTCCGAAGTGACCGGTGTGACGGTGACGTGGACCTATGACGATTTCTTCACGCTCCTGATCCTCGAGGATTACGGGCTTGATCCGGATGGCGACAGCGTTCTGACCGAGGCAGAGCTTGACCAGCTTCACGGCTTTGACCTGATCGAATGGCCAGAAGGGTTCGAGGGCGATCTTTACGTCTATTCCAATGGCCAAAAGATCGAGATGCCGCGACCGCGCCCGGTTGGGGTTTCGGTTGAAGACGGCTTTATCACCGCCACGCATTTCCGCGAAATCCCGGCCGTTCCGACCGAGGGTCTGGAAGTGCTGCAATATGATCCGACCTATTACGTGGCTTATGATGTGACGCAAGGTGTGACGCTGACCGCACCCGATTGCACCGCCACCGTGACCGATCCCAACCAGGAAGAGGCGCAGGCGGCGGTTCAGGCCGAGTTGGACGGCGGTTCCATGGAAGACGTCTTCAACGAGATGCGCGTCGGTGTCCATTTTTCCGATACGGTCACGATCTCATGCGCACAGCCCTCCAACTAGCAGCCGTCGCGGTTGTGGCCCTTGCGGTCTGGCTCTGGGCCTTTGACGGCGCGTTCTTGCTTGAGCGTTGGGCGGCCGAGGGTCAGCGCACGGCGCAAAGCGGAATGGCACGGAGTCTTCGCGCGCTGCGGGCGCAAGAGCCGGGCGCAATCGCGGCATTGATGGCGGTATGTTTCGGCTATGGGTTCTTTCACGCGGTCGGGCCGGGCCATGGCAAGCTGTTGATCAGCGGCTACGGCGTGGCGAACCGCGTGGCCCTTACCCGGTTGTCGGTGCTGGCCGTATTGTCGAGCCTCGCGCAGGCGGTGACAGCCATTGTTCTGGTCTATGCCGGGGTCTGGATTTTGGGACTGGGGCGCGAAGATCTCGTGGGCGCGGCAGAAGACTGGTTCGCCCCGATCAGCTACGCGGCCATTGGCGCGATTGGAGTCTGGCTGGCCCTGCGCGGCGCGCTGCGACTCTGGAAAGACGCAAGGGTCTCCGGCCACAGGCACGATCATTCCCATACGCACGAAGACGGTGTCTGCGATTCTTGCGGCCATGCCCATGGGCCAACCGCAGAACAGGCCGGACAGGTACAATCCCTGCGCGATGCGGTTCTGCTGATCGGGGCAATTGCGATCCGGCCCTGCACCGGGGCGCTGTTCCTGCTGATCCTCGCCGTGCGGATGGAGATTGATCTGGCGGGGATTCTGGGCACTCTGGCGATGGGGCTTGGCACCGCAAGCGTGACGCTAGCGGCCGCCGTCGCGTCGGTGACATTCCGGGAGGGCGCCTTGGCACGGCTGGCCGGTGGGCCGCAGGCGGTGCGGATGATGGGGCTGATCGAAACCGGCGCGGGGCTGGTCATCGCGGCGCTTGCCGGGCAGTTCCTGCTGCGGGCGCTGTGACGCCATGTCTGGCGTGTTTCGATACGCGGCTGTCCGCCCCGACACCCGCCCCGGTCGGAAATGTCTTGCGGCATTGTGAACCGGTCGCTAAGGCCGCGTGATGCAAACGACTGTCATGACATATCCGGCCCATGTCAGGGCTATTCTGGTGCTTGGTCTGCCGCTGGTCGGCGGACACATGTCCCAGATGGCGATCGGCCTGACCGACACGATCATGGTCGGCTGGTACGGGGCCGAGGCGCTGGCGACAGTCACGCTGGCCAGTACATTGTTCATGACCCTGTTTTTGGCCGGTTCCGGCTTTGCATGGGCGGTGATGCCGATGGTCGCCAAGTATCAAGCCGAAGGCGACGACCAAAGCGTGCGCCGCTCGACCCGGATGGGGCTTTGGCTGTCCGCGCTGTTCTGTGCGGCGGTGTTTCCGCTGCTCTGGTGGTCGGACGCGGTGCTGCGGGCGCTGGGACAGACGCCCCAGATTGCCGCCGAGGCACAGGTCTACCTGCGGGTGCTTGGTTTTGGCCTGTTGCCCGCGCTGGTGACGATGACGCTCAAAAGCTACCTGGCCGCATTGGAAAGGACTCAGGTGGTGTTCTGGGTCACAGTGGTGGCCGTGCCTTTCAACGCGGTGATGAACTATGCGCTGATCTTCGGCAATTTCGGATTTCCGGAGCTGGGACTTGAAGGGGCGGCGATCGCGTCGCTCAGCACCCATGTGTTTTCGGCGCTGGTGACGGTCGGCTATATCTGGATTCTCGTGCCGCAGCATTCCCTGTTCCAGCGGATCTGGAATTCGGACTGGGACATGTTTGCAACGGTGTTCCGTCTGGGTTGGCCCATCGGCCTGACGACTCTGTCCGAGGTCGGACTCTTCGCCGCTTCGGCGATCATGATGGGCTGGCTGGGCACTGTTCCGCTGGCGGCCCATGGGATTGCGCTGCAACTGGCGTCGATGATGTTCATGCTGCATCTGGGCCTTTCCAACGCCGCAACCGTGCGGGCGGGCAATGCCTTCGGGCGAGGCGACTGGAACCACATGGCGCGCGGCGGCACGGTGGCGCTTGGGTTGTCGGGGCTGGTGTCACTAGTGACGGTTGTCCTGTTTGTCCTGATCCCCGAACCGCTGATCTCGATCTTCCTTGATCCCGATGATCCGGCGCGGGCCGAGATCATTCAGGTGGGGCTTGTCCTGCTTGTCCTCGCCGCGATCTTTCAGGTCGTCGATGGCGCGCAGGTGGTGGCCCTTGGCCTGCTGCGCGGCGTGCAGGATACGCGGGTGCCGATGTGGTTTGCCGCACTGTCTTACTGGGGTTTGGGCCTGCCCGCTGCCTATGTTCTGGGCTTTGTGCTGAATTGGGGAGGCGCCGGAGTCTGGGGCGGCCTGGTGGTCGGTCTTGCGGTTGCCGCCGTACTGCTCAACCACCGGTTCTGGCTGCGCATCCTTCCGGCTTTCAGCCGCCTTGCAGGACAGGGCACGACCGCATAGAAGCGGCGCGACTTCGCCAGCGCAGGAGAGACGGGCATGGGTTTCAAGGTAGGTATCGTGGGCTTGCCCAATGTGGGCAAATCGACGCTCTTCAACGCGCTCACCAAGACGGCTGCGGCGCAGGCGGCGAACTTTCCTTTCTGCACGATCGAGCCCAATGTCGGCGATGTTGCCGTGCCCGATGCACGGCTCGACAAACTGGCCGCGATCGCGACGTCAAAGCAGATCATTCCCACCCGGATCACCTTTGTGGACATCGCAGGCCTCGTGAAGGGTGCCTCCAAAGGGGAAGGGCTGGGCAACCAGTTCCTTGCCAATATCCGCGAAGTGGATGCCATTGCCCACGTCCTGCGCTGTTTCGAAGATGGCGATGTTGTGCATGTAGATGGTCGGGTTGATCCGGTGGCGGACGCGGAAACGATCGAAACCGAACTGATGCTTGCCGATATCGAAAGCATCGACAAGCGTCTTCAGAACATCACCCGCAAAGTGCGCGGCGGTGACAAGGAAGCCGTGCTTCAGGAACGCCTCATGCGCGCTGCACTGGCGGCACTGGAAGAGGGCAGGCCGGCCCGCACCGTGCCCGTGGATGCCGAGGACCGCAGGGCGTGGGACATGTTGCAACTGCTGACGACCAAGCCGGTGCTTTATGTGTGCAACGTCTCGGAAGCGGACGCAGCCGACGGCAACGCGATGTCGAACGCGGTGGGCGAGATGGCCGCCGCACAGGGCAACAGCCATGTGGTGATCTCGGCCCGGATCGAAGAAGAGATCAGCCAGCTGGATGCCGACGAAGCGCAGGAATTCCTGTCCGAGATGGGCCTTGATGAACCGGGTCTGGACCGCGTGATCCGCGCCGGATACGAGCTTTTGCATCTCGAAACCTATTTCACCGTCGGCCCCAAGGAAGCCCGCGCCTGGACAATCCCGCAGGGCACCCTGGCCCCGCAGGCCGCAGGCGTGATCCACGGCGATTTCGAGAAGGGCTTTATCCGCGCTGAAACCATCGCCTATGACGACTACATCACGCTGGGTGGAGAAGGCCCGGCCAAAGAGGCCGGCAAGATGCGCGCCGAAGGCAAAAGCTATGTCGTCAAGGATGGCGACGTCCTGCACTTCCTGTTCAACACATAAACCGCGAAAAACCTGGTCTCATACCAACGGCCTTAGACTTTGACCGTTTTGGCATATTCTCGGGCGGTAATCGAGCGCGCGGTGGTGATGTTATCGGGCACCTTCGGGGACTTGGCGCCATGCCATCCGGCATCACTGTCGAGCACGAGAACGGCATGTGCGCCCTTGGCGATGGTGCGGGAGACCTCGGCGACACCACAATTTGGGTATTCCCCCCGTGCATGACGTAATCTGGCGCAAAAAAATGTCCGGTGCGTGTCGGATATCCCAAGGGCGACAGTCACCGGACAGTTTCAGGCGGTATTAATGGGCTGAACGCGTCACGGCATGCGATAGACGGCGACCAGGTGGGCACACTGTTCGAGACTATCAAAAGCACGGTGGGTAACGCGTCGGACATTCCCCATATCGCGAATCTACGAAGGTCCGGCGATCATATCAAACGTTCAAAAGAGAATTTCTGCGGTTATCCGCATCGTTATTGCCCGAAAGATCAACTCGAATCTTCCGAAAGATTTCTGAGGCTTCGAAGAGCGCTGAAGTGAACAGACCAGTGTCCGTTTGGGTCGAGGCGACCTCCATCTGGTTCAGCGCGGCCTGAAGTCCTGGCAGGCCGATGAATGCGGCCGTTCCCGCAGCTTTGTGAATGGCCTAGAGACAGTCGGGTTCGTCGCGCGCTGCGGCGTCAAGCGCACGCCTGATTTCGTCGAAACAGGCATGCAGCCAGCCTTCAAACTCGGCGCACTCCATGCTCTCGGAGATAAACGAAAGGTTGCCCGATGTGGCGGAAATCACGAATTGATCCGACGCTTCGATGGCCTCGACACCAGATAAACCGGACCAAGTGCCATCTTTCGTTCCATCGATATGGTGCGAGACCTTCTCGCTGAGCTGACCAATGGTCAAAGGTTTGGCAAGCATCTCTTGCATACCCGAAACCTTGAAGCGTTCCGCGTCCTGAGATGCCAGGTTGGCAGTGACTCCTAGGATCACCGCGTCGCGCGAAGAGCTGCCGGCGCGAATGGCCATAGCGGTTTCGAACCCGTCCAATCCCGGCATCTGAATGTCCATCAGGATCAAGGTGAAGCGCCACGCATCGGCCAGTTCAACGGCATGCTCTCCGTTTTCGGCGCATTGGACCGAGTAGCCAAGGCGCTCCAACATCTTTTGCATCAGGATCCGATTTGCAGCGTTATCGTCGACCACCAAGGCGCGAGTGAATGCCTCTGTCCTGTGCAATGGCGGCGCATGTTCTCCAACCTGCGGTTCGATACGAGTGAGGTGCGGTTTCGGAACCGGAGGCGCGGGTATGTCAAAGCTGAAATGGCTGCCCTCGTTCTTGCGACTGTCCAGATGCAGGATACCGCCCATGCGCATAACTGCGCGCCTTGCGATTCCAAGCCCAAGGCCGCTGCCCGCGTGCCTTAGCGCTGAGCCTTCGGAAACCGTCTGAAAATCCTCGAATGCGCGGTCTTGAACATCTGGTGCGATACCCGGTCCAGTGTCCGAAACTTTTACAGTCAGCCGACGGCCCGATGCGTCTTCCGGACCGTAGACAAGGTGGACCTTGACGGTTCCGCTCTCGGTGAATTTGACGGCATTATCGACGAGGTTTGCCACGGCCCGCCGAAACGCCTCCTCGCGGCCCAGGATGCAGCTGTCACCGCCATCTTCGGTTATTGTGTAGGCAACCGTCACGTCCTTATTTCGCGCTTTCAGCCGCGCTTGGCCGACAATGAGCTTGGCGACTTCCACAGGGTCGAATGGCTTGAGGGGTGTGGTGTCCGGGGTTCCGGCCTCATTGCTGCTGATGGCCAGTACATCTTCTACCTGCGCCAGTGCGGCTGCCGCGGAGTCCCGCGCGATCTGAAGATTTTCGTGATCATCGGGGGACAGGTCATCGCCTTGCAGAAGGTCCAGTGACGCGATGACTCCGTGCAGGGGAGTCTTCATTTCGTGGCTCATCATGTTCAGGAACCGACCTTTTGCGGCCGTCGATTGCAAAGCCTTGTCGCGTGCCCGCTTGAGGTCATTCTCGTGCGCGACTATGTCTTCCAGATCGCGGACGAAAGCGATGATGATCGAGCGGCCGAAAGTATCTTCGTGCTGTGCAAGCGCGACTTCGGCATTGAACATCCGGCCTCGGCAGGTCTTCAACTGTGTTCGAAGGCGGCTTCGTTTTGCAAATACGCCAAGGGCGCTGTTCATGAATGCGGTCGGGTCTGATTTGAAAGCCCTATGCCTGAGACGGGGCAGTGCGATGTCGGCCAGTGATTGGCCAACGACACCGGTATCGTGACAATCGAAAATAGTCGCAGCAGCCGTGTTGTAGCTTAGGATCTTCCCTTTCGATGACAGCAATACGACCCCGTCAAGCGAGGCTTCGACAATATTCTTGAAGCTGTCCCCGATGCGCTTCATGGTTGTGGCGCGGATGCGAAGCTTGCTGGCCAACCGAATGGCCAAAATCGCGATGGCGAACAGGACCAAAGCCTGAACAGAGGAGAGGGCGATAAACTGCGTGACCGCCATCTCTTCTTTTTGACGGGTTTCGCTATAGCGACGGGTCAATTGCATTAACGCACCCGTGGTAACCTCGCGCAGTGTCGGCAGCACCTCCTTGGACAGGGCGAGAATATCCACAAGCTCTTCCCGTGTCGGGATCTCGATCTGGTCTATCAACCCTGCCAGAGCGTCGCGGTGGCGCATTGTACGCGCGATGCCGGACTGAAGAGCAAGCCCACTGGGATCGCCTGCGTCAAACAGGGAATTGCTCGCGTTGACTGTTTCGACACGGCTATAATAGATGTCAAAAGCGTGACGAAGCGGACGCATGACTCCGGGGGACAACTGGTCGGCGTTGATCGCGTCATGAAGTGCCGTTTCAAAGCGAAAATAATCTACTTCCAGCTGCGCGAAGACCCAGGTCCGGTTATCGAGCGACTCCTGTCCTGTTTGGACCATGTTCCTCACGACGTATGAGCCTACAAAGACGGTTGCCCCGACCCCCACGAAAAGGAGCACCAGAATGCCGAACCACAGCCTGGAAGATACCCGTACGTCCTGGTCAGGTCCGCTTTCAGTGAACCGGACCGATAGCTTCACTTGGAAACACGCACGTCTGTGAGCTGCCAGATACTCAAGGCATAAACCGCTTCGGTCCGGTAGCTCGCATCCAGATCATAGGGAAAGATAACCCAGAGCGGACCTTTTTCGCGGACGGAGAAAGGTGCGCCATCAATTTTCGTGGCAACAATGGGAACCGTTTCTTCGATCTCTTCCCAAGCCATTCTGACTTCGTATCCGTTCGCCGCGACAAGATGCACCGTGCTGCCGCTGACATCGGCTGCGGCCAATATGTCAAGGAGCGAGGGCCCCGAAAACGAAAGGTCTCCGACCGTCCATATGGTCGACGTTGTAAACTCGTGCTGTGGCAAGTCGTCCAGCCGACTGCGGTCGAAGTTGACCGACAGGCTATCTGCCCCAGGTTTATAGGTGGGACTGACTTGGAGAAGGACGTGTTCCCGTGACGACACGTCGTTTTTTGCCGATGCAACCTGAGCAAGTATTGTAAACGCACTCACGAGAAGAAGGCAGGCGATGATAGTTGTCCAAGGCGGTCTGTTTTTTCTGTGTTCAGTCATATCAGGTGGCTTCTGCCTTGCTCGGCTAAAGGTTGTTTTTCTTGGCCGATAATTTTCCAACCTTTGATCCAATTCAAGCTATCTTAAGATAGCAAACTGGCTCATTTGAGAGAAGTCGTGCGCATGCGTTGCGCCAGCCTTCCCCGGGCCGACGTAAAGTATAGATAGCCAGTGTTACAAGAGACGAGTGTCGATCTTCTTTGAAGATTTTTCCCCCCACCAGAATAAGTGCATCTCAAACGAGAGGTGCCAACAGCCAGCACACAGATCGAGAAAAAAATCAATGCCGACAGACACTAAAGCCGCGACAGCCACGGCCGAAGCCGGTTCCATAAATGTTCTCATCGCGGATGATCATCAGTTGTTGCTTGATGCGATGGTACGTCCTTTGGAAAATTGCGGCTTTGATGTGCATCTGGCCAACAGTTTCGCCTCCGCCTGCGAGCGGATCAGGGCGGATGGACCTTTCGATGTCGTGCTCCTTGATCTGAACATGCCGGGCATGGACGGTTTGTCGACGATCAAATCGATCGTTGCCGAGAATGCCGGCGGCTCGGTTGTCCTTTTTTCCGGTTCTGTCTCGCCTGTGGTTGTGATGCGGGCGCTTGAGGAAGGGGCGCGGGGCTTCATCCCGAAATCAGTTTCGCTCAAGTCCCTGGAAAACGCCCTGCGTCTGGTTGCTTCCGGAGAACGGTTCGTTCCCTACAGTTTCTTCGAGACCACCCAGGAAAGTCGTGCCAAGCGAGAGCCGGCGAGCGACGTGTCATTAAAGCTGAATGAGCGCGAACTCAAGGTGTTGTACGGTGCCTCGACAGGTCAGTCCAACAAGGAGATCGCCCATGACTTGTCGATCTCTGAAGTGACGGTCAAGATGCACATGCGTTCCATATGCACCAAGCTGGGCGCCAAGAACCGCACGCAAGCGGCTATGATTGCAAAGCAAACCCAGATCATCTGAGCGGTCAGACCATGTGGTCACGGCGGCATTTTTGAAGAGCGGCCCCAGGTGCATGACGAGGTACGCGGTTGACCTGATAAAGACCGTCGAGATCACGCTCGACAACTAATTCGCACTCCAGAAATCAAAAGATACAATTCTTCCGCAACGCAAACATGGTTAATGTCGTCTTGAATTTGGAGGCGTCATGAATCCCTATAATTCCAAGATAAAGGGTTTTTCGGAGTTTGAGCAAATTCCGAAGAAGTACGAAAGCGATCTGGAAAGTTATCCGTCGCTTCTTGTCTTATCTTTATTCGCGGTTCTTGCACTACTTGGTCTCCTTTTCTGGATTTACCTACTGGGGAGGCTGCTGACGTGGATTTTCTGATTTTTGACGACGCTTTTCCCGTGGCCGCAAAGAAATGGACGCGCCGGGTTGGCGCTGAAGATACAAGAGGCGGTTTCTGGGAAGCCGGAGTGGTTTCCCTGTTCGCAGGTGTTCGCGATACAAGCAGGAAAATCCAGAATCTGTCCACATCCAGACCGCGGTATGAATTGTCGCCTGAAGACCTGGTCGCTGGTGGCGTTGCGAAAGACAAATATCCGAATTCTGGACGGGTCGGTGCGAGATTTCAGGATATCTCGGAACTCGAATCGCGCCTATGGTCAGAAGCGGAACGCCGGGTATCCCCCAATTCAGGACCTGGTCGCATCTGCATCATGGGTTTCGACGAGTCTGATAGTGATGCCATGATTGGTTATCTGGAAGGCTCTGAATTTTCACTGAACGCGTTCGCGGCCAGAATACAGGACATTTTGGACATTGCAGCCATTCACGAAACAGTTTCCATGCTGGTGGTGAATGGCGATGCCTTTGGAGACTTGTTCAGTGCAGTAGATGCGCTCAAGAGTTTTCGCGAAATCCGACCGCACATGTCGGTTGTACTTGTTTCATCCAAAGTCGCAAACGACGATCTGAGCGAAGATCGAAAAGCGATATGCGATGCTACATTGCGCGCTCCGATAACCATGGCCCGCCTGCAGGTCGCGATCAATACCACTGTCGAGAACAAGGTTGATCGGACGTACCAGAAGAAGGAAGGTCCGCTTACAAGCGGAAAGGTTCTGATGTTTCGTCGCGGCACAGGGCATTAATCGCTTGTAACCAGCTGCATGTGTGCCGTGGCCCGTGGCCCGCATACGTTTCTTCAAGCGGTCCTGTCGATTCGGATTCCATCATATTCGATCTTGATCTGTTCGATGATCTGGACGCCTACATGGACGAGTTGATGGCGTTTCGCCTTGATTGCGCGGACATTCCGGTGCTTTTCCTGTCGCAATCGGTCAAGCATCATGATTCTTCGGATCAGCGCCGTGCGATTTTTGACGCGACCTTGCGCAAGCCGGTATTCCGCAGCTGGATGCTGGCCGGTATTGGCGCCAAGAAAATCAATTAAAAGGCAAGGGTGTCCATTTGGGGCGCTTGTCAAAACTGTCTTGCTTCAAAAATTGTACGGTTCGCCGTGTTGCTCTGGCGCCGAGTGCACGAGGCCGGGTTGGGGACCGGCGGCCAACGAAACGTCATGCCAGGCTGTCGAGGTTTCGTGAGTGGTTGGCAAAAGAGGCCTGTCGACGAACCGTACTCGATAGTTATAACCTGTTGCTTCGATAATCGCTCCTAAGCTTTGGTATGATCAACCATATCTTTTGATTAAATGCCATGCTTTCCCGCTGCAGATATATAAAATTCACTTTATTCATGCAGCACACACCATAAGCGTTTGAGAATGGTATTAACGGCATACAGTGTGCTGGCCAAACTGTAATCAGCATCATCTTTAGATAGCGTGAGATTGGCTTTAGATTTGTCGATCAGGGTCTGAGCGCGTGTTACCTGCATTACTGTCGTCGTGACGCATGGCAAACTGGAGTTGAATTGAACCTCCATTACCGTGCTGCGCGCGGTCTCGTAATAAAGTAAATATGGGAAGAACCTAAATGAAATATCTAAACGTTACTTCGGCATTGGCGCTCTGCTTGGCCGCTTCTGGCGCCATGGCCCAAGATTCGGCGAACACGCAGTCGGCATCCGCAGGGGTTGCACTCCTGGCTCCGCAGGACACCGGCTTTCTGTTTGGTGCGACCGTTGGCGTGAACGGCGTGGGCTCTGCCGCAGCGAGCGTCGCGGAAAGCGCTTCTGTGCATGGCTTCACCGGCTATGCGTCATCGGGAAAAACGACACCCGAGGGCGGGCAAGCCGGCTCTGTAAGCGATGCTGGTGTTCTTGGCACGTTCACGTTCGACCGTGCAGTCACTGTGAACGGGTCTCTCGTGGGGACCGGCACCGCTATTTCCGAAGGTATGGCAACAGGTGCGTCCGGCTTCTCCGGGTCTGCTTTCGGCACTGGCGAATTTGGTAGCACGACGTCCGACGGAACCTCGACGACCGCAGCCACATCTTCGTCCAACGTCGAAAGTGAAGCGGCCATGATCGGTAGCGTTTCGACGCGTGCAAACCTGCAGTTGAATGGTGCGGAAACCCGCTTTGCCGCAGCAAACGGAACCACCCTGTCCGAGAGCAATGAAGGTTTCGCTTACAGTGCGTTGACGTCGGATTCGACCTCTGGCGGGGTCACCGTCAATCCGCTTATCCTTGGGGGCCAAGATGATGCGACCAAAAGAGCTTATGCAGCGTTTAGCGGCATTGACGACCAAGGCAACTTCAACGCAACCCTGCAGCAAGACGGCGTCTTATTCGGGATGGATTCCGAATTGGGCAACGATATCGACCTGTCGATCGCCAACGCCGGCGGCGGTTCGGTGGCTCTGAGTGCTCAGACCGGTGGCTTCTTCAACGGTGGCTCGTCCGCCTTTGGTAACTTCGAGTTCGGCACAACCACCGACGGCGCCAACTAATAAGGTTCGTCGGACCTGCTTCAGGCAATGGCCCCGGCCGCGTCGTGGAAAACCACCCGGTCGGGTGTCAGAAGGTCGCCTGCAAGGGCGGCCTTCATCGCTGATCTGACGACCAACAGAAAGAAATGCTTTTCATGTCCTTTACGCTTGCCCGCATGGTCCGGATGATTGCTGTCGCACTCGTCCTCGGCACGGGGTCGACCGTTCATATGGCGCAAGCGCAGGAAAACCAGCCACAGACCGTGGGTTCCCCGAATGCGGATGCCAATGTGGACATCGATAGCCAGAACGAAGTCAATAATGACGCCAACTCGCAATCGGGTGGTAACGTCTTTGACTTCTCCAGCAGCTCTCGCAACACGCCGCCGGCACCGTCGATCGGAGCGTTCGGGGGCGGATCCTGTGTCGGTCCGGGTCATGCGATGTCCGGCTCTGCCCCGGGGTTTTCGCTTGGCTATGGCCAGTCCTTGGAGGACGAATCCTGCCAGCGGCGCAACTGGGTGCAGACCTTGATCGGCGCGGCACAGCACATGCCGGAACAAGAGGCGAACGCACTGAAGAAAGCCGCCATCGAGATCATGATGCAGGACAAGTATGCCGGTGAGGCTTTTCGCGCACTGGGCTACGAAAGCGCAAAAGAGCGCCGCGAGAATGCACAGGAGCAACAGCCCGCCAAGGCGGCCGACCGCAGTCAGGATCGAGCCTCTGCGACAAGGTCCGCCCCGTCGAGAACGAACGGCAAGCTTTCCGGCACCTGCACCGTGGTCATCCCACGCGGAGCGCCCGCCGCCATGGTCCGCCTGCTCAAGGCGCAGGGATGCCGCCCCGAGGTGCAATGATGCGACAATGTCTGGTCACGGTTTCTGCGGTTGTGTGGTTTGTGGCTACGGCTGCCGCAGATCCTGTAGCGGGGCCTGTGACCTCATCCCCTCCTTTCGTCGAAAGCTTCGAATCCGCCATGGCTCGGATTGAAGCGCGCGTTCTTCAGTTTGCCGGTTCGGGCGGCGTGGTCGAACAATACATCGAGCCTTACGAATCAATGATCCTGCCCGATCCTCAATACCTGATCGAGTTTAACCGGACCCTCGCAGTTTACTGGACCAAAAGCGTCGATGAGGCCGTGGACGATTTCATCGAGTCACAAGCTTTCCAGGCCAGCCTTATGTACATGGCGTCGCCGGACTTCATTGGTTGGAGCCCGGTAGGCGTTGTTCCAGACCCGTCAGAAACAGTTTCGCCACAGGATGTTTCCGGTTCGCCGGGCGATCGGGCCGCCAGTCGGTCGACCGCTGCGATACACCGAGAATCCGCTTTCGACCCTGATGTTTCCAAAGCACCCGGACCCGAAACGGACTCCGGTTTCTTCGGCGAACAGTGACTTGGGACGCAAAAAAGAAAACCGAATTGGAGCACACGTTGAAGAATATCGCCCTCTGCACGGCTACTCTCGCCGCCATGACTTTGTCCGCCTGCGTGGACGGAGTTCAATCCAAACTACAGTCTCGGCCCGGATACAGTCTCAGCTTTGCACCGGACAAGATTACCCCGGGTGTTGTTCAGTGTAGCGTGCTGAATGTCGCTCTCGCCAGTGCGGTTCCCGGCTGCGAGGACCACGGCCCCATCATCGACCAGCAGACATATGACACTGAAAAACTGGACGAACAGGAAACCTTGATGTCGCGGGTGCCGGTCTCCTGCGGTTGGCTACGTTCAGAAACCGCGACAGTCACGAATTTTCCGGACTGTTTTGTTTGGGTTGAGCTCGCTGAAGCGAGCCTTATAGACGACGCAGTGACACTTCCGTCGCCGCCCCCAGCGCCAGCGCCAGCCGAGTCTACAGAACAGTCTGCGTCAAATTCGGCCGGAGACAACAGCGTCAGTGCGTCCAGCCGAACCGACCCCGAGGGTGATAGCCATTCGGCGTCCAGTCAAACGAACAGCGTGAGTACCTCCGCCACCTCGTCTTCCAATCGGGACGGGACCGGTTCCTTTTCGGTGGAGAACGGCCACACCTCCATGTCGGGCACTTTCGCTGCCGATGGATCAGTTGAAAGCGTCTCGTTCAGTGAAAGCAACAGTGGGTCCAACTCGAAATGATGAAAAAGATCCTGTGTAAAGTTGGGGCATCCCTTGGGCTTGCAGCTGCGCTCGGGGGATGCGCCCCGCAGATGACCAAGCTCGAGCGTGAGGTCGCCTCCAGGGATGTTCCAACTGCCATGTTCGTCTTTTTCGAAAAGGATAGCGCGGTCCCGGTTGATGGTTCCGAGTTGGTTTTTGACCAGACAGCCGCCGTGCTCGGTGTATTCGACAACATCGGCGTGAAGGTGGTAGGCCATAAGGCCCGCGACGAACACAAGAAAATCGAGGGTATTCCGTTGGACGAAGCGAGAGTCCGAATTGTTATGGGCAAGCTGTCGGAACGTGGTGTAGCAGACAAGGTCGTCTCGGCTATTTCGCAGGGGAACAAGGAAAGCATGGCCGCGGCGGCTGGAGGAGATGCCGCAGTTGATCGCCGAGGTGAATTGATCTTCGGTCTCCTGCCGGGCAGCTGAAAGTAGGTCAAAACGGCATGGTGTGATCAATGAACGAGGCGCCAATGCGGGTTATCGATCCGTCGCTGTGATCGAAGGATGGAAAGAATTGCCGGGTTCTTTCCACTGTCGGAGAGTGTCCGGTCTTCTGTGTGACTGGGATCTGGTCCATGCCTTCTGAGAGGTGCAAGGACAATGACGATTTCGAAGGAATTGCTGCCAATTCCTTCATTCCGACTGGTGCCGATTTCGACGATGAACCTGAAAAACGACCTGAGTAAGATGAGCGGAATTTCTGCCTTGTTTCTCTGGGAACTACCCTCTAAACGGGTCGGCGGAGACGTGGCCGAGTGGTCGAAGGCGCTCCCCTGCTAAGGGAGTAGGCCCGGAAGGGTCTCGAGGGTTCGAATCCCTTCGTCTCCGCCACTTGACCTGTAACCCACTGGTCAATATATCGTTTTCCAAGAGCGAAACTGGCAAATCCGGCTCCTGCTACAGAACACAGCTACAGTGGGAGCGCCAAGGATGGGCATTACTCCGCATCTCGTGCTTCGCGGCACGAAATTTTATTTTCGTATGGCC
>NZ_JBHYFV010000005.1:0-174302 GCF_051859345.1 Marivita sp. | reverse complement strand
GGCCGTATTCGCGGCGGTTGACGGGGGATTTCGGACGACCCCAGATGTTTTCACCCATCCGGCGGTCAATTTTGTACTTGGCAGACGTGCGTTTTGTCACGGCTGATCTCCTTCCTGGAACGACGCCCCGAAAGGCGACTATGAAGGGCGTTGTCCTCTTGGGCGCGAAACCCATGACAGGCATCCCCTTGCGGGGGCCACCAACACCAATGAAGCCGCGCTTATACGGCGGTGCCTTGCAGAGTCAACACGCGATATTACGGGTGTGCATTAAACCTTGTTTAAGGTGCAAGTGCCAAGGTGCAGGCACTGCATCAAAGGGTATCCCCATGCCACAGCGCGCTGTCAGAAAAACACTTGGCCCATCGCCGCTGGATATGGCCGTGCAGACGCGGGATCAGGACATCCTGACCATCGTCGAAGACGCGGTTCGGCATCGTGAGGTGCGACTGGCCTTTCAGCCGGTGGTCCATGCGCCCCGACAGGAACAGGTTGCGTTCTACGAAGGATTGATCCGCGTCACCGACCCGACCGGGCGGATCATCCCGGCGGCACAGTTCATAGACCGCATTGAGGAAAAGGAAACCGGCAGGCTTCTGGATTGTCTGGCGCTGGAACATGGGTTGCGCACCCTGATGCAGAACCCTGATATCCGGCTTGCCATCAACCTGTCTGCACGATCCATCGGCTATCCCAAGTGGCGCAAGGTGCTGGAACGCGGACTGTCGCGCGATGCCTCTGTGGCCGAACGTCTGATCCTGGAAATCACCGAAGCGTCGGCAATGCTGATCCCTGAACTGGTGGTGCAGGCGATGCGCGATCTGCAGCGACTTGGAATCAGCTTTGCGCTGGATGATTTCGGGGCGGGATATACCGCGCTTCGGTATCTGCGGGAATTTCAATTCGATATCCTCAAGATCGACGGACAGTTCATTCGCGGCATTGCGACGGACCCGGACAATCAGGTGCTGACACGGGCCATCCTCGCGATTGCACAGCAATTCGATATGTTCACGGTGGCGGAATTTGTGGAATCCTCGGCGGATGCCAACACATTGGGACAGCTTGGGATCGACTTTCTCCAAGGCTACTATTTTGGCGCCCCAACCGTCGATCCTCCATGGCGCCCGATCCGGCGGACCTCAGCCGTGCATTAAGGTGTTGCGGCATCTGCCATGACCCTGCGTCAACTCCGCCATGCAGAAACGGCCTGAGACACCCTGTCCGGTATCCGTCCTTCGACCATTGCTTTAGGACGGCGCGAGAATGGGTCTGGGGCTGTGGCCGCAAATACGCGATAATCCCCACGGAATCACGTCTGGACTTTGACTTTGGTGGAGGGACAATATGACCAACGTCGTTATCGCATCCGCCGCACGCACGGCCGTTGGGTCGTTCTGCGGTTCTTTCGCAAATACACCGGCACATGATCTTGGCACAGCCGTGCTCGAGGCCTTGGTCGAGCGTGCCGGGATCGAAAAGGGAGAGGTCTCTGAAACGATCCTCGGACAGGTTCTGACAGCCGCACAAGGCCAGAACCCGGCGCGTCAGGCGCATATCAATGCCGGTCTGCCGCAGGAAAGCGCTGCATGGGGACTTAACCAGGTCTGTGGATCGGGTCTTCGTGCCGTGGCTCTTGGTGCGCAGCACATCATGCTCGGGGATGCCGATATCATCTGCGCCGGTGGTCAGGAAAACATGTCCATGTCACCGCATGCCGCAAACCTGCGTCAGGGCCACAAGATGGGCGATATGAAATATATCGACACCATGATCCGTGACGGCCTGTGGGACGCCTTCAACGGCTATCACATGGGTCAGACCGCCGAAAACGTCGCCGAAAAGTGGCAGATCAGCCGCGATCAGCAGGACGAATTTGCAGTTGGTTCCCAGAACAAGGCCGAAGCCGCGCAAAAGGCCGGCAAGTTCGATGACGAGGTGATCGCCTACACCATCAAGACCCGCAAGGGCGACATCGTGGTCGACAAGGACGAATACATCCGTCACGGCGCGACCATGGAGGCGATGCAGAAACTGCGCCCCGCCTTCACCAAGGATGGATCCGTCACCGCCGCAAACGCCTCTGGTCTGAACGACGGTGCGGCGGGTGTGCTGCTGATGTCTGCGGAAAACGCCGAAAAGCGCGGCATCACCCCGATGGCCCGCATCGCATCCTACGCGACCGCTGGTCTGGACCCGTCGATCATGGGTGTCGGCCCGATCTACGCATCGCGCAGGGCACTGGACAAAGCGGGCTGGTCGGTTGGCGATCTGGACCTTGTGGAAGCCAACGAAGCTTTCGCCGCGCAGGCCTGTGCCGTGAACAAGGACATGGGCTGGGATCCGTCGATCGTGAACGTGAATGGCGGCGCGATTGCCATTGGCCATCCGATCGGGGCCTCGGGCGCACGCGTCCTGAACACCCTGCTGTTCGAGATGCAGCGCCGGGACGCCAAGAAAGGCCTTGCCACGCTTTGCATTGGCGGCGGCATGGGCGTCGCGCTCTGTGTGGAGCGGGATTGATCCAGTCTCGTGGAACGACAAAATTCGGGGCGCTTTCATGCGCCCCTTTTTTGTAGGTTTTGCAAATTCCCAAAGGACGTCACGCAATAATGTTGCGCCGAGATACGTCTACATATAACAACCTTACTTGATGAATACCTGAGAGGAGACAACCATGGCCCGTGTAGCCCTAGTCACCGGCGGCAGCCGCGGTATCGGCGAAGCCATTTCCAAAGCCCTGAAAGCAAAAGGCTATGAGGTCGCCGCGACCTATGCCGGCAATGACGAGAAAGCCGCTGCCTTTACCGCAGAGACCGGCATCAAGACCTACAAGTGGAACGTCGCGGATTACGACGCCTCCAAAGAGGGAATCGCCAAGGTCGAGGCCGATCTGGGCCCCATCGACGTGATCGTCGCCAACGCGGGCATCACCCGTGACGCGCCGTTCCACAAGATGACGCCGGACCAGTGGAAAGAGGTGATCGACACCAACCTGACCGGCGTGTTCAACACCGTCCACCCGGTGTGGCCCGGGATGCGCGAACGCAAATTCGGCCGCATCATCGTGATCTCGTCAATCAATGGTCAGAAAGGCCAGTTCGCACAGGTGAACTATGCCGCGACCAAGGCGGGCGATCTGGGCATCGTGAAATCGCTGGCGCAGGAAGGCGCGCGCGCTGGCATCACCGCGAACGCGATCTGCCCCGGCTATATCGCAACGGAAATGGTGATGGCGGTTCCGGAAAAGGTCCGGGAATCGATCATCGGCCAGATCCCGGCAGGCCGTTTGGGCGAGCCGGAAGAGATCGCGCGCTGCGTGGCGTTCCTGGCGTCGGACGATGCGGGCTTCATCAATGGGTCGACAATCTCGGCCAACGGGGCGCAGTTCTTCGTTTGATCCCGGATCACAGGTTTTCGGAATGGCCCGCCAGTTGTGCGGGCCTTTTCTTTTGTCGCGCAGGACTTTAGCGGAACGCTCATGACACGCGCTTCTGCCACCAGTATCGGGTTTGTCGCCGTCCTGCTTTGGGCGCTTCTGGCGTTGTTCACCGCCGGTTCCGCGCCAGTCCCTCCGTTCCTGCTCAATGCGCTGACCTTTGCCATCGGCGGCGCGGTGGGTGTGATCTGGGTGCTTGGGCGCGGACGGGCGTCGGTGCTGCGCGCGGTGCCGTGGACGGTCTATGCCTTTGGGACCGCAGGTCTGTTTGGGTATCACGCGCTTTACTATTCCGCGTTGCGCCTTGCACCCCCGGCAGAGGCGGGGCTGATCGCCTATCTCTGGCCCTTGTTCATCGTGTTGTTTTCGGGCCTGCTTCCGGGGGAACGCCTGCGCGCGGGGCACATCTTTGGTGCGCTCGTGTCCTTTGCGGGCGCGGCGTTGATCGTGCTCCGTGGCGGGTTCAGCTTTGAGGCGGCGGCGGCGCCGGGGCTGATCCTTGCCGGGGTCTGTGCCCTGACATGGAGCAGCTATTCGGTGCTGTCACGCAGGCTTGGCACCACCCCGACCGAAGCCGTTGCCGTGTATTGTGTCCTCACGGCGGTCTTGTCTGTACCCGCGCATCTGCTGTTTGAAACGACAATCTGGCCGGATACGGGGTTTGCGTGGCTCTCGGTGTTGGCCCTTGGCCTTGGTCCCGTCGGTCTTGCCTTTTACGTCTGGGATATCGGCGTCAAACGCGGGGACATTCAGCTTTTGGGCGTGGCAAGCTATGCGGCACCGTTGTTGTCCACGCTGGTCCTGATCGTGGCAGGATTTGCGCAGGCGTCCTGGCAATTGGTCGCGGCGGCCGTTTTGATCACCCTTGGGGCAGGCATCGCGGCATGGACATCGCGCCGTCGTTAGGTGCGGAATTGCACAAAAAAGGCGCGCGCAGGAGTGTTTATGTGCGTTTGAATGCAGCTACATCTGTACCCAATCGGGTTATTTCCCTTTCCATTTCGGAGAACAGACATGTTGAACCAGATCAATGGACTGCACCATGTGACCTCGCTGGCCAGCGGGGCGCAATCAAACAACGATTTCTTTACCAAGACGCTGGGCCTGCGGCGAATCAAGAAGACCGTTAATTTCGACGCGCCCGAGGTGTACCACCTCTACTACGGTGATGGCGCCGGGACGCCTGGCACCGTGATGACCTATTTCCCCTTCCCCAACGCACGTCGTGGCAATCCCGGCACCGGTGAGGTCGGGATCACGGGGTTTGCGGTGCCCGAAGGCAGCCTGCCCTATTGGCAGGATCGGCTGGCGACGTTTGACGTGAAAAACATCAAATCCGAAACAACTTTTGGCCAGAACCGCCTGCGCTTTGACGGGCCGGATCGGGACGGGTTCGTTCTGGTGGAAACCGACGATGACACCCGCACACCCTGGACCAACAACGGTGTCAGCGAAGACGTGGCGATTCGCGGGTTTCACAGCGCCGACATACGGCTGAGCGATGTCGGGGCCAGTGCGGAATTGCTGCGTTTCATGGGGTATGAAAAGCTTGAGCAACAGGACAATGTCACCCGTTTTCACATCCCCGGCGGCACCGCGGCGAACGTGATCGACATCACCGAGGTCAATGCGCCCAGCGCACATCAGGGGGCGGGTTCGGTTCATCATATCGCCTTCTCGGTCGACAACCGTGAAAGGCAGCTTGAGGTGCGCAAGGCGCTCATGGACACCGGATATCAGGTGACTCCGGTGATCGACCGCGATTATTTCTACGCGATCTATTTCCGCACGCCCGGCGGTGTTCTGTTCGAAGTGGCCACCAACGAACCGGGCTTTGACCGCGACGAAGACACCGCGCATCTGGGTGAGGCGCTCATGCTTCCGACCCAGCATGAACATTTGCGCGCCATCCTTGAACAAAAATACCTGGAGCCGATCATTGACTGAGTATTTCCACGCTGAGACCAAGGGGGCGTCGGGCGCGCCTTTGGTCTTCACCTTTCATGGCACCGGAGCCGACGAAACGCAGTTTCATGAGCTTGCTCAGCACCTTGTGCCAAATGCACATGTCATCTCGCCGCGCGGTGACGTGTCCGAACAGGGCATGGCGCGATTTTTTCGCCGGACGGGCGAAGGCGTCTACGACATGGAAGATCTTGCACAACGGCGCGAAAACATGGCGCGTTTCCTGCGCGAAAAGATCGCCATGACCGGCGCGGGCCGTGTGATTGCTTTGGGGTATTCGAACGGTGCGAATATCGCGACTGCGGTTGCGCTGGACCATCCCGACATTTTTACGGACGTGATTGCGATGCACCCGTTGATCCCGTGGACCCCTGATCCACAGCCGGGTCTGTCAAAAACGCGGTGGTTGCTGACCTCTGGACGACGCGATCCGATCTGCCCGCCTGAACGGACACAAGCTTTGTCGCGGTATCTGTCGGAACAGGGTGCAGATGTGAGCGAACATCAACACCCCGGTGGGCATGAGATCGCGCAAGACGAACTTGTCGCGATCAGCACATTCGTCAGATAAAGAAAAAGCCCGGGTTTTGCCCGGGCCAATCACTTATGAGAGACGCTCGATCTCTTCCTTCAGTCGAAGTTTCTGCTTTTTCAGCGAGGCAATCGTGAGGTCGTCCGCTCCGGGCGCGCGCTGCGCCTGTTCGACCTCGGCAGAGAGGTTTTGGTGCTTCCGCTTCAGTTCCTGAAGATGTGAAGTCAAGCTCATGAAGTCCTCCTGTGACTGATTGGATCTTCAGTCCACCACAGTTTTACAATTCTGTCACGCTGCATCCGCATCATTGGTATATTCCTGCTAACCACGCTGGGTTTGGATGGGTCTTTGATCAGGAAAGGGCAACGATTGCGGCGTACGCAGCACTTTAGAGACGGTTTCCGTGTACGAATCGCCGTCTTTCTCGTGCATTTCGCCGCGGTGCAGCACCAGCGGAGGGTGCGACACAAACGCCGCCCGCCGTTCTTTGCGCCCCCGCAACAGGACAAGACGGGCCGGACGGGCGCTGCGCGGCTGGATCGGCCAAAGCTCGAGCGCCCCCAGAGTTGCGAAAAACGCGCTCATCAGTTCGGGAAGGCGGTCTGCCCTTTGAACAAACGTTGCCATCCCGCCGGGCTTGAGCCGTTTGGACGCCACGCTGACCCATTTGGCCAACGGCAACGCACCAGAGCGGGACATCGCGCGATCTTGCGATGGTGACGCGACGGCGCGAAAATCCTCGAAATAGGGCGGGTTGGCGATCACATGATCAAAACGCCGGGATTTGACCTCTGGCGGCAGCGCGGACAGGTCTGCGCAATGCACCACCCCCGTCAGCCCGTTGTCATCCAGATTGCGCTGCGCCAACGCGGCATAGGCGGGCTGCATGTCCACCCCGATGCAGGTGATCCCGCTAACCCGGATACCGAGGCAGGCCAATGCAGCCCCCGCGCCGCAGCCCAGTTCAAGCACGCTATCCCCCGCCTTGGCCGGGATTGATGCAGACAGAAGAACGGGGTCCAGCCCGGCGCGATAGCCGTCTTTCGGTTGCCACAGGCGCACAGCCCCACCCAGAAAATCATCGCGGGTCAACTCCTCCGCCGCAAAGGGGTCAGTCCTCAAACTTGACACCGTATTCGTGCAGAACACGTCTTGCGTCGTCTAGTTCGTCGCTGCGCACCATGAGGCGGCGCGGCAAAATTCCGATGGACCCTTCGAGGACGCTCATGTTTACGTCCAATTCAAAGCTGTCTATACCCTCGTCCTCAAGCACGGCTCGGGCGAGCGGTATCAGTGTGATGTCATTGGTGCGCAAAAGCTCTTCCATGACCTTGATGTAGGAACACCCGGCCCGCTTTGTCGAGCCTTCCTGAAGGAATGGTGATGATGTTGGATACACCAAGTCAAAAACCGCATGATCGGCTGGCAGAGGTTCTGGCCGGTGACATGGCAGAGGTGAACACGCTGATCCGAACGCGCATGGCGTCGGAACACGCACCGCGCATTCCCGAAGTGACCGCGCATCTGGTCGAGGCAGGCGGCAAGCGGTTGCGGCCGATGCTGACCCTCGCCGCGGCGCGGATGTGCGGCTATGAAGGCGACAATCATGTGAAGCTGGCCGCGACGGTCGAATTCATCCACACCGCGACGCTGCTGCATGACGACGTTGTGGACGAAAGCGAAAAGCGGCGGGGGCGGCCGACGGCGAACCTGCTTTGGGACAACAAGTCGAGCGTTCTGGTCGGGGATTACCTGTTTGCGCGGTCTTTCCAGTTGATGACCGAGACCAACAACATTCGCGTATTGCGCATCCTGTCGGACGCGGCGGCGACAATTGCCGAGGGCGAGGTGTTGCAGATGACGGCGGCGCAGGATCTGCGCACGACCGAAGCGATTTACCTGCAAGTGGTGCGCGGCAAGACAGCGGCGCTTTTCTCAGCCGCAACCGAAGTGGGCGGCGTGATTGCCGACATGGACGAGGCGCAGATCAAGGCGCTGTTCGATTATGGCGATGCTTTGGGGATCGCGTTTCAGATTGTCGACGACCTTTTGGATTACTGGGGATCGGACGCCACCGGCAAGAACGTGGGTGACGATTTCCGCGAGCGCAAGCTGACCCTGCCGGTGATCAAGGCGGTTGCCTTGGGCGACGACGACGAACGCGCGTTCTGGAAGCGGACGATAGAAAAGGGACGTCAGGAAGACGGCGATCTTGAGCACGCGATCGCGCTTCTGAACAAGCACGGCACACTTGAGGCCACTCGGGCCGAGGCAAATGACTGGATCACCAAGGCGCGCGGGGCGCTTGCGACGTTGCCCGTGCATCCGATCCGCGACATGCTGGATGATCTGGCCGATTACGTCGTTGCGCGGGTCAACTGAACCCTGTCAGCGCAGGATCGGCACGGCGGAGACCCACCAGTCGGGGTGCGCCGCTGCGATCCGGTCGGCACTTTTCTGCGCCGCGACCTGCGTTGTGTACCACCCCCAGCATGTGCTGCCAGAACCGGACATCTTTGCCACCAACGCATCTTCGCGCAGCGCATGAAGTACCTCGGTGATCACCGGTGCGATGGCGTCATCGCTGGCGATCTTGGTCAGGTCGTTGCGCTGTTTCGACAGCCAGTCTGCAAAGCTTTCGGCGTCTGTCACATCGTCCAGCGGGTCCATCCGTTGCAGGCTGATCGGGTGCAACATGTCATGCAGGGTAAAGACCTTGCCCGTCGGAATCATCACCCCCGGATTGACCAGAACCAGCCACCCTTCGGGCTGATATGGGGCGCGTTGCAGGTGTTCGCCGATGCCGCGCATTTCGGTGGCGTGGGGGGCGCAAAGACAGACTGGAACATCCGCACCCAAAGGCAAGGCCTCGGTCGCGGTAAGCGGTGGCACCTGCCACAGATCGGCGAGCAGCCGGATCGCACAGGCGGCGTCACTTGACCCGCCACCAATGCCGCCGCCGTGGGGCAGGGTCTTGGTCAGGTGGATGGCGGCCCCCGCAGAAACACCGCGAAGGTCTTTCAACCGCTCCGCCGCCTTCAGGACAAGGTTGGCACGATCCGTCGGCACACCTTCGGCAAACGGTCCATCGACGGTCAGGCTTAACCCATTGGCAGGGACAACACGCAACCTGTCGCCGACCCCCGCGAACACCACCAGCGATTCAAGCAGGTGATAACCGTCGTCTCGCAGTCCGGTCAGGTGCAGGCACAGGTTGATCTTGGCCGGGGCAGTCGCCTCAGTCGCTGCTGTCATTGGCCACCTGAAGCGGCGGCGCGCCTTCTTCGGCAAGCACCTGATCCAGACCCACATCCAGCTTGGCGCGGATACGATCGGCGTTCACCTCTTCGGCGGTTGTGCCATAGACGATAAAGGACAGCGCCCGACGCCATTGGAACCGCGCTTCGGTCTTGCGGCCAACGGCCCAGTACACGTCCCCCAGATGGTCGTTCACGATGGGATCGACCGGCATCAGTTCGGTTGCGCGTTCCATGTGGCTCACGGCTTCTTCATAGCGGCCAAGCCGGTACAGAACCCACCCGAGTGAATCGATGATGTAACCGCTTTCGGGACGGGCTGCCGCCGCGCGTTCAATCATGTTGAGCGCCTCGTCCAGCTTTTCCTGCTTTTCGACCAGCGAATACCCAAGGTAGTTCAACACCTGCGGCTGTTCGGGGTTCAGGTTCAAAGCCGCGCGGAAATCCGCCTCGGCCTCGTCCCAACGGTCAAGTCGTTCATAGCAGATCGCCCGCGCATAGTGCAGGAACCACTGGCTGACGGTCTCTTCCTCAAACAGGTCAAGCGCCTGGGTATAGGCCGCAATTGCCTCATCATAGCGTTCAAG
Organism: Marivita sp.; assembly: GCF_051859345.1. Taxonomy (GTDB): domain Bacteria; phylum Pseudomonadota; class Alphaproteobacteria; order Rhodobacterales; family Rhodobacteraceae; genus Marivita. The sequence continues at coordinate 164,522 of NZ_JBHYFV010000005.1, read as the reverse complement.
CTGGCGCATCGTGTCGCCCAAAGTCGACAGAACGATGGGCTGGTCGCCATGGGTCTTGGCCAATTTCTGAAGAACTTCGACCGCCGCATCCGTCTTGTCACTGTCACTCAACGCTGCGGCACGGCCCAGTTCTGCGGCATGGTAGGCCGGGTGATCTTCGGGCACCTTGGCATAGGATTTCACCGCCAGTTCCGGCTGCCCCATTTCGTCCAGCAGGCTGGCCGACAAAAGAATGGCGTCGATGTGATCGGGGCGCAGGTATTCCGCCACGCGTGTGTACAGCAGCGTGAATTCATCATTTGCTTCGTTCGCAAGCGCTGCGGCAAGGGTGTAGAACACCTCGGCCAGACCATCCCGCGCGCCCTGAACATGCGTAAACGGCAGCGCCGCACCATCTTCCAGCGCCATGCGCATCTCGCGCAGACCCGGATCAAGGTCGGGCCCGAAGGCGGTGTCGATCAGGGTCAGCGCGTCTTCGTCGCGTTCCAGCTGACTCAGCATCTCGACATGGGCCATGACCCCGCGCCGGGTCAGTTGCATTCCACCCGTGCCAGCATCCTCGAGGATCGCCGCCGCACTTTCGAAATCACCGACCGAGGCCAAGGCCAAAGCCTTGTGATACAGCGCAAAATTGCGCAGTCCCTGCTGGTCGGACAGTTCATCGAATTGCACCAATGCGGCTGACATATCGCCCAGACCAAGCTGCGACCATGCGGTAAGCAGGCCATCGACAAGCGGCCCGACGCCGCGATCATCCTCGATCAGGTTGATCAGGGCTTGGTACTCTTCAGAATTGGCCTGCTGCGCCACAAGCGCCAGATGCGCAACCTGGCTGCGATGGCCGTCACCGACCAGCTTTGACGCCAGCCCGGCAGCGCGTTCCAGATCGCCCAGCGAAATCTCGGCCAGGGCAGCGCGTTCAAGGATGACGGGGTTTTCGGGATCTCCCATCACAGCGCGTCCATAATAGGTCGCCGCCGCCTGAATATCGCCATCAAAGCTTGCCTGACGGCCGGCCAGGTAATCCCCCGAGAGACTGTTGGCAAAGGCACCCCCCGGTGTGACCAGGCACAGTGCCACTGCTGCCGTTCCCAAAAGGCGCTTCATGCTCGAACAAACCATGTATTTCTCCTTGAAAGGCGAATTTTTCCGAAGCCTAGCGCGGTGCCGGAACACACGCAACTCAAGCAAAAGGCCGGACGTTTGCCCGGCCTCTTCAATTCTACATATTCGGGTAGTTCGGACCGTCTCCACCCTGCGGGACCGTCCAGACGATATTCTGGCTTGGGTCCTTGATATCGCAGGTCTTACAGTGGACGCAGTTCTGGAAGTTGATGACGAATTTGTCTTCGCCCTTGTCGTCCTTCACGAATTCGTAGACCCCGGCAGGACAGTACCGCTGAGACAGTCCCGCGTATTTCGGCAGGTTGACCGAGACGGGAATCGACGCATCCTTGAGCTTGAGATGTGCGGGCTGGCTTTCCTCGTGGTTGGTCGCAGAAAACGACAGGTTTGTGAGGCGATCAAAGGACAGTTTGCCATCCGGCTTCGGATAGTCGATGGGCTTGAATTTCGATGCCTCCCCGGTCGCCGCAGCGTCGGTCTTGCCATGACCAATCGTGCCCAGCAGGGAAAAGCCAAGCGTGTTGGTCCACATGTCGAACCCGCCAAGGGTCAACGACGCCACCAACCCGCGCTTGGACCAAAGCGGTTTGACGTTGCGCACCTTCATCAGGTCCTGACCAATCGCACCCTCTCGCACGTCGGTTTCGTAATCGCTCAACTCATCCGATGCGCGCCCGTCCTGAATCGCGGCATACGCGGCCTCGGCGGCAGCCTTGCCAGACAGCATCGCGTTGTGATTGCCCTTGATGCGCGGCACGTTGACCATGCCGACCGAACAGCCCAGCAGCGCCACACCCGGTGCCACCATCTTGGGCATCGACTGATAGCCGCCTTCGCTGATCGCGCGCGCGCCGTAGGCCACGCGCTTGCCACCTTCGAGCAGCTCTTTCACCATCGGATGGTGTTTGAACCGCTGGAATTCCATGTAGGGGGCAAGATGCGGATTCTCGTAGTTCAGATGAACGACAAAACCGACATAGACCTGATTGTTATCAAGGTGATAGATGAACGATCCACCCCCGGCGTTTGACCCAAGCGGCCAGCCCATGGTGTGCGTGACCGACCCTGCCTTGTGCTTGGCGGGGTCGATCTCCCAGATTTCCTTCATGCCAAGACCGTATTTCTGCGGCTCCTTGCCTTTGGACAGGTCGAACTTTTCGATCGCCTCTTTCGACAGGCTTCCGCGCACACCTTCGCCCAGGAACACATACTTGCCGTGCAGTTCCATCCCCGGCTCATATCCCGGCCCCGGCGTGCCATCGGCGTTCTTGCCGAACTCCCCGGCAACCACGCCTTTGACGCTGCCATCCTCGCCGTAGACCAGTTCGGAACAGGACATGCCGGGAAACACCTCGACACCCAGTTCTTCGGCCTGTTCAGCCATCCATCGGCAGACATTGCCCATCGACACGATGTAATTGCCGTGGTTGTTCATCAGCGGCGGCATCGGCCAGTTGGGGATACGCACCTTGCCCGCTTCACCCAACATGTAGAAATTGTCATCCTTGACCGGCACGTTCAGTGGCGCGCCTTTTTCCTTCCAGTCCGGGATCAGCGCGTTCAACCCACAGGGATCAAGCACCGCGCCTGACAGGATATGCGCGCCCACTTCAGAGCCTTTTTCAAGGACCACCACGTTCAAATCGGCATCCAGCTGTTTCAGACGGATCGCGGCAGAAAGGCCTGCGGGTCCTGCACCTACGATGACAACATCGTACTCCATCGCTTCGCGTTCATGTTCGCTCATGTCGGGCTCTTTCCTGAAAATCACGTGTCGAAAACCTGACAGGTGACGTAACCTGCGGACCCCGAACGGTCAATTGCGACACCGCGTTACAGGTGGGGTTTCCCTGTCACTGCCGGTTTTTCATGCGCCGCGCCCTGCCGATCGCACGCAAGCCCCCTTGCGTTTCGACGACGGGTCAGGTCACTGTTGTCACAACGTAAATGACATGTTTAGACCGCGCTGACGCAAGGCGCTGCCAGAGCCGACGCTCGACCGACCAAGAGGGAACTGTCCCATGGAAAAGCTACCAATGACCCGCGCGGGCCATGCCGCGCTCGAAACCGAATTGAAAACGCTCAAATCCGAAGAGCGTCCTTCCGTGATCAAGGCGATCGCCGAGGCGCGTGAATTGGGCGACCTCAAGGAAAACGCGGAATATCATTCCGCCCGTGAAAAACAGGGCTTTATCGAGGGCCGCATCAAGGAACTCGAAGGTGTGCTCAGCCTTGTCGAGGTGATCGACCCCACGAAGCTTTCGGGCACCATCAAGTTCGGTGCAACCGTGACGCTGGTGGACGAAGACACGGATGAGGAAAAGACCTGGCAGATCGTGGGCGAACACGAGGCCAATATCGAAAAGGGTCTGCTCAACATCAAATCGCCCATCGCCCGCGCCCTGATCGGCAAAGAAGAAGGCGACAGCGTCGAGGTGCGCACACCGGGCGGCGACAAATCCTATGAAGTGCTGAAAATCGAATACATCTGATGGGTCGGACCCAGCCATGACACAGCAAAAAAACGCCCGCCCCGGCCCGGCAACGATCCCCCCTCGTCCGGGTGACGTTTCGGGCGGGCTCAGCGGGATCGAATTGACCGCCGCCGCGCTCAGCGTGCTTTGGCTGGTCATTTCTGCGGCGTTTTTCCTGTTTTCCGGCAATGAAGGCGCGGACGGTCTGCGCTTTCTGTTGACCATGATGGTGATCTTCTTTCCGGTCGGCATGATCTGGGTGGCCGCCGTCAGTGCGCGCTCCTCGCGGATCATGCGCGAGGAAAGCACGCGCCTGCAAACCGCCATCGACGCAATCCGCCACGCCTACATCACCCAGAGTCAGGCGGGGGGACGCGATCAGCAACCGCATCCGTCCATCGTGAAAAAGCTGGAAGAGATCGCCGACGCACAGAAAAAGGCCGAAACGACGCTCGCGATGTTCACCTCGACCCGCGCGGCGCAGATCGCGGTGCATGCCGCATCGCCCGACCCCGAAACCGGTGATCAGCCAAGGCTTGCCCTGGGCACCCCGGCCGAAGCACTGCACCCGCCGCTCTCCAACTCCGATTTCATCCGCGCGCTGCATTTCCCCGAAACCGCCGACGATCAGGAAGGTTTTGCAGCGCTGCGCCGCGCCTTGAAAGACCGGCCTTCGGCGCAAATGGTTCAGGCCTCGCAGGATGTGCTGACCCTGCTGAGTCAGGACGGGATCTACATGGATGATCTGCGCCCCGACATGGCCCGCCCCGAACTCTGGCGGCGCTTTGCCAAAGGCGAACGCGGTCGCACGATTGCCGCACTGGGCGGCGTGCGGGACCGGTCATCGCTGGCACTGGCGGCAGGCCGGATGAAGCAAGACCCGATCTTTCGCGACGCGGCTCATCACTTCTTGCGCTTGTTCGACAAAGGCTTTGCCCGGTTCGAGGAAACGGCAAGCGATGCCGAAATCTCGGAACTTGCCAGCACCCGCACCGCGCGCGCCTTCATGCTGCTTGGACGTGTGACCGGGACGTTTGACTAGGCGCGCCCCTGTGCCGTCTCCGGTTTCTCAGTACCTTTTTGCCTGGCGCCCGGCAGTTCCGTCAACGGAAACTCCGGATGCGTCAACGTATCCGGACCCGCTCAGGAAAAAGACCCGAACGGAACATAGCGCACAGGGTCGCCCGGACGCACATGTACCGCACCGTCCTGCAGTTCGACCAGCCCTTCGGCCCAGCTAAGCCCGCTGATCCGGCCCGATCCTTCGGACTTGAACACCTCGGCCCGGCCATCGCGAATCCGGGCACGCAGGTATTCCCGCCGCCCCGGCTTCTTGCGCTTTTCAAACGCGGCGGGCACCGTGAATCCTTGCGGTTCAAACCACCCGGCCCCTGACAGCGCCGCCATCGCCGGACGCGCGAAAATCAGGGTGCAGACCAACGCCGCCACCGGATTGCCGGGCAGGCCAAAGACGGGAACCCCCTGCCATACCCCCAACGCCAGAGGCCGTCCGGGCTTTAGCGCGATCCGCCATTCCTGCATCGCGCCACTGTCGCGCAGCAGCGCCGAAATATGGTCTTCATCCCCGGCAGAGGCCCCGCCAGAGGTCAAGATAACATTCGCCTGCTGCGCAGCGGTCTCCAACGACGCGCGCACCGTCGCGCGGTCATCCGCGGCGCGCCCCATGTCCACAACATCGAATCCGAACCCGGCGCACAGGCTAAGCAACATGGGTCGGTTGGCATCAAAAATCTGCCCGACAGAGGCGTCTGCCCCCGGTTCCACAATCTCATCACCAGTGGACAGAACCGCCACGCGCAACCGCTTGCGGACCTCCAGCGTGCCATGCCCCACCGCCGCCGCCAGCGCCAGATCGGCAGGGGTCAGAACCCGACCCTCGTGTAGCGCGATCTCTCCGCTTACGACGTCCTCACCGGCCTTGCGCGTGTTCGCCCCACGCTTCAGAGGTCCATTGAACGCCACCCGACCGTCCCCGGTGCGCACGTCTTCGTCCAGCACCACGGTGTCGACGCCCTTGGGCAAATCGGCCCCGGTCAGGACACGAATCGCATGCCCTTCGGGCACAAACGCGTCGACGGGCACACCTGCGGCGGCGCGCCCGTCGACCAAAGACAATACCTGCGCACCCGATCCGATGGCGGCACCGGCAAAGCCATACCCGTCCACCGCCGAGTTGGGATGCGGCGGGTTGGATCGACGTGCCGCAACATCGGCCGCCAGGACCCGTCCCGTCGCCTGCATCAGTGGCACGGTTTCAGTGCCAACCACAGGCGTCATGCGATCCCGCAACAATGCCAACGCATCATCCACAGGCGTCCAGTCCACACCGGCGGGCAGCGCAAAACAGTCGTTGCGCAAGGGCGGTGGGGTCAGAACCTGCGGCCCACGCGCGGCTTCAATCAGTTCGTCACCATGCCCAGCGCCCAGAATCCACGCTTCTTCCCCAGCCTCCGGACCAGTGTCCGACATCATCCCTTCCAACCGCGCAGGAGGCAGCCCAGCCAAAGCCCGCGCCAGCAGGCGCACCTGCACGGAATCCCGTATCTCGTCCTGTCCAACCTCCTTCACAGCGGTTTCGATCAGTCCCGGCCAAACCTCAACAAACACGGTTTGCGCATCCGTCCAGGTCTGAAACGGCCAGACCGCCACACCTGCGCGCTGCCGCAACCGCGCAAGCATGGGCAGACCCATCAGAGCCTGACTTCCCACAGTTGGATTAAAGAAGAGTTGAAAACACGATGACGATGCGTTCGCCACAAGATCACAGGCGCGCCGTTCGGCACAGGTCGCATAGTCGATACCCGCCTTGCGATAAGGCACATCCGGCCAAGCAGTGTCATTCGGTTTGCCCCAGAAGGGCCCCGGCCCATCAAACAGGCGGTTGATTTCAGAGGCCACGTCAAAGCGGTTGTTCTCACCCGCCTCGTCGTCGGTGATCCGCGCCGCAAGCCAGTCCCAGAACGCCAAAGGATCGTTGGACCCGGTCACATGCGCTGCAAATCCCTTTGGATACCCGAACGGGAAATCGAACCCGACCAACGTGCGCCGCCCCGCCTTTGCCTCTTTGTCGATGAACGCGGCCAGCCACGCCTCGGCCTCGATCCGCGATCGGCAATAAACCGGTGCCTGCTCTTGCCCCGACTGAACAACACCGATCCAGATGGCATCCCTAGAGGGAGCCGCGGGTTTGCGCTTTCCCGCTGACCAATCAACAACCGCAACTGTGTCAAACCCGCTCAAAGCCGGACCTCTGCAAGGACAAAATCTGCAATTGCTTTCGTATCGTTCAAATCGAACACCGGCCGGTCAAGCGCCATTGGCGTGTCGCTTGCAACAGCGCGAATGGTCGGATCGCCGGGCGCGATCAGGGCGTTGCCCGTCTCGGCCCTGTGCGCCTCGATCTTGGGATGCCCGTCACGCTTGTAGCCTTCAACAAGCACCAGATCGACCGGCATCAGCTTGGACAGCAGCGCGGCCAGCGTCGGTTCGTCTTCATCGCGCAACTCGTGCATCAAGGCAAACCTGTTGCGCGAGGCCAAAAGCACCTCGGTCGCGCCCGCAATCCGGTGGCGATGGCTGTCCTTGCCGGGATGATCGACGTCAAAGGTGTGATGCGCGTGTTTCACGGTGGACACGGTGAATCCGCGCGACGTGATCTCTGTCACCAGCCGTTCCATCAGCCCGGTCTTGCCAGCGTTCTTCCAGCCCGTGACGCCGTAAAGTTTCATGTCAGTGCCTCGGCAGTGTTCAGATCGTCAGGTGTGTTCACGTTGAAGAACGGATCGCCCGCGTCAGTCGGAAACACCGCCTCGCGTCCGCCGTGCCTTTCGGTCCAGATCACCACCTTCTTGATCCCGTCCTGAACAGCCGCGCGCAGATCGTCGCGCAGGGCGACCGGCCAAAGGCCAAAAGTCGGATGCCGGATCAGGCCGGAGCGGCTCATGGATTTGGTTTTTTCGGTGCCGCGCGGAGTGGCGGCCAGAACAAGCGGATGGGCCATGCCCTGTGCGGTCTCGGTCAGATGGGCCACAAGCGTTTCGGGAAAGAACGGCGTGTCGGCGGCAACGGTCACGATGGTCTCTGCGCCCTGCCCGGCCGCCCAGTCCAGCCCTGCCAGAACACCGGCCAATGGACCTGGGAAACCTGCGATGCTGTCTGGCAGCACTGGCAACCCGAACGCGTCAAACCGCGCCGCGTCGCCATTGGCGTTAAGCGCCATGTCCGCGACCTGCGGTTCCAGCCGGTCGATCACCCGATGCAAAAGTGTTTGCCCGCCAACCGTCAGCAACGCCTTGTCACCGCCGCCCATGCGCGTGGCCAATCCGCCGGCCAGAATAACGCCCAAAGGTCTGGTCATTCCGCGCTCTTCCTACGACTTTTGCGGCTTTCCTCCGGCACTGTGTCCGGGTCCACGTCGCGCAGCAGACGGTCCTCGCCCGACAGGCACACGAACCGCTTGCCGCGCATCCGTCCGATGCAGGTCAGCCCCACCTGACGCGCGATCTCGACCCCCCAGGCGGTGAATCCGGACCGCGAGGCCAGCACCGGAATGCCCATCAACGCGGTCTTGATCACCATCTCGGAGGTCAGCCGCCCGGTGGTATACAGCATCTTGTCCCCGGCGCTGACGCCTTCCTGAAACATCCAGCCCGCGATCTTGTCCACAGCGTTATGGCGGCCCACGTCTTCCATGTAGACCAGCGGGCGATCCTGCTGGCAAAGCACCGTGCCATGAATGGCCCCCGCCTCCAGGTAAAGTGACGGCGTCGTGTTGATCTGATGGGCGAGCTTGTAAAGCCACGACGTGCGCAGCTCGGTCCGGGGCAGCACAACCTTGTCCAGCCCCTCCATCATGTCGCCGAACACCGTTCCCACGGCACAGCCGCTGGTGCGTGTCTTTTTCTTGACCTTTTCTTCATAACTCGTCTGTCGCTTGGTCCGCACCACGACAACCTCGAGGTCCTCGTCATATTCGACCTTCGTCACCACATCATCGGCCAGCAGCATCCCCTGATTGCGCAAAAAACCGACGGCGAGGTATTCGGGATAATCCCCGATCGTCATCGCCGTGACGATTTCCTGCGCATTCAGAAAAATCGTCAGCGGGCGTTCTTCAACAACACTGATCTCGGTCTCGGCTCCGGTGTGATCGGTGCCAATCACACGCCTCGTAAGGCGTTCAGCCCCCGGATCAGGGGCGATCACATAGTCGCGCACCACGTCATCCGGCATTGATTGCATCTCCCTTCGTCCAAGGCTACGTCCGGTTCGAACGCAGCAGAGAGGCACAGTGATGGCGGCAGGACACGCAATGTCAAGCTACTGGCGGGGCCTTCGCGACGGGCTTCCATTTCTGGTTGTCGTTGGCCCCTTTGCCATGCTCTTTGGCGTGTTGGCCACCGAGGCCGGGCTGGCGGTGCATGAAACCATGGGCTTTTCCATCGTGGTCATCGCTGGCGCGGCACAGTTCACCGCGCTCCAACTGATCAACGAGAACGCGCCAACTCTGGTGGTCATTGCCTCGGCACTGGCGGTGAACCTGCGGATGGCGATGTATTCCGCGTCGATCACGCCGCATCTCGGGCGGCTGCCGGTCTGGAAACGCGGGATCGTGGCGTATTTCCTTGTCGATCAAACCTATGCCCAGTCGATCATTGATTACGAAAAGACCCCCGATCAGACCACGGCACAGAAATTCGCCTACTTCCTTGGGGTCATGACGCCGATCTGCCCGCCGTGGTATGTGTTCACCTTCATCGGTGCCGTGCTTGGCGAAACCATTCCCCCCAGCCTTGGGCTCGACTTTGCGCTGCCGATTGCGTTTCTCGCGATGATCGGCCCGATGCTGCGCACCCCGGCGCACCGGATCGCCGCGCTGACGGCGGTGATCCTTGCCCTGGCCTTTGCGTGGATCCCGTTCAACATGGGTCTGCTGGTGGCAGGGCTTGGCGGGATGATTGCGGGCGCACAGGCGGAAACACGATTGGGACTGACACCATGAGCAGCATTAGCGGCACACCCGAACTTTGGGGAATCATCATCGCGCTGGGTATCGGCAGCTTTGGCCTGCGCTTTGCTTTTCTGGGCCTTGTCGGGGATCGCGCGATGCCGGAATGGGTTCTGCGCCACCTGCGCTATACCGCCGTCGCCGTGATCCCGGCGTTGGTCGCCCCTTTGGTCGTCTGGCCAACAGCCACGGGTGGCACACCAGATCCCACGCGACTGGCCGCCGCTGCCGCGACCTTTGCCATAGGGTATCTCACAAAGAACGTCTTTGCCGCGATGGGCACCGGGGCAGCCGTGCTGATCGCGTTCAACACGCTTTTCTGAGAGGCGTCACTGACTCAGAACGACCTGTTCGAACTGTGCAATCGCCACCGACTTGTCGTCATCGTCGTTTTCGTAAATGCGGGTTGTCTGGACGCCCGGCAGCTTGCCGAAATCATCCATGAGATTTTTCGGGAACCAGGTGGAACCGACCGACCCAAACCCCGGAAGCTGCCGCAGAATCGCCGCCGTGCTCAGCGCACATTGCGCCGATGCAACCGGCCCGTTCGAGACCGCCAGCCGCAGCGCACGTTCGGCCACCTCTGGCGACACCTCAACCCGTTGCATCACAACGTGATACGTCGCGCGCGCATGGGCCCGCGCATAGAAATCGGCGACGCCCGGCGTGATCCCGTAAAGCACGTCACCGCGTTCCGGCACCGCGCTCAACCGGACCGTGCCCGCCGGATCAAAAATGATCCGCTGCGTCCCGTTGATCATCAGACTCGTGTGGGCACCTGCACCCGAGCGGTTGTTGATCATCGTGTATAGCGTCAGCGCCGAAGGCCCGTCGTGCCGATAGGACGCGCTGCTGATCACTTCGGGCGACGCGTCCGGACGCAGATCCGTACCCGCGCCACACCCTGCCAGAGCCAGCATCGCAAGTCCGGCCAGGGCGCGCGCAAACAGGGTCATATCAACCTCGTGTTCGAAATTACGAGTTGAAGATCGCGAGGAAAATCAGAACCGCGATCGAGAATACCGCAACCCTTACGCACCAGCGCACAAACCCCTCAAAGGTCTTTTCCTGCGCGGTGGTGTCCATTGTGCCGTGCTTGTGTTCAGCCATCTTTGACGTCCCTCAGATATATGTTTGATCACTCGCTACCCGATTTGCCGGATCATGTCACCCATGCCAAGCGCGCAGTGTGTCGCGGTTTACGAGACCTGTTCCAATTCGGCAGCAAGTTGAAAGCCGATCCGGCGCGGGGCAATGTCTTCTTTCGGAATCGGGATCGCCCGCAGTGCCACGTTAAGCTGTGAAACGTGCTGGATCAGCTGCATCCGCCCGCCCATGTCATCGGTGCCATAGAACGTCACGATGTCGGGATCGAAATATCCAAGCCCTTCGATCCGCAAGACGCCGGTTTCATTGCCCGCGAACCCCATTGCGACCTCGTGTTCATTGTCCAGCTGCTCTTCAAAGTTCTGGATATAAAGGATCAACCGCTCATAGGCCCATTCCGCTGCACTTTTCTGCTTCATGGATTTGCGTGTCAGCACATCGGGCAGGCGTTTCTCGCCAGTCTCGCCGCACCCTGCGGCATGCGACTCGACCTGCCGGGGCAGGACAGCGGCCTCGGCATATTCCGCCGTGGTGTGAATATCCTGTGTCATCATGATCCCCTCAGATCGGCAGGGCTGTGGTTTCCTTGATCTCCTCCATAACGAAACTGGCCGAAATATCCGAGAGCGGAATCCGCGCGATCACGCGTTTGTAAAATGCATCATATGCCGGAACATCCGCAACCCGCACCCGCAGCAGGTAATCGAGATCGCCGGTCATCCGATAGGCGCCCACCACTTCGGGCATGTCCCGAACCGCCTTGTGGAACCGCTCCAGCCAATCGGCATCATGCCGCCCGGCGCGGATCATCACCACGACTTCAAGCCCACACCCAAGCTTGGCCGGATCCGCAAGCGCCACCCGACCCGTGATGGTTCCGGCCTGCTCCATCATCTTGATCCGCCGCCAGCAGGCGTTCCGGGACAAGGCGACCTGATCCGCGATGGCCTCAACGCTCAGGCTGGCATCCCGTTGCAGAATCCGCAGGATGGCCCGGTCAAAACTATCAAGACTTTCGGCATCCATGAGAATTTTTCCCAATAATCCGCGTAGAGCGTAACAAATTTGGGAAGAAAGCGCCAGTATTAGCTGTCATTTTGACTGCACTTACAGAACGCAATTTCGAAAGGGCCGGACCGATGGCTGACACAAGTTCATTTCTGCACAAAGTCTTTCTGGCCCACCCGGAAACGGTGGATGAAACCTATTTCGAACACATGCGCTTTGCTGCCGGGTTTGCCTTCTGGCTGTCTGTGGCCGCCAGTGCCGCGCTGATCCATGCAGTCGTTCCGGCGCTGTGCAAGACGACGGCCAGCACCATTCTCAAGCAGCTGCACGCTGAGATAGAGCGCCGCCACTGACACCGGGCCATTCTCCGTCAACGGAGAATGTCGATGCGTCTACGCATCGTCGCCCATGTCGACTGTCAATAAAGCGTTAAAGGGGCCGAAGCGGACCCAATGTTTCGCACGCGAAACAAAAGGGGGACTGTGCTGACCTATTCGCCTGGCGGCTTGGCCAGACGCACCACCGGCGTGGGGTCGTCCTTGGCCAATTCCTCGAAGTCGAAATTGTCCAGCCGCCGCGCCCGCCGTCCTGCCTTGTCCGCGCTGATCTTGATATCCGCGATGTCCTTGGCCGCCTGCCCGAAATGCCGGTCGAGATTTTCCACCCGACTGCCCAGACGGTCCACATCCGCGTACAGCAACCCCAGTTCCTTGCGGATCGCCCCCGCCTGTTCCTGCATCCGCGCGTCCTTGAGGATCGCCCGCATCGTGTTCAGCGTCGCCATGCAGGTGGTCGGCGAAACGATCCACACCCGCGCCGCAAAGCCGTCGCGCACCACTTCGGGGAAATTGGCGTGCAGTTCCGCATAAACCGCCTCGGAGGGCAGGAACATCAGCGCGCCATCGGCAGTCTCGCCTTCGATGATGTAGCGTTCCGAGATGTCCTTGATGTGCTTTCGCAGCGAAAGCCGAAGCTGCTGCGCCGCGCGATTCAGTTGTTCCTGGGTCTCGGCACGGCGAAGTTGTTCGTAGGCTTCCAAGGGAAACTTGCTGTCGATCGCGATTGGCCCCGGCGGGTTCGGCAGGTGGATCAGGCAATCCGCCCTTTTGCCGTTCGACAGGGTCGCTTGCAGCGTGTAGCTGTCCTTGGGCAGCGCCTTGCCGACAATATCCGTCAACTGGATTTCCCCGAAGGCCCCGCGCGTCTGCTTGTTAGACAGGATGTCCTGAAGCGACAGCACGTCGCCCGACAGCTTGGTGATGTTCTCTTGCGCCTTGTCGATGCTTTTGAGCCTTTGCTGCAACTCTCCAAGCGACTGCGCCGTGTTGCGCGCCGAGCCGTGCAGGTTCTCGTTCATCTGGCTTTGCACCTGCGCCAGCCTCCGCTCCATCAATTGCAGCATCGCGGTCTGGCTTTGCGCCTGTGCCTCGGACACATGGGTCAGGCCACCGGACAGCCGTTCCTGACCATCGCTGAGGCTCTGCACCCGTTGTCCCACCTGCGCCAGTTGGTACACCAGCGGCTCACTCAGTTTCGCAGCGCGACGGGCGGACATGAGCGACATGATAAGCAGCACAAACACCAGCCCGCCCAAGACCAAAGCGAGAAGGATGACCGGATCGCTCAGGTCAAGAATGAGGTCGCCAATCTGGATCATGTGCGGCCAAACAGTCGTTCAATGTCGCTCAACTTGAGTTCAACATAAGTGGGGCGGCCGTGATTGCACTGGCCGGAATAGGGCGTCGCTTCCATCTCGCGGAGCAGGGCGTTCATCTCTTCGGCGCGCATCTGGCGGCCCGAGCGGATGGAGCCATGACAGGCGACGCGGGACAGGATCGCTTCGATCCGGTCCTGCACGGCGCGGGCTTGGCCTTGGTCGTCGAGCTCGTCGAGGATGTCGCGCAGCAGGGCATCGGCGTTGACTTCGCCCAAAATGGCAGGGGTTTCGCGGACGACAACTGCACCGTTGCCGAAGGGTTCGATGGTCAATCCCATGCGGGTGAGGTCGTCCGCGATGTCGAGCAAGCGCGCGCTGTCGCTCTCACTCATCTCGACCACATCGGGAATCAGAAGCGCCTGTGCAGGCACGCCGTTCTGCGCCATCTGGGTTTTGAGTTTCTCATAGACCAGACGTTCATGCGCCGCGTGTTGATCGACGATCACGATGCCATCCTCGGTCTGGGCGATGATGTAATTCTCATGCACCTGACCCCGCGCGGCACCGAGCGGCAGGGCTTGGCGGGGCGTCGCATCGGTCTCTTGCGAACCCTCTTCGACCTCGACCACGCGACCCGAATAGGTGGACTGCATGTCGGCAAAGCCCGGTGCCTGCGCCTGATAGGCGGACTGTTTCGCAGCGAAACTCGGGCGGTCCATCTGGTAGATGCGTGGTTGACCCTGTGGTGCCTCGGGACGCATCGCGCCCAGCGTTGCGCCTGCAACGGTGGTGGACGCCCGGTGCCCTGCCTCGGCCAAGGCGTGGCGCAGGGCAGACACGATCAGACCGCGCACAAGGCCCGGTTCGCGGAAGCGCACCTCGGATTTCGCGGGATGCACGTTCACATCCACCTTGTGCGGATCGCAGTCGATGAACAGCGCCACCGCCGGGTGACGGTCTCGGCTGAGAAAGTCGGCATAAGCCCCCCGCAGCGCGCCGATCAGAAGCTTGTCGCGCACGGGTCGTCCGTTGACGAACAGGAACTGCGCCACGGCGGCACCGCGCGAATAGGTCGGCAAGCCGGCCAACCCGGTAAGGCGGATGTCCTCGCGCTCGGCGTCGATGGCGACGGCGTTGTCGATGAACTCGCGGCCCATGACCTGCCCCAAGCGACCGCGCAACGCGTCGAACAGATCGCCGCTCACCGCGTCGGCGCGGAGGGTCACACGACCTTCGCCACCGCCCGACACATCGCGCAGGGTAAAGCTGACCGACGGTTCGGCCATCGCAAGACGTTTCAGGACATCCGAGATCGCCTGCATCTCGGCCCGATCCGAACGGAGGAATTTCAGACGCGCGGGCGTCGCGAAGAACAGGTTGCGCAGGATGACGACAGTACCCTTGGACAGGGCCGCCGGTTTGACCGGATCGGGTTTGCCGCCTGTGACGGACAGTTCGGCGGCGTCATACCCCTCGGCCCGGCTCGTCAGGGTCAGGCGTCCGACCGCCCCCAGAGAGGCCAGTGCTTCACCGCGAAAGCCGAAGCTGTGGATGTTGAGCAAATCCGACCCGTCGATCTTGGACGTCGCATGGCGGGCCAGCGCCAAGGGGAGCTCTTCGGGTGGGATGCCGCAGCCATCGTCAGTAACGCGGATCAGGGTCTTGCCGCCATCGGCAATGGCCACGTCGATCCGTGTGGCCCCGGCGTCGACGGCGTTTTCCACCAATTCCTTGACGGCGGAGGCAGGGCGTTCCACCACCTCGCCCGCTGCGATGCGGTTGATGGCGCTTTCCTCAAGCGGTTGAATTGAGGCGCGTATCTTGGGTGCGTGGGAGTTCATGCCACGAGATGTAGCATGCGGGTTGCGATTCTTCTACGGGGTTTTCGGGTGCGCTGCGGTCAGAAAAACTTGAACAAAATACCGACCGCGCCGACATATGCGGCCATTAACACCCAGAATCGATACTTCATGTTCTGGGTGTTTTCAGATGTTTCCGCGACAAGTTTCGCGATTTCCGCGCGCATCTAGTCGTCGGCGATGGATTGTTCTTGCAGTACCATCCAAGCGTCCCGACAAGATTTCTACACCTACGGAAAATATAGGTGGGTAACAGAACCCTGTCGAGATTGACCCCGCCCCCCCGCGTGATAACACAGCACATATGCTGGATATTTTCCTTCAGACTGTGCCGTTTTTTGCCCTGATCGCCGTAGGTTACGGCGCGGGGAAGACCGGGTTTTTCACGCCCGAAGCGACGGCCTACCTGACCAAGTTCGTGTTCTATTTCGCGCTGTCGGCCATGTTGTTCCGGTTTTCGGCCAACCTGTCGATTGCCGAGATTTTCGACTGGCGGATCGCGGCGGGGTATCTGTGGGGCACCGCCTTTGTCTATGGCATCGGTATGGCGGTGGGGTTCCTGCGGGGGATGAACACCGAAACCGCCGCTTTCGAGGGGCAGGTTGCGGCCATTGGCAACACCGGCTTTCTGGGTGTGCCGATGCTGGCGCTGCTGATGGGGCAAGAGGCGGTTGGGCCGATCATATTGGCCCTGACCATTGATCTTGTTGTTTTTTCGTCGCTGATCGTGATCCTGATCGTCGGATCCCGCGAAGGGCGCATGTCCTTGACAATCTTCAAGACCGTTGGGGTGGGCCTTCTCAAGAACCCGATGATCGTGGCGATTGTGGCGGGGTTCATGGTGTCGTCCACCGGCGTGCCGATCCCCGAGCCGGTGAACCAGTTCCTGTCCATCCTCGGCGCGGCCGCCACTCCCGGCGCGCTGTTCGCCATCGGGGCATCACTGGCCAGCAAATCGGCAGAGCGGCTGAACATCGCGGGCTGGCTGAGTTTCTGCAAACTGGTGGTCCATCCGGCGCTGGTGGCAGTCGGGGTCTATATCCTGTTCCCGGCAGATCCCTACAAGGCGGGTGTCGTCGTGGCCGCTGCCGCCTTGCCTGTTGCGGGCAACGTGTTCATCCTTGCGCAGCATTACAACGTGGCCCCGCAACGGGTGTCGGCGGCCATTCTGATCTCGACCGCGCTGAGCATTGTGACAGTGTCGTTCGTGATCTCGAAGGTTTTGGTTTAAGAAAGGGAGCGCCATGGAAACCGTTTCAGAGAATTTGTGCTTTGGGGGAGTACAGGGTGTGTATTCCCATGCGTCCGAGGCCTGCGGGTGTGACATGACCTTTGGTCTTTACCTGCCGCCAGCAGCCAAGGACAGGCCGGTTCCGGTGCTGTGGTATCTGTCGGGGCTGACCTGCACACATGAAAACGCGATGACCAAGGCGGCGGCGCAGGGGTTTGCCGCAGAGGCGGGCATGGCCGTGGTGTTTCCCGACACGTCGCCGCGCGGTGAAGGTGTGGCAGATGACGAGGCGTATGATCTTGGCAAGGGTGCGGGGTTCTATGTGAACGCGACACAAGACCCTTGGGCGCCGCATTTCCAAATGTGGGACTATGTGGCAACCGAGTTGCCCGCGCTGTTGGGAGCCGAGTTCGCGATTGATCTGGATCGGCAGGCGATCACCGGGCATTCGATGGGTGGCCATGGCGCGTTGACGCTTGCGATGGCCCTTCCGGGGCGGTTTGCGTCGGTATCGGCCTTTGCGCCGATTGCCAATCCGAGCCAAAGCGATTGGGGTCGCAAGCAGTTGTCAGCGTATCTGGGGTCCGATGAAGGCGCATGGGCCAGACATGATGCGACGGTTCAGATGCAGGTGGTCGGGTTTGATGGGCCCGTGTTGGTGGATCAGGGCGGATCGGATCAGTTTCTAGAGTTACTGAAGCCCGAGGTGCTGTCTCATGCGATGGCAGCACGGCGTCAGGACGGGGTGTTCCGGATGCAAAAGGGCTACGATCATTCGTATTTCTTTGTCTCGACCTTTATCCCCGACCACATCGCGTTCCACGCCGACGCGCTTGGGCTGTGACCCGGCTTTTCGTCGATGCCGACGCCTGCCCGGTGAAGGGGGAGGCGGAACGCGTGGCGACGCGGCACAAGGCACAGATGTATCTTGTGTCGAATGGCGGGTTGCGACTGTCGGAAAATCCATATGTCGAGGTGGTTGTCGTGCCCGATGGGCCGGACGTGGCCGATATGTGGATCGCGGATCGAGCCGGGCGTGGGGATGTCGTGATCACCGGAGATATTCCGCTGGCGGCACGCTGTGTCGAGAACGGAGCGCGCGTGCTCAAGCACAATGGCGAGCGGCTCGATGCGCGCAATATCGGGCAGGTGCTGGCGACGCGCGACCTGATGACCGACCTGCGGGCGGCGGACCCGTTTCGGCAGGGCGGTGGCAAAGCGTTTTCGAAGGCGGACCGGTCGCGGTTCCTCGAGGCCTTGGAGCGTGAGATGCGGGCGGCAGCGCGGGAGACCCCGCAATGATCCGCGCGGTGGTGTTCGACATCGGCAATGTCCTGATTGAATGGAACCCGGAACGGTTCTTTGACGCAACGCTTGGCGCGGAACGGCGCAAGGCCTTGTTTGCAGAGGTGGATTTGCACCAGATGCACGAGGCAGTGGACCGTGGCGGAGACCTTGCCACAATCGTGCAGGATTGCGCGCGGGCCAATCCGGACTGGACGGCAGAGATCCTGTTGTGGCGGGATCACTGGCTTGATCTGGTCGGGCCTGAAATCACGCCGTCCGTGACAATCCTGCGCGACTTGAAAACGCGCGATGTGCCGGTCTTTGCGCTTTCCAATTTCGGGCGCGGGACGTTCGAGATGGCGCTGCCGGTCTATCCGTTCCTCGTGGAGTTTGATCGCACCTACCTGTCTGGCCATATGGGTGTGAACAAACCCGAGGCCGAGATTTTCCGACGGGTCGAAGACGATTGTGGCGTTGCGCCCGAGGCGCTGTTGTTCACCGATGATCGCGCCGACAATATCGCGGCCGCCGATGCACGCGGATGGCAGACCCACCTGTTCGAAGGGGCCGCCGGGTTCCGCGCCCGATTGCAGAAAGAGGGGCTTTTGCCATGACGACACCCGTGATGATTCCGTTTGCCGAAGGTGAGGCACAGTTGAACTGGCTTGGCGTGACAGATGCAATTGCGGCGGGGCATGATTTGCCCAAAGCCAAGATCGCGGACAGTTTCCTGTACCGGGGCAAGGACACCCTTCTCAATCGTGCGGCGTGGATTGACGGGCTTGGGCTCGCCGTGAAATCCGCGACGATCTTTCCAGGCAACGGGGCCAAGGGAGATCCGGTCGTGAACGGTGGCGTGTCGCTTTATTCGGATGGCGACGGGACACTGTCGGCGATCATCGACTTTCACCTTGTGACCAAGTGGAAAACTGCCGGGGACAGTCTTTTGGCGGCACGGCGGCTGGCGCGGCCTGACAGCAAGACCATCGTGATTGTTGGCGCGGGCACAGTGGCCACGTCCCTGATCGACGCGTATTCAGCCGCGTTTCCGCAGGCCAGTTTCCTGATCTGGAACCGGACAATCGAGAAGGCGCAGGCCTTGGCTGAACGGTTCGGGCATGTGACGGCGGCGCCGGATTTGGCGGAGGCGGTTGCGCAGGCGGACATCGTGTCCTGTGCGACCATGTCGACCACGCCTGTTCTAAGGGGCGATTGGCTGCGCCCCGGCACACATCTGGACCTGATCGGGGCATACCGGGCTGACATGCGGGAGGCGGATGACGTTGCGTTGACGCGGTCGCGGGTGTTCGTGGATTCCCTGGACACCACAGTTGGACATATCGGTGAGCTGAAAGAGCCGATTGCGCGAGGTGTGATCGCAGCCAGCGATATCGTCGCGGAATATTACGATTTCACGGCGTTCAAACGGCAATCAGAGGACGAGATCACGCTGTTCAAGAATGGCGGCGGGGCGCATCTGGATCTGATGGTCAGTCGCTACATTCTGGATCGCTGGCAGGCGCGGTAAGGCCGGGAACAAGATGCGTCGACGCATCTTGCCGTTTCCGTCAACGGAAACGCGCACCTGTCAGGCAGCGAGCGGTGTCGGCTGACGTTCCTCTCGGATCGGCAGGTGGACAATCGCGCTGAACGCACCGACACCGACTCCGATCCACCAGACCAGCGTGTAATCGCCGTAAAGGTCATACATCCGCCCTCCAAGCCAGACGCCCATGAAGCTGCCAAGCTGGTGGCTGAAGAACACGATCCCGTACAGCGTGCCCATGTAGCGCAGCCCGTAAATATGCGCGATCAGGCCCGAGGTAAGCGGCACCGTGGCAAGCCAGAGGGACCCCATTGCGACGGAGAACAGGATCACCGTTGTGGGTGTGATCGGGAACATAATGAACATCGCGGCAATGATGGTGCGGGCCGTGTAGATGCCTGCGAGGAGATATTTCTTGGACCACCGGTTCCCGGCCCAGCCTGCCGCCAGGGTGCCGACGATATTCATCAGCCCGATGAGCGAGATCGACACCGCGCCCAGCGCAGAGGTCGTCGTGATGCCGACGGCATAAAGCGCACCACCGGGTTGGATCGGACCACAGAGTTCGGTCACGAAGGCCGGAAAATGCGCGGTGACGAAGGCAAGCTGATAACCGCAGCTGAAAAAGCCAACGAAGATCAGCGCATAGGATGGATCGCGGAAGGCGCGCACCAGAATGGTGCCCATGCTTTCCTCGAGTTCGGCCTTGCTGGCGATGGGTACGGGAGAGCGCATGAAGGGAAGAACAAGCGTCACGGCAAGGATGATGGCGGCGAACCACAGGAACACCATTTGCCAGCTCATCAACGTCAACATCCATTCGGCCATCGGTGCGCCAAAAACCTGACCGCCGCTGCCAGCTGCCGTTGCGATGGCAAGGCTCATGGAGCGGTTTTCGTTGGAACTGGCCCGACCTACCACAGCAAGAATGACGCCGAACCCTGTTCCAGCGACTCCGAACCCCACGAAGATTTCGTAGAATTGATGTGCGGTGGGCGTAACAGCGAAAGACGACAGCACCAGCCCTGCGGCATAGATCAGCGCGCCAAGGACGATCGCCTTACGGTCCCCGATCTTTTCGGCAAGCGCGCCGAAGAGCGGCTGACCAATTCCCCAAGCCAGATTCTGGATCGCGATGGCAAGAGAGAATTCGCTGCGCAGCCAGCCGAATTCCTCGGCGATGGGGATTTGGAACACGCCAAAGCTTGCCCGGATCGCGAAAGACACCATGATGATGATGCAGCCGCCGATCAGGACTGGTGTGAAGATGGAGGCGCGCGCTTGCATGAGACCGATCCGGAAAAGGTGTCGCGATTAGACGTCTTTTCGACCCAGCGTCAAGCGCGCGTGGCGCAGGACAGGGTCACCGTGTTCGGCAATCCTGCGGATCGCGCCTTGGAGCGGTTCATAGGTCACCGACATGGAATGTGCATTCGCGTGCAGGAGCGTGTCGGGGTCGGAGACCCAACCGACATGACCTTTCCAGTACAGCAGATCTCCGCGTTGTGGCGGGGTCTTGGGGTCGAGCGTTGTTCCCAACTGCGCCATTTGCTGATCGCTGTCACCGGGACAGGAAATTCCGCAGGCGCGGCAGGCGATCTGCACCAGGCCGGAGCAGTCGATCCCGAAGGCGGAATTCCCGCCCCAGACATACGGCGTGCCGAGCAAGCCTTCAGCAACAGTCACCGGATCGGAGTCATTGGCGTCCAATGGGGTCAGATGGCGGGTCGGAACAAAAAGATCATGCGGCACGCCCGTGATCGTTGACCATTTGTCGTCTGTCGACGTGACGCGGACCTCTGATCCAAGGGACAGCGGCACATGTTCACCCCTGGTGGCTTTGAAATCGGGAGCCGCGAGCGCCATGGTCTGGCGGGCGGATACGCGGTGCGTTGCGCGGTCATCAAGGGGGGACAGCATCCGGGCATCGACATAGCCGGTGTAACCGTCGTGCAGAGCATATCCAAAGGCCCAGCCCTTGACGGTCTCAAGCACATTGAAGGATTGCCCCCAAAGCAGTTCGCGGTCGCGATCCCCGAAAGGCGACTTGCAAAGCGCGGCCCTGGGCGGACAGACAACGCGATGCACCTGGCCGTCGGTAAACCGCTCTGCCGTGACCTGCCCCTTGAGAGAGCTGTGTGCCACCGTGCCGTTGGACCTGAATTGGCGTCGGTCCATCAAAGGCCCAACAGGTCCGGCAAAGCCGCGAACAGCGCCCGCGCGCCCTGCAACGCGCCGCCTTTGGGGCGACCGGGCGCAGCGGTAGGTTGCCAGCCATAGATGTCGAAATGGATGTAACGGTCGTCTTCCTTGACGAAACGGCGCAGGAACAGTGCGGCGGTGATCGCGCCGCCAAAGCCGCCTTTGGGCGCATTGTCGAGGTCTGCGATGCCGGGCTCGATCATCGGTTCGTAGGGGGTGTGGAAGGGCAGCCGCCAGACCGGGTCGGCCATGCGCCGCGCAGACAGATCCAGCGCGGTCGCCGCATCATCGTCATCGGTGAAATAGGGCGCAAGATCGGGACCGACGGCAACGCGGGCTGCCCCGGTCAGGGTGGCCATCGACACGATCAGGTCGGTTTTTTCCTCGGCGGCGAAGGTCAGCGCGTCGGCCAGAACAAGGCGGCCTTCTGCATCGGTGTTGTTGATCTCGACGGTCAGTCCCTTGCGCGAGGTGAGGATGTCCTGCGGGCGAAAGCTGTTGGCGCTCACGGAGTTTTCCACTGCCGGGATCAACACCCGCAGACGGACCTGAAGGCCCGACGCCATGATCATGTGTGCAAGGCCCAGCACGTTGGCTGCCCCGCCCATGTCCTTTTTCATTAGCCCCATCGAGCTGCCGGGCTTGAGGTTGAGACCACCGGTGTCGAAACACACACCCTTTCCGACCAGAGTGATCCGGGGGCCGCGATTGCCGCGCGACATGTCGATCAGCCGCGGCGCGCGATCCGAGGCACGGCCGACCGTGTGGATCATCGGGAAATTGTCGGCCAGAAGCGCCTCACCTGTTGTGACGGTGATTTTCGCGTTGTGCCGTTTCGCGAGAGCCCGCGCCGCGGTTTCAAGCTCTTGCGGACCCATGTCAGAGGCCGGGGTGTTGATCAGGTCGCGGGTCAGAAACTCTGCCTCGGCCATGATGGAGACCCTTTCCCCGTCAACGCCGTCCGGGGTGACAAGGGTCGGACGCTCGACCTTGGTGTCGCGGTATCGGTCGAAGGCATAGCTGGCCAGCAACCAGCCCAACGCCTCTTGTTCGAGGTGATCCTGTTCGATCCCGCTGTCGATCCGGTAGGTGCCGGGAGCGAGTTTGGTCATGGCCGCCGCCAGCGCAAAACGGTCACGATTGCGGAGCGCTTCGGTTCCGTAACCGATCAACGCCGCCTCTGGCTGGCCCAGATCGTTGGGAATCATCAGCGCCGCACCGATGGCCCCTTTGAAGCCGCTAGACTCGACCCAGGTGCGGATACGATCGCTTTGCTGGCCTGCCCAGAGCGCCACGTCATCGGCCCCCAGAACATGAAGCGGCAACGCATCAGTGCCCGCGGGCGCAAGTGCAACGGTCATGGAATTCCCCTTCTCAGACATGCGGGAAAGGTACGCCCTTGACCGGTCGCTGCAAGCGGAATCAGAGAGAGAGGTCCATTCCTATCTCGGCACAGGAGATTGCCATTTCCCCGCAGCGCAGCATCCGGCACAGGGTCGCCGCGATGGCAACGGCATCGCCCTGATCAATGCAGATCAGCACGTCCCGTCCGACCCGAGCCAGGCCCAGCAGGCCGATCTGTTCGGCGATCGGGATGAGCGCATGAACGGATTTGCGCAATCCAAGCAGATTCCCGTCGCCATAGTCATCGCGGATCTGCAAGAACCGCTCGGCCATGTCCTCGAGCGCGCGACACAGGATGTTTTCGGCTACACTGGATCCCAGATCGCGGCTAAGCGCGTTCAGGGTGTCTTCGTCGAAATACGCGGTGTCTCGCGGATGCAAAATCGAGATTTGCTCCACCATGTGAATTCCTTTCTCACCCCAACCCGATGTCCTCTATCGCAGGCATGCCTTTCCATCAGGTAACGATCCCGACTGTTTTTCTCTCGAATTCCGATCAATTTCGACGTATCCCGCAAAGAGCCACGACCATGGAGGCGAAGGATTTCATGAACGCTGCAAAGCCGCTGCCTGCATATCTTATCCAAAGATATCAGGGCTGGAAGGCCACGACCTATTCGGACAACCGTGCCTGGTACAAGCGTCTGGCAAACGAAGGCCAGCGTCCCCGTGCGATGGTGATTTCCTGCTGTGACAGCCGTGTGCATGTGACATCGATCTTTGGGGCCGATCAGGGTGAGTTCTTCATTCACCGCAATATCGCGAACCTCGTGCCGCCATATGAACCCGACGGCGATCATCACGGCACGTCGGCGGCGGTGGAATATGCGGTGACCGCGCTGAACGTGGCGCATCTGATCGTGCTTGGGCATTCGAATTGCGGGGGGGTTCAGGGCTGTCTCGACATGTGTTCCGGCAACGCGCCCCATCTCGAGGAACAGTCAAGCTTTGTGGGGCGCTGGATGGACATCCTGCGACCGGGCTATGAGAGGGTGAAGGCCGCGCACAAGGATGAAGACCAGATTCGCGCGCTGGAAAAGGAATCGGTGATTGTCTCGCTCGAGAACCTGATGACGTTTCCCTTTATCCGCGAGGCAGTTGAGCAGGATTTGCTGACTCTGCACGGATTGTGGACCGATATCGGGGAAGGCGGGCTGGAGTTTTTCGAACCGAAAACCCGGTCGTTCCTGCCGGTCTGATCAGTTCCTAAGTGTGGCGGTCGCGCCGCTGCAATCGGTGCGCAGCTTCGGCCGCCCCAGCCGATCGGCCAGTCGCGACAAGGGCGATCCGATCATCGAACCGGTGCAGACGGGTCTGCCGCTTTCGTCTTCCAGAACCAGGTGTCCCCGCCGAAAGGTGATGGCATAGCCTTTGGTCGCCAGACGATGGCACAGATCGCCCCAGCTTGTCGCGCGTTCGAAATGCGGGAGAAGGACCGTTCTCAGCAACATTGCCGTTTCACTGTCAAGAGGCAGCGGCAGGCCTTTGGATTGATCGGCTTCAAGGGGAACGGACTGAACGGCCATCGGGGGCACCTATACATTTTTAATCACATTCAACACGGTGCGAGCCAATTGCGGCAAGAATTGGGCAACGAAAAGAGCGCCCCGATGGTGTGAAAAACGCGCAACAGATGGAAGGGTTCCGTGAACGGACCAATGCCAGAACATGACCGTTGCGAAAAACGGGCTTCGGTGACACTCTGACCCCATCCTTGCGCGCTTTTGGAGGTCTGCCAGTTATGACTGTCGCCGTGCATCTGCTTGTTGGCACCACCAAGGGTGCCTTTATCCTGACCAGTACAGACCGGGACGTGTGGGATGTCAGTGGACCGCACTGCAACGGATGGACGATCAACCACATGGCCGGCGACCCCGACAGCGGCACGCTTTGGGCCGGCGGCGGGGGCGACTGGTACGGTGCGGGGGTCTGGCGATCGTCGGATGGCGGCGCAACATGGACACTCTGCAAGCTGTCGCCTGGCCAAATGGATGAATGGGCCGCCAATGATCCCGACTTTGCGGCGATGATCGGATGGGAGGATACGCCAGCGTTGTTTGACGATCTCCATTCGGTGTGGGCGCTACATCATGCGCATGGCGCGCTTTGGGCCGGTGCAAAGCCGGGAACGCTGCTGAAAAGCACAGATGGCGGGTTGAGTTGGCAAAGGAACGACGCCTTGGCCGATTTCGAGGGGCGCGAAGACTGGAGTCCCGGCGGGGCGGGTCTGACCTTGCACACCATTGTCACCGCGCCGGACGATCCGGGGAAGATCTGGCTTGGAATATCGGCTGCCGGTGTGTTTGCCTCCGAGGATGGCGGGCAAAGCTGGGAACGGCGGAACCGGTTGTCGAATGCCGAGGCCTGCAAACACCACGACCACCCCGCAGGGCCGCGTGACGGCCAAACCGGCCATTGCGTCCACAACATGGTGCGCGCCCCGGGGTCGGACCTGTTGTACCAGCAGAACCATCACGGGGTCTGGCGGTCCAACGATGGCGGTCGCCATTGGGATGACATCACCACCGGTCTGCCCTCGACCTTTGGTTTTCCAATTGTGGTGGATCCGAATGATCCGCAGGTGATCTGGACACTGCCGCTGAACGGGGACAGCGCCGGACGGTATCCCCCCGATGCAAAAGCCGCCGTCTGGATGTCGCGTGACGGTGGCGATACCTGGGAGGCCACGCGGGACGGGCTTCCGCAGGAGCATTGCTTTTTCACCGTGCTGCGACAGGCCATGACCACCGACCGCCACAAGCAGGCAGGGGTCTACTTTGGCACAAATACGGGGTCGGTCTTTGCCAGCACCAATGGCGGCACGCGATGGAACGAAGTGGCGCGACACCTTCCCACGGTCCTATCCGTCGAAGCGGTCGAGATGGGGTGAGCTTTCCCATGAAAAAGGCTCTCCAAATTGTATTGGAGAGCCTCGTTTTAGTGGACAGATATTGCCCAGCTTATCGGTTCAAGCTCATCCCTTTTTCAAGACTTCCCGACCCAGCACTTCGGCAATCTGCACCGCGTTCAGGGCAGCGCCCTTGCGCAGGTTGTCGGACACGCACCAGAGGTTGATGCCATTGTCGATGGTCGAATCCTGTCGGATGCGGCTGATGAACGTCGCGAAATCGCCGACACATTCCTTGGGTGTGACGTAGCCACCATCCTCGCGTTTGTCGATCACCATGATACCGGGGGATTCCCGCAGGATGTCGCGGGCTTCGTCCTCGTCGAGATGGTCTTCGAATTCGATGTTGATCGCTTCGGAATGGCCAACAAACACAGGAACACGGACGCAGGTCGCAGTGACCTTGATCGACGGATCAATGATCTTTTTCGTCTCGGCGACCATCTTCCACTCTTCCTTGGTCGATCCGTCCTCGAGGAACACGTCGATATGCGGAATGACGTTGAAGGCGATGTCCTTGGGATAGACCTTGCGCTGGTAATTGTCGGTCGGGTTGTAAACCGCCTTGGTCTGGTCCCACAATTCGTCGATTGCGTCTTTGCCGGAACCGGACACCGACTGGTAGGTGCTGACCACAACCCGCTTGATCCGCGCGCGGTCGTGCAGCGGCTTGAGCGCGACAACCATCTGCGCAGTCGAGCAGTTGGGATTGGCGATAATGTTCTTCTTGGAATAGCCGTGAATCGCATCGGCATTACATTCCGGCACGATCAAGGGAACGTCCGGATCGTAGCGATAGAGCGACGAGTTATCGATCACCACGCAGCCCGCCTTGGCCGAGATCGGCGCGTATTTCTTGGTCGCTTCCGATCCGATGGCAAACAGCGCGAAATCCCAGCCGGTGAAATCGAACGTGTCGAGATCCTGCGTCTTCAGCGTCTTGTCGCCAAAGCTGACCTCCGTCCCCAGCGACCGGCGCGACGCAAGTGCTGCGATCTCGTCCACGGGGAACTGGCGCTCGGCCAGAATGTTCAGCATTTCGCGGCCCACATTTCCGGTGGCGCCTGCAACGACGACTCTGTAGCCCATTTGGCTCTCCTTTCGCTTGCCAGCCCTCTGGTCGGTCTCGGGCCTGACTGAGCGTGGCTCATACAGGACATGCCGCGCACGCGAAAGGGGGAACCCCGCTTGGCTCAGCGTCCCGGAATATCGCTGCGCGGCGGCGCGGGATCCCAGTTCTCGATAATGTCGGCCGCCTCTTGGGCGTTTTCGACAAAGCGGAAAAGATCAAGGTCTTCCCGGCTGATTGTACCTGCGTCTGCCAGCGCTTCCCAGTTGATGATCTTTTCCCAGAACGCCCGGCCGAACAGCAGGAACGGCACCCGGTCCATGCGTCCCGTCTGGATCAGGGTCAGCGATTCGAACATTTCATCCAGCGTACCGAACCCGCCCGGAAAGACGCAGATCGCACGCGCGCGCATCAGGAAATGCATCTTGCGGATCGCGAAGTAGTGAAAGTTGAAGCACAGATCAGGCGTGACGAATGCGTTCGGAGCCTGTTCATGCGGCAGCACGATGTTCAGGCCGATGGATTTACCGCCCTCTTCCGACGCGCCGCGATTGCCTGCTTCCATGACGCCGGGGCCACCGCCGGTGACGACGACAAATTCGCGCCCCTGCGCCGAAATGGATTTGCGGGTCATCAGCCGGGCGAAATCGCGCGCCTCGTCATAGAAATGCGACAGATCGGCCAGCGTTTTGGTGCGTGCCTTGTCAGCGTCCGCCGGGCGCGGAATGCGTGCGCCGCCGAACAGCACCACCGTGCTCTCAATCTGGTGTTCGTCCAGCATCAACTGCGGTTTCAACAGCTCCAGCTGCAACCGCACTGGGCGCAGTTCCTCGCGGCACAGGAATTCGTCATCAGCAAAAGCCAACCGATACGCCGGAGACCGTGTCTGTTCCGTATCCGGGACGTGGCTTGCCGTGCTCCGGTCCAGACCAGCATCGCGGAACGGGCTGTTGCGGTGATCGTTCATGTGGATCGGTTCCTTGTTCCTGTTCCGACAGACCTATAGCGTCACATCAGAAGACACCAGAGAGGCAGCGCCGTGACGTGGCAAGACACCATCAATACAGCGGCAGACCGGATTTCCGGGCATATCGTCAAGACTCCGGTTTTGCGCAGTGACGCGTTTGGACATGTGGTTGACTTGAAACTGGAACAGACCCAGCACACGGGCAGCTTCAAGACACGCGGTGCGTTCAACACGCTGTTGGCCTCGGACGTGCCGGAGGCCGGTGTCGTGGCCGCGTCCGGCGGCAATCACGGGGCTGCGGTGGCCTTCGCGGCGCAAAGGCTGGGCCATCGGGCGAAGATCTTTGTACCCGAGATTGCCGGTCCGGCGAAGATCGCGCTGATCGAACGGACCGGCGCGCATTTGACCGTGGTGCCCGGGGAATACGCCAACGCGCTTGAACTGGCAGAGCGCGAGGCGTCCGAAAGCGGTGCGATGCAGATCCATGCCTATGACGCGCCGCTGACGGTGGCCGGGCAAGGCACGCTGATGCGCGAATGGGAAGAACAGGGGCTTGAGGCCGACACGGTGCTGATCGCGGTTGGCGGTGGTGGTCTGATTGCCGGGGCGCTGGCGTGGCTGGGCGACAGGCGCAAGGTGGTGGCGGTGGAACCGATGACCTCGTGCGCGCTGCATTCCGCACTGGAGGCTGGCGCACCGGTTGACGTCGCCGTGTCCGGGGTGGCGGCAAACGCGCTTGGGGCGCGACGCATCGGTGGCATCTGTTTCGATTTGGCCAAGGCTGCGGGCACGGACTGCGTGCTCGTGTCCGACGGGACGATTATCGAGGCACAGCAAGCCCTTTGGCAGGCGCATCGGCAATTGGTCGAACCCGCCGGAGCCACGGCACTGGCCGCGCTGATGTCCGGGGTCTACAAACCTGAACCCGGTGAACGGGTCGCGGTCTTGGTCTGCGGCGGCAATATCGCGCCGGATCCGACGATCGTTTGACCGTTCAGGGAGCACGGCCCCCTAGGATCGGGACAGCAGACAATATCGCACCATCCGGTAGTTCTTTTGGAACTCCTGTCGTTCAATGCCGGATTTGGGAGACGGTATCCCGAACAGATATCCTTTCTTATACTGGAACGAATAGTCGTTGAGCCATTTTAGGAAATAATCGAGTTCGCGTGGATTGACTGCGAGGTTCTTGCTCATACCCATCTTCGCGCCGCCAGACGGATCCAGCGCATCGTAGTCGCGAAACCCCGAGTCAGACGCCTTGTTGGTGATCAAGACCCAATGGTCGCCCTTTGTAAAGTCGCCCTCGTGCTTGTCTTTGTAATCAACATGCGCCGCGACAACGCCACCTGCACCGATATGGCCATCGACATGAGCCACTGGATTGGCCGGAAGCGGGCTGTCCCCTTTTTCGAGCCCGAAACGCGAAATTTTCATTCCCAGCAGAGGCGCCAGTGCAAACGGGTTCAGGCCGGCTGTTGTATAGCATGCGTTGTTCTTGGCGATATCATTGGCATGCACCGGTGTCAGGTCTTTCGCCAGAACGCCGGCCGGCCAAACGGAGGTCGGTCTTCCAATGCCTGTTGCGGCCATGGTCATCGTACACAGGAAACAACCCTCTTGGGAAATCGTCACGTCCTTTCCCTTATTCTGATATCCTAGGGTCTGGGTTTTGTATGACCCTTGATTGTAAGCCTTGAAGCCAGCGTTCGACAAAGCATCGCCGATGGCGGGCAACGTTGGAGTGACATCAACAGGCGCAATGCCACCTGCGCCCACCGCCGCTGTCAACGCGGTCCAGGTCTTGCCTCTTGGATCCACACGTCCGTCGCATCTATCAAGCGACCACCACATGACTTTCTGCTGAAATTGCACGACAGCACTTCCCGTAAAGGCAGCAGCGTTCGGGTCGGGATCCTGCTTTAGGGAAAGACCGTCCCCGTTCAGCAGACCGGCACCGGAACAGGCATCCCGAAACCGGGAGTTGCCGTAAATCTGCATGTCGAGAAGAAATCGAACCTCAGTCAGATCTTTGGAGAGATTGATACCTCCCAACCCAACCGAGCACGTCAGGTGTTCCTGCGTCATGAATGTTCCTTAAGAATTGGTCCACAAAAAATGCTTGTCTGATAAATTTCCAAAGCAGCTTATCCGCGTTCCAAAATCCCGCAAGTCTTTCTTGGCCCTCTGCGACGGGATCGAAACCGGTCCCCTTCCATGTGGCGTTGCCCCTGACGTTCTGATTGCGTAAGGAGCATCGACCGGACACCGAGGAGACCACAATGAACACCACCAGCCTGGAATCTGCCATCGAAGCCGCGTGGGACGCGCGCGATACCATCACCCCGTCGACAGGCGGCGAAACCCGCGAAGCGATCGAGGATACGCTGAACGCGCTGGATAGCGGCCAATTGCGGGTTGCCGAACGTCAGGACAATGGCGACTGGCTTGTCAATCAGTGGGCAAAGAAAGCCGTGCTTCTTGGCTTCCGGATCAAGGACATGGAACAGCACGACAACGGCCCACAAGGCGGCGGCTGGTGGGACAAGGTCGACAGCAAGTTCAAGGGCTGGGGCGACAACCAGTGGCGCGCGGCGGGCTTTCGCGCGGTGCCGAATTGCATCGTGCGGAAATCGGCCTTCATCGCTCCGGGTGTGGTGCTGATGCCGTCTTTTGTGAACCTTGGGGCCTATGTCGACGAAGGCACGATGGTCGACACCTGGGCGACCGTCGGGTCCTGCGCGCAGATCGGCAAGAACGTGCACCTTTCGGGCGGTGTCGGGATCGGTGGTGTGCTTGAGCCCATGCAGGCGGGGCCGACCATCATCGAGGACAATTGCTTTATCGGTGCACGGTCGGAAGTGGTTGAAGGGTGCATCGTGCGCGAAGGGTCGGTTCTGGGGATGGGCGTGTTCATCGGCCAGTCGACCAAGATCGTGGATCGCGAAACCGGCGACGTGATGTATGGCGAAGTGCCGCCCTATTCGGTTGTGGTGGCCGGGTCGATGCCGTCGAAGAACGGGATCAACCTCTATTGCGCGGTCATCGTAAAGCGGGTGGACGAGCGGACACGTTCAAAGACCGGCATCAACGAGTTGCTGCGCGATTGATCGTGGTGGTGCGTGCGAGCACGCACCCTACGGCTTTTTGGTGGGCTTCTCTCCTATCGTGCCGCCCGCCTTTTTCCAGCCACCGAACCCATCGGTGATGTGGCTGACATTCTCCAGCCCCATGTCTTGCGCCACCTGCGCCGACAACGCTGATCGCCAGCCTGACGCACAGTAGAACACGAACCGGTTGCCTGTTTGAAACTGCGGTTTGGCGTATGGGCTGTCAGGGTCGATCCAGAATTCCAGCATCCCGCGCGGGCAGTGAAACGCGCCGGGGATCATGCCCTCGCGTTCCAATTCGCGCGGGTCGCGCAGGTCGACAAAGGTCACGCCGTCCTGGCCGAGTAGCCCCATCACCTCGGAGGCCGGGGCGTGATCGACCACGTCGTTTGCGGCGGCCACCATGTCTTTGACGGATTTCATATCGCTTCTCCCTGATTTGCGCGCAGTATGCGCACCAGGGCGGCAGCAACAACCCTCGACGCGCGCGGGCTTTCGTGGCACATGCAGCGCACCCCACATACAGGCCGCACCATGAGCGACACTCCCAAGAAGCCCAAGAAACCCCATTCAGTCTATACGCTTGTGGTCGAGGTTGGCCGCAAGACCGGCGATGGCCTGCCCAAAGGGGCGACGGGGGCTGGCTTGATGTGCTACGCGTCCGGTGTCGATGAGGCCGAAGCGGTGCGGGAAACCGTGGCGATCCTGAAGCAGGCGGATATGGCGCCGCTGGATGTGACGGGCTATGGAACGCTGGAAGAGCGCAAGGAACAGGGTCACGAGATCGAAGCGGACGAAATCGAGCTGATGCAGAAGGCGCTGGACGAAAACGCGGTGATCGTCGCGCAGGTGACACCCTATTTCGGCGAGACCGACAAAGGTTAGGCGGCGCGTGCCTCGGCCAGGGAAATCGCCTCGAAGGCGCGCAAGACCTGATATCCGGCACGGTGATGTTCCGGCAAAAGGGCGCGTGGCAGATCGCCCAACACAGATGCCGCCAGTTGCACCTTATCGCGCCGCATCCGCCCGATATACAACGTTTCCAGCGCCGCGTCCGGGATACGGACGGCATCATGATGCGGCAGCAACAGCTGGTGATAGGTCACGAAACGAGGCGCAGGTTCATAGTGACCGGCATAGCCGTTGACCAGGGCAGAGGCCGGGATCAGAACCTCTTCGCGCCCGAACAGGTATTCCACCTCGGCTCCGCTGACCAAGAGCCGTTGGTGACGCGACACCACGACATCCTGCGTCAGGCCGAAATAGGGCGCGCGCAGACGGACGGGGCGGAACGACCCAAGGCTTGGCACGCTGCGGTGGACCATGTGCAGGACCGGAACCAGCTTGCCATTGGCAGAGCGCACGACATCGCCCTGTTTCAGCGTGGTCGCAAGGCGCACACCCTGCCCGGTCTCAAGCGGAACCGAGGGCGACAGGGTTGGCATCGGGCCAACCGGTTCAATCTCGGTCGAGAGGGCGACGAAGATCACGTCCGGGTCAATTTCAGTCAAGCCCTGCGGATGCGCCAGCGCCACCATATCCGCCAGCAACGGCGCACGGGTCATGGCGAAGTGCCGGATCAGGACATGCTCGGTTTCCGGGCGCGCCACCGCAAGGCGCCCTGCCTTTTTGGCCAGATCCCAACTGATGGTGACCTGCAACGTGTCGGTGCGCGCCTCGCGCCCGCGCTCGACCACTTCGTGAACCACGTCATCGCCCAGCGCGATCACAAGAACGAGGCTGCCGTGCGGTGTGGACATGAGCGAAAAACTGGTTGGCGTCGCACCGTCGCATTTGTAGCTGATCAGGGTCTGGGGACGGGCATCCGGCGACAGGCGGGTTTCCAGCATGACCGATCCACGCGGCACGCAGGCGCGGGGGCGTTTGACAAGAATATCCTCGACATCCTCGCGCACCCAGGGACGGCGGGTGTCGCAGTCCAGCAATGCAAACCAGTTCATGCAGCGGCCCCGAACAACATCCGGGCTTCGTGCTTTTTCAGGATCTGGCGGGCGGCATCCCCATAGCCTTCGCCGGTTTCAAGATCGAGATCCGGGAACAGAGAGGCGATCTCTTCCACGATGGCATCCTCGAACGCATCCACGGTTTGCGGGCCGGGCAGAAAGCTTTCGGTGGCAAGGCCATTGGCCATGACAATCTCGTGCTGATCGAACAGCAGATGTACATAGGTGACACTGCCACCTTCGACTGTCTGCACGGTGCGTCCGTTCACAAGATGCTTGGCCGCCACGAGAACCTCGGGAGTGCCAAAGACCAGATCCGCAAGTGGGTCGCGGACAAGGATGCGGTGTTGCGGAGACAGCATCAGGTTCGCGTGATCACCAAACGTTCCCGCGTTCACCCGCACCGGCGCAAATGATCCTGTCGCGGCAACCGTCCGCTGACCGATCCAGCGCAAAGGCTGCAAGCCCCGATCCATCGTCCAGACAAGATCGTCCGGCCGCAGGGACTCGACAGCGACTTGCCCGGTCTCGGTCTGAATTAGCGTTCCGGCGACAAAGCAGGGCACGGTCGCAATCGTCACGAAACCAACATCGGTTTCGCCGTTGGCGCTTTCGACCTCGTAGGTGAAGTTCACGGTTTCGAAATCTGAATCCGACGTGACGGACAGTGTCCCATCCGCGTTCAGCGACACGACCTGCCCCGTACTCAGCGTGACGCTGTCGCCCACATTGACCGCGATACCGTTGATATGCGTGATCGTCAGCGCGTTGCCGGTGTTGTTGATGTCGTTGTCCAGAACGTCCAGCGTCTTGGTGCGGTCGGTGTACATGTTGACGATGTCGGACCGGGCCACCAACGCCGTCTGGATCGAGTCACCTGCAATCAGCAAGTTGGAATCGTAGCTTGAATCGGCAACATCCGCGATGCCGATGCGGATCGAGTTCACTTCATCCGGAACCACCGTCATGGTCAAGGTCAGCGTGACAGTGAACCCGTCCATTTCTGTGTTGTAATCGTCTCCGGTGTTGTCCCGGAACAGGTTCACGTTTGCCGTCGTGTTCAGGTTGGCAGGATCGACGTCCCCGTTGCCGGCGATGATGTTCACCTGCGAACCGTTGACCCAGACGCCGACGAAATCCTGGTAAATCGAGTCTGTGAATTCGGGGTATTCCTCGGAGGAGAAGACAAACCGCATGGTCATCGTGCTTTCATCCGGGATGAAATCAATGTCCAGATACGAGGCGTCGTAGGTGTTGGTCCCGGCAGCCGCGTTGAAGGAAGAATTGTTGTTCTGACCGCTTGTGTTCGTCGAGGTGGAGTCACTGACGTTCGGGTCGTTTCCGCCATTCCACCACTGCGAAGGCGCGCGGGTAAAGTCGGCTGCCCGTCCGGTGGACAGGATCACCCCGGTGTCGCCCGGCGTCACTCCGGGAGTAAGCGCATCACCGTTCTGGTAAATGGCAGACGATCGGTTGTCGCCGGAATAGCTGGCGTTCACCACGGTGACACCCGTGCCAAAGATCGTCTCGGCCATCGCCGTGGCGCTTGCATTGGTGGTGTAGCTAAGCTCTGCTGCTGTTGCCATTTTCGCCTCAAATCGGCGCGAGGCACTTGCCAGCGGCGCATCCAACACGACCGGTGTTTTCACCGTATCGCGCCCGCCATCTGGTTGCTGCTCTGCCTCAAGCCTTATATTTATTATTAACCAAACGTTAACACAGCCATAGTGCCAGTGTCATCTATGTGATCCTGCGCAATGCCCGTGGCCTTTCCCAAATTGCGTCCTTTTCGCCACATTTGCCTCTGACCGCGCTTGGCGGTAGCCAATGCAAAACACCGACGAAGGGGGCCATGCCATGACACAGACCGATCCCGTTGACCTGACCGCCGCGCTTGTGCGCTGTCCCTCCGTGACTCCCGAGGAAGGCGGTGCTTTGACGGTGTTGCAGACCCTGCTGGAAAACGCCGGTTTTGCCTGCACCCGTGTGGATCGCGGCGGCGTGTCGAACCTGTTTGCGCGCTGGGGCGACAAGGGACACGCCCGCAGCTTTGGGTTCAACGGGCATACGGATGTGGTGCCGCTTGGCAATCCCGACGACTGGTCGATGCCGCCTTTCGGGGCCAAGATCAAAGACGGCATGCTTTATGGACGAGGGTCGACAGACATGAAGTCCGGGGTTGCGGCTTTTGTCGCCGCCGCCATCGACTTTGTAACCGACACGCCCCCGGATGGGGCGGTGATCCTGACCATCACGGGAGACGAGGAAGGTGACGCGATCGACGGCACTGTTGCCTTGCTGGACTGGATGGCGATCGAAGGTGAACAGATGAGCGTCTGTCTTGTCGGCGAACCCACCTGCCCTGACCGGATGGGCGAGATGATGAAGATCGGGCGGCGCGGGTCGATGAACGCGTGGTTCAAGGTGACCGGCACACAGGGCCATTCCGCATACCCGCATCGCGCGCTCAACCCGATGCCTGCCATGGCGCGGTTGATGGATGTGCTTGCGTCGCATGAGTTGGACCGCGGGACGGACCATTTCGATACGTCCACGCTTGCCGTGGTGACCATCGACACGGGCAATTCAGCAACAAACGTGATCCCTGCCGAAACCCGTGCCTGTATCAATATCCGCTTCAATGACATCCACACTGGGGAAGGCCTGTCCTATTGGCTGCGCGATGAGGCGGCCAAGGTCGATGCCGCGTTCGGCACCAGGACGGATGTGAAGATCAAGATTTCGGGCGAGGCGTTTCTGACCCCGCCGGGACCGCTGTCCGACCTGATCGGCAAAGCGGTCAAGGCCGAGACAGGCATAGCCCCGGAACTGTCGACAAGCGGAGGCACATCCGATGCGCGCTTTGTCAAGGATCACTGCCCGGTGGTGGAATTCGGCCTGGTTGGCCAAACGATGCACGCCGTCGATGAAAGGGTTGCGGTTGATCAGGTTGTTCAACTCAAGGCGATCTATGCCCGCATCCTGAAGGACTATTTCGCACAATGACGGTCACGATTGCACAGGTCACGGACCCGACAGCTTGCTACA
This sequence comes from Marivita sp., assembly GCF_051859345.1. Taxonomy (GTDB): domain Bacteria; phylum Pseudomonadota; class Alphaproteobacteria; order Rhodobacterales; family Rhodobacteraceae; genus Marivita. The sequence goes on along the minus strand of NZ_JBHYFV010000005.1, from coordinate 128,528 downwards.
CATTGCGGTACACGGTTTTTGTCGAGGAACAGAACGTCCCGCCTGATCTTGAACGCGACGATCTGGATGCAACTGCAATCCACCTGCTTGCAACGGTCGCGGGAACCCCCATGGGAGCAGCCCGCATCGTGCTGGGCGGTGAGACCGGCAAGATCGGGCGTGTTTGTGTCTTGCGGCCTGCGCGCGGCACCGGGTTGGGCGCCGCCCTGATCCGCGAGGCGCTCGACATTCTACGGGAAATGCCGGGGATTTCCCGCGCCACGCTTGGCGCCCAGATCGACGCGCTTGGGTTCTACGAAAAGCTGGGGTTCACGGCCTATGGCGGTGTTTTTGACGATGCCGGGATTGATCACCGCATGATGGAACTGCGCTTCGCCGCGTAATGCGACTTTCACCATGACGCGCCCCGGCCGGCGTGCTACCTCAGCGATATGAACAAGCTGCCGACCAAAGCCGATATCCTTGAATGGATCTCCGCGAACCCGACTCTCACCGCGAAACGTGATATTGCCAAAGCCTTTGGCATCAAGGGGGCTGCGCGGATTGATCTGAAACGCCTGCTCAAAGAGCTTGAGGCCGAAGGTCATCTGGAAAAGCGCAAGAAAACCTATCGCGACCCGGATCGGCTTCCGCCAGTGAGCGTGTTGCAGGTCAAGCAACCCACACCTGACGGTGATCTTTTTGCGCGCCCGCTGGAATGGCATGGCGAAGGCGTGGAGCCGATTGTCCTGATCGTGCCGCGCGCCAGTGATCCGGCCCTTGGCGAAGGGGACCGCATCCTTGCCCGCATGCAGGTTGTCCACGAAGAAGACCACAATTACGAGGCGCGCCTGATCCGCCGAATTGGCACCAACCCGCGCAAGGTGGTCGGCATCTTCAAAAAGGGGTCCGACGGTGGCCGCATCAAGTCCATCGACAAAGGCGCGGACAAGGAGTGGGTCATTGCCGCCGATGCCACCGGCGGGGCCAAGGATGGCGAACTTGTCGAGGCAGAACAGGCCGGGCCGAAAGATCGCATGGGCCTGCCGCGCGCACGGATCACCGAACGTCTGGGCGATCCGTCAGCACCGCGCGCGGTGTCGCTGATCGCGATTCACCAGCATGGCATTCCCGACAGTTTTCCGGACGACGTTATCGCCGAGGCCGACGCGATGAAACCCGCAGGCCTCGCGGGGCGCACCGATATGCGGGACATGCCGCTGATCACCATTGACCCGGTGGATGCGCGCGACCGCGACGATGCGTGTCTTGCCCATGCGGACGATGATCCCAAGAACGCCGGGGGCCATGTGATCTGGGTCGCCATCGCGGATGTGTCCCACTACGTCACCTCCGGCTCTGCACTGGATGACGAGGCGCGGAAGCGCGGCAATTCCAGCTATTTTCCAGACCGCGTCGTGCCGATGCTTCCCGACCGCCTGTCCGGTGACCTTTGTTCGTTGCACGAAGGTGTGCCGCGTGCCTGCGTCGCCGTGCGCATGGTGATCGACGCCCATGGCAACAAGCTGAGCCACAGGTTTCAGCGCGGGTTGATGCGCTCGGGCGCGTCGCTGGACTACCGCACGGTTCAGGACGGGATGGATGGCACCCCGAATGACAAGGTCGCGCCGTTGATGGACGACGTGATCCGCCCGCTTTATGCCGCCTACGCCGCGCTGGCCGAGGCCCGCAAACGGCGCCAACCGCTTGATCTTGATCTGCCGGAACGCAAGATCATCCTGGCCGAGGATGGAACTGTGACATCGGTCAACTTTGCCGACCGTCTGGATGCCCATAGGCTGATCGAAGAGTTCATGATCCTTGCCAATGTGGCCGCCGCAGAAACGCTGATCGCCAAACGCACGCCGCTTCTGTTCCGGGTCCACGAAGAACCTCCCCCCGAAAAGCTGGAAGCGCTGCGTGAAACGGCAGAGGCGGCGGGGCTGACTCTGGCCAAGGGTCAGGTTCTCAAGACGGCGCAATTGAACCGTCTCCTGCACGATGCCGCCGGGTCCGACGAGTCCGAGTTGATCAACCTCGCCACGCTGCGGTCGATGACTCAGGCCTATTACAACCCCGAAAACTTTGGGCATTTTGGCCTCGCCTTGCAGAACTATGCACATTTCACGTCGCCGATCCGGCGCTATTCCGACCTGATCGTGCATCGCGCGCTGATCACGGCACACGGCTGGGGTGACGACGGGCTGTCGCCGCACGATATCGACCGCATGGAGGCCACCGCCCAGCACATCAGCGATACGGAACGTCGGTCGATGATGGCCGAAAGGGATACCACCGACCGCTATCTGGCGGCGTTTCTGTCGGATCGGATCGGTGCCGAATTCGGTGGTCGCATCAGCGGCATTGCCCGCTTTGGCGTGTTTGTGAAACTGGACGAAACCGGCGCGGACGGGCTGATCCCGATCCGGTCTCTGGGCAATGAATATTTCCACTTCGATGCCGACGCGGCGACGTTGATGGGGTCGAACACGGGAACGCTGATCACCTTGGGGCAACGGGTGACGGTCAAGCTCATTGATGCGGCTCCCGTGACAGGTGGTATCGGGCTCGAACTTCTGACACTGGAAGACGCCGAATTGCCAAGCGGAACAGGCAAAGGCCGCATGGGGCGCGGAACACGTCCGACGGGCAAAGGCGGACCAAAACGATCCGCCGCCAAGGCCAAAAAGAAATCCGCCAAGACCAAACGAAAGGTCACGCGGCAACGGCGGAACGGCTGAGCTTTGGATAAAGCGCGGCCCGACCGCTTCTGACAAGCGCGCAAAGCCTTGTCCCTTGAGGCCCGCACGCACCTGCCGCCGCATCATGCCAACGATGACACGACGCATCGGTGCCGGAACGCTGCCAAAGGCAATCGGCATCATCTTTGCCCAGCACCGATCCTTCCGTTCTGGACGCGTTCCGTTGCTGAAAACCTACCTGGAAAACCTCAATGCGGCGGCAGGAGACCGCTTGGTTGCGTTTTGATTGCTTCGCAATTGGACGCAATCGCGTTAGAATTCGGGCAAGTTCGACAAACGGACACGGGCAGCAGGATATTCGGATATGCGCATTCAGGTGATCGCTTCGATTTTGGCACTGACGGGAACACTGGCTGCGGCGGGGTCGGTGGAGCAATCGCTCAGACCAATGAGCCGCAGCGCGGAAAAGGATGTGGTCAGCCGCAATGCGGTGTCCCTGATATCCATGATCGCGCCCCAGAATTCTTTGCGACCCACGTTGCGCCCTGCCGTGTCGCCTGAGCCTGAAACCCTTGTTCCGGCCGCAACCGAGGCCGGGTTTGCGGACTGGATTTCCAGGTTCCGGGAACGCGCGCTTCGGCAGGGGATTTCCGGGGCGGTGTTTGACCGCGCCTTTCGGGGCGTATCTTATGATGCCGACGTGATCCGCCGCGACCGCAACCAATCGGAATTCACAAAGACAATCTGGGATTACCTTGACAGCGCCGCCTCTGACGCGCGGGTCAGCAACGGGACGGCAGCGTTGCGCAAACATGCTGCTCTGCTTGATCAGATCGAGGCGCGATACGGCGTCGACAAAGACGTCGTCGTGGCGATCTGGGGGCTGGAGTCCGCCTATGGCACGTTTCGCGGGTCAAACCCGGTTATCGGATCACTGGCGACACTGGCCTATGATGCCAGACGCAGTGCATTTTTCGAGGCGCAACTGATTGACGCCCTTCGCATCCTGCAAAGCGGCGATGTGACACCGGCGGATTTTACCGGAAGCTGGGCCGGAGCGATGGGCCACACGCAGTTCATACCGTCTTCGTATCAGTCGCTGGCGGTTGATTTCGACGGTGATGGCAAACGCGACATCTGGTCGGACAACCCGGCAGATGCGCTTGCCTCGACGGCGAATTACCTGGCCCGGAACGGCTGGGTCAAAGGTGCGCCATGGGGGATTGAGGTGACACTGCCGCAGGGCTTTGACTACACGCTGGCGAACCGGGACATCAAGAAGACAACAGCGGACTGGGCCGCGATGGGTGTTGTGACACTGGACGGACAACCGTTCGGCGATCATGGAAAGGGGTCCGTGCTTTTGCCAGCAGGGGCCAAGGGGGCGGCGTTCCTGATCTTCAAGAATTTCGACGTGATCGAGACGTACAACACGGCCGATGCCTATGTGATCGGTGTCGGCCATCTGAGCGACCGGATCACCGGCGCGGGTCCGATCCGATCGAACTGGCCCCGCGAGGATCGCGCGCTGAGCTTTGCCGAACGTATGGAGATGCAGCAATTGCTGACGGCCAAAGGGTTCGATACCAAGAAAATTGATGGAAAAGTCGGACCATTGACCATCAACGCAGTGCGGGCGTTCCAGACATCCATCGGGGATATTCCAGATGGCTACGCCTCTTTGAACATCCTCAAGAAACTGCGTTAGAGTCCTGAGCAAAGCGGTGGGTTCAAACCCCCGCGACGCAATAGATTGGGAAATAATAACGATGGTGACAACATTAATCGCGCTGGCGCATCCGGAGCGTCGGTCGTTCAACGGGGCGTGGTCTGACGCAACCGAGTCAGCGGCGCGCGCGCAAGGGGACACGGTGCTTCGGTCTGACCTGTGCCAGATGCGGTTCGATGCAGTCGAACAGGCCGGGCATTACACGGACTGGCCCACAGAGACCCCGTTCGATCCGCTCAAGGCGCAGGAAAGCGCGGCGGAGACGAACACCACACCAGCAGATGTCGCGGCAGAGGTCGGGAAACTCCGGCAGGCCGACCGGCTGGTCCTACACTTTCCGATGTGGTGGTTTTCCCCACCGGCGATCCTGAAAGGCTGGTTCGACCGCGCGTTTCAACATGGCGCCCTGCATGATGTGGACAAACGGTTTGATACGGGTCTGTTCCGGGGCAAGACGGCGCTGATATGCGTGACAACCGGATCAAGTGCTGCCGAAAGTGCCCACAACGGCAAGGAGGGCGATATCGGCCTGTTGCTTTGGCCCACCGCCTACACGCTGCGCTATCTGGGGTTCGACGTTCTAGAGCCGGTGGTGGCGCATGGCGTACATGGCTATCACCGCGGAGACCGCAAGACGAAGCTGACCACACGGTTGCAAGCCACGTTGCAGGCGCAGGACGCTGTGATGGCGGATTTCGACACGCGGCCCCGGATGCGGTTCAACGCTGACGCGGATTTCGACGAAACGGGCCGATTGCGGACCGACCGGCCAAGCTTTGGTCCGTTTATCCGCCATAGGCCTTCGTTCGACAAATAGCGCGATTGAACCGGGAACTGCCCAGCCTTGGCGTTATGGCTCTGCGCAAGTGTCGCCTTGGAAACAGGCCATCACGGTGCGTTCCTGTACGGGTGTCGGGTTGGCATAGGTCAGGCCGGGACAAGGGCTCGCCTGCATGACCCAATCCAGGTTTTCCTGCCGTAGAAAGGCCAGATGCGGTCCCTTCACCGCGCCGCCGCACCAAGGGCCAAGGCAGGACACTCGCAGGATCACATCGCGCTCAAAGGCGCGGGTGAAGCCGTCTTTGGTCAGGGAATTGCCGACAAGCCATGCCGGGATGTCCATACTGTCACGTTGGCGCGATGCGCGTTCATCAACACGGTTCGGAAGCTTGGATTCATCAAAGACCAGATCGCCGCGCACCACGATATAGGTTTCTGCAGATTGGGCCACCTGCGCATAGTCGCGGGCAATGTCAGGGGTGAGGCAGCTCAGAGCCCAAACAGGTTGCGCCAGCAACAGCCAAGTCAACATGATCGCGTAAAAGCGCATCACAGGTGGCCTTTGAACGCGGCAAGAACCCGTTCGTAGACATGGCGCTTGAAGGGCACGATATTGTTGATGAGCTGATCCGGCTCCATCCATTTCCAGCGGCTGAATTCCTGATGCTCGGTCGCGATGTCGACCTGGTCATCGGTTCCTTTGAACCGCATCAGGAACCACTTCTGCTCTTGTCCGCGATAGCGCCCTTTCCAGAGCTTGCCGACAAGATCATGCGGCAGGTCATAGGGAATCCAATCCTTGGATTCGGCTTCGACCTTGACCAAGTTCGACGTAACGCCGGTCTCTTCCCAAAGCTCGCGAAAGGCTGCGTCGCGCGGCGCTTCGCCCTTGTCGACACCACCTTGCGGCATCTGCCAGGCCGGGCCCGGATTGTCGAGCCGCTGGCCGACAAAGACGTTGCCCTGCCGATTGACCAGCATCACCCCGACGCAGGGGCGATATGGCAGACGTGCAATTTCTTCCGGAGTCATGTCAAAGGCCTTTGGGAACGCGCGGCACGACGATAGCCGTGCCGCGTCATGGTCTTAGTCTTGTGACGGCGTAAGCGCAGTCAGACCCTTGAGGATGTCGATGGCATAGGCCAGTTGATAATCCTCTTCCCGCAGCGCGGCAGCGGCTTCGGCCTTGGCGCGGTCGGCTTCGATCTGCTGAACCTCGTCTTCGCTCAGGCTGTCATTGTCGAGACTGCCGCGCAGATCGGCTTCGGAGCGGTTGAAGAGGTTCGATTCTTCTTCTTCATCCTCTTCGGTTTCGGCCGGGCGACGCGGCTGGGCCACGACGATGTCCGGCGACACTCCCAGTGCCTGAATCGACCGGCCCGACGGTGTGTAATACCGCGCGGTCGTCAAACGCATGGCCCCGTCGCCGCGCAATGGCATAACAGTCTGAACAGACCCTTTGCCGAAGGATTTGGTGCCGACGACGATGGCGCGGCGATGATCCTGAAGGGCACCGGCGACAATTTCAGATGCCGAGGCAGAGCCGCCGTTGATCAGAACCACAATCGGCTTCCCGTTGGCCAGATCGCCGGGCGTCGCGTTGTAGCGGTCGCCGTCTTCCGGATTGCGGCCCCGCGTGCTGACGATCTCGCCTTTTTCAAGGAACGCGTCGCTTACGCGGATCGCCTGATTGAGAAGACCACCGGGGTTGTTGCGCAGGTCAAGCACGATACCTTCGACGCTGTCCATGCCACCAGCCGCTTCGATCTGTTCGGCCAGACCTTCCTCGAGGTTGGAATAGGTCTGATCGTTGAATGTGGTCACACGCAGCACCACGGCTTCGCCCTGCAGGCGGGTGCGGACAGCGGTGAGTTTGATCGTATCGCGGATGATCGACACGTCGAACGGTTCCGCTTCGCCTTCGCGCACAACGGTGATGATGATTTCAGACCCGACCGGACCGCGCATCATGTCGACCGCCGAGTCAAGCGTCAGACCAAGAACCGAGTCGCCGTCCACATGCGTGATGAAGTCACCCGCTTCGATACCCGCGTCATCCGCCGGGGTACCATCAATCGGAGAGACAACTTTCACAAAGCCGTCCTCCTGCGTGACTTCGATGCCCAGACCGCCGAATTCACCGCGCGTCTGCACACGCATGTCGGCGGCATCATCGGGGGACAGGTAGCTGGAATGCGGATCAAGCGAGGTCAGCATGCCATCGATGGCGGCTTCGATCAGATCGCCCTCATCCACCTCTTCGACATATTGCGAGCGGATACGCTCGAAAATGTCACCGAACAGATCAAGCTGCTCGTACACGCTTGTGGTGCGGGCGCTTTCCTGTGCGACCAGCGGCCCGACGAACTGGGTCGTGGCCACGATGCCTGCCAATGTGCCGCCCATGGCCGCCATGACTACTTTTTTCATTCAGTCATTCCCTTATCCTGTGTGAACCACCCAAGGGGGTCCTCTGGCGTATCGCCTAGCCTGACTTCTATATAGAGCGTTTCAGACAGCGCTTCGCCAGCCCTTTCACCGGATGGTGATTGAATATCGCCGGATTCCCCTGCCAGACCTCCCATCAACCCGACCGGACTTCCCTCTGGGAGGACCTGCCCGGTTTCGCCAAATACGGTGTCGAGCCCCGCCAAAACAAACAGGATATCGGGTTCTGGTTCAAGGATGCTGACCAACCCGTAGTCCAGAAGCGGCCCGCGGTAGCGAATCGTCGCAGCCGTGGGTGTTGTCACAAGAGCGCGAGGGCGAGTCGCGATCAGGATTCCCGGTCGGGTGATCCCGGCCGCGTCCGTTTCTCCCGCGCGTCGCAACACCTCTCCGGCAACCGGCAACGGCAGGGAACCCTTGCGGTCACGCGCGGCGGGCAGTTCTACATCGGTCTCATCTTCCGAAATCTGGCTCAGCCCGGCGGCGAAACCGTCCAGGGTTTCTGTCGCAGCGATCAGGACGGCGGTCTGCACCGCATCTTCCGTGAACTTGCGTGGCAGGTCGGTGCGATCGGCAATCGCCTGGCTCAGCGCAGTGCGGGCCGTCTGGATGTCGGTCAGCCCGGTTTGCAACGTGTTGGCCGCATCCTGCTGCAATTGGCGCAGGGCTGTTGCCTCTTCGACATCAGCCCGCAAACCCGACGCCGCGTCCGACAGGGCGGGTGTGACTGCCGCCATCAATAGCCCGGCGCGCGCTGCACCGATGGGACCATCGGGATGTACAAAGCTTTGCGGTCCGGCAGAGCTGCCCAAAGCCGACAGCCCTGCCAGAAGGCGGGTCACTTCCGCATCGCGCGCATCCAGATCGTGGCGCAGTTCGGTTTCCCGGATCGACGCCGCCCGCAAGCCGTCGCGCATCGCCGCCAACCCCGCTTCAAACGCCTGAACCGTCTCGGTCAGGGCGCGGACACGGTCACGGGCCGAGTTCGCCGCATCAAGCTTGAGCGTCGCCTCTTCAAGCTGCGCCATCGCAATGCGCGCCGCCTCTGCCCGTGTCTGGGCCGACAGCGGCAAGCCGAGCAGGCAAAGGATCAGGACCAGATATCTCATGTTTGGATCAGGCTTTGCCCCGTCATCTCGTCAGGCTGCGGAAGGTCCATCAGCGCCAGCAGGGTCGGGGCCAAATCCGCCAGTCGCCCATCCGCCAGCGTGGTGCCTTCGGGACCGCCGAAAAGCACCACAGGCACAAGATTGGTGGTGTGCGCCGTGTGTGGCCCACCCGTTTCAGGGTCCACCATGGTTTCGCAATTGCCATGGTCCGCAGTCACGATCATGACGCCGCCCACTGTCTTGACCGCATCGAGCACCTTGCCCAATCCGGCATCCACCGCCTCGCAGGCCGCAATCGCCGCGTTCAGATCGCCTGTGTGGCCGACCATGTCGGGGTTGGCGTAATTGGTCACGATCAGGTCATACCCTGCTTGTACCGCTTCGACGAATTTCGCAGTCACCTCATCCGCCGACATTTCCGGTTGCAGATCATAGGTCGCGACATTCGGGCTTTTGGGCATGAAGCGGTCTTCGCCCTCTTCGGGGGTTTCCTGACCACCATTCAGAAAGAACGTCACATGCGGGTATTTTTCTGTTTCAGCGAGACGAAACTGCGTTTTTCCGTGTTTGGCGACCCATTCGCCCAGTGTATTCTTGATCTCTTGCTTCGGATAGGCCGTGGTCATGTAGGCGGTGTGCGCCTTGGAATAATCCACCATGCCGAGCAATCCCGAAAGCGGCGGCCTGTCACGTTCGAACCCGTCGAAACCGGGATCGCCGATCGCACCAAGGATCTCTCGCGCGCGGTCGGCGCGGAAGTTGAGGCAGAAAAATCCGTCACCTTCTGTAAAGCCTGCGTAATCTGCGATCACACGGGGTTCGATGAATTCGTCATTCTGGCCTTGGGCATAAGCGTCTTCAACGGCCCCCAAAGCGGTCTGGGCAGGCGCGCCCTGGCCCTTGACCATGGCGTTATATGCCCGTTCCACGCGGTCCCAACGGGTGTCACGATCCATCGCAAAATAGCGGCCAATCACCGTGCCGATGCTGGCCCCGGTCGGCAGGCTGTTGCCCAGGTCTTCGACAAAGCTTTTGGCCGAGGTCGGCGCGACATCGCGGCCATCGGTGATCGCATGAAGCACAACCTCGAGCCCGAGATCTGTGAGCAGTTTCACCGCTGCCTTGATATGGCTGATATGCCCGTGCACCCCCCCATCCGAGACCACACCCATCACATGTGCGCGGCCGTTCGCGTCTCTGACGGCTTTCGCAAAAGCGAGGATCGCGGCATTCTGGAAAAAGCTGCCGTCTTCGATGGCAAGGTCGATCTGGCCCAGGTCCATCGCGACCACGCGACCGGCCCCGATATTGGTGTGTCCGACTTCGGAATTGCCCATCTGGCCGCTTGGCAAGCCGACATCCGGACCATGTGTGACCAGCGTCGCATGGGGACAGGTCGCCGTCAGGTGATCCATCGTCGGCGTGTTGGCAAGCCTTGGTGCGTTCGCCGTGGGATCGTCGCGCAGGCCCCAGCCGTCAAGGATGGTCAGAACGACAGGTTTCGGGGTTGTCATATGCGCTGCCCTCCGAGCCGCCCGGTGTCGAGCGCGGTGTAGCAGAGGCGATGCGGGATGTGGAGGGGGCGCTTGTGCCGTTTTTCGAACCGCTTGCGCGGTCCGACCAATTGGGGGCTCTGCCCCCAAACCCCCGAGATATTTGGAGCCCAAAGAAGTTCAGGGCACTAGCGGAATAACCGCCACCCCGCCAGCCATCGCGTCAGTGTCGTCACGGCGCAGAGTGCGGCGAAGCCATAGGCAAGCCAAGGGAAGGCACCCGGAAACAAGCATATCGCCACGAAAAGCGCGATGGTTTCAGTGCCTTCCGTCAAACCGCCGAGGTAGTAGATGCCCTTGGTCGGATAGTCCGCAGACCTGAATCCGCGTTTTTCCGCGATGATGGAGAAGGCGAGAAAACTTGAGCCGGTGCCGATGAAGCTGCAAACAAGGACAGCGGCAGGAAGGGCGTTGGTCGCAGGGTCATGCAGTGCAAAGCCAAGCGGGAAGAGACCGTAGAACATGAAATCGAGCGCGATATCGAGGAACGCGCCGCGATCCGTAGGGGTCGTCAGACGTGCCACTGCGCCGTCCAGCCCGTCGGCCAGACGGTTCAGCGCAAGGCAGATGAGCGCGGTCCAGAACAGACCGACCCAGACCGCCAATACGCCGAGAAGACCAATCCAGAACCCGACCAGGGTGATCTGATCCGCCGAGACGCCACGCGCGACCAGCGCGCGCGCCGGGCGGGCGATCACGCGTTTGACAAGCGGCAGGAGGACGGCGTCGATCATCTTTTCACCAACAAGGATCAGGGACGTGATCCGGCTTAACGGGCCTGCTGGCCTGCGTACACTGAAATCTTGCACACCTGTTTGTCATTTGACCGGTAGCGGGTAACGCTGTTCTTAAACTGGCGATCAGGCTGAATGCCTCACCATACAAAGGAACCCCCTCTCATGCGCCGACTACTTGCCGCGACACTTGCCACGTTCACAGCGTTTGCTGCCCAAGCCGAACCTGACCCTTCGAACTGGGACGCTGTGACCGAAGAGGCGCGCGGGCAGACAGTGTATTGGAATGCGTGGGGTGGATCGGACACGATCAACAGCTTTATCGCCTGGATCGGGTCGCGGGTGTCGCAGGAGTATGGCGTCACTCTGGAACATGTGAAGCTTTCGGACACTGCCGAAGCCGTGAGCCGCGTGTTGGCCGAAAAATCCGCTGGCAAAGACGACGGCGGCGCGGTGGACATGATCTGGATCAACGGCGAAAACTTTGCCGCCATGAAGCGGCAAGACCTGCTCTTCGGGCCCTGGGTCGAGGCGATGCCAAGCTGGGCCAATGTGGATGTGGCGGGCAAACCTGCAGTGATCTCGGATTTCACGGTGCCAACGGATGGCTTGGAAGCGCCCTGGGGCATGGCTCAGGTGGTGTTCTACCATGACACCGCGCGGGTCGATGCGCCGCCAACGTCGATGGAGGCACTGGCCGCCTATGCCGCGGCCAATCCCGGACGGTTTACCTATCCGCAGCCGCCAAACTTTTTGGGATCGACCTTTCTCAAACAGGCCCTGATCGAATTTGTGCCTGATGCGTCTGTGTTGCAGTCCCCGGTTGAAGAGGCCGATTACGATGCCGCCACTGCTGACTTCTGGACCTTTCTGGAGGGGCTGACGCCGAACCTCTGGCGGTCGGGTCGCGCCTATCCGCAGAACGAGTCGCGCCAGATTCAGTTGATGGCGGACGGCGAGATTGATCTGGCGATCAGCTTTAACCCCAATGAGGCCAGCAACGCGATTGCGAATTCCCAATTGCAGAACACTGTGCGGTCTTATGTGATGGACGCTGGCAGCATCGGCAACGCGAGCTTTGTTGCGATTCCCTACAACGCAAATGCCAAAGCGGGCGCGATGGTGGTTGCCAATTTCATGATGTCACCCGAAGCACAGGCAAAGATGCAGGATCCGAACGTTTGGGGGATCGGCACCGTGCTTGACCTTGGCAAGCTGTCTGCTGAAGACAAGGCACGGTTCGATGCCTTGGATTTGGGCATCGCAACATTGCCACCCGAAGAACTGGGCACAACATTGCCCGAACCGCATCCTAGCTGGATGGTGCGCCTGGAAGAAGACTGGACAGAGCGGTTCGGCGTCGCGCAGTAGGCGCAGTGGGTGGCAGCATATTGCGATACACAATCAAGGCGCGCGCGGCTGCTTCCGTGGGCGCCGCTCCTGACGCTTGGTGTGATGGTTGGTCCGGTGGTGGCGGGTGTGCTGGGCACGCTGGCCCCTGCCTTTGGCTATCTTCCGGCGCTGGGTCAGTCCGGTCTTGATCTGAACGCCTTTGGCATGATGTTCGCCTGGCCCGGCATCTCCCGCGCCAGCGTTCTGAGTGTGACCACCGGCTTTGCCGCCACCGGTCTTTCCCTGCTGCTGGTCGCGCTGATCTGCGCGGCGTGGAGCGGATCCGCCGCGTTTCGGCTGATCGAGCGTACCTTGTCGCCATTGCTGTCGGTGCCTCATGCCGCCGCTGCGTTCGGGCTGGCGTTTCTGATTGCGCCATCAGGCTGGATCGCGCGGGCCACCTCGCCGTGGTTGACCGGATGGGACAGGCCGCCGGATATCCTGATCCTGCAAGACCCTTATGGCCTGTCGCTGATTGCCGGGCTGGTGGTCAAAGAGGTGCCCTTTCTGCTTCTCATGACACTGGCGGCGCTGAGCCAGATCCGGACAGTGCAGGCTCGCGATACGGCTTTGGCGCTTGGCTATGCGCCGGTGACGGCGTGGTTCAAGACCGTGTTTCCCCGCGTCTATGCCCAGATCAGGCTTCCGGTCTTTGCCGTTCTCGCGTTTTCGATGACGGTGATCGACGTTGCCATCATCCTTGGGCCAACCACGCCGCCGACATTGGCGGTGCAGATCCTGCGCTGGATGAATGACCCGGACCTGAGCCTGCGTTTCGTCGCCTCGGCAGCGGCGGTGTGGCAACTGGCGCTGGTGGTGGGTGCGTTGATCCTGTGGCGGTTGGGGGAACTGGTGATCGCGCGTCTTGGCCGTCGGTGGGTGGCGACCGGCAAGCGTGGTGGCGCGACAACCCCCTTGAAGGTGGTCTCTCTTGCCGCCGCCACGCTAAGCGCCAGCGCCGTGGTTTTTGGCCTTTTCGGCCTGTTTGTCTGGTCCATCGCCGGGCTCTGGAGATTTCCCAACCTGCTTCCAGATGGCTTTACCATCGGCACATGGATGCGCCACGCCATGAGCATTTGGCCGATCATCACCGAAACCCTGATCATCGCGAGCATTGCCACGCTGGTTGCGCTTTTGCTGACACTGGCCTGTCTTGAGGCCGAGGAACGGCATGGACTGAAACCAAGCTCGCGCGCGCTCTGGCTGCTCTATGTGCCGCTGATCGTGCCGCAGATCGCCTTTCTGACCGGGTTGCAGACGCTGGCGATCTTCACCGGGATCGATGGCAACCGGGCGGCCGTGATCGTGGTGCATATCATCTTTGTGCTGCCGTACGTCTTTCTGTCGCTGGCCGATCCGTTCCGGGCATGGGACGCGCGCTATGGGCATGTCGCGCGGGCGTTGGGCGCGTCCTGTGATGGTGTACTATGGCGGGTGCGTCTGCCGATGCTGCTGCGTCCGATCCTTACGGCAGCGGCGGTGGGGTTTGCCGTGTCCATCGGGCAGTTCCTGCCCACATTGCTTGCCGGCGCGGGACGGGTGCAAACCCTGACCACGGAAGCGGTCGCGCTTGCGTCGGGCGGAGATCGCCGGGTGATTTCCATCTACGCGCTGACGCAAACGGCCGTTGCCTTTTTGCCATTCGCCCTTGCGGTGTTTGTGCCTGCCGTGGTCTGGCGCAATCGAAAGGGGTTGCGTCATGGCTGATACAGGACTTGCCTTGCAAGGCATCACCATCCGAAATGGCGCGCGCACTCTGGTCGAGCTTGACGATCATGTGGCGCCGGGCGAGGTGCTGACCGTGATGGGGCCAAGCGGGTCGGGCAAGTCCACGTTGCTGTCCTATATCATCGGAACGCTTGATCCGGGATTTACGGCACAGGGTCGCGTGATCCTGAATGGAACCGACATCACCGAACTTGCACCTGAACAGCGCCATGTGGGCATCCTGTTTCAGGACGAATTGCTGTTCCCACATCTGTCGGTCGGCGAAAACCTTGCCTTTGGGCTGCGTGCCTCTGTCAAAGGTCGAACCGCGCGCATCCGTCAGATCGAGGACGCGCTTGAGGATATCGGGCTTGACGGGTTCGCGGACCGGGATCCCGAAACCCTGTCCGGGGGACAAAAAGCGCGTGTTGCGTTGATGCGAATGCTGCTGTCCGGTCCCAGGTCGCTGCTTCTGGACGAACCGTTTTCCCGCCTTGACACAGAGAGGCGCGATCAGATCAGATCACTGGTTTTCGATCAGGCCCGCGCAAAGGGGTTGCCCGTGCTGCTGGTCACCCATGATATTGCCGATGCAAAGGCCGCTCAAGGCCGGGTTCACGTCCTTGGCGAAACCGTTTCAGCGGTGTCGAAGGGTCTTGGTCTCTGATCCGATCCAGCGCAGTTTGAGCGCATGGACCATCTCTGTCGGGAAAATCCAGAAACATTTTGCATAACGCGGAATCATCCGGCCCGGTTGCAGCGCCGTGCGCCACAGCCATTCCATCGCGACGAACCGAACCCATCCAGGGGCCCTCACCTGCGCGCCGGAGAAGAAATCCAGGCCTGCCCCAATCGAGACAAAACCGACATGGGACAGCTTTTGCCGCCCATAAGCCGCAAAAAGCTCCTGTTTGGGCGCGCCAAGCGCCAGAAACGCGATATCTGCGCCGGATGCCTCAAGCGCCTCAAGAACCTCGTCCGCCGATCCGCCAAGCGGATCAAATCCCATCGCGGGGGCAATGGTCGCAACAACCCGCGTTCCCGGCACAGCGTTTTCAAGGTAGGCCTTCGCTTTCGACAGGGTCTTGTCCGTGCTGCCGATCAGGGCCAGAGTCTTGTCCTGCGCCGCAGCAATCCGGACCAGCGGAAGAATGGCATCTGATCCGGGAACCAGATCGACCGGGCGCCCCGCGAGTTTTGACAGCCAGACAATCGGGTTGCCATCGGCCACCACCAGATCCTGCACAACATAGGCTTCCCGAAATCTGGAATCTTCGCGCAGCTTGACCAGATGATCGAGGTTTATCGTCGCGAGCGTAAACCCGTCACCGGCCCGCAGCCGACCGGAAATCTGCTGCTCCAGCGCAACCCAATCCGCCACATTCACGGTCACGTCGAAATCGTCACCCCAAAAGCGCATGCTTGGGCCCCTTGTCCTGTCAGACTGTGTCTCTACTGCGTCCATAGGGCCTAATCGGGGCGATTTCGCTGCAAAATCAAGACATGGCATTAATAATACGCTGCATTGCCGCGAGAAAATCCAGTTTTGTCGAATTCTGACCACTATTAATTGTTCTAAAACCCCCTGAGAGTTCAAGCAGATACCGAAAGCAGATCGTGACAGATTGGAACATCCGACTATTCCGCGCAGCGACGCGGGGCAGCGCGCCTGTTGAGGGTGCGCAATGACGGGGGCTGTGTCGATCATCGGCTGCGGGTTTGTGGCTGATCTGTACATGCGGTCCTTGCAGGCTATGGAGGGACTCACCGTTGTTGGGGTCCATGACCACAACGCCGAACGTCTGTCCAGGTTCTGCGACCATTGGAATGTGCCCGCGATCGGGTCACTCGACGCCCTGCTGGACCAACATCCACGCGATGGCGTCGTGTTGAACCTGACCAATCCGTCAGCACATTTTGAGATCAATTCGGCCTGTCTTTCCGCCGGGTGCCACACCTATTCCGAAAAACCGTTGGCGATGACAGTCAACGAGGCAAAGGCGCTTCATGCGAAGGCCGAGGCGGCGGGCCTGATGCTGGCCTCCGCCCCCTGCAGCGTTCTTGGCGAGGCAGCGCAAACGATGGGGCACGCACTTCGCAACTCCATCGCAGGGACACCCAGGGTGATTTATGCCGAACTGGACGACGGGTTCGTCCCGCAGGCAGCCTACAAGAAATGGATTTCGGACTCCGGGGCACCGTGGCCGTTCGAGGATGAGTTCCGGGTGGGCTGCACGCTTGAGCATGCCGGGTACTATCTGGGTTGGCTGATTTCGTGGTTCGGATCGGTGCGCACCGTGGTTGCAGCATCTGCCGAAACGATCCCGGACAAGGAAGGCACCGGGCCTTTCGCACCGGACGTTTCGGTTGCGACGCTGTTTTTCGAAAACGGCCCAATGACCCGCCTGACCTGTTCGATCGTCGCGCCGCATGATCATCAGATCCGCGTTGTCGGGGATGGCGGTGTGCTGGCCTGCAAGGCCGCGTGGGACAACTCGGCCAAGGTGACCTTCGCCAAACGAATGACGGTCCGGCGCAGGTTGATGGAGTCGCCGTTTCCCAAGACGCTCAAACTTGCTCAACCGACCCACACCAAGGTCAAACGCTGGGGGGCTGCCGCGATGAATTTCATGCTGGGCCCTGCCGAGATGCTGGACGCGATCCGCACTGGACGCCGCTCGCGCCTGTCCAATGATTTCGCCCTGCACATGACCGAGGTCACGCTTGCGATTCAGAATGCCGGTGAACAGTCCGGCGCACAGGCGATGACCACACGCTGCGATCCGATGGAGCCAATGCCATGGGCGATGTGAAACGCGTCCTCGTGACCGGCGCATCCGGGTTCATCGGGACCGCAACCGTGACGGCGGCGCTGGACGCCGGTCTGGAGGTTGTCGCGGTGCAGCGGTCCCCTGGGCGCAACCGTACGGGCGTGTCGTACGTTTCAGCTGATCTGACAGTACAGGACGCGGTATCGATTCTGGCCGATGCACTGAGCGGCTGTGATGCAATCATTCACCTCGCCTCTGCACTGTCTGGTGATCCGGACGACCACAAGCGGCTTACCATTGGCGGCACGGAGCGTCTGCTTGAGGCGATGCAGCTTGCAGGTGTCGGACAGCTGACCCTGGCCAGTTCCATTGCCGTGTTCGACACCAGTCAGGTTCCCATCGGTGGTGATCTGACCGATGACTGCCCACTAGAAAATCCAGGCATGTCGCGCGACGCCTATTCCGGCGCAAAGGTCCGGCAGGAGAAACTGGCGCAGGCCGCCAGACTCGCAAGTCTTGCCATCCTCCGCCCGGGGATCGTCTATGACGATGGCCATTTCTGGAACGCCCATCTGGGGATTTGTGCGGGACCGGTTCTGATCCGGATCGGAGGCGACGACCATCTGCCGATGTGTCATCTGGATCGCTGTGCCGCCGCTTTGGTTCATGCAACCGTGCAGAGGACAAACGGCACCTTCGCCATTCTCGACCCAACACTTCCCACCCGAGGACAGGTCATCGCCACCCTGCGTCGGACCTCTGGTTGGCCGAAGCTGGTGGTGCCGCTGCCCTGGCAAATCCTGTGGACCGCCGCGCGCCTCTTGCGTCCCGTCACCGCGAAACTTCCCGGACTTCTGCGCGAAGATGTGCTGCGCCAGCGCGGCTTGCCAATGAAATATCGCCTGAAAGACCCCTTTGGCGCGGATGTCTTGCCACATCCCTCCCCGAACTGGGGAGGCGCAACATGACCCTTCCCAAGTTGGCCTACCTGACCGGGGAATACCCCCGCGCCAGCGATACGTTCATCCAGCGCGAGGTCGCCAATCTGCGCGCACTGGGCCATGAGGTCATCACCTGTTCGATCCGCACGACCGGGGCGGAACACTTGGTCGGTCCGGAACAGCGTGAAGAACACAAGCGCACGTTCAAGGTGCTGGAGGCGGTTCGAAACCCCGTCACGACGATTAAGGCGCATCTGCGGTGGTTTAAGACGCCGGGGCGATACGTCTCGGCGTTGGGACTTGCCTGGAAGACGTCGCCGAAAGGGATCAAGGGTCGGATCTACAACCTGATCTATTTCATCGAGGCTGGGGTGCTTGCCGACAAATTGGCGGATGAGGGTGTCACCCACCTGCACAACCACATTGCCAAAGCATCGTGTACGGTCGCGATGCTCACCGGTGCGCTGTCGGGTATTCGCTGGAGTTTTACCATCCATGGACCTGACATCTTTTTCGAGCCGCACCATTGGAGGATTGACGAAAAGGCCGCTCGAGCGGCCTTTGTCGCGTGCATCAGCCATTTCTGTCGCGCGCAACTCATGTGTTTTGCCGACGCGCAACATTGGCACAAGCTGCACATCGTTCATTGCGGTGTGGACCCGTCGCGGTATGCGCCCAAGCCGGTTCGAACCGGTTTGCAGGCGCTCTTTGTGGGGCGTCTCGCGGGGGTGAAAGGTGTGCCGATCCTGATCACCGCGATTGAGCGTCTGGCAAAGTTACACCCTGATCTGACGCTGCGTCTTGTCGGCGATGGTCCGGACCGCCCAGCGCTGGAGGCCGAAGTGGCCAAGCGCGGTTTGCAGGATCGGATCGTTTTTCTTGGTTACCGGTCACAAGCCGAAGTGGCAGAGGAATTGGCCCAGACCGACGTGTTTGTCCTGCCCAGCTTTGCTGAAGGGGTTCCCGTTGTTCTGATGGAAGCGATGGCGGCGCAGGTGCCCGTGCTGACCACCCGCATCGCCGGTGTGCCCGAACTCGTCGAGGACGGTGTGAATGGTCGGTTGGTTCCGCCCGGAGATACCGACGCTTTTGCACAGGCTTTGGACGAGATGTTGTCGTCCCCCGAAACGCGCAAAGCTTATGGCGTGGCGGGGCGCGCACGGGTTGTGGCCGCATTTGATGCAGCACAGGAAGCGCAGTGGTTGTCAGACCTGTTTGGTGTGTATGCGGGCAATGGTCCAAATCCCGGACTTCGCCCCCAGGAAAGTGCAAAATCATGAGCGTGGATGTCGTTATCATCGGTCGCAACGAAGGGGACCGCCTTGTCAAATCGCTGGCCTCGGTGATCCCGCAGGCGCGCCGGGTGGTCTACGTAGACAGCGGCTCGACCGACAACAGCGTGGACCATGCCCGTCAGGTTGGCGCCGAGGTTGTGAACCTTGATATGTCCGTGCCCTTCACCGCCGCACGCGCGCGCAATGAAGGGTTTGACGCGCTCATGGTACATGATGATCCACCCGAGACGGTGCAGTTCTTTGATGGTGATTGCATCATGTCCGAAGGATGGCTGGCGAATGCGCTTGCGAAGATGAGGGCCGACAACGATCTGGGCCTTGTGACAGGTCGGCAAGCAGAGTTGCGACGCGACATCACCGTATACAACCAATTGTCGGATTTTGAATGGAAACGGCCCACTGGCAATATCGAGGCCTGTAGCGGCAACATGATGGTGCGGGTCAGTGCCTTTCAGGAAACCGGCGGGTTTGATGCCACTGTCATTGCCGCCGAGGACGACGAATTCTGCACCCGTCTGCGCAAGGCGGGTTGGAGGTTGGTCCGTATTCAGGACAAAATGGCCCTGCATGACGGCGGGCACCTTCACTTTTCCCAATGGTGGAAACGGGCCCAACGCACGGGGCACGGGTTTGCACAGGTGGGTCACATGCACCCCGACTACTTTGCGCGCGAACGTCAACGGGGTTGGGTCTACGGGTTGATCCTTCCGGTCATGGCGATCCTCGGCGCAATGGCTTCGCCCGCCGTGCCGGTCCTGGTTTTGGGAGTATATGCCCTGTCCTATTGGCGAACGGCGCGAGGGCTTCAGACAAGCGGCCTTCCCGGCGATGAGGCCCGGCGTCATGCGGTGTTCCTGACCTTGTCCAAATTCCCGAATGTCATGGGCATGATCCGCTATCACTGGCGGCGTCTGAGCCACGCGCAGATGCGCATTATCGAATACAAGTAAGAGGTAAAGACGAATGGCGTCTTCGACAATTCGTGTTGGTCTGATCGGGGCCGGATATATCGCAAGCTGGCATGCGGACGCATTGCGCGCGACAGACGGGGTTGAGATCACCGCCGTTTGCGATCCGTCAGAGGCCGCCGCAAAGGCGTTGGCGGAAGGTCTGGGCGTGCGCGTGTTTGGCGACGTTAGCGATCTGATCGAGGCAGGTGTCTGTGACGCGGTGCATATCCTGACGCCACCGCATCTGCATCACTCTTTGGCGATCCAGTGTTTGAAGGGCGGCTTGCATGTGCTGGTGGAAAAACCGGTTGCGACATCCGCCGAAGAAACCGCCGAGATCGAAGCGGTTGCGCAGGAACATGGCGTTCGCTTCCATGCCGGGCACAACTTCATGGGATTGCCGTCATATGACCGGCTCAAAGGGATGCTGGCAAAAGGTGATTTGGGCCGCGTGTCGGTTGCCGAGGTTCATTGGTGCCTGCCGCTGGCACCGCTGCGGTCGGGGCCTTTTGGCATCTGGCTGCTGCGCGACCCGAGAAACCTGTTGCTTGAACTTGGGCCCCACCTGATGGGATTCATCGTGGATCTGTTCGGGGTGCCTGATATGCAGGCCGTGCAGCTTTCCAAACCGGTTGACCTGCCCGGTGAGGACACACGCTACCAGGCGTGGCGCATCATGGCTCAGGCCGGTGATGTGGATGTGACGCTGACCATCTCGATGGTCGAGACGATTGATGACCGCTCGCTGACATTGCGCGGATCGTCCGGTCGGGCGCGGTTGGATTTTGCAGCGGACACTTTGGTTGTGGAACGCGAGAATGCGTCGGACCTCGTGTTGAACCCGCTGCGCCGCCAGTTGGATCTTGGCTGGCAGCACTTGTGGGAAGGCGTTGGAAACACTGTGACGCAGGTTGCCTCCTTGAACCGAAAATCGCCCTATGCGCTTAGCTTTCAAGGGATGGATGCCGCGATCTACGGCACTTTGCGCAAGGACACTGCGCCAGATGTGCGGTTCTCGGGCGAGAGTGCGGTCAAGGTGATGACCGCGTTGGATCAGGCGCTTGCGTTGATTCCCGAGGACCAGTTGAAAGCCGCGTCCCGCAAAGCCAGAACGCGAGATCCGAAACCGACGGCAATGGTGATCGGCGGGACCGGGTTCATCGGGCGTGCCCTCACCCGCGCGCTGGTCGCCAAAGGTCAGGACGTGCGCGTTCTGAGCCGGGGTCGATTTGGCCCCTTCCCCGACCTGCCAGATGAGGTCGAGACCGTTGGCGTATCGCTGTATGACAAGGCGGCACTGGTCGAGGCGATGCAGGGCATTGACGTGGTTTACAACCTTGCTCGGTCGCTGGAAGGCACATGGGACGACGCGCTTGAGCATGATGTGGGCGTCGCTGTGCGCATTGCCGAAGCCTGTCAGGAAGCAGGGGTCAAACGGTTGGTCTATACTGGAACAATTGCCAGCTACGACATGTCGACGCCGTTGCAAAAGATCACCGAAGACACGCCCTTCCCGGATGATATGCGTGACCGCAACATGTATGCCCGGTCCAAGGCGGAATGTGAAAAACGCCTGATTGAGATGCATCGGCGTGATGGATTGCCTTTGGTCATTGCGCGACCGGGCATCGTTGTCGGCCACGGTGGACCGCTGCAACATTGGGGCATCGGGCGCTGGCACGGGGCCGGGGCGGTGCGCATCTGGGGCAACGGGTTGAACATTCTGCCCTTTGTGCTGATCGACGACGTTGCCGAAGGCCTGATCCTGATGGGCGAACACCCTGACGCCGTTGGTCAAAGCTATAACCTGATCGGCGAGCCGATGCTGTCAGGCAAAGGGTATTTCGATGCCATCCATTCATCTTTGGGTGCGCGCATCCGTGTGAGCACCGGCAACCTGACGCTGTTCTGGGCGGCGGATGCGGTCAAACATGTGTTGAAGGTCCATGCGCTCCGACGTCGGGGTCTTATCCGCCCGTCGCTGGCGGACTGGAAAAGCCGCGCGCATCTGTCCCCGTTCGTGAATACAAAGCCGAAACGGGAATTGGGCTGGAAACCGGAAACGGACAAGACCAAATTCATCAAAGAGGCGATTGGCGACGCCAACCTCTTTGGGTTTTGATCGCAGTCAATTGATCAACAATCCCCTCAAATCGGACGCATTCCTGACAGATTGGCCTGTCAGAGACTGAGGGTGCGGCACTGTCCGCGCCAGAGCAGACCGGAAGGTGACAATGCCGCGTAATGAGGCTGAGACATGACCGAACAGCCCAAATTCCAACGCCGGAAACGGCGGGGGGCGGTGACGCCTGCGGAACGGCCGGTTGCGGTTGAGTCGAACCGGCCAGACCCATCCGTTGCCGAGTTGAAAGCGCTGCTTGAAGAGAAAGAAGCGTTGCTTCAGCGCAAGGCAGAACTTGAGGCAGAGCGTCTACGCGACGCCGAACAAGTGGCGCAACGTGCAGAAGACGCCCGCAAAGCAAAAGCGGAAGAGGCCAAAAAAGCGGCTGCGGCAGCACCCAAGACTCCATTGGTTCTGGCAAGCGCTCCGCCACGGACCCCTGCGGCGCGCCCTGTTCACGATCACGAAGCCATTTGGCAAAGCATTGACCGGTTTCCGCTTGATGCGCAGCGCCTTGCGGACCGGAACGTGATCACCGCGCTGCGCCGTGATCCGGCGCACACACGGTTTGATATTCTGCGCACCCGGATGTTACAGGCGTTGGCCGAAAACGGTTGGAAGCGGGTTGCGATCACCTCTCCGACCAAGGATTGTGGCAAGACCTTTACCGCTGCGAACCTCGCGATCAGCCTGTCGCGCCAAGAGAATTGCAGGACAGTTCTGCTTGACCTGGATATGCGAAGCCCGAGTCTGCACAAGATTTTCGGAGTAAGCGATACCGGGGCGATCGGTGACATGCTGCGCGGAAAAATTGCGCCGGAACATCATTTGCAGGGTTTTGCGCAAAACTCGATGTCTGCCGGGTCTCATGTGGCCATCGGGTTCAATGGCATTGTCGAACCCTATGCCGCCGAACTGCTGCAAGACCCTTCCACAAAAGAGGCGCTGCACGAGATCGAGACTCAGTTTGAGCCCGATGTGATGCTGTTCGATCTGCCGCCCGCCTTGCTGAACGATGATGTGATCGCGATGCGCCCCCATGTGGACGCGTTGCTGATCGTGGCGGCCGGCGGAATGACCAAGGCCAACGATATCAAGGAAACCGAACGGCGCTTAGGTGACAATATCCCGCTGCTTGGCGTCGTTTTGAACAAGGCCGAACAGACCGAGACAGGCGATTATTCGTACTGACCGCTTACTCTGCGCTGCGCGGTGAAAGCGAAAACCCTGTCAGTTCTGCAAGCGGTTTGGCAATCAAGCCGATCAACCCAAGCAGAAGCGCGACCGCAATCCCCAAACCAAATTTCGAACCGTTGCTTTTCTTCCTCGTCGGGACCGAGGATGCCGTTTCGAGGAGCGGGACCGAGATCACAGGGCGCACGCCAAGGGCGCGCTCCATCTGGGCAGCGGTGCGGATCGGCGGGTTGAGCATTTCCAGCACAAACGCCAGACCAACTGCCATCATCACACTGGCCACGCCGCCCAGCGTTGCGATGGACCGTTTGCTGCGCGAAATCGGGTAGACCGGAACAATCGCCGGTTCCAACACTTCAAATCGCGCCAACTGTCGCTGTTCTTCGAGGCTCTGACTCATTTCGGCATCAGCTTTGCGACGGGAAATGACAGTGAATTGTTCATTCATCTGCGCCAGTTCGCGCTCCAGAGACGCCAATTCGCGTTCAACGACAGGAGCGCCTGTGAGCAGAGCGCTGATCTGAGACGTACGAGACTCGATCAGGGCAATCTGATCCTCCAGTACATTCACCTGACGCTCCAGCGCTTCAGGGCGCACACGTCCACTGTTGGATTCGAGGCTCAGGATCTGTTGGCGCAATGTGAGCAGCGATGCATTCAACGTGGTCAGTTCGCTTTGCAAAACGGTGATGTTGGTCGGCAGCACTTCGGCATTTGCGGTCTTGAAATCGGCAATCTCGGCCTCTGCCTTGAGGATTTCGTCGCGAATGCCGGCTTCTTCGGTGTTGAAGAACTCCAGTTCGACCTGCGCCCGATCGACACTGCGGGTGCGCGCTTCTTCCATGACGCGGGCGAGAATGTCGTTGGCCACATCAGCTGCCTTTTGGGCATCGCTGAGATTTACGTCGATAACCATGCCAGACACCGACTGACTTGGCTGCCACGCTTCGCCTGCCAGGATGGCCTGGATCGTCACGGATTCGCGCATGGTGGTCAGGCGTTCCGTCAGCGTCATGCTGGGGTCTTCGTTGAACAGATCATGAGTTTCCATGATCTCGACCAAAGACCCGCGGGACATGACACGCTGTTCGATGAGGCTCACAGTCCGGCGCGCATCAAGACTGGCACGATTATCAACCATCGAGCCAACGCTCGAATTGGTTCCTGCAACCTGGGCGTCTTCGATCTGCACAACTGCAATGGCGTTATAGACCGGTGTGCGCGTCAGGGCGACAACAACCGAGATCACACACCCGATCAAAGTGATCAGGGCAATCAGACCCTTGCGTCGCTTGAGTGCGGAAAAGACCTCTTCGAACGACTGAAAATACAACACGCCATCAACTCCAGTACCAAGGCCCCCGCCTTGCCCAATGTTGGGTCAAATTAAGACCATGCGCCTTGGACAAGGCACAATTTAGACAAAAGAAGGCAAGATTGCGACAGCAAAGGGCAGCAAATTTGGAAACAACCCGTTTCTTTTCCAGCGTTTCCTACGATGGACTTGGATGGTCGAAAATCAGTCTTGCGGAATGCCCGTGACAGGCAATCGGGACGCCACATCCCAAACCGTGCGTTGCATCAGCGCTGTGAGATCGGGTCCGGGCGCCTGTGCCAAACTGCCATCTGCACGATCAAGTTGGGCTGGCAGACCTTCTGGCGAACGCTGGTACAGGACCGCGTAATGTGTGAGGGCCACGAGATAAGACCCCAGATCGTTCACATGAACAGGGTCCAGCGATCCGTCCTCGAAACGGGCGAAAAAATCTTCGCGTGATCTTACACCGTCTATTCCTTCGCTACTTTCGATGCGACGGACAAGTTCCGCCATCACCCGACCTACCGGAATCACATAGATCGGGTCGGAAGAAGGCCAATCGACCATCGCCTGCGCCAGCAACACGCCTTCCCAGTAGCGTGCCGGGTCCGTGTCAAGCCGCTCAAGCCAGCCGTTTGGATCATCAAGGTCATGCCATGATTCGTATAAGAACGTGCGGATTTCAGGGTTGCCATCGCGCGCGGCGGCGACCCATTTTTCAAGATAGATCTGCGCATCAAAGTACTCTATGGCCGCTTCGATCTCGACCATCTCCGTGAGGACAAAGGTGTCGAATTCACCGCTGGCGAGCGCCTCTTTGGCATCGCGATACTGGTCGTGGGCATTTTCGGTTTCAAACCCCTGAATCGGCTCATCCGGTTCCCAATGCGCCTTGAGCGGTGTGCCCCAGCCCAACTGGGATGCGTGGTCATGGCCCGCAAGTTGCGCAAGCATGGCGGGCATGTCACGTCCCACAAGTGAATGCCCAAGATGAAACACGGTAAGCGGCCCTTCGGGGGCAGGCAGCGGCGTTTCGTAAAGCGTGGCCAAGTCTTGCGGTGACAGCGCGTCTGGCTTTCGGACCGTGGTCCAGACCGCTGCTCCGCAGAGCATGGCGACCAATCCCGCCAATATCACACGCTGCGCCATGAAGGTCAGGCTTGTCTGCGCGCCCGCATTTCGCGGCGGCGCGCCATGGCATCGGCACGCGATTGCGCCCGGTCGGATGCGGCGGGTTGTGGAATGGCGGTGACGGTTGCAACCCCTGCGGCGGATTGTGACGTGCCACCACCAAGTTTGGCTACGCGGTCGGCCAAGGCCCCCAGCGTTGGAAACTGGAAGATGTCGGTGATTGAAAGCTTTGCCACATCCAACCGCTCGCGCAGGGCGCGGTGGGTTTGCACCGCCAAGAGAGAATGGCCTCCCAGATCGAAGAAATTATCCTCGGGCTGGATTGTCGAAACGCCAAGTACTTCGGTCCAGATCGACGCGATGCGCGCGCGCAAGGCATCATCGGCCAGACCGTCGCCGTTTTGCGGCGGGGTGATCTTTGGATTGGCGGGCCGCACCGTGGCTGCTGTAGGCGCGGGTAATGCGTTGCGGTCGATCTTCTTGTTCGGCGTGATCGGAAAGGCGTCAAGCGTCACCACATGCGCCGGGATCATGTAGTCCGGCAACCGCGCAGCCAGTGTGTTGCGCAGGGTCTTGATGTCGGTCTCTGTCGTCGCGGTCAGATAGGCCACCAGCCGCACATCGCCGGGTGTGTCTTCGCGTGCCAGAACGACGGCGTTTGTGACGCCCTGGATATCCTGAATGGCGCTTTCGATCTCGCCCAGTTCAATGCGGAATCCGCGCAGTTTCACCTGATGATCGGCGCGCCCCAAGAAGTTGAGACGACCGTCAGGACGACGTTGGACAAGGTCACCCGTTCGATAGATCCGCCCGTCCCCGAAAGGATTGGCGCGGAACCGATCCGCGGTCATGTCTTCGCGCTTCCAGTAGCCGCGCGTCACGCCATCGCCACCGATCCAGAGTTCGCCCTCTTCACCGAATCCGAGCGGTTCCAGCACATCGTTGAGAACAAAAAGCTGTGTGTTGGCGATGGGACGTCCGATATTGACCGTTGCCTCGTTGGTTGTAGCGGTTTCTGACGACGACCAGATGGTGGTCTCGGTCGGCCCGTACATGTTCGTGATGGTCGCCCCCGTGGCCTTGTTAAGGTCGGCGACCAGCGCACCGGGCAAAGCCTCGCCTCCGAGGAAGAGATGTTTCAGACCGCCCAATTGAGCGCAGGCGTCATCATCCATTGCAATCATCCGCGCCATGGACGGGGTGCATTGCATGTGGGTGACCCCGTGACGTGCCAGCATCGCAGCAATCGAGAAATCGGAGTCTTCATGATCCACGGCCGGCGTGGATTGGCGCACCACCTCGGCCAGCGGTTTGAGACCTTCAAGAACCTGATCGGTGGCAATACCGTAATCTATGAGGCAGGCAATTTCGGACACGCCGATCTGCCTGAGTTGCGAAACCCGTGTCAGCGCATCTTCGATGGTGCCAAAAAGGCCGGAGTCGTTGAAGTACCGCTCGAATGCGAAATCAAGGATACCTTCAAGATCTTCTTCGCTCAGATCCCCGAGGTTCAGCTCGAACGGGTTCTTCACACCTTCGGGTTTCTTGAACGCCGGAAAGGCCCATGCGTATTGCTTGATAAGTCCAGCGGCAGAACGCAGGTAATCCTTCATCGGTTCGCGCGC
The DNA here is from genome assembly GCF_051859345.1 of Marivita sp. GTDB lineage: Bacteria > Pseudomonadota > Alphaproteobacteria > Rhodobacterales > Rhodobacteraceae > Marivita. The sequence continues at coordinate 101,048 of NZ_JBHYFV010000005.1, read as the reverse complement.
GATGTCACGCGCCTCTTCGCGGCTAGCGGCAAGACAAGTGTGCAGCATCAGTGTGACACTGAAATCGTCCGGATTGTGCCCTGCCTCGCGCAGCGCATGGCGGTAGAGGCCGATCTTTTCCTTAACTTCATCAATGGATTGGCCCAGCAGGTGTGTCAGGACATTGGCCCCGTTGCGCCCTGCCTCGCGCCATGTTTCAGGGTTTCCAGCGGTTGTAACCCAGATGGGAAGTTCTTTGGACACGGGGCGCGGTTGGGTGACCACCTCGTGCATCTGACCATCTTTGCGCGGGAAGGCGACGGGTTCGCCCCGCCACAGCTTGCGCACTTGGTCGATGGCTTCGAACATGGCCGGTTTGTTGTCGGGCGGTGTGTTCTCCGGGCGCAGGACAAAATCATCGGGCTGCCAGCCGCTTGCAATCGCCATACCTGCGCGACCGTTGGTCAGATTGTCGATCACCGCCCATTCTTCGGCAATGCGGGCCGGATGATGAAGCGGGGCAACACAGCTGCCCGCGCGCACACCGATGTTCTTGGTGACAGCAGCAACGGCAGCGCCTGTCACGGATGGGTTCGGGTAAGGGCCGCCAAAGGCGTGGAAGTGGCGTTCCGGTGTCCAAACGGCACAGAAGCCGTTGTCATCGGCAAATTTTGCCCCCTCCAGAAGCAGGCGGTATTTTTCCGGACCTGCACCGTCATCATTGCCCCAGTAATAGATTGAAAAATCCATGCCATCGCCGCTCTTGCGCGCAGCTCCGCGCGAAATCACGCCGCGCTGGTTCGCACTGGGCAGGACAACCTTGATGCCACGCGCCATGGTATAGAACAGTTCCAGCACGGAAATGTCGAAGCTTAGGCTGGTGATGGCAAGCCATGATGCGTTTTCACGATCCGGGATAACCGCATCCATACCTGCATAGAAGTTCAAGACATTGCGGTGTTCGACCATCACACCCTTGGGCAATCCGGTCGATCCGGAGGTGTAGATGACATAGGCCAGATTGTCGGCGGTTGTCGTCGGCGGCGGGTTGTCGATGGGGGCTGAAGCCAGTCGTGGATCGCGATCAATGACCAGCAGATCGGCTTTGGTTTCGGGCAGGTCGGCTTGTAGGGCGCTTTCGGTGATGACCACGGATGTCGCGCTGTCGGTCAGGTAATGCGCAAGGCGATCCTGCGGGTATTCCGGGTCAAGCGGAAGGTAGGCGCCACCGGCCTTGAGGATACCCAGGGCACCGGCGATCAGGTCTGCGTTGCGACGGCAGTGCAAGCCCACCATCGTATCTGGTTGAACCCCCATGCGGCGCAGAGTGTGCGCCACGCGATTGGCATGTTCGTTGAGGGTCGCAAAGGTGATTTCGCTGTTTTCGAACACCAGCGCCACGGCGTCGGGTGTTGCAGCTGCCAAAGCCTCAAATGCCGCGTGCATCGTGAACGGCCCGCCAAGGTGCCGCGCCGTGCTGTTATGCGTTTCAAGAACATCCCGGCGTTCACCGGGAGGCAGCGTGTCAATGGCTTCGGGCGATTTTCCGTCCGCCAATTGATCAGCAATCCATCGGACACGACGGATCAGAATCTGGGCGAAGTCGGGCGCGATACGGCCTTGGTCGATATGTGCGGACACGTCGGCATCAGCAAGATCAAAGGTGATCGCAGCGCCGGGAACCGGTCCAGCGGCCAGCGACAGACCCAAGGCAGGCGCTTCAAGCGGAGTCAGCCCAGGATCGCGCAGCGGAAGATCCATGGCGAAACCTGTCTGCACAGCCGATATGTCCAAGCGCAGGGCCTCTGCCGTGACCGGCACCCAAGGGCTGACAAGGCCATGTTTCGCGGCGCGGATCAGCTGTTCATTTGTCAGCGCCACAACTGCTCCGCACTGGGGGCCCAGTCTATCGGTCAGCACCGCCAAAGCCCGCGCGAGGGTATCGGCGTTGATTTCGGTGGGGACAGTCGTGATTGCAGTGTCGCCCGAGAGCGAAAATGGCAGCGACAGCGGAACTGCACCCGCAAGCGTTCGACGCCAATGCCCTTCGCGCTTTGCAACAACGCGCATCGTCTTCGTGATGGTGTCACGATCCGTGTCAGACAGTGTGGGAAGCACATCACCCAGTGCCACATGCTGTGTCGGGTGAACCCGCTTTCCATTGGCCAAGGTCAGACCAGAGAGCCGCAGCGCGGCATCGGCAAAGGCGACCGTCAAGGTTTCTTCATCCATGTCGATGACAGTGCCTGGGGCCGCGCTGCTGGCAGTCTTGGTGGCCTGAGTGATGTGAACAATCACATCGCCAAGGCGCAACTTTGGCACGCATATCGGGTTCCAATAGGTGCCATGATCCAACGCCCGGATCAGGCGCAGCATGGCATCCGCCGATTGGTCAAAGCGCAACAACCCGTTGGCATCTGGCCGATCACTCAGCGCGTGATAGCTGCGCTGGGTCATGTCCTGTGGCTGACGGTGTGGACAGCCATTGGTCAATTCGGATAGCAGATCGGCAAAGCTGGTCAGGCCAGCCTCGTAACATTTTGTGTTGAGCGTCAGGGCCGTGTCTTCGGGCGAAACTTCGACCCCGCGTTGAACGAGGATATCGCCGGTGTCCACGCCATCGTCGATCAGATGCCAGGTGATACCATGCGTTTCTTCCCCGTCGATCAGTGCCCAGATCGGCGCATTGAGACCAGCACGGCGCGGTAAGGGTCCATCATGAAAATTCACCGCGCCCTTGCGGCCGAGACCAAGAATTTCAGGCGGAAGTATTTTCAGGTTTGCGATGCTGAGCAACCAGTCAACAGATACGTCGCCAAGCCGCGCAGCCAAGTCTTCCCCATGCCCTTCGACCCGGATGTTGCGGCTATGCGCCCATTCCACAAGGTCGGGATTGTCTGTCACAAATGCAGTCAGTCGATGACCCTGCCCCAAAAGGGTTTCCGCGCAATGTTGCGTCAGGCTTTCGTCGCCGATGATGATGGTGTCAAATAGGGTCATAAGTCAGTCCACGCTGGTCTGAAGGGTGGTTTCGGGGCGCGTGCCAATGGCACGGATCGACGCGTCCGGGGTCGGGCGGAATAGCGCACGGGCATCATGCACAATCATGTCACGCACAAAGCGGTTCGCGTCCGTGTTCGGTTTACGTTCGAGCAGTCGACGCAGGCGCCAGAGCGATGTGCCGCACACGTTGAGCATGGTGGCGGCAATGGCATAGGCGCGACCATAATTCTTGCTGTAATAGTACCATCGGCTTTCGTACCAATAGGACGGTGTGCGTTTCCAGCTGCCCATGCCGGTCGAGACTGAACCGATATGGCAAACACGGCTTTCGCGCACGAAATGCACCTCGTGACCCACACGCTGTGCCCGAAGGCAAAGATCGGTTTCTTCGAAGTACAAAAAGAAGGTTTCATCAAACAGCCCGATGTCATTCAGCACATTGGTGCGCGCCAGCATGGAAGCACCAACGATCCAGCCAACGGGACCAGAGGCAGCCGGGACATGCAGCGGCAGCACATAATGTTTCAGCGCTTTTGTGAATGGCCCCATCCGCACGGAAGCTTCGAATTCAGAGGCAAGGCCGGGAAAGCGGAACGCGCTGCAATGATCCGCGCCGTCTTCGCCGTAGATCCAGCTTCCCGCGATGGCCACTTTGGGATGGGTTTTCAGATAGGTTACGAGCGCCGCGATTGATCCGGTCTCGACCTGTGCATCGGGATTGAGGATATAGACGAATTCAGCCGTGGGACAGATTTCCAGTCCGGCGCGGATGCCGAAATTGTTGCCTGCCCCAAATCCACCATTATGCCCGGATTGCAGGACCTGCACCTCAAGGTGTTCCGGCCATGACGCCGCTTGTACGCCCTGCTGCATCCTATGGAAGGAATCGTCCGGAGAGTCGTTGTCGACCAGAACAATGGCTCCGCCGAACCCGGCCATCGCAGTGGCCGCCGATTGCGCCGCCACAACCGCCAGGCCGGGGGTCTTATAGTTCAGAACAACAACGACGATATCCGTCATACACTTTACTCCGCGGCCTGAGTGGCCTTGAACGTCAACACTTTGCCCTTGCCGTCTATCGCCGCTTCTGTGGTGGCCACCACGTTGCGCAGGTAGCTTGCCAGCACCCGGACGTTGGGTTCCAATACCATACTGTCATGGTCGCCCGGTACTTCGAATACGTCGATCAGCGGCGTGTACTGGCCCCAGTCGTTGTCTTCGAAGAGATAGGCGCGTTCGTGGTTGACCCAACGATCCCCAGACACTTTCCAGGTTCCCACCAGCGGCGGCCGGAAAAGCGCAACACGCCCATCCCAGGGCTGCATGTCATAGGTCGCAACGGCTTGCAGGAAGGCCTGTTCAATCTCGGCATTGTGGAAGCTGTGCGCGGTTCGGGTTTCATCTGAGGCTTTGCGCTTTTCGAGTTCCCACTGGATTCGATTGCGCAGCCAGACAAAGGGATATGTGACACCTTTGCGCCGGGTTTCCTGCCACTGGATCAGCAACCGGTCCTTGCGACCAAGCGGTCGGCGTTGAGGCAAAGGTGTGTCCAGCAGGACAACCAGCGCAACCTCGTCGCCCATGGCCTTGAGTTGATGCGCGATGTCGTATGCGGTGATCCCGCCACCCGAGAAACCACCCACAAAATAGGGCCCATCGGGTTGGACCTGTTTCATCTCGGCGATGTAGTCGCGCGCAGCATCTTTGATCGACATGTGCGGAGTTTCATCGCCATACAGCCCTTTGGCCTGAAGCCCATAGAATGGGCGATCCCGTCCAAGAAGCTGCGCAAGATGGCGCAGGTTCAGGACGTTCCCGAACATGCCCGCGACAAGGAAAAACGGCGTTTTCGTGCACCCTTCTCCATCATGCATCGCCACGAGGTGCTTGAAGCGTCGCGTCTTGGGTTTGGGTTGGCGGGCAGTTGTTTCGGTGGTGTCGGAAATCCCCGTGCGCTCTTTTATGAGGGAGGCACAGGCACGGATTGTCGGGGCTTCGAACAGGATCGAGATCGGGAAATCGACACTGTAGGTCTTGCGCACCTTGGCAAACAGACGCACCGCGATCAGGCTGTGCCCACCGAGGTCAAAAAAGCTGTCTTCCACACCGACGTTTTGCACACCCAGAAGGTCTTCCCAGATCCCGACAAGCGTTCGTTCCACCTCGGTCTCGGGCGCAACATAATCGCCATCGAGCTGCGGGCGGTCGAATTTCTGCGACCCGGACGCGGCATCAGTAGAAACTCCGGCCTGGTCGATCAACGCGTTCATATCAAGCGAGGACACGATGATCTGTGAGCCGGGTCGGTCCAAAGCACGCCGAAACGCCTCTGCGCCGTCCTGCGGAAGAATCCCTTGTGACAGGTTGTGCTGGAATCGTTCTTCGGCTGCGGACAGTGGCTGCGTCGACTTGCTGAAATCAGCGGGCTCGAATTCAGCTTTGCTCAGCTTGAGTGGTGCCGTCAGCGCGGACATATTGCCCAATCGTTTGATCGAAAATCCTTCGATCTCGATGCACACGGTACCATCGGGCATCGCCAGAGTGATATCGAAAGACGCGGTTTCATCGTCATTTCGGTTGCTCGCAGAGGACCGAACCCAACTGACGATACGTTCGGGCAGGCGGTGGTAGACTTGCACCAGATCATAGGACACCGGCACCCACAGTTTATCAGCGCGGTATCCGTCGATCAGTTCCATCGCCCAACCCGTTGCGATATCAAGAAGGGCAGGATGGAAATGCCATCCTTCGTCATTGCGTGCTGTGGCGTTGAGCGACAGATCGGCAATGCCTTCGCCCTGTCCATAGGCGCAGCCGTCGAGAACCTTCCAACGTGGACCGAAGGAAAGTTGGGTTTCCTGCGCCGCTTTCATCTTGTCGCCATTGCTTGCGCTGCGTGCGGCGCCACAGCGCGCACGGATCGCTGTGATGTCGAGCGCTTTTGGCTGCGCTTCGGGGATCAGCGACAGATCGGCGGTGACCGTTGGGGCAAAGCCGTTGCGTCCATCAAGCGCGCAACTGCCCAGCACATCCATGTGATAGCCATCATCACGGCGTGCCATGCGCAGGCGAATATCACGGTGTCCAGTTTCAGCAACGTAGAGCGGCCGCAGGAAAGTCATGTTGCGAATGGCAAAACATTCGGTTTCCCCTTGTCCGCGCAAGGCCTGAGAAGCGAGCGTCAGGTAACCCGCGCCAGGAAAGAGCGCATCGCCCTGCTTGGTGCGATGTTCGTCTATGAACCAGTCCTGCGTGGAATACCGCGCCTCGAACAGACGGTGACCGGCGGGATCAAAGCCGGTCTTGTCGAGCAAAGGCAGATCAACCTTGGTAAAGGGGGTCGAGTCCGACTCTCCGATCCGGTCTGACAGTGCATCAGCTGCCATGCCGACCTCGGACCAGACGCCCCAATTGATCGCCACCACCCTTGTGGCGCCACCTTTTCGCGCATGGGCAAACGCATTTAGATATTCGTTGGCTGCGACATAGTCGATCTGACCCGCGGGCGCGGTTTGGGTCGAAGACGACGAGAACAACGCGATGAAATCGGTAGACCCGTCTGCAAAGAGCTGATCCAGAACCTTGGTGCCGTGGATCTTGGCCGAGAACACCTGTTCAACCGATGCTGTGGTTTTGGCAAGCAGCGGCGCATCATCCATCAGGCCGGCGGCGTGGATAACACCGTCGATCCGGGCGCTACGCGCAACACAATCCTCCACAAGCGTGGTCATGTCGGCCAGATTGCACACGTCAGCCGCATAGGTCCAAACGGTTGCGCCCAGCGCCTCAAGCTCTTGCACGGCCTGAATGCGGTGGGCGATCTTGTCTTGCGGCGCGTGGCGCTGCAGATAGCGACCCCACAGATTTCGATCGGGCAAAGCCTCGCGCGAGGTCAGGATCAAGGTGCAGTTTTGCTCTGCGAGCGATTTGGCGATGGTCAGGCCAATCCCGCCAAACCCGCCTGTGATCAGATAGGTGCCCTTTGCATGGATCACGGCCTTGGGCGCATGTTTGAGCGGCGTCTTCTTGAGACTCTGTTCATAGCGGCGACCAGCGCGAATGGCCGCAACTGTAGAGGCCGGATCAGCGATCATGTCTTCAATGACCTGATCGGTCAGTGTGTCCCAGGCTTTTGTGAAACCCACTTGATCCATCTTGCGACTGAACAGATGTCTGGCTGGTTTTTCCGGCACCGCAATGTCGATGGAGGACACGGTCAGTCCCGGAATTTCACGCGGAATAACACGGACTGGCCCGGCCATTATGGCCTTTTCCGGTGTCTTCAGAACTTCGTTCCCAACTGCCATGGCGTCGTTTGTGAAGACGGTGATCTGGGTTGGTTTCGGGAGTGTGTCGTCGGCAATGGCCTGAGCGATGAACATCAGGGAATAGAACCCGTGTTCCTGCATGCGGTGGAAAAAGCTGGAACCGGGGCGGTGGCTTTGATCCTTGGTGACGCCCCAGAAATGCGCGATGCGGCTGGGGACAAGACCACGGGCCAGCATATCCCGGAACAGCAGATCATATCCTTCACGCCCACGTTCGGGAGCCAGCACATAGGTAGTGTCATCTATGCGCGCAAAGCTGTCGCCGGGCCATACTTCGACAATGGAATGCCCAGCCGCGCGCAGACGTTTGACCGCGCGGGTTGCAATTCCCGCATCATCCATGAAGACCAGAAAGCTTTGCGCATCGGCGTTTTCAAGATCGGTGCGAACATCCACAGGAGTGTCGGCATATCTTGGTCGCCATGTCGGAATCCATCCCCAGTTTTCGACCCCGTCGATCCGGGTGAGGAAGCTGGATACCGATTGGTTCTGCGGCTGGCCTGGTTCGATAAAATACCGCGACCTTTGGAAGGCGTATGTGGGCAAGGGCACCCGGTTGCGGCGAGCCTCACCCCAGATCTGGTCCCAGTCAAAATCGCCGCCAAGCGCCCAGATGCGTCCCAGCACTTCCAGCATGTGGCGGTCGTCTTCGACATCTTCCTCGGGATGACGCAAGCTTGACAGAACCTGATTGGCCTTGATGCCATCGCTTTGACGCGCAAGCGCAGAAAGCGCTTTTCCAGGTCCGACCTCAAGGTAGATCCGGTTGGATTTATCCGAGAGCGACTCAAGACACTGCGCAAAATGCACGGTGCCCCGCAGGTGCGAGACCCAGTAGTCCGGGCTTGTTGCCTGATCGTCCGTCATGATCGCACCGGTCCGGTTGGACGTGATCGGTATCGACGGCGCGTGTAGGGTGATCCCCTGAAGGTAGGCACGGAAACGATCAAGGATCGGATCCAGCATGCGCGAATGCGCTGCAATGTCGATCGGGATGCGCTGAAAATCGATGTCCCGGCTTTTCAGCTCTTTCTCGAGGGTCATCAACGCGGCGCTTGGGCCAGAGGCCACGCTTAGGCCGGGGCTATTGATCGCCCCCAGATCTAGCGCATCCCCCAACAGCGGTTCGAGTTCATCCTGCGGGAGCGCAACCGAGATCATGCCGCCTTTGTCCACGGTGTCGAACAGGCTTCCGCGCAAGTGAACAAGTCCGATGCAATCCTCGAATGACATCACCCCGGCCACGCAAGCTGCCGTGTTTTCACCCATGGAATGGCCAGCAAGCGCTGTCGGTTGAACACCCCAGCTGATCCAAAGCTGTGCAAGGGCGTATTCGACGATCATGATCAGAGGCAGTTGCAGAGACGGCTTGCGCAATGCTTCGGACGCCTGCGCTTCTTGCTCTGGCTCGGGCAACCAAAGCGCGCGAATATCCCGGCTTTCCAGTGTTTCCAGATAATCAAGACCACGGTCCATCCATTCTGCAAAGACCGGTTCTGTCTCATAGAGGTCACGCCCCATTGAGACATATTGAGCCCCTCCGCCCGGAAACAGGTAGACGACATCCGGTTTGGACAGCGCGTCATGCGTGTGAACGCGGCGGTTGTCATTCTGTTCGAGCAGGCGTGCGGCCTCGAGGTGATCAGACGCGATCACGATGCGGCGTTTCTCAAATGCCCGCCTACCCTGCTTGAGGGTCCAGGCGACATCCGCAAACGGCTGGTCAGGATTGGCACGAAGATGTGCCGCAAGCTGTGCTGCGTTGGTGTCAAGCGCGGCCTTGTTGCGGCCAGAAACGGTGAGGATCTGAAAGGGCCACTCGCTTTGGTCCGAAGCTGCGGCGGGGGGTGCCTCTTGCAGGACCACATGGGCGTTGGTGCCACCGACCCCAAGGGAATTTACGCCAGCCCGGCGCGGGTGATCGGACTGCTGCCATTCTGTCAGACGATCATTGACGCGGAACGGCGATGTCTTGAAATCAATCGTCGGGTTCGGTTTTTCAAATCCAAGGCTTGGAGGCATCTGGTGATGATGCAGCGCCATCGACGCCTTGATCAGGCTGGCGACACCTGCTGCGGTATCAAGATGCCCAATATTCGTCTTGACCGAACCGATCCTGCAATGCCCGACCTTGTCGCTGGTGGTCTGAAAAGCCTGGGTGAGTGCGGCCACCTCGATGGGGTCGCCCAAATAGGTGCCGGTGCCATGGCATTCGACGTAGTCGATGCTGTCAGCGGTCACACCCGCGATGGCCTGCGCTTCGGCGATGGCGTTTGCCTGACCGTCAACAGAAGGTGCCAGATAGCCAGCCTTGGCCGCCCCGTCATTGTTGACCGCGCTGCCCTTGATGACGGCCCAGATGTGATCCCCATCAGCCAGTGCATCAGACAATCGGCGCAGCACGACAACACCGGCTCCGGACCCAAACACGGTCCCCTGCGCGCGATGGTCAAAGGCGTGGCATTGGCCATCCGGCGACAGGATTTCGTTCTCCTTGTAAAGATATCCCTGCCCTTGCGGCAGTTCGATGGTGACCCCACCCGCAAGTGCCATATCGCATTCGCCATTGAGCAGCGATTGGCAGGCGTAATGCGTCGCCACAAGAGACGTGGAGCACGCAGTCTGGACGTTCACCGAAGGACCATCGAGATCAAAGATGTGGCTGACCCGTGTAGTCAGGAAGTCCTTGTCGTTTCCTGTGTGGCGCAACAGGAACATGCCAGTCGAATCAACAAGATCCGGATTCGAGCACAGATTGACGTAGAAATAACTGCCCATGCCACAGCCACCGAACACTCCGATCCGACCATCATGGCGTCCAGGCATGTGACCGGCGTTTTCCAACGCTTCCCACGCACATTCGAGAAATTGGCGGTGCTGCGGATCCATGATTGCTGCATCTTTGGGTGAGAGCCCAAAGAAGTCCGCATCGAAGTGATCGAACTTTTCCAGTCGCGCGGCGTAGGGAACATAATCACGGTGCCTCAGCAGACCCGGCGGCACACCTGCCTCGGTCAGTTCATCCTCGGTCAGACGGTGAATCGAAGACACACCATCCCGCAGGTTTCGCCAATAGTCGGCCAGCGATGCCGCGCCCGGCAAATGGGCGGACATACCGACGATGGCGATGTCCCCATCCGCGACCTGAATCGGTGCGGTTGCTTCATTCGTCATAGTCATACCCTAGGCCCCTGCGAGCAGCAGTATCTCACAAATATGATCAAAATTGGGCACTCCGAACGGTCTCGGCCAGTCTTTCTGACGTTGGATATATTACGATTTAAAGCGCAGCCAGTTCGGCCAAGTCGCTGGCATTGACCCAAAGGGCAATCGCGATAATTCCTCCGCCGACGGCCGCATACACCAAGTCATGCTTGGGATCCCACGCGCCGACATGACGGGCCATCCAGACCACAAACGGATAGGCCGCGAGCCCGGCCACCCCCTGACCGATCAGCGCACCAAAGAGACCACCAAGCGCCAAACCTACGACAAGACAGCCCAGGGTCAACACGGCGCGGGCGGCGGACAGAACGAAGAAACGCCGCGAATCGCCGGCGGCAAGCGCGGCCTGTTCGTAGGTCAGAACGAGCATTTGCGGGATCTGCATTGCGGCAATCAACACGACAACGGCACCGGCCATCGCGTACCGTGGATCATACATCAGGTTGATCAGGACCACCCCCGCCAGTGATACCGCTCCAGTCAGCGCAAACATTGCAGCGGTCAGCAGAAAGCGCATTTTCTGAAGTTTGCGGAAATTCTCAACGCTCTCGGTTGGAGGACGCTCCCGGTATACCGGGATCAGGACTTTTCGGGTCATGACACCGCCCATCAGAAGCGGAAAGCTGGCAAGGAAAAACCCGATATTATAGATGCCGAATTGATCCAGAGGCAGGTATTTGCCAAGCAAGAGCTTGTCACCCTGCATGTAGAGAAAGCCGCAGATCGTGCTCAGGAAAATCCATTTTCCAAAGCCGATCAGCTCATCCGCCGACTTGCGCTCCCAATGGAAGCTATTCCTTTGCCCCGGCAGGTAGAGATTGTAGAGCGCCAGAAGGATCGACGATGAGGCGATGCCACTGATCACAAGTGCCCAGACCGAATGGAGATACCACGCGAGGATCACCGCGATGACGATCCCTGAAGCCTGTGCGATCAGATCAAGCCCGGTCAAGCGACCCAAGAGCAGGTGCCGGTTGGCCGTGTCAATTCGCGTCGGGTTGAAACCCGAGATCAAAAGGCTGATCCCGGCGCAGGGCAGGATCCACGCCAGCAACGGCTCTTGGTAAAGGCCAGCGACCGGGATCGCGATGATACACGCGAAGGCCCAAAGCATGACACCGCGCATGACCTGAATGGTCCAGGCAGTGTCGAGAAATTTCTGATCATCGCCACGCTTGGACTGCATGATCGCCGGACTGACACCAACGTCGGAAAACATCGCAAGCCCCTGCATGATGACAGCAACAAGCGCCATCAGGCCGAACGCTTCGGGAAAAAGAAGACGGGTCAGGATCAGGTTGGACGCAAGCCGCAGGGCCTGCCCCATGCCGTATCCGCCCAGTGTGAAGATCGAACTGCGCATGAAACGCGCGTTCAGAGAACCACCGCGAAATCTGGAAACCAACGCTTCCATCACCGCCCCCTGCTCCAGTCTCTATTGCCTGTGTCGGTCACGCGCACCGCAAGGGCAACGCCAGAATAGACGGCGAACCCAACCGGGTCTTTCAGGGCCAGCTTCACTTTTTCGAAAAGCGGAAACTCAGGTTTGTCGTCGTTGCGAAGCAGGTCGGGAAACCTTTCCCTGATCTCGTCCACACCGGCGTCCTGGCGTCTGCGCACACGGACTAGATTGTTCCAGCCTTCGACCAGCGGCCATGAATAGGATGCCGCGACGCCCACCCTTTCTTCCGGGCGGAAATTCAGCCTGACATATGTGTCGTCAGAAATAATGTCCGGGAACGATCCCCAGCGCATCCGGCCCGCAGCGTTGACCGCAAACAATCCGGCACCTGGAACACCGTGCCTCATGAATGGCACCTTGGCATAGATGCGCGCATAGGCGCGGGTCGCCCATGTCTGCGGATCAACCAAGCGCAGGCTGCCGCTGGCGTATCGCGGTTGCGCCGTGTTCAAGGCGGAATACAGATCCCGCAACAGCTGTCTGGACACCTCGACATCGGCGTCCAGATAGACACGGATGGCACTGCGCGCGATCTTGTCACCTGCGTTCAGCGCGCCAAGCTTTCCGCCTTCCTTGCGATCCAGAACGCGCAAATCCCATCCTTTGGCTTTAAAAGCCTGCTGCACGTCTAACGCAGTTTCCGCTGTCCGGTCGTGGCTGCCGTTGGAAATGACGATCGTCTCGAACGCGCCTGAGTGATCCCAATCACTTTGCAGAACCGCGCGCAGGCACTGCCCGATCAATGCCTCTTCATTCGAGGACGGGATCAGAACACTGAGAACCGGTTTGGGTTCGGTTTGGTGACCGCAAGAATTCGGCGGCATAAGGGGGCAATTCCTAAAGTGTCACAGGACCTGCTGGAGATGTGCCCGAGTTCCATAAGATGATGGCAAATTTAAGGATAGTGGGAAAAACGCACGTTATTCATCGGTGAGGCTGGCCATTCCGGATCGCAAGGCGGACCAGCGCGGGCTGTCATCATTCAGGTGTCGCAACGCACCCCAACTGCCCCATTGGCTTGGCGGTGCGACATCCACAAACGCGTTGAATGGGCTGTCTGTCAGGCCAGCCCAAATGGTCAATGCATCCCGGTAAAGCGACCCCATCTGTTCAGAATAATTGAATTCAACAAGGAAAGAAACAAGCCGTTCATCCTCGATCGCCATACCGATTGGCACGGCATGGGTGCCGCCTTCGTACATGATCAGGTCCAGTCCAGCCGTCCTTGCCGCCTTCGCATGGTATGGCCAAAGCGTTTGTGTCAATTCGCGCAATGACCCGTTCCGCACCCGCTCTGCCGCGTCGTCTGCGACACCTTTGAACCGGTTTTTCAATACATGTTCTCGAAGTGCGACGCGCGACAGTCCTTTCGCCTGACCATCAGACGCGGCCAGCGACTCTGCCTTTTCGAGCGTGGACTTCAGCGTGTCTGACTCCCCCAGTTCGTATCCGAAATAGCCTGTGACAGCATAGGCATCGAACATTTCTGCCGGTGGAAAACCAATCGTGTCCCGCGCGTGATCTCCAAATAGGGTAGCCTGTTCCAGTTCTGGCCAGCCCGTGTGTACAGACACCACTCGCCGGATCCTTTGGTCGGCCTCTGCGCCATAGACCTCTGTCCAGACTTGCATGACTTCCGCAGCCCGCATGCCGTAATACTGCATCCAGCCATCACCTGCCTCGCCCCAAAGTGCCTGAGCTTTTTGTTCGGCCCATCGCGCCTGTTCAAAGATGAAATTCCACACCTCGTTCGAATACTCGACATGTGCCGTACGCTCGGGATCAAGGCTTTCCTTCACTGTTTCCGCAAACTTTTTGACCAGATCATTGTCTGCCAAATGCGGCAGCGTAAACCACGGATCCGCATCCATCCGGTTGGCAAGATCAATCATCACCGAAAGCGGAACACCCCGCCACGCAAAGCTGAAATCAGTCGCAACGGGTAGATCCTCCCAAGTCCGAACCTTGGAATCATTGGTGTTCATCCAGTCCATGAACCGGACGGTGTCGACCTCACCCAGTCGATCAAGCCAGTCTGGATTAAAAACGGCACCCGCCTCAAACGCGTCTAGATGCTCTTCCTTGATCACACGAATATTGCGGATCGGATCGCTCGCATCCGTGGCACTAATCGCGATACCAACAGCACCGGGTCCTGGCGAGTAACTGAAAACCCGAAGTCCGTCTTCCCGTTGAATGACCCGCCCACGACCGGTCACCGACAACGTTCCTTTGCCATCGAAAGTGAGGTGGTAACGCCCGGCCAGATGTGTCGCATCTTCGGGTTGGTCGGTGAAGATCAACGTCTCGAGTTTGGTCAGACCAGATGGAATGACCTGGGGCCATCCGTCCGGATCAAATACGCCATCGTTCAGCATGCTTTCGAAATCCATCCCACCCCATTGGTTGGGAAGGTGACCGATCCAGGGACGCGCGGTTTTCATCGAGTCGATGAACGGATGCTGGGTTGACCAGTCGGAAATTCCATTCAAGCCAAAGGAGATGCGATTGGATGTGCCGAGGTTCTGTGCGTGTGCGGTGGCAGAGACCAATGTTACCCACACCCCTAACAGCAATGATGAAACGAACCTGAAGGTCATGCGGCCTATTACTTTTCTCTGTATTTCCCTCTTCAGATAGCAGCGACCGGATCAGTTTTCCCATGTTTTTTCTGACAGCGTGGCTAGTTTCCAAATTTTTCGGTCAGCGCCTTGCGAACTGATCCTGCAGTTTCAAGCTGTTTCCGGGCAGTTGCGACAGTCAAAGGATCGGTCTCTTTTGGCTCGATCGCAACCTTGTTGGGCGTGTTCATGGAAGATTCAATGTCGTTGGCGACCGCCCGGCTATCACGACTGACAGGTGGACTTGTCGTCAACGACGACTCCAATGGATTTGTCGCAAAAGTCCGCGAAAACAGCCGGGCTTCAGCGCCAAATCCTTCTGTCTCAAGGCGGTCTGAAATCCGCTGCAGATCTGTCGGGGACGGCCGTGGGGTAAGATCCGAGAGATTTGCCAAGGCAATTTGGACGAAAGTCACGCTATCTGCATGGGTGACAAGATGGTCCAGAAGTTCCGCAACCGAATGTGCCTGCTCGGTATCGGACAGGGGGTTTTGGGAAGTCAGGTCTGCAATCGCATCGAAATACCGCTGGTGATCCAGATACGACGCGAACGTCGCCAACCAGCTTTCTTTTTCAAGATCTGTGCCGCGCAACTCCAGCGTCACTGCTGCCAGCCTGTCTGGATCAGCCATATCCATATCGACCTTATCAGCCAAATTGGGCGTGCGTTCTGCAAGCGCCAGTTCCGCGTTTCGATGCAGAGTCAAGGCAGGGAAAAGTGCGGAAGACGCCTCCTCCAACAGCCATTCCAATCTTGGATAAAGAACAATCTGAAGCCCAACTGGCAGCTTGCCAAAGCTATGCAACAAATCCAGTTTGAGGTCCTTGGGGACATCAGAACCGACATATGAGGTTGCAACCAAAAGATCGGCCAAAGGATTACATTGTCCAAATCGTGTATGACGCGGCGAATCAAGTCCGCTAAGTCCATTGACGAAGTTCGAGAACCGCGTGGTCTCTTCCAGGGTTGGACGAAGTGCTTCAAAGGCATTTTGAGCCTCGTCGAACAATCCCTGCGAAAGGTATTCAACAACCCAATCCTGAAACGCGGCCCGGTCACCCTCCATTAGCGGAAGCTCACGACCCTCAATGTGATCAATACCGCGACCCTCCTCTGACACGCTTTCTTCGAAAGACGTTTCGATCAAAGTCCACACTGAGTCGGACCAGAAGCAAGGTTCTTCCGGCTTACCGGCTCTGTCGTCAGATTGAGCTTTCGTCACTGGATTTTCAGGAGACATAATCACGTCATTCGCAAGAGTCCCGACATCTGAAAATCCAGAGATATGAGAATTCTGGCTGACTTGCGCGGCGATGCTTTTTGACAGTCTATCCACAACCGAGAAATCAAGATCGAATATCTCTGACGCGTTCACCGGCCGTGAATGTGTCACCAAGGAGTCGGGGAAACCGCCGGGCGCAATAGGCAATTCCGGAAGCAACACAACCGCTTCATCCGCCCGTTTTTTGATATCTATCACGATCAGGCGTTCGTTTTCGGTGTCCAACTGAGGCTCGCAATCGCAATTCAAAAGCAACTCCAATCCACCCTCCGTCAAGGTAAGCCGATCAACCCGCTTTGCGCTCAGTCGATCAAACATCTTGCTGACATCGAGCACGTCAATCACCGGAGTCGTGCGCAGGTTATATTGCCGTTCTCCAATCGCGAATAGTTCAGTGCCAAGGATTGGCCGTTCCGTCGAAATGGTCAGACGCGTGAATTCCGCATGTTCTCCGCCGCGCACAACTGCGGTATTCGCGGCGGCGATTTGTGGGCTCAGACACCAAATCAAGAGCAGAACCGCCAGAAGGTTTCTAAGCATGGCTTTTCAGCGAACGCAACGCTTCGTCCAGTGCGGCGAAGTTCGGCCTGAAGTGATGGGGGATGCCCTGACGAGCAACTTCGAGGCAGATCTTCGGTGGGTGTTGGTGAAGATGGGACACGAAGACTTCCTTGATGGTCCGATAGAAATTGATGTCATCATCTGCCGCCGCCTTCACCTTGAGCGCGAAAGGGGCCACCAGACAATAGGCCAGGAACACGCCAAGAAATGTCCCCACCAAAGCGCCACCAATTAGTTTTCCAAGGACTTCAGGTGGCTGGTCAATGGAGCCCATGGTCTTGATCACACCCAATACCGCAGCCACAATTCCCAGCGCAGGCAAGCCATCTGCAATTGACTGCAAACCATGAACCGATTGTTCAAGGTGATGTTTTGTTTCATCGATCTTCTTGTCCAGAAGCTCTTCCACCTGCATCGGATCGTCGTAATTCATCGAGGCCGACCGCAGCGTGTCACAAATGATGTCCAACGCTGTGTGATCTTTCAAAAGCTTCGGAAACTGCGAAAAAATGTCCGATTCCTTTGGGTTCTCGATATGCGCTTCAAGCCCGACTGGATTCTTGCGCGCCAGATTGATCAGCTGATACAGGACCTGAAGCAACTGGTTGTAATCGTTGGCCTTCCACTGACTGCCTTTGAACACCTTCATTGTGTCTTTGCCAGTTTGTTTGAGCGACGCAAAGGTGTTGCCCACTGCGAAGGCCCCGACAGCGGCGCCACCAATCATCATCATCTCGAATGGGAGCGATTTCAGAATGATACCAAGCTTACCACCCGCCAACAGATAGCCGCCGAAAACCATCACAAATGTGAAAGCAATGCCCGCCAGTGCGATCATTTGAATATGTCCTTTTCTCTGAGCAAAGTGCGTTCACATCACGACAAATTCGGCATGCAACGCACCGGCTGCCTTGATCGTTTTCAAAATATCGATCAGGTCGTTTGGCGTGATACCAAGCGCATTCAATCCGGTGATCACGTCAGACAGTGTCGTTCCACCCGGCACTTCGGCCAACGACACGGCTGGTGTATTTGCGATTTGCGCACCCGTTCTTGGAACAACGACTGTTTCGCCTTCCGCGAATGGGTTGGGTTGCACAACGACAGGTTGTTCCTGCACGGTTAAGGTCAGGTTACCCTTCGATACCGCAACACGCGACACGCGGACGTTTTCGCTGATCACAATGGTACCCGATCGCTGGTCAACAACAACCCGAGCAAGCGTATCCGGTTCGATCCGCAGATTTTCGATTTGTGCCAACAGATGCGCCGGAGAGCGTTGTCCGGATGCGTTCAGATCCACGGCAATTGTTCCAGAATCGGACATGTTTGCAATTGATGCCCCGGTGGCCACGTTTATGGCCCGCTCAACCCTGTATGCTGTAGAAAAATCCGGGCTTTTCAGAGCGATGGTCAATGATTGCATTTCGCCGAAGTCAAACGCAACTTCCCGTTCGACAATCGCCCCAGACGGTATGCTTCCGGCAGTTGGGACACCCTGAACAGTGCGCGCTGCGTCACCTTCGGCGACAACGCCACCTGCAATGATCGAACCTTGCGCCACTGCGTAAATCTGCCCGTCGGCGGCATTTAGAGGTGTCATCACAAGAGTTCCGCCACGCAAGCTTGACGCGTCACCGATGGCCGAGACGGTGACGTCAATCTTGCTTCCGGCGCGCGCGAAAGGTTGCAATTGGCTGGTGACGATTACCGCCGCCACGTTTTTGGCGCGAAATTGTTCTCCGGTGACATTGACCCCAAGCCGTTCCAGAATGTTGGACATCATGTCTTCGGTGAACGGTGAATTGCGCAAACCGTCGCCAGTACCGTCCAAACCGACCACAAGCCCGTATCCAACAAGATCATTGCCGCGCACGCCTTCGAAATTCGCCAGGTCTTTAAGGCGGACACCCTGCGCCAATGACATTACCGGCAAGAGCAGCATAATGATTGCACTCAGCATGGTTCTCATCTCAGATACTCCGCCAGAGAAGTTCGGCTTTGGCGTGCTGCAATGCGATAGAACACTTCCAATTGCTGTTGCGCGGCTTCGAATTCCGACGCTGCTTCGAACTGATCGACACCGATCAGTGACAGACGATCGATGGCAAGACGCGCCAGTTCTGAATCAGTTGTCACGCGGGCATCTTCGACGATGGCTTCGGTCAATCCGAGGCTGCTGCGTTCTTCCGTGAGGGACCGGTCCGACCGCAACAGGTCAATGCGGGATTGGTCAAGCAGGCGAGTTTGCGCGCCCTGGTCAAGCCCAAGACCGGAATCGCCTGCCAATGCCCCTTTGGCCAGAGCCTTGAACAGGTCTCGCATGGTTTCACCGTCCGCGCGCAGGCCAAAGGTTGCCGTGTCACCAGCGCTAAGGGGCAGCGTCATGAACCCTGTATCCGAACCTTGATAAACTGCCGTCTCGAACGTCCCTCCGGGTGCGTCGAACCATGTGTCTATTGCTGTCAAGACATCTGCGGCCGTAGCCGCACCGGCGACATCGGTCCGCAACATGTCAAGCAAAGCCTGCCCGTTGGGAAGCGGTTGCGCCCGCGTCGCTGAACCGGAAAAAAGAGACCGCCCGGCAATTTCGGAATTCACTGCATTCACGGTATCCACGAAGACACCTGCCGTAGTCTCGGAGAGTGTTTTCAGTTCGGACGAATGCTGCACTTGAGAGACCAAGGATAAGCTTGCAACAAGCTGACTGGTCTGATCCTGAATTCGCCCCAGCGTCGATTGCATGGCACCGGCGAACAGGGACGCCTCTGCGATTCCGCGTTGGTGTTGTTCCAGCAGAACAGCTTTGCGATCAAGAAGTGACAGCGCCATCGTCGCACCGCCAAGATGGCGTGACTTGTCCTTTGCCAGACCTGTGGTTGCAGCTTCTGCCGCGGTTTCGGCGCTGTTGCGCAGGTCGCTCTGCAACCGACTGGACAGCATGTATGAGGCAAGATCACCAATCGCGCGCATAGAATATTCCTTCAAATTCTGAGAAGTTCTGACAGCATGTCATCGACCACCTGCACAACCCGTGCATTGGCCGCGTAGGATTTCTCCAATTCGATCAATTTTTGCAGTTCCTGATCGGTGTTTACGCCATCCGCCGCGACCGACTGACGAACAGCATCAAGATGTGCCGAAGCAAAGTCCCGCGTGTCCTGTAACCTGACGCGGTTGGATGCAACGTCACTGCTCAGGTCCTGAAGGTGGCCGACAAGCGACTGGGGTGAGGTGCCCAATGCGGGCGATCCGGGAATACGCGCCAGGGACATCCGGGATTGCAAGGCAAGAAGAAGTCCGGCTTGGCCAGCGTCCCCTTCGGAAAGAGAATTGATCCCGTCACGCCACCGCCAAGGATCCGCATTTGAACTGCCAAGTGCAGAGTTCAGAGAAATCCTGCCTGCAAGGCCTGTTTCATTTGCCGTTGTGAAGGCCGAACCCGCGTCAGTAAAGACACCCGCATCACCCAAGGCGAGGGTTGTATCAGGACCACCTGGGCCAAAGCGTTCAATGGCATCGCGCGAGATTGCGTCAAGACGAGTCTGAGTTTGTGGCGCAATGATGTCGCGCAGTTCGAATTGTGCGCTGAGCACCCCGCCCGACATCATGCCGGATCCGGGAATATCGACGGCTAGTCCGTTGATTTGCAATCTGGACAGCAAGCCATTGCCAACCGTCATATGCGGCAAGACAGTCGTCGGTGTGTCAAATCCGAACTCGACCGCGTTTTCGTCCAACAAGGTGCGGCCCTGAGCGGTGAAAACGGCGATGACACCGCTGTCGCGTTCAACCACATGAAGCGGTACGAGTTCCGAGAGATGATCTAGAACGGTGTCCCGCTGATCCATCAGGGCATGCGCATCTTGCCCCAAATGTTTTGCCGTCATGATTTGCGTATTCAGTTTTTCGAGCCGTGAAAGACCGGTGTTCAACTCTTCAACTGCGGAAGCGATTTGCTGGTCCGCACGGGACCGCAGACCAGAAATCCCGTCACTGGCGTCACGAAGTGCTGATGCGAACCCCTCGGCCGCGAAAGAGATATTTCGCAAGCGCGTTTCCGAAGATGGGTCAGACGCAGCCGACAGAAGTGCCGCTTCAAACCTGGTCAGTTTTTCAGAAACCGAGCCGAGCGTATCGACACTTCCGACCAATTGCTCCAGGTCGGTACCAAACGCCGCAAAGGCCGAATTTGCGGAAAAATCTGCCATGGCAAGGCGTTTTTGATGGGCCAAAATGGGGTCGTACTGACGCGTGACCTGGGCCACACGCACGCCACCCGAGGTTTGGTTGACATCCGTTGTTAGGTTGATTTCCCGACGGCCATACCCTTCATTCAATGCGTTCGCGATATTTGCAGAAATGACCGTTGTGCCGCGTGCGTTCGCGGTCAGGCCGCTCATCGCGTTGGAAAGTGCGCCGGAGAGACTCATGACGATGTCCTTGTTCGGTTATGGGCTTCAGCGTTTGATGTTGGTCGCTTCCTGCAACATCTCATCGACAGTCTGGATGACCTTGGCATTCGAGGAATACGCTCGCTGTGTCCGGATCAACTCGGTCAGTTCATTCGCGATATCGGTTGCCGATTCTTCGAGCGCGAAGGACAGGATGTCCCCGGTTGATCCGTTGCCCGCATCCCAAAGGAAGAAGCTGCCGCTTTCAGGTGTTGGCATGTATAATTGGCTTCCGGCGGCCGCCATTCCGTTGGGGTTGGGGATATCGACCAGCGGAACCTGATACAGCGTGCGTGTAGTGCCCGTATCGTAGAACGCGTTGACCAGACCCGTTTCGTCCACTTCCACCGATGTCACCTTGCCAACCGGTGCGCCATCACGGCTGATGTTAAACGGTGCAAAAATATCCGACAATTGCGACAAGCCTTCGTTCAAACCGAGGCGACCAATATTGATGTCAATCGGACCACTGGGCGCCGTGATCGTCAGAATGCCGGTGTCTTCATCGTAAGGGCCACCAGTGACGTCACCGACACTCAGAAGGGTTCCACCAAGTGTCCTCGCATCGTCGAATTCCAGATCGTATTGGCCGATAATTGTCGCAGGATCAGCGCTATCCACAATTTCGAGTGTCCATTGATTGGACGTCCCGGTTGCAGGGACAACCGGAGTGAATGTGAACTCCAGTGTCTCGGCCCGACCAAGGTTGTCGTAATATTCGATCGATTGGGTCAGCGGATCACCCAACCCGCCTTCTTCAGTTTCGGTCGCGGGGAGATTGATACCCAATTCGATCCGCGTGGTTGGTTCTCCGCTGAACTGGTTGACGTTGATACGCACAGGTTCCAGCGCTTCACTTGTTGCGCGGGGATAGTTGGGAATGCTCCCATCCAGATTGGCAGGCCATCCCAGAAGTACCTGACCGGATGCAGTACGCAAATACCCGTTCGCATCCGTTCTGAACGACCCGGTTGTCGTCAGAAACATTTGCGGAGTCTCAACACCAGACAACACCTCTGTTGCCTGAGCAACAGGAAGGAATCCCCGGCCACTGACCGCCAAATCCGTGGCGTTCGACGTTGTTGCGATGGCACTGTTCTGGTCGATGTAGCGCTGTGTCGTGGTGCGCACGCCGCCAGCGGTATAGGTGCCACCACCCGACGTCACGACCATTGAATGAAAATTGGCCTCGACCCGTTTGTATCCGGGGGTTTGCGAATTGGCGATGTTGTCAGAGATCGTGGCCAGACGGGTTGCGTGAGACGCAAGGCCAACGACGCCCGCGCTGAGAGAAGAGGAAATCGACATGAAACGCCTTTCTGGTGTGGGTACACGTTGTCCTCACACCATTAGGGCGATGGGTTTAACGGCGGCCTAACGGATAAAAATCGATCTACTTCATCGGATCGGATCAATATCGCAGGTAAATGACCTCAATCCGGTTGTTGCGATCAGCCATGAGGTTGTCGACGATCGGTTCGCGGTCACCGTAGGCGGTCACCCGACGCAGGCGATCTGGTTCAAGCCCATACCCCGTCAACAGCTCTGATATTCGGAACGCGCGATCTGCTGACCAATCCCAGACTGGATCGTCGATCCGCACGACAGGTACCTTGGCGACATGGCCTTCGATTGCAATTTGATTGCTCACAAGTCTACTGGCTTCGCGGACAGCATAGACAATCTCGTGAAGCAGCTTGGTTGGTTCAGCACCATCCGTGAACAATGGATCGTCCGGGGCGTCGAAGAACTCGAGGACAAGGCCTTCGTCGGTCACCCGTGTGACGACATGTCGAAGCCACCGGTCTTCGACCATGCTTTCGCCCCCCAGACCAAGAAGAATGTCCTGCATCTCTTTGAAGGCCTGATCTTGCGCGTCTTCATTTTCCGAGTTTTCAGTGGATTCCTGCAAGGAACTGGCCCCAACACCCATCCGGGGCAGTACATCGTCGGCAAACACGCTGTCGCCCATGAACATGCCGTTCGAGCCACTGGATAAGCGGCTGATCGGGGCGGTCGGGCTAAAGTAATCTGCGATCCCTTTTCGTTGTTTTTCCGTCGTCGCGTTCAACAGCCACATCAGCATAAAGAACGCCATCATTGCGGTGACGAAGTCGGCATAGGCCACCTTCCAGGCACCGCCATGATGCCCGCCCGCAACGATCACTTTCTTACGCTTGATAATGACTGGCGCGACATTTCTGTCGACCGCCATTCCCTACACTCCTTACGCCCCGCGATTGGGATAGCAGGAGGATGTAAATCCCAGCTTAACACTTAAAAATCGAGGTGTTTGGCAGTACAGATGCTCAGCGTCCAAAGCGATGCGGCGCGAACGGGGTCAGATCCTGATTGGTGGGCTGGTTGGCAATCAGACCTGCCACCATTCGCCCGGTCTTGGGGCCAGCAGTCAGCCCGACATGCTGATGACCAAACGCGGTATAGACCCCGGTTTGCCGCACTTGTCCGATCAGTGGCAAACTGTCAGTTGTGGCTGGCCGGTGCCCCATCCATGTCTCTTCCCGATCGAATTCGAGTAACGGAAACGCCTCTTTGATCTGACGTCGCAACAGCGCGAAAGGCGCCTCTGACGGTCCTGCCTCTAGGCCGCCAAGTTCGACAATTCCAGCGCACCGCAGACCTGCCTTCATAGGTGTGGCGACAAATTTACCGGAGGATATCATCGACGGCGCGCGGGGGCCGCCAGAGGCATCGGTCATCACGATATGATAGCCGCGTTCGCTTTCCAGAGGAATGTTCAGGCCCAAGCTGGACATCAGCGGTTTTGACCATGCGCCTGACGCCAGAACCACGCTATCGCACTCTATGGGACCGTCCGGTGTGATGACCCGCGGCGCCATGCCTTCACGTGTTTGGATGTCCTGCACGGTGGCCTGAAGTACGCGCCCCCCCATGTCTTGGAATTCCTGTGCCAATCCAGCGACATAGCCACCGGGGTCAACGACGAAACCATGATCCTTGACCACGGCAAGACATGTGATGCTTGGACCAAAATTCGGATCGAATTCCTGAACCGCGGACCCGTCGATCAAAGTCGGCTCGAACCCGTGTTCGCGGCGCAGTTCCCAGGAATAGCTGTCGGCTTCGAATTCCGAACGGGATGCATAGGCATAAGCGTAGTCGCTTTTCCTGAGGAATTCGCGCGCCTTAAGACCTTCGGTCAGGGCAAAGTGCTGGGCAACAGTATCAGCCGTAATGCCGTTCAGATCAGCCGCAATGCGACGCGTGTCGCGGTCATTCGCATGTTTGAGATACCGCACCAACCATGGGGTAATGCGCGGCAAATAGGACCAGCGCGCGAAAAGCGGTGAATTGCGATCAAGCAGCATTTTCGGCGCCTTGCTGATCAAACCCGGAGTCGTCACAGGCACCATTGCGCAGGCGGCAAGCAGGCCCGCATTGCCAAAAGACGTACCTTGGCCCGGACCGTCGCGATCAATGACAGTTACTTCCTGGCCAAAGCGTTTGAGCCAGATGGCCGTGGAAACACCAACGATGCCCGCGCCAATGACGATGACGTGCTTTTTCATCTGGATCATCCCGTTCGTACCACAGAGCTTGCGGCGGCTGGGCGCAAAGATGGCATGGTTGTCCGGGACGGAACAAGCAGTGTGTTTCCGCAAGATGCTTGGCAGACCAATGACACAATGCGCGTCTGCCTTGAAATCCCGGCGCGCTGAAACAGGTTTCAGGGATCAGCAGGAGGTCACGGATGCGGAAATTTCTGGCCAGTGCGGTCGTCGCAGGTGCCACCTGTGTTGCCACTCCTTCCATTGCGGACATCTATCACCGGGAAACCATTGCGAATTTTCGCGCGGTGAGCATTGCTTATGACGCATTGGTCTGTGGCATCTGGGTCGCCAACGAAAGCAACGAAGTGGTCCTGTTATCCACCTTTGGCAAAGAGCTTCGCCGGTTTGACGCAGGCATGCGGTCCGTGCGCAGTCTTACCGTCGAAGACGGGGGCATTCTGATCGCGAATGGCTGGGGTGAATTCCGTCGCTTGACGCGCGAAGGTCGACCGATCGACACGCCCTTTCGCCTTAGCGATACGCTTTATGACACCGAGGGTCTGCATCAGGATGCGGATGGCAGTTTCCTCGTGGTCGAAGACGACCCGTCTCGGCTCATGCGTATTGCGCCCGATGGCACCGTGTTGATGGAACTGTTCGGTGACACCTTCGATCCGCGCATGACCGAACCGCAAGGAGTCACCCGCGACCCTTATTCCGGCAATATCCTTGTGGTTGATGACAACGAGGGCCGCAACAGCCTGTTTGAACTGGCCCCAGATGGGCGGGTTCTTTCCGTCTCGCCGCTTTCGGACTTCGGATCGGATGCCGAGGGGGTTGCGCTCCAGCCTGAGACCGGAACGCTCTATGTGGGCTTTGACAGTGGTCAGGCGCTTGCGATTTTCGATTGGAGTCCAACCGAAATCACAATCGATACGCCGTTGGATCGGGGACCGGACTGTGCCTATTCCTGAAGTGATCCGGCTTTCGTGCGATAGGGTCTAAGACGCTACAGTCGCGGTTGTCACCGGCGTTTTTCCGTATCGAATGTTCGAGAACAACAACGCAAACACGGCAAGTGCCCCGGCAATGTTCAGAACAAAATGATCCGGCCACAAAGACGCAAGTCCCGCAGCAAGGCAAAGCGCCCGCATGACAAGACCAAAGGGCTTTTCCATACATCCCTGCAACGCCCCTGCCAGGGCGTAAACCCCAACAGTGCCGAAACAGAAGACCTGTAGCATGGCGGGCCAGTCTCCGGACAGGAACGGTGTGTACGCGAACAGGACCGGGATGATGTAAAGACCTTTGGCAAGCTTCCAGCTGGCCACACCTGTTGCCATGGCGGGCGCCTTGGCAATTGCCGCCGCAGTAAAGGCAGCCAACGCGACTGGTGGTGTCACATTGCTGTCCTGTGACAACCAGAAGATGATCATATGTGCCGACAGTATCGCGCTTGTGGCAACAGCGGGCGGCACAACCAGATCGCGCAAAGGCGCCGCAATCTCGATCGGCAGGCCTTTGATCAATCCGGCGGCTTCGGCATGGGTCAGTTCCCGACTAAGCATCTCGATCTGATCCGGCACCCCGAACAACAATACAGCTTTGGCTGCTTCGGGCAGCGTGCCTGCCGCCAGTTGCGTGATGACGAACTGATCGCTGATCATGCCCGAAAGCGCCGGGGCCGACAGCGTCGCAAGAACGATATAGGCCGCTGTCACAGGCAGACCCATGCCAAGAACCAGGCTCGCCAGCGCGATAAGGATCAGGGCAATCAGAATGTTGCCGCCAGCCCAGCTTGTAATCATCAGGCTGAAGGTGTTGCCGATCCCAGCCGTCGCGATGACGTTCACGACAAGCCCGACGGAACACAGCAGAACTGCCGTCAGCACCATGCCTTTGGAGCCCATCACAAACGCCTCGACGACGGCCTTTGGACCCATGCGATTCTTGGTCAGCCAGCTGGAGGCGATCACGGCAAGAATACCAAACACCGCCGCGTAGGTGGGGGTAAACCCGATGACCAAAAGAGTGATCAGCGTGGCAATCGGAATGCAGAAACTCGCGCCGCCTTCCTTGAAGGCAGACCATAGCGTTTGGCCTTCATCGGGAATCGGTTGCAGATTGTTGCGACGGGCTTCGATACGCACGAAGAACGCCACAGACAAGAAATACAACAGCGCCGGCAAGGCCGCGATGGCCACAATCGTTTCGTAGGGGATCTGTGTAAAGCTGGCCATCACAAAGGCACCTGCGCCCATGATCGGTGGCATCAATTGCCCTCCCGTCGATGCCGCAGCCTCGACTCCGCCCGCGAATTTCGGCGCAAAACCTGCGCGCTTCATCAGCGGTATGGTGATCACTCCGGTTGAGGCTGTGTTGGCAACGGCAGAGCCAGAGATCGTACCGGTCAAACCGGACGCGATAACGGCCACGATGCCAGGCCCACCCACCAGCTTGCCCGCCACGGCGCGGGCCATGTTGATCACGAATTCACCGGCACCCGAACGCAGAAGGAACGCACCGAAAATTATGAACAGGAACACATAGGTCGACGAGATGCGCGCTATCGTCCCGAACATGGCGTCATCGCCATAGATCGACCGAAACGCGACGGTTTCCGCACTGAGGCCGGGAAACGAAAACACACCGCCGACGAAGCGCCCCCAATAGGCCACATAGGTGAGCGATGAAATGATCAGAATGGGAATGATGATACCAGCCACGCGACGTGTCAGTTCGATCGCACCGACGATACAAATGCTGGCCGCAATCCAATCCGGCGTGGAAAACTTGACACCTCTGTCATAGATCGCGTTCTCGGCCTGGGCGAGCCAAACAGCAGAAAGGGCAACCGCCACACCCAATGTCAGATCAATCGCGAGTGGTGCCGCTTTTCCGGACGATCCGCGCCACATCGGGTAAAACAGGGCGGCCAGAAGGGCGAAGCCTGCAAAGTGAAACGCATTACGCTGAAGCTCCGACAGAATCGGATCAAAGGCCACATAGATATGCGTGACAGCGATCACAAAACAGATGGTCGACACAGCCTTGTCGGCAAGCCCATCGAACGAACGGAGGCGGCCTCCGTCCTCGTCTTCTTCATTCTTTGACATGGTTCCACCCAAACATCAGAGAACCAGCCCACGTCAAACGCGGGCTGGCCGAAATTGCTTGGATCAGTTGGCGATCAGACGCTCGGGAACGTCCAATCCGATTTCCTGGTAATAGCGCAGCGCACCGGGGTGCAACGGCAGCGGAAGCCCCGCAATTGCGCTGTCGATGCTCATCACCTTGGTTGCGGGGTGAATGGCCTGAAGAAAGGGCAGGTTCTCGTAAATCGCCTTGGTGAGCTGATAGACGTGCTCTTCCGGCAAATCCGCATTTGTGGCAAGGAAGTTCGGCTGTGCAACAGTCTGCACATCCGTGTCCTGACCCGGATATGACCCTGCCGGAATGGTGTAAGGCGTCCAGAGTCCGCGATCCGAATCCGCCATCGCCACTTCTTCTTCTGTCAGACTGAGCAGCGTCACGCTGTCACCGGCAGATGCCATCAGCTGGCTGATCGCACCAACTGGAACACCACCAGGGGCTCCAATGCCCTTGACCTGACCGTTTTGCAGTGCTTCTGCGGCCGGACCGTAGCCGCCGTAGACCAGTTCGTAATCAGTGTCGATGTCAACGCCAAAACCGGACAGGATCGTTCTGTTCGATCCGATCGTCCCAGAGTTCTGCGCGCCCATCGCCATTCCTTCACCCTTGAGAGCAACCATGTCTGCAAGCGTGCCTGTCGGCGCCACGTCGGACGATACAACAAAATGTTCCACGTTCTGCCACAGCATCGAAACAGAGCGCAGATTTTCCTGCGGTCCGACCTCTGCGATCGGGCCCGTGCCTGTCGCCGCGTAGAAGCCGAACAGACCCTGCAAAATGCCAAACTGCGCTTCGCCTTCGCGCAGAAGGCGAATGTTTTCGCCCGATCCCGCAGAGCTGATCGCGGACATGCCGATATTCTGGCTCGGTTCGAGTTTGACTTTCACCAGCGTCGCCAAGGCAACACCCACGGGATAGTAGGTCCCGCCTGTCGAAGCCGTGGTCAACACATAGCTTCCGCCCTCATCCTGAGCATGAGCAGCGACGCCAGATAGAGCGATTGTCGCCGCAAGCGCGGCGGTCTTGAAGTATTTCATGAAGTCCTCCCAGTATGTGCACCTTAACAGCGCTGACGTCACCTTACGCAAAGGAACGCAAAAGGGGTAGGAAACAATCCGCAGGTTAGCGACAACACCGCCTGCGGAATTCCGCAGAGGTCACTCCAGCAACTTGGATTTCTCCAAACCCAGCTTGACGATTTTATCGTTGAGCGTGCGACGACCAATACCCAGCGCCTCGGCAACAGCGTCCATGCGCCCGCCATGGTTCGAGATCGCCTGCGAGATCAACGTTTTTTCGAACCGCGCCACAGCTTCCCGCAAGGTGGCGGGCACGTCATCAATCAAATCATCGGTCTTGAGCGCATCAGCCACCGAACCAGCACCGCGGCGCGCGGCCAGCACGCGGCGTTCCGCAACGTGGCGTAGTTCGCGGACATTTCCCGGCCATTGATGCGCCAACAGCGCCGCAACATCTTCCGCCGTCATGTCGATTGGCCCGATTTCGTAGGTTTCGCAAAGTTGCGACACAAAATGCTCGTACAGCATGACAATGTCGTCCCCGCGATCCATCAATCTCGGCAGACGCAGTTCGAACGTGTTCAGGCGAAACAGGAAATCCGCGCGAAATTTGCCGGCACCCACCATCGGCCCAAGATCTTCGTTGGTGGCCGCGACGATGCGCACATCGGTCTGGACCTCGTCATCCGTTCCAACGGGATGGATCACACCGGTCTCAATCGCCCTGAGCAACTTGGTCTGCACTTCGACCGGGCATGCTGCCACTTCATCCAGAAACAACGTGCCACCATCCGCCTTGCGAAAACTTCCCAGAAGCGTGTGCGCCGTCCCGAACACCTGTTCCTCGACCCTTTCTGGGGCGAGTGTTGCACAATTGACCGCAACAAATTCCCTGTCCCTGCGCGGCCCCAAACGATGCAACGCGCGCGCAACCAGTTCCTTGCCGGTTCCGGTTTCCCCGGTAATCAGAACCGGACCGTCAGCCATGGCAAGGTCAACCGCTTCAGCTTTCAACTCTGCCACGCGCAGATCGCTGCCCAGCAGCACACGATCCAGCCCCGACAGTGACACAAGTTGTTCACGCATGCGTCTGGTCATGTCCGACAGGCGATGCTGTTCGGCAGCGTGTTTGAGAACAGTCAATAGTCGCCGAGGTTCAAAGGGCTTTTCCAGAAAGGAATAGGCCCCGTTCTGAATCGCATCCACCGCCATGGGAATGTCGCCATGCGCCGAGATAAGAACAAGCGGCGGCGCGGGTCGCTTTGACATCTCTTCCAGCAATTCAAGACCGGACTTCCCGGGCATCCGGACATCCGACAGCACTACATCAGGTGCCGTGGCCTCAAGTCGGGTCAGGGCACTTTCTGCGCTGCCAACGGCGTCCGTGATCCAACCAGAACGTTCAAGCAAGACCGCCAGGGACTGGCGCATCTCGGTGTCATCATCGACAATCAGAACCCGGAGTTTCTCAGGCATCGGTTGGGTTCGGATTTGGAAGTTTGATCACGAAAAGGGCACCGCCATCAGGTTTGTTCTCGGCATGAAGCGTTCCACCCATTTCGTTGATGATCTGACCCGAAATGGCAAGACCCAGCCCCATACCCTGCCCCGAAGGTTTGGTGCTGAAGAACGGTGCGCGCAAATCGTCGATATTGAGATCACCCAACCCAGGCCCGTTGTCGTCCACGCTCAGAACAATAAACCCGTCCTGTTCCACCATCGACAAGGCGACAAAGCCGTCATCAATTCCCTGCGTGGCATCAATTCCGTTGCGAAGAAGGTTCACGATCACCTGTTCAAACCGCTCGGGTCGTCCGCGGACCGCAGCGTCTTCTATGGCCAACGTGACATCCAGGCGTGTTCCAGCAGCCCGTGCCGTGTGTTGAACCAGTTGCACCGCTGCATGAACCGTGTCCCGCACCGGAAAGGTAGTTGCAGACGACGCCGAGGTTCGCCCGAACAAGCGCAACTGGTCAACGATACGCTGCATCCGGTCAACCAATCCCGAAAGCTGAGGGAAAAGCCTGTTAGGTTCGGCATCGGCCGCGATTTCCTCGGCAACGAGGTAGTTGCGCATCGCCGAAATCGGTTGCCCAAGCTCATGGGTGATTGAAGCTGACAACTGGCCCAAGGCGGCAAGCTGTTCTTTCTGGGCAAGTTCGCTGCGGGCGGATTCAAGTTTTTTCTCTGCGATACGCCGCTCTTCAATTTCGCGGGTCAGGCGATTTCGGTCGGCGTTCGAGAGTGCCAGCGCATTGCGCAATTGGGCGGCACGATACACAGAGGCTGCCACGGTCAACAGAAGCAGTGTCATCAAGCCGCCAGCGACGTACAATAGCGCCTGCCGCCTAGAATTCCGAACCTCCGACAACAAATGCAGCGACCAGTCTTCCTGTTCGAGAAAGGCTGTTGTCCAGACATAGGCAGTGCCATCCAGACGCGCCCGGCGTTCACTTTCGGGCAACCAATCAAGCGGAAACAGCGTTTGGTCGCCAAATTGCTGCTGCTCTTCCAGTGTGCGGCGGTCAACATCCGACAGCGGCGACAGATAACCGTAGATCAGCTCGGGATTGGAACTGGCAAGAACGACCCCCTGCTCATCTGCAACAAGGACCAATTCCCCATTGCCGGACAGCGCGCGGCTCAGATCGTCGAACCCGATCTTGACGGTCACCACTCCATGGATCGTGCCATCTGCGTCCCGTATCGGCTCAGCGATGAAATACCCCGGTCGGCCCGTTGTCACACCGACGGCATAATACCGCCCCGCCCCTCCGGATAAAGCATCCCGGAAATACGGCCGGAAGGTGTAGTAGTTGTCCACAAGGCTGTCTGTGTCCTGATAATTGGACGACGCAATCGTCTTGCCGTCGATGTCGAGCACATAGACAAACTCTGCGCCGGCCCGCGTCGCGATGTCTGCCAGAATTGGATTCAGGTCGGCGCTGTTGCCGCCGACCAGCGCCGCAAGCGTGGTCTCGTCAATCGACAGAACGTAAGGAAGGTGTTCAAGCCGGGTGAGTGCGTCGTCTATGGAGGACGCAAAGAACTGCGCACGCTCTGGTGTCTGCGCGGCTTCGGTCCGCAGGAAATAGGACGCCAGCGCCAGATAGCTGGCGAACGCGATCACACACAGTCCGACAAACCCCGCCACAAGATAAAAGCCCCGCCGCTGAAGAGGCTCGCCTGCATATCCCGTGGATTTGGTCAGCGTTTCAGTCATGCTTTGCTGTATACCGAAGGTTGACCTGAAAAGTCAGTGACAATCATGCGTATCCTTGGGCACTGCCAGCGCGGCGCGCTGACCGGCAGCCCGGTGAGGAACGTGTCAGGTGTTTTCGCCCCGGATCGCTATGCAAACAGCGTCAGTCACGTCCTGTGTTGTGGCGTTGCCACCGACATCCGGGGTCAAAACGCCATCCGCACAGACCCTTTCGACCGCCCGCATGAGGCGCGCCGATGCGTTGGCTTCGCCCAGATGATCCAACATCTGGCTTGCGGTCCAGAACGTGGCAACCGGGTTGGCGATCCCTTTGCCGGTAATGTCAAAAGCCGACCCATGGATCGGTTCGAACATCGACGGGAAGCGCCGTTCCGGGTCGATGTTCGCGGTTGGTGCGACGCCAAGCGATCCAGCAAGAGCACCGGCAAGGTCAGACAGGATGTCCGCGTGAAGATTGGTCGCCACGATGGTGTCCAAAGAGCGCGGGTTCTTGACCATGCGCACGGTCATCGCGTCGACCAGCATCTTGTCCCACGTCACGTCCGGGAACTCTTGTGCCACTTCCGCTGCGATCTCGTCCCACATCACCATGCCAAAGCGCTGGGCGTTCGACTTGGTCACCACGGTCAGAAGCTTGCGTGGCCTGGATTGAGCCATTGCAAACGCGTACCGCATGATACGGGTCACGCCGACGCGGGTAAAGATCGACACTTCGGTCCCGACCTCTTCGGGCATACCCTTGTGAGCCCGCCCACCGTGACCGGAATATTCCCCTTCCGAGTTTTCGCGCACGATCACCCAGTCCAGATCGCCGACCTCAACCCCGCGCAGGGGCGAGGTGACGCCCGGGAGGATCTTGGTCGGGCGTACATTGGCGTATTGGTCAAAGCCCTGACAGATAGGCAGGCGCAATCCCCAGAGCGTGACATGGTCGGGCACGTCCGGTGCGCCCACGGATCCGAAATAGATGGCATCGAACGGCCTGAGTTGTTCAAGACCATCATCAGGCATCATGACCCCATGTGTCTTGTAATAATCAGACCCCCAATCGAACTGAGTGAATTGGAATTCCAGATCCCCCATCCGCTGCGCCAGTACGGACAGAACTTCGCGCCCTGCGGCGATCACCTCTGGGCCGATACCGTCGGCGGGGATGGCGGCAATCTTGAATGTTCGCATGGTTTCCTCTTTTGATTGCAGTCTCTTGGACCGTTTCGACTATGCGCAGATCGGCGAAATCTGAACCAGTTTGCCCCGTTTGAACATACCGATTTACCTTGAACCAATGAAATCGACCCCTATACCCTAGGAGGTGCGCCGCGGGACAATCCGCTAAGGGATGCTAGAAAAGCACTCGACGAGCGCAAACTGTGGAGGAATACATGAAATTTACGACTTTGACCGGAACATTCGTAGTTGCTGCTATCACGGCTACAATGTCCATGGCCCAGGATCGTGAGGGCTGGCCAGAAAGCTTCACCGTCGGAACCGCTTCGCAAGGCGGCACTTATTTCGCTTACGGCGCCGGATGGGCAAACCTTGTTGCGGAAGAGCTGGGCATTTCCGGCGGTGGCGAAGTCACTGGTGGACCGATGCAGAACATGGCGCTGGTTCACACAGGTGACGCGCAGTTCGGCATGACCACAATGGGTCCGGCGGCAGAGTCTCTGGCCGGGACCAACCCGATTGCACCCGGTCTTCAGATGACCAATGCCTGTGCGATGTTCCCGATGTATCAGACACCTTTCTCGGTGACTGCGTTGTCGTCCTCCGGGATCACCAACATCTCTGAGATCCCCGATGGCGCTCGGATCGGCTTTGGCCCGGCGGGCTCGACCTCGGACACCTACTTTCCACGCATGATGGAAGAGCTTGGCGTCAATTTCGAACGTCGCAACGGCGGCTGGTCCGACCTTGGTGGTCAGCTTCAGGATGGTCTTCTGGACGTGATCGCGTTCGCCGCCGGTGTTCCGGTGCCGGCTGTATCGCAGCTTGAGGTTCAGACCGACATCAACATCATCGAGTTCACCGAAGAAGAGCAGGCCAAAATTCAGGCAGCTTTCCCGGTGTCGAACTTCGAGATTTCGGAAAACGCCTATGAAACCCTGACAGCCCCGGCCCGTTCGGTTTCGATGTGGAACTTTGCGATTGCCAACTGCGATCTGCCAGAAAGCTTCGTCAACGCGGCTGTCGATGTAGTGATGTCTGACAACGAGCGCATGGTGAACATTCACCGCGCTGCAACGGCCACCTTGCCCGAACACTGGGACAAGAACAGTGTCATGAAGTGGCACCCGGGTGCCGCACGTTGGTTCAGTGAAAACGCAGGTGCGGACATTCCTGCGGACATGATCCACGGCGGCTAATCGTCGGACCTGATCTGCACGTTGTCATTCGGCGTGCAAACACTTGCCGAACAGGACCGCGCCCCACTTGTGAGCGCGGTCTTTTTTAAAGGATGGTGCAAGAAGCGTATCGTTCAGAGTACCGCAGCCATCATCCGGGGGGAAACACCATGACGGGGTCCAAGACCGAGACGACTGACCAGGAGCTTGATGCGCCGATCCTTGCCGAAGGGGTCGATGAAGAGGCTGTTGAAAGCAATCGTCGCATTTTTCAGGGACGCGCCTATCTTTTGATGGCTGGTCTTTCGACGATCTATGCTGCGTTCCACATGATCGCGCTCAACGGTGTTTCCATTTCGGATTGGACGGGACTCGAAATTCCGTTCCTGCCGCAGTTTCCACTTGAAACGTGGAACTTCCGCATCGTGCACATCTCGGGCGCTCTGGGCCTTGGGTTCCTCTTGTTCTCGGCGCACACATTTTCCGACGATGGCACACCGCACAAGGAAACACGCCTGATTTCACTCTTGTCCGTGCTGCTGATCATCCCCGCCATGATCGCGGGTGTCAGTGCCATCGGATTTCGAAATCTGATTGCCTCCGGGACTTTGCCGGAAATGGGCGGGCTGACCACTTGGGCCGCTTTTCCCGGCACCGAAATCTACGCCAGTGAAGTCTGGTGGTTTGGTGTACCCCTTCTCATCGCGACCTTTGGTGCCATCGTCATCAGTTGGTTTGAACGCCGTGGCAGAGAGCTTTTTGCGGCATCTGATATTGTTCTTGCCCTGTGCGGTATCGTGGTCGCAATCTATCTGATCGCCATCTATGGAACCGCCGCGCGAAATTCGGTCGGAACGCCATTTGTGCCAGTTGGTGTCGCCTTTGCCGCGACTGCGGGCGCGGCGATGATCCTGGAACTGACCCGCCGTGTTGCGGGTTTGGCGTTGGTGATCATCACCGGAGTCTTTCTGGTTTATACCTTCACAGCCCACATGCTGCCTGGCATCCTGACGGTTCAGAACCCCTATTCGTGGCAGCGTTTCTTCGGCCATGTGTATTCCGATGCCGGTATCCTTGGACCGACCACCGCGGTGTCCTCGACCTACATCATCCTGTTCATCATCTTTGCCGCGTTTCTTCAGGCGTCCAAGGTAGGCGACTACTTTGTCAACTTTGCCTTTGCGACTGCGGGCCGTGCCCGCGGTGGGCCTGCCAAGGTGGCGATTTTCGCGTCCGGCCTCATGGGCATGATCAACGGCACGTCGGCAGGAAACGTGGTTGCGACCGGGTCGCTTACGATCCCGCTGATGAAGAAGGTCGGTTACGAGAAAAAGACCGCCGGTGCGGTTGAAGCCGCCGCGTCGACAGGTGGCCAGATCATGCCGCCGATCATGGGGGCCGGTGCCTTCATCATG
Source organism: Marivita sp. (assembly GCF_051859345.1). Classification (GTDB taxonomy): domain Bacteria; phylum Pseudomonadota; class Alphaproteobacteria; order Rhodobacterales; family Rhodobacteraceae; genus Marivita. The sequence continues at coordinate 65,444 of NZ_JBHYFV010000005.1, read as the reverse complement.
GCCGAGATCACGGGCATTCCCTATACCGAGATCGCTATCGCCGCGATCATTCCGGCCGTGCTTTATTTCGTGTCGATCTATTTCATGGTGGATTTCGAGGCGGCCAAGCTTGGCATGCGCGGAATGCGGGAAGATGAACTGCCGAAGTTCAACAAGCTGGTAAAGCAGGTCTACCTGTTCATTCCGATCATCATCCTGATTGCCGCGCTCTTCATGGGGTATTCGGTGATCCGCGCCGGCACCCTTGCCACTGTCGCGGCAGCGGTTGTTTCATGGTTCACACCACATCGCATGGGTCTACGCTCGATCTTCAAGGCGTTCGAGCTGGCGGGCATCATGTCGATCCAGATCATTGCGGTCTGTGCCTGTGCAGGGATCATCGTGGGGGTGATTTCCCTCACCGGTGTCGGGGCGCGGTTTTCTTCGGTCCTGCTTGACCTTGCAGGTGTGAGCCAGATTCTGGCGCTGTTCTTTGCAATGTGTATCGCGATCCTGCTTGGCATGGGTATGCCGACAACGGCTGCCTATGCCGTCGCTGCATCTGTTGTGGCACCCGGACTTGTCCAATTGGGTATCCCGACATTGACCGCACATTTCTTCGTCTTCTACTTTGCCGTTCTGTCGGCGATCACACCCCCTGTGGCCTTGGCGAGCTATGCCGCCGCCGGGATTTCCGGGGCCAACCCGATGGAGACGTCGGTCGCGTCGTTCAAGATCGGCATTGCGGCCTTCATCGTGCCTTACATGTTCTTCTACAACAGCGCGATCCTGATGGATGGCACATGGCCTCAAGTGGCCCGCGCCGGTGTGACAGCGACCTTCGGCGTGTTCCTTCTAAGCTCTGGTGTGCAGGGCTGGTTCCTTGGGAGCCGGTCAGCATGGTTCCTTCGGATCATGCTGATTTTTGCAGCTCTCTTCATGATCGAAGGTGGATGGATCACCGATTTGCTTGGCGTGGGACTCGCCGCTGCGATCTTCTTTGTGCAGACGGTTCTGCGGCCTGACCCGGATGCAGGCATTTCGATCAGAGGCGCAGACTAAGACACTCGTCAGACCGCGCCCTGACGTGGTCTGACCTTTTCAGCAATACTTTTCCGGCCCAGCCCATTGCGCCGCTGTATACCGGTCGCCATGCGCCCAACCGGATGGCAGGATCTGTTCGATCTCGGCCATCATGCTGTCTGAAAGATTCAGCGCACTACCCGTTGCACAGTCTTCCAGATGCGTGGCGGTTCGCGTTCCGGGGATCGGAATGATATGCTCTGCGCGGGCAAGGCACCACGCAATCGCCAAAGCGGCAGGGGTTGTACCAATGTCTGCCGCATAGGCCCGAAACGCTTCGATATAGGGCAGATTGAACCCGAAATTCGGCGCGACAAAGCGGGGTGTGTTCTTGCGGAAATCGGTGTCCAGGAACGTGTCGGGATCGGGCGTGACATCCGAAAGCATCCCACGCGCCAACGGGGAATAGGCCACGAGAGCAACGCCAAGGTCGCGGCAAGTCTGCAGGATACCAAGGTCCGGTTGGCGCGACCAAAGGGAATACTCGCTTTGCACAGCGTCTACCGTGCCAACGGCACAGGCCCTCCGCAACGATGCCGGAGCGATTTCGGAAAAGCCGATCCCACCAATCTTGCCTTCCTCTTTCAAGGCAAGAAGCGTCTCCATCACTTCTTCGATCTCGATCTCACGGTCGCGTCGGTGGATATAAAAGAGATCAACGTGATCGAGACCCATCCGTTTCAATGACCCTTCAAGTTCCGAACGCAGGTGATCGGGTTTGTTGTTGAAGCCACGCGTGCCATGCTCTTTGTCCCGCCAGATGCCGGCCTTGGTGGCGATCGTGAATTTCGTGGGATCACCCTTCACAAACGTCCCGATGATGTTCTCGGAAACACCAAGCCCATAGACATTCGACGTATCCAGAAAATCGACCCCCAGATCCAACGCCTTGGCCAGCGTGTTGTGGGCCTCTTTCTCGGATGTTGCGCCATAGGCGCCCGCGAAGCTCATGCAGCCCAGACCAACTTCGGAGACTGTTTTGCCTGATTGGAGCAATTGTCGGTGTTTCAAGGATTGGCCTCCACGCAATGAAATTGCCGCCAGCGCGGCTTACTGGCCGATATCATCATGCGTCGGCAAGAAACGAAAGCGGCTTTGTGTTGATCGTTACGGCCACGCAAGAGCGAGCGTTCCCATGACAAGCGCGTCAGGCGGCAACAGCGGGCCTCTGTTCCACCAAACCGCGTTCCTTGAGAACAGCAAGGCAGTCCGGATCTTCCATAGCCAACTCAAGCGTCGCCTCGAGCATTCCGGCTTTCGATCCACAATCGAACCGCGTGCCAGAGAATTGAAAACCGCCCAGACCGAGGCTGGTCGCACCACGCGCAATTGCATCGGTCAGTTGGATTTCTCCACCGGCGCCGGATGTCTGTGTCTCCAATGCTTCGAATATCGACGCATCCAGGATGTACCGGCCGACCACGGCCTGACGGGATGGTGCGTCTTCCGCCTTGGGCTTTTCCACCATGCCATCAGCCAAAACGATGGGCCCATCTTTACCAGTCACGGACAGAACGCCGTACCGATGCACGCGGTCTTCGGACACTTCCATCGTTGCCACGAGATGCCCCGCCTTGCCAGCCTCATATGCCTTGACCATCTCTGTCAGGCATCCGACAGGACCAAGGATAAGATCATCCGGAAGAATGACCGCGACCGGACCGGGAAGGACGTGATCCTTTGCACAGCCCACCGCGTGTCCAAGCCCTTTGGGTTCGTTCTGCATGACAAAGCGCACATCATCCTCGATCGGGCACAGAGCCGCCTCGGACAAAGCCTCGGCCGCATTTTCCTTCCCTCGCGCGCGCAATTCTCGTGTCAGCCGGGCGTCTTCCATCACATGCCGCTCAATCGCGGCTTTTGACGGGTGGCTGACAAAGATCATCCGTTCGATCCCGGCATGTCGTGCTTCATCAACGGCGTACTGGATCAATGGCGTGTCCAGAACCGGAAGTAACTCTTTCGGAGTTGCCTTGGTGGCAGGCAGGAACCGTGTTCCAAGTCCGGCTACGGGAAAAATCGCTGTACGCACATGACGGGTCATTGGCAAAGTCCTCATTCGCTTAAAATATGATCGTCTAACGCCGAAAGACGGAAAAGGTTTCGCACTTGCAGCATTTTTTCTGCAGGTGCACGGAACTTTTTGTCAGGATGTATAGTTGTCAGCCAATGGAGATAAATTCAAAGGGGCCGTCCCATGAGAATTGACCGGTTTTCCGGTGAACCCTTCCCGCGCTCCGCGCATCCCTTCAAGCGAATTGCCGTTATCGGTGCAGGGGCTTATGGAACCGCGCTTGCAAATGTTGCCGCCCAAGGTGGGACAGAGGTTGCACTTTGGGCGCGACGCGCTGATGTGGCGGACGACATCAACCGAACATCGCGCAATCACCGCTACCTTCCCGATATTTCACTCTTGCCTTCAATCCGCGCAACAACTGATCTGCGCGTGGCCCTTGGTGACGCCGATGCAGCACTGTTGGTGGTTCCATCCGGAGCCGTGCGAGATGTTGCCCGAGCGATGAAGCCCATGACTCCGGCAGGCATTCCAATCACAGTTTGCGCCAAAGGCATCGAGGCAGAAACCGGGTTTCTGATGTCGCAAATCGCAGAGGATGAATTGCCCGGCCATTCCGTCGGGGCGTTGTCGGGGCCAACATTTGCAACGGAACTTGCCGCTGGCCATCCTTCTGCGGCGACACTTGCATTCACGTTTGATCAAACAGATCGGCTTGACCCGGAGAATAGCGCAGCCGCGCGCATGGCTGTCACGCTCGCCACTCCGGCGTTCCGCACCTATCTGTCTGATGATCTGGTCGGCGTTGAAATCGGTGGTGCCGTGAAGAACGTGATCGCCATCGCCTGTGGCATGATGAGCGGCGCAGGCTTTGCCGAAAACACCCGTGCCGCGCTGATCACCCGTGGCCTTGATGAAATGAAAGCATTGGCCGAAGCCCTGGGCGGTCGACGTGAGACCGTGACGGGTCTTTCGGGCATTGGCGATTTGACCTTGACGTGCTCCAGCACCACATCCCGCAACATGTCTCTTGGTGTTCAACTTGGCAGCGGTCTTTCCCGTGAAGCCTGTTTTGGTGGAAAACCCACGGTGGTCGAGGGTGAGGCAAACGCCAAATCCGTCACGGACCTTGCGCGCAAGCTGTCAGTGCCCATGCCGATTTGCGAGACCGTTCGCAGCATCCTGCATGACGGCGACCCGATCGCCGAAACCTTCGCGCAATTCTGGTCCGAGCCCATCGAATCCGAACCCCGCGCCATGTCGTTGACCTTTGAACACCCGACCTCGTCCGCCAATTCCCCCGTGCCGAAGGAGGGTGTCACATGACCATTCATGCCCCAATTCAGCCGCCTATCGGAGAAAAAGCGTTTGTCCTTGCCACTGATCTCGACGGCACATTCCTTGGTGGCACGGCCGAAGCGCGGGAAGAGCTTTATAACTGGATCGAAGACAATCGCGAAACAATTGGCCTGATCTTTGTGACGGGGCGGCACCCGGAATTCATCCACGATCATTGCGATACGTTTGGTGTGCCGATGCCGGAATATGTCATCGCTGATGTCGGAACCACAATTGCACAAGTCTATTCCCCGGGAATGGTCCTGCCGGTTCCCGAGTTGGAAGCGCATATCGCCAATGCTTGGGTTGGCAAAGCCATGATGGTTCGTGACCTGATGGCCAAAGTGGATGGCCTGACACTCCAAGACACACCGTTCCGGCATCGGTTAAGCTATAACATCTCAATCGACGGCTTCAATATCGCCGACCTTGATCCGGTGCGCGCACTGGATGTTGATGTCCTCGTGTCCGACAATCGGTTCGTGGACGTCTTGCCGCAAGGCGTCTCGAAGGGCCCCACCCTGCATCGCCTGCTCAAGACTTTGGGAATCGCACCCGACCGCGTCCTGACCGCGGGCGATACGCTCAATGACTTGTCGATGTTGACGGCAGATCTGCATGCGGTCGCAGTTGGTGGATCAGAGCAAGCCCTTTACGACAATCTTCCCGAGTCACCCAAAATTCATCGCGCGCGCGGCGAAGGCGCTGCGGGCATTCTAGAGGCCATCATGGCCTTCAACCTTCATCCAACTCCAAGGAGTTCCTGATGCCATCTGATCTTGTGATCGTTTACCACCGTCAACCGTACGAAGAGGTAGAAGAGAATGGCAAAACCGTCCTGCGCGAGAACAAAAGCCCGAACGGCATTGTGCCAACTCTGAAGAGCTTTTTCGGCAAGGTGGACCATGGGGCATGGGTCGCCTGGAAACTGGCTGACGATTCAAACGAGCCCGGTTGGGACCGACAAATCGAGGTTGATGACAGTTTTGGCAGTTATTCAGTGTCGCGATTGCCGCTGACCCAGAGGCAGGTCCACGAGTTTTATCACGTCACCTCTAAAGAAGCATTCTGGCCGATCCTTCACAGCTTCAAGGATCGCTACAATTATGACCCGGTGGATTGGCCCAATTTCCGCGAAGTGAACTGGCGCTTTGCCGAAGCCGCGGCTGCCGAGGCCGCTGACGGTGCGTTGGTCTGGGTGCATGATTACAACCTTTGGCTGGTCCCGGGCTATCTCCGTCAGATGCGACCTGACGTGAAGATCGCCTTTTTCCACCACACACCGTTTCCGGCACCCGATATGTTCAACGTGCTGCCGTGGCGCAAGGAAATCATCGAAAGTCTGATGGCCTGCGACAGCGTCGGCTTTCACATTCCACGCTATGCGACGAATTTCGCTGCCGTCGTACAAAGCCTGATGGATGTCGAAGTCACCGACCGCGCAAATGTGCCAGACGATTTGATCGCCGAAGGCACCGCATTGACGGAAAGGCGTGTTCCAACAATCCTCAATGGTCCGTTCGGCGACGTTAATCTAAGCGTCGCGCCAGTTGGTGTGGATGTCGAATACATCCAAGCCCGTGCGCGCGAAGAGGCCACGCAGCAGCGCGTCAAAGCATTGCGCACCGATCTGGGTGATCGAAAACTGATCCTGTCCGTCGGTCGCACCGATTATACAAAGGGCGGCATCGAACAGCTGGAATCATTTGAACGGGTTCTTGAAGAACGCCCTGAATTGCGCGGTCAGGTTCAACTGATGCACGTATCGGTCAGCGCAAATCGGGACATGGCCGCCTATGGCGAAATCCAGTCCGCCATCGAAGAGGCCGCAGGTCGCATCAACGGTCGCTTCGGATCATTGGATTGGCAGCCCATCACGCTCGTATCTCGCGCGATTCCATTTAAGGATCTCATTGCCTACTACCAAGCCGCATCGGTTGCGTGGATCACACCTTTGGCAGACGGCATGAACCTCGTCGCCAAGGAATTCATTGCCTCCCGTGTCGATGGCGACGGGGCGTTGGTTCTTTCCGAGTTCGCTGGCGCGGCCGTCGAACTGGGTGCAGCGGTTGCCACCAACCCGTTCTCGGCGCGATCCATGGACGTCGCAATCGGTCAGGCATTGGACATGTCTGAAACCGAACGTCGGGATCGCATGAAGGCGATGCAAACCGCTGTACGCCGATACGATCTGTCCAGCTGGGGCAAGTCCATTGATGCATTGTTGCACCCACCGCGCAAAGATGCAGCATGACTTTCTTTAATCGATCTGCGGCTTGAGCCATAACCGAACGTGGTAAAGCCGCAGAGGATCAAAGCCTGATCCTTGTTCAAAACGCCCGCTTTTTCTTTCAATTGCAGCGATCTGAAGTTGAACCCGTGACCCCAATGCAACGCAGCGTAGCGGTCATGGCAACATTTTCAAAAATCATGGATTGTCCGCCTGTTTTGGGTAAACAGGTTAGCAGAGGCACATGAACGCTAAAATATCATGGTCTCTTCGGAGGCAGACGTGAGAGTTATAAGAAAAAGCATAATCGGGGTTTCAGCCCTCGGGTTGTTTTTGGGGCAGTCATCGGCTGACCCTTTTTCCAGCTATAATACCTATGGTTATCCTGGGCTGATCGACATGCCGTCGGCGCTCAGCAGGCCGGACGCGGAGCTTGCGTTCACGTCCAGCTACTTCAAAAATCAGACGCGCAATACGATCACATTTCAGGTTACACCACGTCTGTCCGGTAGCTTTCGGTACTCCAACATCAACAACTTTCGTCGCGAGGGCTCAGAGCTCTTCGATCGCAGCTTTTCGCTTCAGTATCGACTGATTGATGAAAACCCGGACACATGGCGTCCGGCCGTCGCTGTCGGTCTGAACGACTTCCTTGGGACCGGTATTTACTCTTCTGAGTACCTCGTTGCGACCAAGACAATCGGAAACGGGGTCCGGGTCACCGGCGGTCTTGGCTGGGGTCGTCTCGCGGGTGTCGGCGGCTTTGACAATCCGTTGGGAGTTTTCAGCGACTCTTTGAAGACGCGGCCACGCAATGACGTCGGTCTAGGCGGTACGGTAGATACGGACCAGTTCTTCAGAGGCGATGCCGCATTCTTTGGCGGGATCGAATGGCAGGCAACCGAGAAGCTTGCGTTTACTGCGGAATACTCGTCCGACGCGTATCCGGATGAAGATGGCAGCGCGTTCGAGCGTAAATCGCCTTACAATTTTGGTGTCTCATACCAGTATCGGCCCGGGATCACTTTTGGCGCACATTACCTATACGGATCAGAGATCGGTGTTCAGGCGACCTTTGCCACCAACCCGAAATCACCTCGTGGAGGCCCTGGATATGATCGCGCTCCAATGCCGGTCTTGCCGCGCAGAAGCGCCGAATCTCTTGGCTGGAGCGTAGAATCCGTCGGTGAAACCCGAGTTCAGAACTCGGTGCAGGCGGCGTTGGCACAGTCCGGATTGACCTTGCATGGTTTCTCGGCTTCTGGTCGATCTGTCCGGGTTGAGGTCGAAAACAATACGTATCCGAACACCGCTCAAGTGATCGGTCGAACGGCCCGCGCGCTGACCAATTCAGTTCCAACTGGTGTCGATACCTTCACCATTGTCCCTGTTGTCAAAGGCATTACCGGGGCTGCGGTCACTCTTGACCGGGGCGATCTGGAAGAATTGCAATACGACTATGACAACAGCTGGCGTACATTTGCACGTGCGACTTTCGAGTCTGACTCAGGTCCCCTGACACCTGTTGCCGGTCGTTACCCGCAGTTTGACTGGCAACTGCGCCCCTATCTGTCACCCAGCCTTTTTGATCCGGACGATCCGGTCCGCATTGATGTCGGACTCGAGCTTGCCGCACAGTATCAACCCGCTCCTGGATTTGAAATTCGTGGTGCAGTGCGCAAGAAGCTCTTGGGCAATCTGGATGAAAGCACGCGGGAATCGACTTCGGTGCTGGAAAAGGTCCGGTCGGATTTCAACATATACGAGCGCGAAGGCGATCCTGCGATCACTGAGTTGGTTGGTGCCTATTACTTCAAACCCGGCGAAGACCTTTATGGACGTGTTTCCGCCGGTTATCTTGAACCGATGTTCGGCGGCATTTCGACTGAATTGCTTTGGAAACCTGTCGACAGCCAATTCGCAGTTGGAGCCGAGTTCAATTACGTCAAGCAACGCGACTTTGATCAGCTTTTCGGGTTCCGCGACTACGAAGTCGCGACCGGACATGTCTCCGGCTATTGGGATATGGGCAATGGATTCCATTCCCAAGTTGATGTCGGACGTTACCTTGCTGGTGACTGGGGCACGACTCTTACACTTGATCGCGAGTTCAAGAACGGCTGGAAAGTCGGTGCTTTTGCGACCTTCACCGATGTCAGCTTCGACGATTTTGGCGAAGGGTCGTTCGACAAGGGTTTGCGTTTCGAAATCCCGATCAGCACGGTCACTGGCCAGCCGAATACAGACAAACTTGGCTATGTCATGCGTCCGGTCCAGAGGGATGGCGGTGCGCGACTGAACGTGTCGGATCGCCTGTATGAAACAGTTCGGGAGTTACACACGCCCAAGCTTGATGACGGTTGGGGCCGTTTCTGGAAATGAGGCGCGTTGTTCTCACACTCTTGGCGGTAACACTGGTTTCCGGATGCGCCCAATTGACGTCACTGGTGGGGTTTGGCGGTCCGCAGATCCTTGTTGAGCCAGCAGAGACAGAGGCGATGTTGGTCACCGTTCCGGCGTTGCGTGCACAGAACTATGCCGTGCAGGCATCTCGTATTGGAAATGTTGTGACTTGGCGAACGCCAGACAATGCCTCCTTTTCGTTTGATCAGGGCATTGTCGTATCGACAAGAGGGCTGGGGGACGACCTAATGGGTGCAGACGCGGAGCACTCTATTTTCGCGGCACAAGGTGGCGCGGCAAGCTGGGCCCCCCGCATCAATGGCTATATGAACGGCGAATATCAAAGCTATTTCATTACCTTCCAATGCCGTCGGACAGATTTGCAAACAGACCGCATTACCATTGGGGATCGCGCTTTGTCTGCGACACGCATCACCGAAACCTGCGTGAACGACGAACGGGAAATTGAGAACGTATACTGGCGAAATGGCAACGGAGTGATGCTTAAATCACGCCAATGGGTGTCGCCGAATGTTGGTTACATGGAAACGGAGCGGGTGATCCGCTAGGTTTTGCTCATCGCAGGTCTATGCCGAATCGTAATTGAGGGACGAGTATGAAAAGCCGCAAATATATGGGCATCGCCCTGTTAAGCACAGCTTTGGTAACAGCAGGCTGCGGCATCACGTATCATAGTCCCTCCGTCAAAGAGGCGTCTGCTGGTGTTGCGGTTCGTGAAATTCCGCTAACAGCGCAAAGCGTTTTGGCCGCGAACCAATCAGCCTATTCACCAAAACGCCTGCCAGCCGCGTTTTATCAAACGGCTGGTGGAGGTTCCTTGCGATTTGGTGGTCCTCTTCCGGAAGAACCATTTGTTCCAGAAGAGACGCGCGGCGCGCTTCAACTGCGTCCGCCGCCCCAAATCTTGCCTCAGACCTACCGCATTGGTGTGGGCGACGTGGTGCTTCTGGCGACCAAGTCCGTCGGCTCCACTGTAGAGGAACTGAGTGGTCTGCTTGCAGCGCAAAACCGTCGTCAGGGATACACCGTTCGCGATGATGGGCGTATTGCCATTCCCGAAATCGGCCAGATCGACATTGCCGGTTTGACGGTCGAAGAGGCCGAAGCCCGCATCTTCGAGGTGCTCGTCCGCAATCAGATCGACCCCGCATTCAGCCTTGAAGTGTCTGACTTCAATTCACAGCGTGTTGCAATTGGGGGTGCTGTCGGAAATTCGACATTGATCCCGATCACTTTGAAGCCCCTCACTCTCGGAGAGGCACTGACATCGGCAGGTGGTATTCAACTTGCGAACGATGAATTCGGGTCCATTCGGATTTATCGAAGCGGAACGCTCTATCAGATTCCGGTAAAGGATTACTTTGAAGATCCCGCCCTACAGCGTCGCGTTTTGCTGGACGGAGACGCGGTCTATGTGGATACCACTTATGATCTCCAGCAAGCACTGGCTTTCTATCAGCAACGGTTGGACGTGATTGCACAACGCACCCAAGCGCGCGCTCAAGCCCTGGCAGAACTCGAAACGGAAGTCTCTTTGCGGCGGGCCGCACTAGGTGAACAGCGGACAAACTTTGAAGCGCTCGATCAATATGGCGCTGTTGAGCGGGATTACGTGTACCTGACCGGCGAAGTGGCGCAACAGAGCCGATTTGCATTGCCTTTTGGTCAAACCGCAACTCTGGCAGATGCGCTTTACGACAGCGGCGGCTACAACAATGCCACGGGGAGTTCGCGACATATCTATGTTCTGCGTGCCTCCAACAATCCGGCTGAGTTCGGTGCCGTGACTGCTTGGCATCTGGACGCGACCAACGCGGTTAACCTCACGCTTGCGGCGCGTATGGAAATGCGTCCTGACGACATCATCTTCATTGAGGAACAGCCGGTAACCAAATGGGGCAGGTCACTGCAACAGACCTTTGGGTTGGTTGGTGCAGCAGTTAATACTGCTCGCGCTGCTGGAAACTAACTCACGACCCATACTAAAGAACCGGGCTATCCATGGTCCGGTTTTTTATGTGTCGTAATAGTGTTTACCATACTTGGCATAGGCTCCATACGCGCTGTATCGACCGCCGTATCCATATCGCGCCATTCCCTTAGGGTCGATCTGCGAGAGAACAAAGCCCGTGATTTTGAGTTTGGCTGTCGCCAATTGGCGAATACCCTCGTCAATCTGGCCCTTTGCCGTTCTGTCCCAAGCCACTGAATACAAAATCGCATCTACTGATTGACCGATGACCCGCGCATCCGGGACAACAAGGACGGGCGGTGTGTCGATGAGCACGATGTCATAGGAATTCCGAGCATTGCGGATAAACTCGTGGAACCGATCCGAACTGAACAGGTCAGCTGCGTTAACAGCGCTCTTTTCGCCCATAAGCACATCGACGTCTAATTCAGGATCGTGAAAAACAATCTCATTCAACGGGCGCTCCCGCGCCAAAGCGGTCACAATCCCCCCATCTGGCACATTTTTAAAGTAACGAGTAAATGTGCGCCGGCGGATATCACATTCGATCAGAAGCACACTTTTCCCAAGCCCCGCAAAGTTCGTTGCCAAGGAAATCGCCTGGGTTGTCTTGCCTTCACCCGGAATCGAAGACGTCGACATGATCACCTTTGGCGGAGAATCAATGTTGGACAGCAAGACAGACGTTCTAAGGTTCCGTATCGCTTCGGATGCAGCCGAGGTCGGTTTACTCTTGAGATATGGAACCAAGCTTTCGCGCTTTGAAATCGGAATGCGTGGAATCTGACCCATCACACTAATACCGGTATGACGTTCAAGGTCCTCTGCTGTCCGGAATCCGTTGTGCAAGAACTGTTGCAACAGGACGATTGCGACACCAATCATGCCACCCAGAATAAGAGACAAGGCAAGGATTCTCGATTTTCTGGGTTCCACATATTGCCCATTGATCGAAGGAGACAGAACTCGGGCATCCGCTTCCTGAAGTCCGCGCTGAACGGTTGTCTCTTTCAAACGTGCAAGAAAAGTCTCGTAGAGGACGCGGGTTGCTTGAACCTCACGTTCAGCCTGTTGGACCTCAACCAAATCCTGGGTTTTTAAGGCAATCTCTTCCTGCAGGTTTTCATATGAGGTTTCGAGAGATACCGCCTGAGCAACAGCGCGTTGCGTGTCATTGGCTTCTCTTTGGATAAGAAGCGAAAACCTGTCGTCAAAGAGATCCCGAGTTTGCTGTCCGCCACTCGCGAGATCATTGTAGAGGCGTCGCAGAACCGGATCGGAAAAGGTGGCCTGCATCGCGTCCACGTCGCCGGAAGCTTGCAATTGTTGGAGCGCTCCCAACCGCGCTTCTGCGCCCTGCGCCAACGCTCGCAAATCCACGAGTCGATCCGACATGTCATTTGCCTGTTGATTCAGGGCAGCCAACGACTCGGGAGTGACGAGACTTGATCCCGCTCTCAGTTCCTTGATTTCATCTTCGCGTGTCTTGAGCTCAACTTCCAAGTCAGTGACCCTCTCGGAGAGCCATGTAACTGCATTCTCGGTTGCCTCGAATTTCACTGCGATCTGGTCGGCGATATAGATCTCGGCCAGCGTGTTAGCCATGCGAACAGATTTTTGAGGGTCTGTGCTCTTGGCTGACACCGAAAAGACGAATGTATTGCGTTGCAAAGTCGCGGTGATCACTTCCATCACATTGTCGACGGTCTTGTCGAACACCTGACGCTCTGAAAGTGCCTCATCAGCAGGCAAAGATATACCGAGCCATCGGTCAAGGAGTTCTCTTGTGACCTTTTCACCCGCGGCTAGATCGACATCAAACCACTGGCTCAACGCCAGTTCAAGGAAGTTCACGGAGCCGTCGTCAATCGTCGGATTAAATTCAGGATCTTCAGTCAGTGACAATCGAGTGACCAACTGTTCGCCTAGCTTTCGCGACTTTATGACTTCAATTTCAGTGTTCAATGAAGCGTCATCCGACGATACGCCCGACATGACACTCTCGATGTCAACGATCTGCGAGCCGCGAATCTGTAGCGCAAGCGTCGTGGTTGCGGAGTACTTTGGAACCGCCACGCCATAGGCATAATAGCCACCCACAAGCACAGCGATCATCGCACAAAGAATAATGATCCACTTGCCACGCCATAGCGTGCCAAACAGTTGCAAGAGATCAATTTCATCGTCTTCGATCTTAGACGACTGCTGTCCGCGCTCGGAGCGCGCATAATCCTGCATCAACTGATTACTTCCTGCCGCTGTTTACTCAGAGTGTTTTTCACAAAACAGCTATTCAAGCAAGCAATGCCGACTCAAAGCCCTTTACGACCGAAGATCGTGCAGAATGTACGCCAGACGATCCAGGCCTCAAGAAGAAAACCGGCGTTCTTTATGTAGTAAAGGTCTGCAAGGACTTTGCGACGCGTTTCAATCGGGCCTTGTGCGTAGCCAACCTCGGTCTGAGCAAGGCCACTGATACCCGGCCGGACGTCGTGACGCGCACGGTATCCAGGAACGCTTGTCAGAAATTCTTGAGCGTGTGGAAAGTAATCCGGACGTGGACCAATCAGACTCATTTCGCCTCGGAGCACGTTGAAGATTTGTGGCAACTCATCCAAGCGTGACCTGCGCAAGAAACGGCCAAGTTTGGTAATCCGGTCCTGTTCCACCGGATCACCTGCCTGACGCTCGATCAACTGCGCTGGCAGCATGGACCGGAACTTGTAAGCCGTGAAGGGCTTGCAGCGTCGCCCCATGCGCTCTTGCTCGAAAACAAGGGGGCCAGGATTGAAGCGACGGTTCAAAACGAGCAGCAAGCTTGCCACAATCAGGCAGACAGGGAGCAAACTCATGCTGACAAAAATGTCGAAAAAGGCTTTGAAGAACTGAAAAGTCGGCGACCCCCGGGTCTTGCCACCTTCTACTTCGTCTCTGACCACATCAAACAAGATGACTCCCCCACAGAGTTCCAGCACGAGCGTTCGACTTTATAATAGGTTAACTTTCTATTATAGATTGTGGGTTCCAGCAACCTCTCGCCAGCGACAACCCACAATTTTTGCGGCGAAAATGCGCCGAAAGATCATATCGTGGGCGCTAAGGCAGAGTTTACACGGCCCAATACCAAAGAATTTCGCAAGATGCAGCAATGAAAGCCGAATCAGATCAAAGCATTTGAATTCAGAGGCCCCAGGTCCGCTGGACTGCCGAATGTCCAAGATACACAGGCCATATGTGTATTCGTCATTTCCAGTTGAATAAGGTTTTATCGTGACTTTTTCTCATCTGAGACCGATCTGCTTTTGACGACAACAGACGTTAAAATATATTTGTAGTCCGCTGAATTCCCTTCCGGTGGCTTCAGGTCGGTGCAGGAATAGAATGATGAAGACTGCTCCTTTTATTGAACTCTCCAGTCGCAATCGGACCATCGCTTGCACCAAACGTAGAGAACCAAAGGGATTTTTCGTTGTAGATTGGTGGCTATACCAAACCAACACGCGCACAATGCAGGCAGGTCGCCAACCATGTGGTCGCTCAATCGGCGAATAGTTGCGACATCCTGGAGACCTATGGCACAGCGGCTGTCAAAATGCGCAAATTTCGTTCCAACCGCACAAAAAGTGCTGCAGCAGCGGTGAATGTGTAAGAGTCTCCGCTTGGTCTTTCGCAACACCTGCTGTTTGTGTTATGAAGCAACAAATGGTCTGTTCGTTTTCAATTGGAGTGCCAAAATGAAGAGTATTTTCCTCACCACTGCTGTGACGATTGCAATGTCTGCATCGGCTTCTTTCGCGCAGAACGATTCTGCAACTGCAATGGAAATCGCCCGCGCTCAGGATGCCTGCGGAGAGAACGGAACAATTGTTTCCGCGCGCTTCCTGGAAGATGGCAGAGTCGGAGTTCGCTGCGCGCGTCCCGCAGGAATTCTTGGGGGCGGGGGCGGTGCCGCAGGCGGGGCTGTCGCGACAAACTTCGTGCCGATTGCCGGAGGGTTGTTTGCGGTTGTCTTGGGTGCAGCTGCCATCGGCAACTCCTCAAGCACTTCAGATACGCAGTAAACTCAAACTTCTGGATGTGGAATGATGCGTGCCAGCCTGTCGGGCTGGCACGTTTTGTTAGCATGACGGCACGCCGTGCCGAATAAGCTCTGTACCAAGAAGCGTATGATAACCGTTCTTGGTATGTCTGGCGTTGGACATGAACCACTGCTTAATCGCTGGTGGGTAGTGCGATGCCAAGACTTCTGACCAGTATTCGAAATGTACGGGTTGCAATGGCTGACCGTAATAGCTTGGCCCGTGAAAACCAAAACGGGTATTGGGATTGACACAAACGTTCCCTGCTCCGAGATACATCGTACAGGATGACAAGCAGATTTGGCCACGAATTTCCACGCGGCGGTTTGCAGCCTTAAGACGTCGGACCTCGGTTGCCCGTGTCCCGATGATTCCCCCGCGATCATTGCCAACGACGAAGACATTGGGCGCAACGACTTGTGCGTTGCCCAGGGATGTACTGGTCAAGAAAATCGCCGCCAGGACCGACGCAAAATGCAAGGGTTTGCGCAACCGCAGTTGCGCAGCAAAAGAAGGTTTCATGGGTTTCACCCTATGTTCTGAAGTTGATCACCAAGGCGCACCCATCAGAGTTCGCCCACCACAGATCCAGAAAAGCAGGGACTGATTAAGGGCTGGTTGAGATTCAGATTTGTCTAAAGTCCAAGAATATCAAATCGCTAAAGCATGGCTTGCGGGTCAAGCTCATCTTTTGCGATACGTCATTGAGACATCTCGATTCATAGGACATGTCGTGACAGACCTCAGAACAGATGGCTGGTTCGTGGCTCAGCTTCGGCCCAACGGATTGAAGCGAGCGGAAGAGAACCTGGCAAGGCAGGGGTTTCGGAGTTCTTGTCCAATACCTTGAATCCAGTCGCTTGTGCGGTCAGGCAGTGGCGACAAAGAAACCGCTGTTTTCCGTTTTCTTTTTGTCCAATTCAATCCATTGGCAACCACCTGAATGGGCCAGATGCCGCTGTGTTGGTCTCTCAGTTCTCCCTCCTCCGTAACCTTGCCGATCAGCTTCGGATTTGCTTGTTCCTTTGAGCGTCAGGTAGGTCAGCACACCCTCTGAGAACTTAGGAATGTTCGAGTTGACAGGATCGGCAATCAGAACCGACGAAGACTGAGCCAGTCCCTGCTTGAGCATATGCTTTCCGGGTAGGTCGGCATCCTTCGATCTTAGGTGGAACCAGAACTCATCTAGTTTGCAGGCTGCCTGAGTGGCTCTTGCAGTGGCCACGGACCGCGATCTTGTCCTGAGAGAGTATGAGATTCGTCCAGACGAATAATGTCGTCTTAAGTCACCCGGAACTCTTCTGATGAAGTAGAAAATTCCGTCCTTCTGGAAGGTGAAGGGGGCTGTTTTGTTCTCCGACATGTACTACACCTTGGCTTGCTTCAAGAAAAAGCCAATGCAAATCAATAGTTTGTACGGAGTTTGTGGTGCCCAGGAGAGGACTCGAACCTCCACGGCCTTGCGGCCACTGGCACCTGAAGCCAGCGCGTCTACCATTCCGCCACCTGGGCAGGTGTCGTGAGGCTGGCGTGTAATCCTGTCCCGAAAGGGTGTCAACGCACTTTTTGACAGGGGACTGCGGTTGCTTTGCGGCAATCGAACACCTTGCTCGCAAAGGGCGACAGGGATAGAGGTCAACGAAGCGATTAGCGGGAGCTTTCACATGTCCAAACTCGTCACAATCTACGGCGGCTCGGGTTTTGTCGGGCGCTATATTGCGCGTCGGATGGCAAAAGATGGATGGCGCGTGCGTGTTGCGGTGCGTCGCCCCAATGAGGCGATCTTTGTGAAACCCTATGGTGTTGTCGGACAGGTCGAACCAATCCTGTGCAACATCCGCGACGATGCGAGCGTGCGTGCCGCGATGCAGGGCGCTGATGCTGTGGTCAATTGTGTTGGTATCCTCGCGGAGGCTGGCAAGAATACCTTCGAATCCATTCAGGCCGAGGGCGCGGGTCGTGTCGCACGTCTTGCTGCCGAAGCAGGCATCAGCACCATGGTGCATATATCGGCCATTGGCGCAGATGCAGCGGGCGAAAGCGAATACCAGCGCACCAAGGCACAAGGCGAAACGTCCGTTCTTGAACACATGCCAAACGCGGTCATTCTGCGTCCCTCGATTGTGTTCGGTCCGGAAGACGGGTACTTCAACCGCTTTGCCAGCATGGCACGCCTTGGACCGATACTACCAATAGTCGGTGCAGATACGAAATTCCAACCAGTCTATGTGAACGACGTCGCCAAAGCGGCGCATCTGGCGGTGATCGGCAAGGCGTCACCCGGGATTTACGAACTTGGTGGTCCGGATGTGAACAGTTTCCGCGAACTCATGCAGCACATGCTAGGTGTGATTCGCCGTCGCCGTGTGATCCTCAATATTCCGTTTTTTGCCGCGTCTATCATGGGCAGTCTGTTCGATTTTGCGAACACGATCAGCCTTGGATTGATTCCGAGCATGATCACCCGCGATCAGGTAAAGAATCTTCGCAACGACAATGTTGTGTCGGATGGGGTGAAGACGTTTGCCGATCTGGGAATGACACCTGTCGCGCTTGAGGCGGTGCTGCCGGATTATCTGTGGCGTTTCCGTCCGTCAGGTCAGTATGCCGGAATCAAGGAAAGCGCAAAGAACCTGCGCACCTAAGAAATTCAGACAACCGGCTCATGTGCCAGCGTAGCGAGCGCGTCTGAATTCGCGCAGCCCGGAGGGGCGTTGCGCGCCAATGTTCGCTGCTCTCCAAGCCAGCGCTGACACTGTTCTACCAGAGCGCATTCCCGGCACGCCGTCACAAGTGACGCGTAATCCTGCGCAGCCAACTGGCCGCTGGCCATCGCTTCGGACAAGCTTATCCCCATAACCCTGGCAACGCTACGCGTCAGCCAGAAATGCAGTTCGGCATTCCCCAAGGCTTGTTTCCTCATTGTTTTTGCCTTTCCGCAAGACGTTGGAAGATGTCGCCATTCACACAAGCGCCGGGAGGCGATGCGGCGCTTTCCGTATCCTGTTGATCAAGCCAGCGCTGACAGCCATCAACCCACTGGCAGGTCCGGCAGTGCTGGACCATGTCTACCCAGGTTGCTTCCTGAAGGTCTCCGTCTGACATCGCCTGTGCCGTATCCACTCCACAGGTTTTTGCCATTCGCTGAACAAGCCAGTAATGAACACCGGTCTTGCCCAGTGGACGCCAGGAAACCGGATTTTGCAGGCAGGTCATTTTGATCTCAGGGCGTCAAACAGGTCGCCGTTGCGGCAATACTCCGGTAAATTCAGCTGCGGTCCGGCGCTGTCCAAAAGGCACTTGCAAGCTGTGGATTGTGTACAGCCCATGCAGCGATCTACGGCATGCTCGAATTGGTCTTCGCTGACTTCGGCACGCAGGATCATCTCCTGAAGGTCCACACCTTGCCGGTCTGCCATGCCAAGCACCATCTGCGTGTGTTCGGCGCGTTTTGAATCGTAAGGCATCACAATGCTCCTCATTGTCATACCCCAAGTCTAGGATGCGCCAACCATGCGAGCTTTGATGCAGGTCAATCCGCCAGATCAGAGCCCGGCAGCTGTGCGTCGCACAATGTCCATGCGCGAGGCATTTGGCGGATGAGAGCCCAGGAATCGGTTTCCGGGGTCAGGGATCTTGTTGAAGAACTGTGCGCCTCGCACCGGATTGAAGCCTGAACGTGCTGTGATTATTGTGCCAAGCCGATCAGCTTCAAGTTCAAAATCCTTGGAATAGGTGCGCGCTCCAAGCGATGCTCCGATCTGTTCCGCCGACTGGACCGCCGCTGCGTCTGCACCGCCCAGTGCCGCCAGACCCGACAGGATCACTGCGCCGACCGCTGCGTTCTGCTGCGTGCGCCCGAGATGGCCAAGAACATGGTGCGCCGCTTCGTGACCCATCACAAAAGCCAGTTCGTCAGCATTTTCCACAGATGCGATCAATGCAAGATTGAAGGCAAGGATCGGCCGCCCCGAACGATCAACCGTTTGGAAAGCATTCGGGGGCTGACCCATCCGATCATCAACAACGATCTGGAAGTCGCAGTTGGCCCCTGGTGCCCGGCGGCGACATTCCTGTTCGGCCACAGGCTCGACCGTTTCAACCACTGATACGAACTGACGCGCGGCAATCCCGGCACGACTGCGCGCCTCTTGCTCGGAGAGTTGCGATGTCGTGGATTGCGGGCGTGGTGCAGGCGTTGTTGTGGTTGTGACATCACAAGCCGCCAAGACGGCAAGAGCCAAAACAAGAAGCCAGCGCATAAAGGTTTTCCTCGTATTCGAAATATAAGAAATAGGGTGAACGGAACAGACCTGCCAGTCCCGAATTCGTGAAAGAGATTTTCCGCAGATGCGTCTTGGCTTTTTCCGAATCTCCGCGCTACCCTTCGCCCATGTTTAGCATAGAACACGAATTCGACTCGACCGTCGTTACGCTGGTGGACGAAGGCAAAGGTCCGTTGCAAGAAGACGTGATCGTTAACGGCTTTGAGGAATGCATCACCGTTGAACAATACGATCCGCGCACGGACAAGGTGAACAGAATCACATTTTCGATGTCCCAGATGCGCGACCTGGCCGCCGCGATCTCTCTTCCCGAAGGCGTTTATTCTCGCGAAGAAAAGGCAGATTAATCCAGCCGGAACACTTTGTCCCGACTCTTGTGGCCCTGAACCAGCGTCAGACGAGTCTTGGCGATGCCGAGCGCCTTGGATAACAGATTGATCACTGCCGCATTTGCGGCGCCGTCTGCGGGCGGGGCAGTGACGCTGACCTTGATAGTCTCCCCCTCCATCTCCACCTTATTTGCGCGCGCGTTCGGCGACACACGCACGGTGAGGGTCGTTCCTTGAACGGCAAGGTCTGCAAGGCTGTTCTTCGACATGCTTTCGCCCTATCACGCCAGAAACCGTGCCCAAAGCCCAGACCGACAGGCGCGACCCCGAAAGACCACGAAGGAGGCGACATGCCCGACGCGAACACGGCCGTTCTGGATTTCCTGCACACAAGACGATCACGCCCGGCCAAACTCTTGCAGGCTCCGGCCCCTGATCGTGAGGCGCTCTTACCGATTCTCACCGCCGCTGCACGCACACCGGATCATGGAAAACTGGAACCTTGGCGGTTTATCGTGCTGGAAAAGGCCGCACTTGCCCGCCTCGCGGATGCCGCCGAACACTGCAGCAGGGTCGCTGAAAGGTCTGACGAAGACATTTCCAAGTCCCGCACGCAATTTGATGACAGCCCACTTTGTGTTGCGGTGATCGAAGTGAAAAAGCCGTCGGACAAGATCCCCGCCGTGGAACAGACCTATTCTGCGGGTGCGGTCTGCCTTGCCTTGCTGAACGCCGCACTTGCCTCGGGTTGGGGCGCGAACTGGCTTAGCGGCTGGCCTTCGCACGACGTTGATTTCTGTCGATCGGCGCTTGGCCTTGCCGACAATGAACGCGTCGCCGGTTTCATCCATATCGGAACTGCAAGCACTGTTCCTCCAGAGCGCCCTCGCCCAGACATCAATGCGATCACCACATGGGTCGACACATGATCCTGCGCAGTTTTCTTCTAACCCTTGGGCAGCTTGGCGATCCTCGTTTCCGCAAGGTATTGTTTCTTGGGATCGGTCTGGGCTTTGCCCTGCTGGTGGCGTTCTTTGCCGCGCTGATGTGGCTCTTGAACGCCGCACTTGGTCCCGAGGCGACATTGCCCTTCATCGGAGAGGTGACATGGCTGGACGATCTTCTGAGCTGGACAGCGTTCATCTCAATGTTCGTACTGTCGGTGTTTCTCATGATCCCGGTCGCATCGGCGATCACGTCTCTCTTCCTTGATGATGTGGCAGACGCGGTCGAGGATCGCCACTATCCGCAATTGCCCAAGGCCGATCGGGTTCCATGGGGGGACGCACTTCGCGATACGGTCAATTTTCTTGGCGTCCTGATCGCCGCAAACATTTTTGCGCTGATCCTCTACGTTCTGTTCACACCTTTTGCGTTATTCATCTTTTGGGGGTTGAACGGCTTCTTGCTAGGTCGCGAATACTTCACTCTTGCCGCCATGCGCCGCGAAGGCCGTGCTGGCGCAAAGGCCTTGCGCAGGCGGCATATGGGAAAAATCTGGATCGCGGGCATCTTAATGGCAATGCCTTTGTCTTTGCCGTTGGTGAACCTGGTCATCCCAATTCTGGGCGCAGCGACCTTTACCCACCTGTACCACCAAATTCAGAAGCGGGACGCATCCGACCAAAGAAATCCAAGTCCCGAACGGTGATCCATCCTGACAGGATGATCCCGGCAATCACGATCCACAATGCAATGGTGATGAAGGTAGTGATCCACGCCTTCTTCTTGAGGTTATGAACCTCGGGTGACCCGGCATGAGTACCCGGAACGATCTGACCGACATCGCCCTGCGTCTGCAACCGGATCGGAATGACGATCAGGAACACCAGGAACCAGATCACGGCAAATAGAACAATGGCAGAGGTGATGGACATGGTCGCGCTCCTTTAATCAGCAAACTGGGGCTGCGTCAGACTTGTTCCAGTTCCACAAGACATCCGTTGAAATCCTTGGGATGCAAGAACAGAACGGGTTTGCCGTGCGCGCCGATCTTGGGCGTGCCGTCGCCCAGAACCCGTGCGCCGGTTTCCTTCAGGTGGTCGCGCGCCGCAATGATATCTTCGACCTCATAGCAGACGTGGTGAATGCCCCCCGACGGATTTTTTTCAAGAAAACCGTTGATCGGGCTATTTTCGCCCAGCGGATACAACAGTTCGATCTTGGTGTTCGGCAATTCGATGAACACCACGGTCACACCATGATCAGGCTCGTCCTGCGGTGCCCCTACTGTGGCACCCAGCGCAGTTCGATACTGGTTCGCTGCCGCCTCAAGGTCAGGCACGGCGATTGCCACATGGTTCAAACGTCCGATCATCAGGTTTCTCCATCACAATTTGCGCTGCTTATCCTCCGACACACAAAAGCAGACAAGAGGGGTGGCCGCATTAACCACCTGTTAGCCACGCCCGCGCCAAAATGAAGCGACTCATGGAGGGCGATATGATTGACGACCAGGCTTTGGACCACATGCGCAGACCAACGATAACGCGACCGCTGCTGGGGCTTACAATCCTGGCAGTCGAAGACAGCCTATATGCCTGCGACGCACTCAGGCTTATGTGCCTGCATAGCGGCGCACGCTTGCGGCGCGCCGATTGTCTGAAATCCGCTCGGCGACATCTTCAGGTGTATCGTCCCTCGGCAGTGATCATCGACATGGGCTTGCCCGATGGCAATGGCGCTGACCTGATCTTTGAGTTGTCCAACACGCTGCCACGCGTTCCGGTTGTTCTGGGGACAAGCGGGGATAGCTTTGCCGAAGACGTGGCATTTGCAGCCGGCGCAGACGGGTTTCTTGCCAAACCGATTGCCACTCTCTGTGTGTTTCAGAACGCGATCCTGCAACATCTCCCGAAAGACCGGCAACCAAATGGCCTGCGCGCGATCAAGAGCGAACCCATCCAACCTGATCCCGTCGCGTTTCGCGAAGACATGGCGCATATGGCCGAAATCCTTGGCGGACCGGTGAACGCCACCATGATCAACTATGTGACGCTTTTCCTGCAAGGTGTTGCGCGGACCGCGGACGATGGTGTTCTGGAATCCGCCGCGTCCGAACTGGCCGATGCACATTCCAAAGGCGCGCCGATTGTCGATCCTGTGTCCCGGCTTGCGGATTTGGTTCAAGACCGAATGCAGGATGCCGTCGCCATGTGACGCTGCACCCGTCAATCCACCCGTCAAGGGAACCCGCTGACTGATGTGACGTTGATCCGTCAACCATACGTCAACGCGGAGACCGTCATGCCCAATATCTACGACGCCATCAAGGACGACCACAAAGACCACCGTGCACTTTTGGATACAATTGCCAACACTTCGGGCGACAGTGCCAGACGGCGCGAGGCGTGGGAGGAGTTCTACTACGATGTGAAAAGTCATGCCGCCGCAGAGGAAGAGACCTTTTATTCCGCTTTGATCTCGGAAACCTGGGGACAGGACGCCGCGCGCCACTCGGTTCACGAACATCAGGAAATGGACGATCTGATGGAAGAATTGAACGACATGGACATGTCATCGCCGGCATGGCTGACAAAGTTCAAGACGCTCAAGCATGATTATGAACACCACATCGAAGAAGAAGAGGACGAGGTTTTCGCCCGTGCCCGCGAAGTGGTGGATGCCAGCAAAGAGACCGAGATCGGCAGCAAATTTCTTGAGCGCAAAACCAAAGAGCGCAAGCTGGTCGACAAAAAGGTTCAGGATTCGCTTGAAGACTGATCGCGTTGACCGGTGATATTAGTCTGAACGGTGGAAACGAAAAACGGCGCCACTTGGCGCCGTTTTCAATTCAGCGGTGCTTTTGAGTCAATCTTCTTGCGGGATAACCCGAAGACGAAGCTCCATCAGCTGATCGCTTGTCGGATCCGAAGGTGCATTCATCATCAGATCCTCCGCCCGCTGGTTCATTGGGAACATGATGACTTCGCGAATGTTTGCCGTATCGGCCAGCAACATCACCATACGGTCGATCCCCGCCGCGCATCCTCCGTGGGGTGGTGCACCAAACCGGAACGCGTTGACCATGCCGCCAAACCGCTTGCGGACTTCATCTTCGCCATAGCCCGCCAGTTCGAACGCCTTGAACATGATCTCGGGCTTGTGGTTCCGGATCGCTCCGGACACCAGTTCGTAGCC
This sequence comes from Marivita sp., assembly GCF_051859345.1. Taxonomy (GTDB): domain Bacteria; phylum Pseudomonadota; class Alphaproteobacteria; order Rhodobacterales; family Rhodobacteraceae; genus Marivita. The sequence goes on along the minus strand of NZ_JBHYFV010000005.1, from coordinate 41,570 downwards.
GTTACACGCCAGGTCATACTGATAGCCGAGTACGTCCAGAGGATCGCCATTCAGCGCGTCCATTCCGCCCTGTGGCATAGAGAACGGATTGTGGCTGAAATCCACCTTGCCGGTCTCTTCATCCGCTTCGTACATCGGGAAATCGACGATCCAGGCAAAAGCAAACCGATCCTTGTCCGTCAGGCCCAGTTCTTCACCAATCACCGTGCGCGCACGCCCGGCAACGGATTCAAAGCTCGACGGCTTTCCGCCAAGGAAGAAAGCGGCATCACCAACCTCAAGGCCCAGTTGCTGGCGGATCGCCTCGGTGCGCTCTGGTCCGATATTCTTGGCCAGCGGTCCTGCCGCTTCCATGCCTTCGCCCTGGTCGCGCCAGAAAATGTACCCCATTCCGGGCAAACCCTCTTTTTGTGCAAAGGCGTTCATCCGGTCACAGAATTTGCGCGATCCGCCGCTCGGCGCGGGAATTGCGCGGATCTCTGTGCCTTCTTGCTCAAGCAGCTTGGCGAAGATGGCAAAGCCGGAACCCCGGAAATGATCGCTCACAACCTGCATCTTGATCGGGTTGCGCAAGTCGGGTTTGTCGGTGCCGTACCATAGCGCGGCATCGCGATAGGAAATCTGCGGCCAATCGGTATCCACCTTGCGACCGCCGCCGAATTCTTCGAACACGCCTTGCATAACCGGCTGGATCGTGTCGAACACGTCCTGTTGGCTGACAAACGACATCTCGAGGTCGAGTTGATAGAAATCCGTCGGGCTTCGGTCTGCCCGTGGATCTTCATCCCGAAAACAGGGCGCAATCTGGAAGTACTTATCAAACCCAGACACCATGATCAGCTGCTTGAACTGCTGCGGAGCCTGCGGCAGCGCGTAAAACTTGCCCGGATGCAGGCGGCTTGGCACAAGGAAATCGCGCGCACCTTCCGGTGACGACGCGGTGATGATCGGAGTCTGATATTCGCGGAACTTCTGATCCCACATGCGCTTGCGGATCGACGACACCACGTCCGAGCGCAGCGTCATATTCCGCTGCATCGCTTCGCGTCGCAGATCAAGATAGCGATAGCGAAGGCGAGTTTCTTCCGGATATTCCTGATCGCCAAAGACGATCAACGGCAACTCATCCGCTGCGCCCAAAACTTCCATGTCCCGGATGAACACTTCGATTTCGCCCGTCGGCAGCTTTGGGTTCACAAGGCTTGGGTCGCGTGCCTTCACCTCTCCGTCGATACGGATACACCACTCTGAACGCACCTTTTCGACCTCGGAAAAAACCGGGCTGTCCGGGTCGCACAATAGCTGTGTGATGCCATAATGGTCCCGCAGATCGACGAACAAGACACCGCCATGATCCCGGATGCGATGCACCCAGCCGGACAGGCGGACAGTCTCACCGACGTTGCTCGCTGTCAGGTCGGCGCAGGAATGGGTGCGAAAGGCGTGCATGCTAGTTGTCCTCGGGCAGAGAAATTTGGCCCGATACACCCTTTCAGCCTTGGGAAGTCAAGCCATGCTCACCCAGCGGGAGTTGCGCGGTGCAACAATTCGGGCCTCTGTTTTCAACCTTTGACACACCTTTTAAAACGGGCTGATCGCCACTAACGCCAGATGAACAACCATTGCATGTTCGCTGTCCCTTAAATTGTTCCGATGAACCCCGAGAACACACCGTCGTACATCCAGAATCCTCTCGCGATTCAGCTGCGCCGTGTTACGCACAGGGCAGCACTGCCGTTTCGTTCCGCCACACCTCCTGCTGTTTCCGAAAAAACCAATCGCGCCGCTTGCACCCGCGCGCGCCATGCCTATAACGCAGCCAGTTTGCATGATGAGGGCCGATCAATGCCAAAGCGCGATGATATCAAGTCGATTATGATCATCGGAGCCGGACCTATCGTGATCGGGCAGGCCTGCGAATTCGACTATTCCGGCGCACAGGCCTGTAAGGCGCTGCGCGAAGAAGGCTACCGCGTCATCCTGGTGAACTCCAATCCGGCCACAATCATGACCGATCCGGAACTGGCCGATGCGACTTACATCGAACCGATCACTCCGGACATCGTCGCCAAGATCATCGAGAAAGAACGCCCCGATGCGCTCTTGCCAACGATGGGTGGGCAAACCGGCCTGAACACCTCTCTGGCGCTTGAAGAGCTTGGCGTGCTTGCCAAGTACGGGGTTGAAATGATCGGTGCGAAACGCGAAGCCATTGAAATGGCTGAAGATCGCAAGCTGTTCCGCGAAGCGATGGACCGCATAGGTCTTGAGAATCCCAAGGCAACCATCATCACCGCGCCCAAGAAACCGAATGGCAACGCTGATCTGGATGCTGGCGTCGCGCTTGCACTGGCCGAACTCGAAGAGATCGGCCTGCCCGCGATTATCCGCCCCGCCTACACCCTTGGCGGTACCGGGGGCGGTGTTGCCTATAACCGGGAAGATTTTGTGCATTTCTGCCGGTCAGGCATGGATGCGTCACCAGTGAACCAGATTCTTGTCGATGAATCGCTTCTCGGCTGGAAAGAGTTCGAGATGGAAGTTGTGCGCGACCGCGCTGACAACGCAATCATCGTCTGCGCCATCGAAAACGTTGATCCGATGGGCGTGCATACCGGCGATTCCATTACGGTTGCCCCGGCGCTCACGCTCACCGACAAAGAGTACCAGATCATGCGAAACGGCTCGATCGCCGTTCTGCGCGAAATTGGTGTGGAAACCGGCGGGTCGAATGTTCAATGGGCGATCAACCCCGAAGACGGGCGCATGGTTGTCATCGAAATGAATCCGCGGGTAAGCCGCTCTTCCGCGCTGGCGTCCAAAGCCACCGGTTTTCCCATCGCCAAGATCGCCGCGAAACTGGCCGTCGGCTACACTCTGGACGAGCTGGACAATGACATCACCAAGGTCACGCCCGCCTCTTTTGAACCGACAATTGACTATGTGGTCACCAAGATCCCTAAATTCGCGTTCGAAAAATTTCCCGGCTCCGAGCCCTATCTGACAACCGCCATGAAATCCGTGGGCGAAGCGATGGCCATTGGCCGCACGATCCACGAATCCTTGCAAAAGGCATTGGCGTCCATGGAATCGGGTCTCAACGGCTTTGACGAAGTCTATATCGAAGGCGCGCCAGAGAAATCCGCAGTCATCAAAGCGATTTCTCAACAGACTCCAGACCGCATGCGCACCATCGCTCAGGCAATGCGCCACGGTCTGTCTGATGACGAAATACACGCAACAACCATGTTCGACCCATGGTTCCTTGCCCGTATCCGCGAAATCGTCGAGGCCGAGGAGGAGGTCCGTACCAACGGTCTCCCGGATTCCGAGTCGGTAATGCGCGCGCTGAAAATGATGGGCTTCACCGATGCCCGTCTTGGCGATTTGATCGGAATTACTGAAAAAGAGGTGCGCGATCGGCGCCTCAGCCTGAATGTCAAAGCCTGCTTCAAGAGGATCGATACCTGCGCCGCCGAGTTCGAGGCGCAAACACCTTACATGTATTCAACCTACGAATCCCCGATGATGGGCGAGGTAGAATGCGAAGCGCGGCCGTCTGACCGCAAGAAAGTCGTCATTCTGGGGGGTGGCCCAAACCGGATCGGTCAGGGGATCGAGTTCGATTATTGCTGCTGTCACGCCTGTTTTGCGCTCACCGATGCCGGGTACGAGACCATCATGGTCAACTGTAACCCCGAAACTGTATCGACTGACTATGACACGTCCGACCGCCTGTACTTCGAGCCTCTTACTTTTGAACATGTGATGGAAATCCTGCGGGTCGAACAGGATAACGGCACACTGCACGGTGTCATTGTTCAATTTGGCGGCCAGACACCCCTCAAACTTGCCAATGCTCTTGAATCCGAAGGTATTCCGATCCTTGGCACAACGCCCGACGCCATCGACCTTGCCGAAGACCGCGAACGTTTTCAGGCTCTCGTCAACAAACTTGGCCTCAAGCAGCCACATAACGGCATCGCGTCAACCGACGCCCAAGCGCTTGCCATCGCCGATGATATCGGCTTCCCACTGGTGATCCGCCCATCATATGTCTTGGGCGGTCGCGCGATGGAGATCGTGCGCGATATGGCCCACCTGGAACGCTATATCAAAGAAGCCGTGGTCGTGTCGGGTAAAAGCCCGGTCCTGCTCGACAGCTATCTCTCTGGCGCAGTTGAGCTGGACGTTGATGCGCTCTGCGATGGTACGCGCGTACATGTCGCCGGGATCATGCAGCATATCGAAGAAGCGGGTGTTCACTCAGGTGACAGCGCCTGTTCTCTGCCACCCTATTCCATCTCGAACGACTTGCTTGATCAGATCAAGCAGCAGACCGAAGCACTTGCTCTAGCACTTAATGTGCGCGGCCTGATGAACGTGCAATTCGCGATCAAGGACAACGAGATTTACCTGATCGAGGTAAATCCTCGCGCGTCTCGCACCGTACCATTTGTCGCAAAAGCAACCGACTCGGCCATCGCCAGCATTGCCGCCCGCGTCATGGCAGGCGAACCGTTGACCAACTTCCCGATGCGCGACCCGTATCCCGAAAACGCCGATTACGACACCGTTCTGCCGTTGGCCGATCCGATGACGCTCGCTGATCCGATGATGCCGTGGTTCTCGGTCAAAGAAGCTGTTCTGCCGTTTGCCCGTTTCCCCGGGGTCGATACGATCCTTGGTCCGGAAATGCGATCAACCGGTGAAGTCATGGGATGGGATCGTTCCTTCCCTCGCGCATTTCTCAAAGCACAGCTGGGCGCTGGCAACCATCTGCCGACCTCTGGCACAGTCTTCTTCTCAATCAAGAATGATGACAAGACCGATCAACTGATCGAAACCGCACAAATCTTGACCGAGCTTGGCTTCGCCATTGTTGCAACCTCCGGTACAGCTTCGTTCCTGTCCGATCACGGAATCGCCTGTGCCACGACAAAAAAGGTGTACGAGGGCCGTCCAAACATTGTCGATTTGATGAAGGACGGCGGCATTGACCTTGTCATGAACACCACTGAAAGCGCCGCCGCTGTGGAAGACAGCCGTGAAATTCGCTCTGTGGCACTTTATGACAAGATCCCGTATTTCACCACAGCAGCCGGCGCACACGCCGCCGCCCTGGCAATGAAAGCGCGCGAAGAAGGTGAATTGGTTGTAAAGCCGCTGCAAGCCTGAGTCTTTCTCGAAGTGGCGATGTCACTAATTCATCGGTTCCCTGCAAGCGTCGCGAACAATCCGTCTTTGGCGTTTTCGCCAACTTTTCGGTTGTTCGCCTACGAGAAATTCAATGACGCAATTCCCTATTTCCAATTGCAACAAGAATAGGTCGGTTGTTTTAAACAATGAGTTTAACGTATCTTTGAAACGCGGCTCTCCGGAAGCACAGTTCCATCCGCCAGAAGCAATTCCGCTTCACCGTCGCCAAACCGCACTTCTTCAACGACAGCTGCCGTGAAGACCGGAATTTCGAGAGGTGACCCATCTTCGACTTGTCGCATTTCAGCAGTAAAAGACCCTGGTGACAACACCCGTCCGTCTAAACCTCTTCCCTCCCAGGTTAGCTTTTCTTGCCCGACATCTACATTCAACTCTGCAACCATTACCCCGCGTCCGTCGAGGATCGCCAACTTTGCATACTCGACAATTCCGCCGGGGATACCGATTTCCATCTCAACTGGAGCCCCTGAATACACAAAAGCTCCTTCATGAGCAGCCACCCGGCCAACAAGCCCAGAGTAAGCAGCCAGTCCCCCATTTGACAGTGCACGGATCATCCTGTCGAGGTTTTGGTTGGTTAAGGTTTGCTGCTCCACCATCGAGAACGATGCCAACTGGCTGGCAAACTGATCCGCTTCCATTGGACTCAGCGGATCTTGATTCTGAATCTGCGCGGTCAACATCCTAAGAAAGGTCTCAAAATCATCTGAATCTGGATTTCCCGCTTCCCTCGCAAAAATTTTCGCACCTGCGTCGAACGAAGAAACTTCCATGTCTCACTCCTATACTCTGCGATCTAATCCAACTTCCTCAACCGCAGCTGGGAAATCTTCAGGTGGGTGGTTAACCTCTTGCAAAATCACTCTAATTTCGTCTTCTCCTCTCCCACGCTGGGTACTTTCATTACCGGTGTCCTCGCTTGAGATGAAGGATAGGTCGAAACTTTCTAAACCACTTTTTCTAAGGGCATCTCTTAAATCAGCTTGATACCGCGACAATAATTCCAGTGCATCGTTACTTCCAGAGCTAAAACTGATACCGGTCGTATCAAGACTGGTCCTTATCGAAATATCCATCACTCTTTCAAGGCTTAAAATCTCCGATGGCGGAAGCGAATTAAACATAGAGAATCTTGAATGAAGGTTTGTTGTCAGCGTTGTGTGTTTATTCTGGATCGTTACATCGTTGACACTTACATGATTGCGATTAGGAAAGTCGTCAAGCAAGGCTGATTTCACCCTCATCTCATTTACTAAGTTTCTGTCTTTTAAAGAGTCTCGACTTTCATACAACTCGGCTTGAGTCGTTTTCTCCGTAGTCACCTGAAAGACGGGAGTTTTCTTTTTTGCAGCTGACGTTTGCTCATTGCTTGCAGCTTCATTTCTCTCCTTTGAATAGGGTGCAGATGGCCTCGCTTCTTCATTGGTGACGTTGTTGTCTTTGTGAGGGAAAGATGAATTTGAAATGGCAACGTCTCTTGGTTTAGTTAACAATATTTCACCAAAATTTTTGCCGCCCATATTAAAATCATTATTCTGAAACTCTCGCTCTTGCTTTAATTGACCCGAAGTTATGCTTGTTAGTACGTTTTCTATCTGTTTTCGATGGCCATAAGGTGCCACACTTGATGTCTTGGCGTGCGAGGGTAGGGAAATAGATTCCGGACGAGCGTTAAACGTTATATTTGTCGCCGTCTGCTCCAAGAGTTCCTCAGAGGCAGAGTTCACGCTGGGCCTTGATGATTGAGTATGATTGGAAATATGAATTTTCGCATCTTGATTGACATTTTCCTTCAGAATCGTGTCAATTAATCCACCTTTCGCAGAAACCGGCGTCCAGTGAAAAGTAAAATCTTCAATGCTTCCATTGTAAAAAACTGAATTATCCGGGAATAACTCAACTTTGCCTTTTAATGTTGGGATCTCAGCTTTATGTTCTTTGGCCCCCTTGTCATCGTTAGCGAGGAAGTACTTAGGATCCGCCCGCGCCACTCGACTCGTTTCTATTTCTTTACCATTTGAATTGCCGACCAAGAAGATCGGAGAAGCTGAAGATATCGCGTGAAATTCAGGCGGAACGCCATTCTGTAGTAAAAGAAAATCGATTCTTCGATATTCGCCATCAACCATTTCGCTCCCAACTTGTGTCACTGCGTCTTTGGGAGCTTCCGAATATTGTTGAAGAAGAACATCAAATTTATGCCCGGAGGGTAGTGTATGCAAACTTTGGTTAAGCGACGCTGTGATAGTTGCCGGGATAGCGTTTTGATTGGAAATCAACATCACTCTCAATCCTCCTGATCGTCTTGTTTGCAGTATGTGGTGAAGGAGTTAAAATTTTATCTTCCCAGTAGATTTCGTTCTCTAAAAAAATTTATTGAATTTCTCTCAATTTGGCATACGAAGTTTAGATTTCTTTCATTCTGTTCCGTGATCCTACGCTGGCACACCTCCCTGTGGCGCGAGAGTTTTCTCAGTACGTGTCAGAATGACCTTCATTTCCACTCCCAACGTAGTTGAGGACTTGGAACAAAATGTGCAAAGCACAATTGAAAGGAAAGAAATGTCTAGTATTCTGACAAACAATGGGGCGATGGTTGCCCTTCAAACGCTGAAATCGATCAATTCCCGTCTGACAGACACTCAAAACGCAATCTCGACAGGTAAATCCGTCGGCAATGCACGCGACAACGCTGCTGTCTGGGCAATCTCCAAAGTGATGGAGTCGGATGTAAAGGGTTTCCAAGGCATCTCTGACAGTTTGAACCTGGGTGAATCAACCGTGGCGGTCGCTCGCAATGGAGCCGAAACGGTGACTGATCTCTTGACAGAAATGAAAGGCAAGATCGTCGCCTCGCAGGAACAAAACGTTGATCGGGCCAAGATTCAAACCGATATTGTTGCTCTTCGGGATCAGATCAATGCTGTCGTCGGCGCCGCTCAATTCAATGGTCTAAACTTGCTTTCCAACCGCGAGACGGATGCTGGAACCGGGACGGTAAACGTCCTTGCATCGCTTGACCGATCATCCAGTGGTGTTTCCGCAAGCGACATATCGGTTGGCAAAAAGGATCTCGGGACGGCCGCCAGTTCTGTAACTGGGGGGACAGTTGCCAACTTGACTGCCGCAACAACACTGAACGCGACCCAAACCGGAACGTTGACCGTGACAACACCCACGGGTGCGGGTCAGATTTTTAGCCTGGGAATTGCCGGAACAGATGCGGACAACAGCGCATTCACCGCCGCAGACTATACGACTGGCACCACAGCTGCCGACGCGCAGAAAATAATGTATATCGCTCGTGATGGAGACACCGCCGGCGATATTGCCAAAGGTCTTGCTCAAGCCTTTGCAATTTACGCAGCAGAAGAGGGCCTTGATACGGATGTCATCAATGTTACGGCATCAGGTGGCACTTTGAATATCAGTTCGACGGTGACGGATGCGACCGACACCATTGCAGCGCGGATCGATACGCTGACGTCGCCCACCGAGGTGACAATTGGCGGAGGTTTGGAAAAACTCAACGACATTGATGTGACAAGCGATAGCGGTGCAGACGCCGCCCTCGTTGCCGTGGAATTCATGATCCAGAATGCGATCGATTCGGCGTCGTCCTTTGGTTCCGCGCAGGGGCGCATTGAAACTCAGGCCAACTTTATCTCGAGCTTGACCGACTCCCTGAAATCCGGAATCGGAACTCTTGTTGATGCAGACATGGAAGAGGCGTCTGCGCGCCTGCAGGCCCTCCAGGTTCAACAACAGCTTGGCGTTCAGGCTCTTTCGATTGCAAATCAGGCCCCGCAATCGCTGCTCTCATTGTTCCGATAATCATGATTTCGGGCCGCTTCGGCGGCCCGGTTCACCTTCGTGACATTGATTAAGCATAGGTCCCAACTGTGAATGCACACACTCACGCGTACCAAGACTACGCATCATCATCTTCGGTCAAATCCACTAAAGATACAGAGATCGAGATCATTTTCGAAACAACACGCCGCTTGAAGGTGGCAAATCAAAACAGAAAAGAGGACTACGCCAGCTTTGCAACCGCAGTACACACCAATCGAAAACTCTGGATCACATTGGCTTCAGATGTTGCCAGTTCGGAAAACGCTTTGCCGCCGGACCTAAGAGCGAGAATATTCTTCCTTGGTGAATTTGTTCAAGAGTACTCGAGCAAAGTCTTGCAGAACGACTTAGGCATTTCTCCACTTCTTGATATCAATCTTACAATTCTCAGAGGCCTTGGAAACAAGAGGCATGAAACATGAGTGGTCTGGTTCTGAAGCTTGGTCCAAAAGAGCGTGTTTTGATAAATGGGGCCGTTATCGAAAACGGGGATCGCCGGTCCCGGATTACAGTCTTGACATCGCGTGCAAATATCTTGCGCCTGAAAGACGCAATTCATCCGAATGACGCAAATACCCCTGTCCGCCGTGCCTGCTATCTGGCCCAATTATTGCTGAGTGGAGAAGTCGATTCCCCAACGATACGCAAGCGGCTGGAAGGACAACTTCACGCACTCGCAGACATTCTTCGAGATGAAAAAAGTTCAGGGATATTGGCACGCGCAACCGAAGCCGTAGAGGATTACAATGCCTATACTTGCCTTAAGCTCTTACGACAATTGCTTCCGTTGGAAGCGCATCTTCTTTCGGCGCATCGGCAATGACGTTCCAACCTTTCGTTCTGGGCACCGGCCTGGCTGCATGGTCGCTGCTCAATTCAACGCTCAGTTCGCAGAAGGCTGCATTCAATTCCAAAAGTGTCACGCAGTCTGACACACGGTATTTTAAAGACGTGTTTGCAGCACTGAACACGCCAACCGACATTGTCTCAGACAGGCGAATACTGCGTGTGGTCCTTGGCGCGTACGGCTTGTCGGACGACATTGAGAACAGACACTTCATCAAGACCGTAATGGCCGAAGGGGTGGCGGATCAGTCTGCACTTGCCAACAGGCTTTCCGATCGTCGATATCGATCACTGGCAAGGGATTTTGACTTTTCAAGGTCTCCTCCAGCACACAAAGACGCAATTGGTCTCGTAGAAAAAACTGTTGAAGCTTACCTGGCGCAATCATTTGAGATTGAAATCGGGAAATCCAACGCCGATATGCGCCTTGCACTGGGGTTCAAGCGATCTCTGGAAGAGGTCGCACAGGCGTCTGGGTCTAATAACACGGCTTGGTATCAGGTTCTTGCCACGCCCCCATTGCGCGAAGTGATGCAGACCGCCCTTGGTCTTCCAAGCGAGTTTGCGCAGCTTGATATTGACGAACAACATCAACGTATGATGGACAAAGCATCCCAGGTATTTGGCACAAGCATCATCTCTGAGCTCAGTGGCAAAGAGAATGCAGATCAAATCACGCGTCGCTTTCTTGTCATGCGTCAGGCAGAGTCAATTGGTCAGAGCAGCTCGCTCCAGACAGCACTTGTCTTATTAAGCGCAATACCAGTGCGTCGTTAAGCGGCGCATCATTGTTTCTTGGACAAACCCCGCTCCTACAACTGGTCAGTCCTTCAACGCGCCGCTGCGTCGCAGACACAACCGTAACTTTTCGAAACTTGCGCCAACACCATCCACTGTGCGACTGACACGAAAGTCTGCAAAGACCTTTCTGAACGCGATTGCCTGATCGAGATCGGCATCAGTTCCTTCTGAATACAAACCCGCCTGAACAAGCGCTGCGGAGTCTTCGTAAGCCGAGACTAGGCTTCGCGCTTTTGAAATCAGATCATTCTCTACGGCACTTGCGGCATCCGGCAATGACCGCGAGACTGATTGCAGCACATCAACAGCGGGAAAAAACCCCTGATCTGCAAGTTTTCGATCCAGAACGATGTGACCGTCAAGAACGCCTCGCAACATGTCTGCTACGGGTTCGTTCATATCGGATGCGGCAACCAGCACACTGAATACTGCGGTAATATCGCCACGTCCGTCCGGTCCGGGCCCAGCGCGTTCTGCAAGCCTTGTTATCTTTGAAGGAGTCGATGGGGGAAACCCACGCAGACTTGGAAATTCACCGGCCGAAACAGCCACTTCTCTTTGGGCTTCGGCAAAACGGGTAATCGAATCTACGAACAAAAGCACATGCTGCCCCCGGTCGCGAAAGAATTCTGCAACGCGCATCGCTGTCATGGGGCAGCGCATCCGCGCAGTTGGTGCCGCCTCTGCGCTTGCGGCCACAACCACGGTACGCTTCATGCCAGCTTCACCCAGAACTTTATGTGTAAAATCGTTGATTTCGCGCCCACGCTCCCCAACCAAAGCAACGACGATCACGTCAGCCTCCATCGCCTTGACCAGATCGGCCAATAGCCGGGATTTCCCGACACCAGATCCGGCGAAAATACCGACGCGCTGTCCCCGAACTATCGGAAGCATGGTGTTGAAAAGATGAAACCCGGTCTCAAGCCGAGGACCCATTGGCTTGCGCGAGACGGCCGCCGGGGGATCATTCTCGATGTCAAAAGACTGCTTTCCAGTGCGCATCGGCTGACCATCCAATGCCACGCCGTAGGGGTCGATCACCCGGCCAATCCAGTCCGCAGAGGGCGAAATTCGCGCTGGCCCGTGCGACAAAACGCGATCCGCAAGTGAAACCTGAACTGGAGGATCGTCGGGCAACATGGTGACGCCGTCATGACCCAGACGCAGGACGTCCCCCATCAGGAACGACCCGTCGCGCCGAACAAGGCGAAGCCGATCACCAAGTTTCACATTATCCTCTAGCCCCGAAATCCTGAGTGTGTGACCATCGGCCGAGATCACGCGTCCCACAGGTCGCGTCGGCGCGATAGCCGCGACCCTGGTTCTCAAATCTATCAGCGCAGCATTCTGCATCGTTCGCTCCATTCAAGCTCTGAAAACCCTTTCTAAAGGAATCAGGGTTAAGCCTTCGTTGAACCAAACGAGGGAGAAGCCCTGCCATGTTCCAGAATTTGGACTTGTTCAAAACCGCGATGTCGATGGCCCGCCATGCTGGGCTCAAACAAGCGCTGACATCCCAGAATGTCGCCAACGCTGACACGCCGGGATATCGTACGCAATCCGTCAAACCCTTTGCCGAATTGGTCCCGCCAGAATCAGACGGATTCGCACTGCGCGCCACTCGTCCGGCGCATCTCGCCCCGTTCAGCGATGTTGACAGCGCCAAAGTGATCTCTGCCGCAAACAGCGAACCCAATGGAAACAGCGTCGTACTCGAAAACGAGATTTTGAGTTCGGTCGATGCCAAACGACAGCATGATCGCGCTTTGGCCGTTTATCGCGCGTCACTTGGCATGCTGCGCAGCGCACTCAGCAAACAATAGGAGCGGCAGAATGTCAGCTTTCTCCAACGCACTGGGCGTATCCGCCAGCGGCCTCAAAGCGCAGGCACACCGACTTCGGATCGTCGCCGAAAATGTGGCGAACACGGACACTCCAGGCTACCGCCGCAAGACCGTAGCGTTTTCTTCGGAAGTCGAGAGCTCGGGCATCTCGAAAGTTGCTCTCGACAAAGTCTCTCTCGACCAGAGAGTGGGTGAACGGATCTACGACCCCGGCCATCCCATGGCAGACGGCACCGGTCATTACATCGGGTCGAATGTCGATCTGATCCTCGAAATCGCCGACGCGCGCGAAGCGCAGCGTAGCTATGAGGCGAACCTCAAGATGTTCGATCAAGCGCGTCAAATGTCATCAGGCCTCATGGACCTGCTGCGCAAATAACCCTTTCCAGAATGGAGATACCCAATGGACGTCAAAACACTTTTCGCTTCTCAACAATATGCTGCCCTGAAACCGGCAACAGACCCTGATCCAAGAGCGGCCATCGCACAGAGTTTTGCGAAAATTACAGAAGATTTCGCTCAGACGCTCGCTACAACCGAATCCACCGCAATGGGGTCGATGTACGGGGATGCCGATCCACATGCATTGGTCGAAGCCCTGTCACAGTCGCAACTGGCCGTCGAGACAGCTGTGACAGTGCGCAATCGCGTGGTCGAGGCTTATCAGGAAATCCTGCGCATGCCAGTCTGACACCCGTGCTGACCGAAGGCTACATCTTTGATGTCTTGCGCGAAGCGTTGCGGATTGCCGTCGTGATCTCGGCACCTGTGCTTCTCGTGGCGCTTGTAACCGGGGTCTCGATCGGTCTGTTTCAAGCGCTGACATCGATCCAGGAAATGACGCTGACATTCGTTCCCAAACTGGTCGCGATGCTTGCTGTCTTCTGGGCCTCGATGAACTTCATGACGCAAAGCCTGGTAGATTTTTTTCAAACGATCATCGTTCCATCCATCGCAGGAGGTTGAAATGGAAAGCACTGGATACGTCACGCTGACACGCCAATCCGGGCTGATGCGCGAGATGGAGATCATCGCGCATAACATTGCCAACGCGGCGACAACGGGTTTTCGTCAACAGGGGTTGGTGTTCTCGGAATATGTTCAGGCTGTCGATGGCGGAGACAGTCTGTCCATGGCAGCCGCGCGCGTGAAGAAAACGTCGGCCGCACAGGGCATCCTCACACAAACCGGCAACGCGCTCGACCTTGCCATCGAAGGCGCCGGGTATTTCCAAGTGGACACGCCGAACGGCATACGGCTCACGCGCGCAGGGGCGTTCAATGTGGATTCCCTTGGCGACATCGTCTCGTCCGACGGACATCGGCTGCTTGATATCGGTGGAGCGCCGATCAATGTCCCGCAAGGTGAAGCGGAAGTACAGGTCGCTTCGGATGGAACAGTCAGCCTTGGTGAACGACTCTTGGGGCAGATTGGCGTCGTTGAGCCGGAAACCGGAGCAGATCTTGAACGCGAATCCGGCGTGCTGTTCAAAACCGATGCGGCCTTGGCCCCCTCTGCCGATGGGTTGGTACTTCAAGGTCATCTTGAGGGCTCAAACGTCGATGCAATTTCCCAGCTTACCCGGATGATCGAGGTTCAGCGCGCCTACGAGATGGGGCAAAAGCTACTCGATATGGACCACGAACGCTCGAAATCGGCCCTTGAAACATTGATAAAATAAAGGAAGCGAAATGCGCGCTCTTAAGATTGCGGCAACCGGAATGGCGGCCCAGCAGATGCGGGTCGAGATCATCTCGAACAACCTGTCGAACATGAACACTACCGGCTACAATGCACGCCGCGCCGAATTTTCGGACCTGCATTATCAGCAGATCGCACGCGCCGGAACGGTGAACGCCGCCGACGGAACGGTCTTGCCAACCGGCGTTCAGGTCGGGCTTGGCGTCCGGCCTGCCGCGGTGTCGGTTCATCTGGCTCAAGGATCCCTGAGCCAGACCAACTCTGATTTGGATGTTGCGATTGATGGCAATGGCTATCTCGAAGTTGCCATGCCGTCCGGTCAGGCGGCCTATACCCGTGACGGATCGCTCAAACGCAATGCGGAAGGTTTGATCGTCACCTCGGAAGGGTTCCCGGTCGCACCGGAAATCGTCATCCCGCAAGACGCCCGCAGCATTTCCATCAACCCCGAAGGTGAGGTCTACGCCTATTTTGCGGAAACCGCAGAACCGCAACTGCTTGGTCAGATGAACCTGGTCGGCTTTGCCAACGCCAAAGGGCTGGAGGCATTGGGCGGCAACCTCTTTGGCGAGACAGAAGCCTCGGGGGGACCATTGGTCGCTACTCCCGGCGAGGACGGTTTGGGGACTTTGCGTCAAGGCTATCTGGAAGACAGCTCTGTTGACCCGGTGCGAGAACTGACCGAACTGATAGAGGCCCAACGCGGGTATGAGCTTAACGCCAAGGTTATCTCTGCGGTAGATCAGATGCTTGGCGCAACGACGCAGGTTCGCTGATGCGGTGTCTGTTGATCCTTGCCCTTGTCACGACCGCGGCGGCGGCATCCGCAGATTCCGTGTTCGCACTCAAGACCATTCGTCCAAGAGAGGTCATCACGGCGCAATCCGTGCAGCTTCAGAAGGGTCAAGCGCCAGGGGCAGCGCAGTCACTTGAAAATGTGATCGGAGCCGAGGCCAAGCGCGCGATCTACGCCGGTCGTCCAGTCCTGACCTCCAACATCACGCGGGCTGCTCTGATCGAACGCAACCAGATTGTCGCTGCCACATTTTCCCTCAACGGTCTGACAATCGACACCGAAGCCCGCGCGCTCGAACGCGGATCGGTGGGTGACATCATTCGTGCCATGAACCTCACATCGCGCAGCACGATCCGCGCCGAAGTTCTCGAAGACGGCCGACTGAAGGTGCTTCCCTGAAATGAAAACCACCCTTCTCATCACTCTGACAGCCGCGTCCTTCCTGACCAACTGCAGTCGCCTCGATCACATCGGTCAGCCGCCAACGCTGTCACCTCAGAACCAAAGTGTGGAACGTCACGCAATGATCTATTCCGGGTTGCCCGCAACAACCCCGGACACATCCGCCTACCGGCAGGCGTCTCTTTGGAGTGGGGATCAGGCGTCGCTTTTCGGAGATCGGCGCGCGTTTACAACCGGGGACATCCTGACCGTGATGATCGAAATCGACGATCAGGCGGAAATCTCGAACACGACATCCCGAGGGCGTTCTTCTCAGGAAAGTCTTGCCATGCCCCAACTGCTTGGCTTCCCCCAGCGGCGCAACAAAGACCTTCCCGAAGGAGCGAGCCTCGACGCGGCGGTCGAACTGGATTCCTCAAGCAAGAGTCAGGGCAACGGCTCTGTCCGTCGCAATGAGAAACTGACTTTGAGGGTGGCGGCGACCGTGGTGGACGTTCTGCCCAACGGCGTTCTGAGCATCGAAGGAACCCAGGAAGTTCGGGTGAATTTCGAACTGAGAGAGCTTTTTGTTTCGGGATTTGTGCGTCGCGCCGACATCACCCGACAGAATGAAATCACCTATGACAAGATGGCGTCTGCGCGGATTTCCTACGGCGGACGCGGACAGATCAGCGATGTGCAACAGCCACGGATCGGCCAACAAGTGCTGGACGCCGTTCTCCCATTTTAATCGGCTACAGGTGTTTTCATGCTCAAAAAACTATTACCATTAATATCGCTTGTGCTTGGCTTGGCCGGTGGCGGCGCCGCTGCAATTTTTTTGGCCCCACAGGCAGCGGATCCGCTTGTGTCCGAAAGCACCGAAACTGCAGAGGCGCATACGGAAGAACCTTCGGACGATGGCCACGAAACAGCGGCCGGCAACACCGAAATCGTGAAACTCCCCAATCAATTTGTGGTCCCGGTCATTCTGAACAATCGGGTGAGGGCGATGGTGATCCTGGCCGTTGCCCTTGAGGTCGAAGCCGGTTTGGGTGATCAGGTTCGAACGCTCGAGCCCAAACTGCGTGACACTTTTCTGGCCGAATTGTTCAATTTGGCGGCACTTGATGGGTTCAAGGACGAACTTATCTCTCGCAAGACCCTTGATTTGGTCAAACGCGCATTGACCGAAAGATCCAAAGAGGTTCTTGGCCTTGAACATGTGACTGTCCTGATCACAGATATGGCACGGCAAGACGCGTTCTAGCGTCGTTTGCTCATCTCGAACAAGACATGCGCGCGCTCTTCTTCGGATTGAAAAACCGGTGCATGGGCGTCAAGCTTTTCCAACTGAAGCGTCAAGCCAAGACGTTGGCGCAGGATCGACTTTAGAGCGATCTGCACTTTCTGCCGTTGAATCGCGGCCTTGGCCAAGACCGGCTGCAATCGCCTCTGGTCATCCGCCAGTTTACGCAGTCGCAATTCCCGAAACCGGAAAGACGCCGGATCCGTCGCGGCATGCTCTTGCAGTGACGCAAGCAGGTCGTTTTCCTGATCCGTGATCGCAACTTGTTTGGCGCGGAGCGCGACCTTCATCTTCATCTCATCGGCAAGCATCAACTCAAGCGCCTGCGCCCTCGCATCCAGAATAACGAGCGCTTTTCCAAGACTCTTGTGTCCGCTCATTTCCGAAGCATCGCCTGAATGCGCCGCGCATAGCCAATGGCGGCAGCGACCGCCTTGTAGTGGTCGGAGTTTATCATCATCCCGATCTTCACATTTGCATAAAGCTCGCGCGCGGTCGGCGGATCACGATACAGCGGCACTCCGGATTGAATCGCAATTTCACGGATTTTTCGCGCGGTTTCATCCGTTCCACGGGCCACGCATTTCGGCACCGTGTTCTGCTCACCCGTCCACTGCAAAGCAACTGCATAATGCGTGGGGTTCGTAATCACCACGGTCGCCTTCGGCACGTCCAAGAGCATGCGGTTCGTTGCGATCTCTTCCGCCTTCGCACGACGCTGTTGTCGGATGGTCTCATCACCTTCTTCGTTCTTGTGCTCGTCTTTCATTTCCTTGTGCGACATGCGGTTCTTGCGGGCATGTTCCTGCACCTGCCAGAAAGCATCAATGGCCGCAAAAACCACATAAGCCAAAAACGTGAACCAAAGCCATCGAAGCGCCACCTCGTAGATATTAGCCAAAGCCATATGCTCACCACGCACAATGGCGACCTGAAACAGGTCGTAGCTGTCCAAGGCAAAAACCGTCATCAGGGCCGCGAACACCAGGAACTTGGCAAAGTTCTTCGCAAATTCAAAAAGCCCGGACAAACCGTATTTCTTCTTGGCGTTCGCAACCAACGAGATTCGGTTCAGCTTTGGCTGCAGTATGTCAGCCGTGAACAAGACCTGCTGAGTGCTGACAAGGCCCGCCATGATGATTGCGAACGGTGCAAAGAAGAGAATTCCAAGAAGGGGTAAGGCCCACCCAAGCACAGCCGCGTAAATATCCGGGCTGTCGAGTGCTTCGCGCCGCATCACGGACCGCGCAACGAAGCCTTGGATATCCAGCATGATCCCAGACATGACCCCACCAAAAACCACATGGATGGCGATAATGAATATTCCCAGAACCACAAGGTTGACGACATCCTGCGACCGGACAATCTCACCTTTCTTGCGCGCGTCTTCCAGCTTTCGGCGCGTGGCATCATACGGCTTGTCGTTCTGGTCTTCCCCGGCCTCGCTCATTGCGATCCCTCAAAAGGCATCAACAGAATGGTCAGCGCCTTGTCCTGCCAGATGGTCAACAATAGTTCGAAATGCTGATGCAGGAAGTAGATCGAAAACAACGCCACAAACGGGATCCCGATAAACGAGACCATGAACTGTGGCATGGCTTTGTTGATGAAACCGATGAACAGGTAATAGACAAACATCAGGCTGACAAAACCGGCGGCAAGCACGACACCGTTGTTGAAGATAAAGTTCATCAACTCGGTGATCTTGGACGCAAAGTATCCCCAGAGATCGGCAATCGACGGGATCTGCACAAAGTAACTTGCCGCATAGGCATAGAGCATTTGATCGGCCAGCGAGGTTGAAAAAATGATCGCAAGGCCAGTTGTCGTCAGAACATGACTGATAACAGGCATCGGTTCTGTCGCATTGCCCAGCATCTGGGCAAGCGAAACAGACTGGCTGATCACCGCACCGGCCTTCTCAAGAAGGAAAATGATTCCTCTCGACATCACTCCGATGAAAAACCCGATAGAGGTTTCACGCAGGGCGAAAAACATCAGTTCGTCGCCAACTGGGGCTGCCACGGGAAGGTAGGGTTGCAATATCGGTGCCGCGGCAAAGGAATAGAAACCCGCCACCGCAAGACGGACACGCGCGGACACAAATTTCTCACCATAGCCTGGCGCGAGAGAAATCGCCGGTCCAATCCTTAGGAAGACTGCAAAGACAAGCCAGAGCTGGTCGTTGATTTCGGTAAGGAAACCTTCAACCACGCCTAAGCCGTGATTGTGCCGACAAGCGCGGGCTTGGCATCCAGACCGATTTCTTCAAAGGCCATGACCGGGTTGCTGATGCCTTTTGCGGTCAAGAGGCTACGCAGGAATCGGCGGCGGCGGCCAGGCGTGACCAAGGCGGGGAAAATGCCTTTCTGACCCGCACGCGCAAGTTCTTCGGCGATGCGTTTTGACAGGGTTTCAAAGTCTTTTGGCGGCAACGCGACATCGGGCGCCCCGCGTTCACTCTTGACTTCGCATTCCTCGAACCGTCGCTCCCAATCCGAAGCAAGATGCACGAGTGGAATCGTCCCATCTTCGCGTCGCATGGCCGCGACCAGCTGAAACCCAAGCCGCTGACGAACGTGCTCACAGATTGATTCAGCCGTATGCCCCTGCCCCCGGGTTTCGGAAATCGCCTCGAGAATAAGCTGAAAGTTGCGGATCGAGACCTGCTCATCCAGTAAAAGCTTCAGCACTTGCAACAGCGTATCTAACGGCACTTTATCAGGTACAGTCTGTTCAATCAGCGCGCGGTTCGCCTCGGCCCGGCCCGGATTTGACAGCGCGCCCAATTCATCCAGCAGTCGTTTGAGCGATTTCATCGTAAGCAGACGCCCGAGGTTGCGCTTGATCACCTCAAGAAGGTGGGTTGCCAAAACTTCGCTCGGGGACACAACGGTGAGGCCACTCATTTGCGCTTCTTCGCGTTCGCCGTTCTGAATCCATCGTGCTGGCGCACCGTAGACTGGTTCTTCAACGTCTTTTCCATTTGGCAAAGCGGTTGTGCCTTCGGGAATCAACGCCAGCATCAGGTCGGGATGCAGTACCCCACGTGCTGTTTCCACGCCATGAACCCGCACGACATATGTACCGTCCTTGAGCGTTGCATCGTCGGTCAGCCGTACCTCTGGCATGATCGTGCCAAAGCTCTTGGCGATATGCGTGCGCATGTTCGTGATGCGCGAATCCAGACCGCTTGCCGGATCAAGCACCATGTCCACAAGATCAGGGGCGAATTCCAGGTGAATGTCGTCAAGGTCCAGAACGTCCCCGATTGGACGATCCTTGGCCAAAAGCGGTTTTTCTTCCGGAACCTCGTCGGCGTGTTGGTCCTTGGCGCTGCGATTGACCCAGTAAGCCAGTCCGCCAAGGAACAGTCCACCTGTCAGGAACGGCACAAATGGCAGACCGGGAACAAGCGCGAACAGCACCATGAGCACTGCCACCGTCGCAAGCGCTGCCGGATGGCGGCCCAGTTGTGATGTGATTGCCAGGTCCGTTGCACCAATAGCCCCACCCCGAGCGAGAAGAAGGGCCGCCGCAATCGAAATGATGACTGCGGGGATCTGTGTCACCAGTCCGTCACCTACCGTCAGGATCGCGTAGGTTTCGAACGCAGCTCCAATCGGCATTCCGTGGACCACCGTTCCCATGACCAGACCGACCACAATATTCAGAATCGTGATCAAAAGACCGGCAACCGCGTCGCCCTTGACGAATTTCGATGCGCCGTCGAGAGACCCGAAAAATGTGGTTTCCTGCAATTCCCGTTCGCGCCGCGCGCGGGCTTCGGCATGAGTGATGGCACCCGCCGCCATATCGCTGTCGATGGCCAATTGTTTGCCTGGCATCCCATCAAGAGCAAAGCGCGCACCCACTTCGGCCATCCGAGCCGCACCCTTGGTGATCACCATGAAATTGACAATCAGCAGGACACAAAAGACGACAAGCCCCAGAAACACGCTCCCACCCATGACGAAATCGGCAAAGCCCTGAATCACGTTCCCGGCGGCGTCTGTCCCGGTGTGGCCCTGGCCAATGATCAGCTTGGTCGAACTGATGTTCAGAGACAGCCGCAACATCAAAGAGGCCAGCAGGATCGTTGGGAAGGCCGAAAAGTCCAGCGGGCGTTCAACAAAAAGCGTGACAGTGAAGATCAGGATCGCCAACGCAAACGATGTGGCCAGCCCAATATCCAGGACAAACGCGGGGACAGGCAGGATCATCATCACGATCACAGCCATCAACGCGACGGCCAAGACCACCGTGGGTTTCGCAAACAGGGTTCGCATGCTGTCCATCAGTTTGTCTTTCCCAATGTGATAAAGGGCTGCGCGCCTGTAGCTTCTGACAGAAAGACGGACCCGGGCCGGGCCGTTCCGACCTGGGCAAACAAGGGGCGGGTTGATCCGTGATCAGCCGCTGTCGGTTTTGATGTGTCCAAGTTTGCGACCAGTGTTTGCAGTTCGCGAAATCTGGACAAATAGCGGTTTGCAAATTCCGGTGTGCGGCTGTGATAGGCTCCGGCGGCGTCTGTCCAGTTACCGAATTCGCCATAAAGCCGGGTCAGAAACTCTGCCGCATAAAGCGCATTCAGATCCGGATCGAACATATCATCCAAAGAGCGAAACCCCTCGGCATGCCAGCGATAGTTTATTTGGAAACAACCAATATCAATGTTCGACACTCCGCGTTTCACCTTGGAGAACACATAGGACCGCGCGTCGTCTTCGGTGTTGAACCAAGAGCCATTGCCGGCATGGTTGACCGTCCACGGCCATGGATCCGCCTTGCTGCCACGCCCGGTTTCCAGCCGCGTGATGGTCAGCATCACATCCACCGGAACACCCGTCTTGGCCGATGCACGTTGGGCGGCGGCGTCACAAATGCTGGCATCTGACGATGACGCACCTGCCCATGCGATCAGCATGCCAAACGCAATGGATTTCACCAACATCCCGTACACCGAACGGCCCTCGCATTCTGCGGTTTGGCAGAACCTAAGGGCCAGAGCGTTAGGATTTGGTTACGGTTTGGAGAGACCGATCAGAAAAGCGCCTCAAACAAGGCGACCAGACCGCCGCCAACCACCGCACCGATCACCGACCAGAACACGGCTGTCCTGATTGTATTGGATTTCGGTTCAGGTGTGTCTTGCGCCTGAGCGATCAAAAGCTGTTCCATCAGCCCTGGCAGACGCGGTCCGAAACGGGCCAGTACCAAAGCTGTCTTGCCAAGATCCTTGGCAAAGGCACGCGGTCCGATGCTTGTCTTGATGTAGTCCTCGACAATGGGCTTTGCGACGTCCCAGATGTTCATCCTGGGATCAAGCGACCGTGCCACACCTTCAACCACCACCATCGTCCGTTGCAACAGAATCAATTCCGTCCGCGTCTCCATGCCGAAGCGCTCCGTCACTTCGAACAGGTAGCTGAGCAGACGAGCCATGGAAATACGCGTGGCATCCATCCCGAAAATCGGCTCACCGACCGCGCGCAACGCTCGCGCAAATTCATCGACATCGCGATCATTGGGTACATAGCCGGCTTCAAAATGCACCTCGGCCACGCGTTTGTAGTCGCGCCTGATGAAACCATAGAGAATCTCGGCATAGACCCGACGGGTGTATTCGTCGATATGCCCCATGATCCCGAAATCAAGCGCAATGATATCACCGTTTGCCGCAACCTTGAGATTACCCTGGTGCATGTCCGCGTGGAAAAAACCATCACGCAGCGCGTGCTGAAGGAAAAGCTGAAGGACACGTTCGCTCAACGCCGCGCGATCATGGCCAGCCGCGTCCAAGGCGTCGTTGTCGCCCAGCGGAAGACCCTCGGCCCATTCCAGTGTCATCACCCGACGGCTGGACATGTCCCACTTGATCGCGGGCAGTTGAAACCCTGGGTCTTGCGCGGTGTTTGCTGCAAATTCCGAAGCAGCCGACGATTCGAGCCGCAGGTCCAATTCTCCCATGACCACACCTTCAAAATGCGTGATCACGTCCATGGGCCGCAACCGACGCGACGATGGCGACAAAAGCTCAATCATGTTCGCCGCAAAGTAGAAGGCGTCGATATCCTTGCGGAAGTCTTTCTCGATGTGTGGGCGCAGCACTTTGACTGCAACGGTTTCCCCTGTCTGCGCCAGCTTGGCCTTGTGAACCTGCGCAATAGACGCGGCAGCGACCGGTTCGCTGAATTCAGAAAACAGCGTATCGATGGGGACGCCCAGTTCGGATTCGACCATTCTCTTGGCTTCGGAAACCGAGAACGGCGGCAGCTTGTCTTGCAGAACGCGCAGTTGCTTTGCCATCTCGTCACCCACAACATCGGGGCGTGTGCTGAGCACCTGACCGAACTTGATATAGGCCGGGCCCAGCGCCGTCAGCGCACGCGGGGCTGGGGGCATGGATGGGTCACCGTAGTAACCAAGCCATTTGAACGGCCAGCCAAGCAGCCGCGCGGCAAGGCGCAGCGGTTTGGGCGCATCGAACGCATCAAGAACCACGCCCATCGCACCCGTACGTTCCAGCGTCGCGCCCGTACGGATCAGGCGCAGGATATTGTGCGGTCCTCTCACGTCAGATTTTCCAGCCCGAATGCAGACAGGCGATGCCCATGCTTAAATTGCGGAACTTGGCATTCTCGAACCCGGCCTGCCGAACCATGCCAAGGAACGTGTCCTGATCGGGAAACTTGCGGATCGATTCGACAAGGTACTGATAGCTGTCACGGTCATTCGCGATGGCCTGCCCCAGGCGCGGAATGATGTTGAACGAGTAGAGGTCATAGACCTTTTGCATCAATTCATTCGGGATCTGGCTGAACTCCAGCACCATCAATCGTCCACCGGGGCGCAGCACACGAAACGCTTCGTTCAGCGCCTCTTGCGGACGCGTGACGTTCCGGATGCCGAAAGAGATGGTGTAGACATCAAACGTATTGTTCTCGAATGGCAGATGCATCGCGTCACCGACCACCCAATCAAGACTGTCGCCCATCGCACTCGCCTCGGCACGCTTGCGGCCTTCGACAAGCATGGGTTCTGTCAGATCAAGCACTGTCGCATGCCCACGCCCCGCGCGTTTGAGAAACCGGAAGGAAATATCCCCGGTCCCTCCTGCAACATCCAACAGCTTCTGACCCGCACGCGGCGCGAGCCAATCCATCATCGCGTCTTTCCACACGCGGTGGATCCCGAACGACATGGCGTCATTCATGACATCGTATTTTGACGCGACAGAGCTGAATACACCCTGTACGCGGCCTGCCTTTTCGTTTTCAGGCACATCCTGAAAGCCGAAATGCGTGGTGGATTGATTTTCGTCTGCCATAAGCCTTGTCGTTTCCCGTGCCAGACTTTCTTATAGAGCGCCCACACGGCGTTACAATGCGACGACACGAGACAGGACAGCCCGAATGCCCGAATTGCCAGAGGTTGAGACGGTACGACGCGGGCTGGCGCCTGTGATGGAGGGAAATGTCATCGCGAAGGCGCAGGTCAACCGCCCCGATCTGCGCTGGCCTTTTCCAGAAAACATGGCAGAGCGTTTGACCGGCAGTCGCGTTTTGCGGCTTCGGCGTCGGTCGAAATACATCCTTGTCGATCTCGACAGCCAGGAGACCGCGCTGATCCACCTTGGAATGTCCGGACGAATGCTGGTCTCGGGCGACCCGCTGGGTCAGTTTGTCCATGATCATCCCTTGCCCGAGAAACATGACCATGTCGTGCTGCACATGGAGACTGGTGCGCGCATCACCTTTAACGATCCTCGCCGTTTCGGTGCCATGGACCTATTTGCAACCGATGGTGCCGAAACGCATCCACTTTTGGCGTCCATAGGACCAGAGCCACTCGGTAACGGCTTTGACGAAAGCTATCTTCGTGGCGCTCTTGCCCACAGGAACACACCGATGAAATCCGCGCTGCTAGATCAAAAAACCGTTGCCGGGTTGGGCAATATCTACGTCTGCGAGGCGCTGTTTCGATCAAAAATTCATCCGACCCGCCCAGCGCGTCGCGTGTCAAAAGATCGGATTTCCCGTCTGGTTCCCGTCATTCGCGACGTTCTGAACGAGGCGATAGAAGCAGGCGGATCATCCTTGCGTGATTTCCGGCAAGCTGATGGAGAGCTTGGATATTTTCAGCACAGCTTTGATGTCTACGGTCGTGAAGGCGAACCCTGTCGCACACCCGGATGCGCCTCGACCATACGCAGGATCGTGCAATCAGGGCGGTCCACCTTCTATTGCCCGACCTGTCAAAGATAGCTTGAACGGTGCCGATCAGATGCGTAAGGCTGCATTCCTGAGATCACCGCACGGAGCCCTCACACATGGCTTATGAGACGATCATCGTCGAAATCGAAGATCACGTTGCTACCATCAAACTGAACCGGCCCGATGCGCTTAATGCGCTCAACAGCCAGTTGCTGTCTGAGTTGGCAACCGCACTGGAAGACGCGGATGCCAACGAGAAAGTGCGTTGCATCATTCTCACAGGGTCTGCCAAGGCGTTTGCCGCCGGCGCTGACATCAAGGAGATGTCCGAAAAGACGTTTGTCGAGATGTTCATGTCCGACTTCTTCGGTGCAGAATCGCTTGCCGTTTGCAAAACACGCAAGCCCGTGATCGCGGCGGTCGCTGGCTATGCGCTGGGCGGAGGGTGCGAGTTGGCCATGATGTGCGATTTCATCATCGCCGCCGATACCGCCAAGTTTGGCCAGCCTGAAATCAACCTTGGTGTTGTCGCAGGTATTGGCGGCACGCAGCGCCTGACGCGCTTTGTCGGCAAATCCAAGTCCATGGATATGCACATGACAGGTCGTTTCATGGATGCCGACGAAGCCGAGCGCTCAGGTCTGGTGAGTCGTGTGGTTCCTGCAAAATCCCTGATGGAAGAGGCGCAATCTGCCGCATCAAAGATTGCAGAGAAATCCATGCTGGCAACCTTTGCCGTCAAGGAAGCGGTCAATCGTGCATACGAGACAACGCTAAGCGAGGGTCTGCTTGCCGAACGGCGATTGTTCCATTCGCTGTTCGCCACTGAAGACCAGAAAGAAGGTATGGCCGCCTTCCTTGAAAAACGGACTCCCCAGTTCCGCGACCGTTGATCGCAAAAAGGGGCCTTTTCATAAGGGAAATCTGGGGCTATACGCCCCGCTACATGCGTGTGATGCCCGCTTAGGCAAGATTCGATCCGGTCGATGGTTCCGGGCGTGCTTTCATATGCAACCCGATTTGAACATAACGAACCAGGATAGATCACATGGCCAATTCGCCCCAGGCAAAGAAGCGTGCAAAGCAGAACGAAAAGCGCTTTGCCATCAACAAGGCGCGTCGTTCGCGCATCCGTACATTTCTCCGCAAAGTAGAAGAAGCAATCGCATCCGGCGACAAGGAAGCGGCAACTGCAGCTCTGCGCGCGGCGCAACCCGAAATCATGCGGGGCGTGACCAAAGGTGTGTTCCACAAGAACACCGCATCCCGCAAGGTTTCGCGCCTGTCGTCCCGCGTCAAAGCACTCGGTTAAGAATCGTCGGCTGACGCAACTACGTTAAGAAATCAAGACGCCGCTCTATGCAGAGCGGCGTTTTTTCTTGGCGCTTGCGCAGCTTTGCACCGGTCAGAGATTCTTTTCGGGCTTTGCATGAGTCAATAACGAAGTTCAGTTGAAGCACTCTCTTCCACCTTTATAAATCGACACAGCGAGTCACATCGCTGTTGGGGGGACAGGCGCCGCCGGTTCAAAATCGATATGACAATCTGCTTCGATTTTGGTCTGGCGACATAATTGATAGAATATCAACCGCCTCGTCCGTAGGATGTCAGGGCTGTAGCGAACACCAGTTGCCATGTGTTCCCAGACCCATTTGTTTGGTCGACCAGTTTGTTCTGATCCGGCCATCAGTCGTCTTTTCCCAGATGTGCCGCATGGGGGACACAAGAATGTCGTCCGATCAGAGGAATAGCGTGTGGCGACACACGCCGACAGTGGAACAGGGACAGATGACAAAAGACCAGTGGGGTACAATTCGAGATGAACTTCATCAAACGATGGGCGCAAATAGCTTCCAAAGCTGGATTGAACCACTGATCTACATCGGCTCGGGAGACGGCATTGCCCGCTTCCAGGTCCCCACCAACTTTTTCGGCAACTATGTATCGCAAAACTACGGCGACCTGCTGCTGTCCAAGATCACACGATGCAATCCGTCCATCCGGCGCGTCGTGTTTGATACCGTCGCTGTGGGCCAGGATGCTGTGACCAGCAAACCGCAACACGCGCCCGAACCCGTGGCCGCCCCTGCGGTTCAGACAAAGTCCAACGCGCTGGCCGATACGCTGAACGGATCGCCGCTCGACAAGCGGTTCACCTTTGACACCTTTGTCGTTGGCAAACCGAACGAATTGGCACATGCCGCAGCCCGCCGTGTCGCCGAAGGTGGTCCGGTCACGTTCAATCCGCTCTTTCTTTACGGTGGCGTCGGGCTCGGCAAGACGCACCTCATGCACGCGATCGCATGGGAGTTGCGCACAAGGCAGCCGCACCTGAACGTGCTTAACCTTTCCGCCGAACAGTTCATGTATCGCTTCGTGCAAGCCCTGCGTGACCGCAAGATGATGGATTTCAAGGAATTGTTCCGCTCGGTCGATGTGCTGATGGTGGACGATGTCCAATTCATCGCGGGCAAGGACAGCACGCAGGAAGAATTCTTCCATACCTTCAACGCGCTGGTGGATCAGCACAAGCAGATCATCATTTCCGCAGACCGTGCCCCGGACGAGATCAAGGATCTTGAGAACCGCATCAGGTCTCGCCTTCAAAGCGGATTGGTTGTCGATCTGCATCCAACGGATTACGAATTGCGGCTTGGTATTCTTCAGTCCAAGTCCGAAATGTATTCGCGGATGTATCCCGGCCTTGAGGTCGAACGCGGTATCCTTGAATTTCTTGCGGCCCGGATCGTCAGCAACGTCCGCATCCTTGAAGGCGCTCTGACCCGACTGTTTGCCTTTGCATCGCTGGTTGGAAAACCGATTTCGATGGACCTGACACAGGAATGCCTGACCGACATTCTGCGCGTGTCGGAACGCAAGGTCTCGATCGAAGAGATTCAGCGCAAGGTCGCGGATCATTACCTCATCCGCCACTCCGATCTTGTCGGCCCCAAGCGGGTGCGTACCTTTGCCCGTCCGCGCCAAATCGCGATGTATCTGTGCAAGCAATTGACCACCCGGTCGCTCCCTGAAATCGGACGCCACTTCGGGGGGCGCGACCACACAACCGTCATGCACGGTGTCAAGCGCATCGAAGAGCTGAAAAAACTGGATGCCCAGATCGCGGAAGATGTGGAATTGCTCCGCAGATCGCTCGAAGCCTGAGACACAGACACAACAAATGGGGTTGTGGCGTGTCTTACTGCATGCCCGCCCTTGACCCTGCGCGCAATCCGGCCAAGAAATTGCAAAACAAGGGCTTGGAGAGCAACCCTGATGCGGGTTACTGTCGGCGTCCGGCCAGTCGGGGGATAAACGCATGAAATTCAGCATGGAACGCGGAACACTGCTCAAGGCGGTGTCGCAGGCGCAATCCGTCGTCGAACGGCGCAACACGATCCCGATCCTGGCCAATGTCCTGATCGAAGCCGAGGGTGACACGGTTCAATTCCGGGCGACGGACCTTGATATCGAAGTGGTCGACCGCGCTGTGGCCCAGGTCGAACGCGCGGGTGCGACAACCGTGTCCGCCGTGACTTTGCACGAAATTGTCCGGAAACTGCCGGATGGTGCGCTTGTCTCCTTGTCCGAGGACAGCGCGTCCGGTCGCCTCACCGTCGAAGCAGGCCGCTCCAACTTCTCGCTCGCAACACTTCCAAAAGAAGATTTCCCGGTGATGGCATCGTCGGAATACAGCGCGAACTTTTCGGCCCCTGCACCGGTGCTGCGCCGGCTGTTCGACAAATCGAAATTCGCGATCTCGACCGAAGAAACCCGCTATTACCTGAACGGTGTCTACATGCACGTCGCGGATGGCGAAGACGGCAAGGTTCTGCGCTGCGTGGCCACCGATGGCCATCGCCTTGCCCGGATCGACGCGCCGCTGCCGGACGGTGCCGCGGATATGCCTGGCGTGATCGTGCCGCGCAAAACCGTGGGTGAGATGCGAAAGCTGCTTGATGACGATGACATGCAGATCGCCGTGTCCGTATCGGAAACCAAGGTCCGCTTTGCGACCCCCGACATCACCCTGACCTCCAAGGTCATCGACGGAACCTTCCCCGACTACACCCGCGTGATCCCGCAGGGAAACACGAGACGGCTCGAAGTGGACGCCGCCGAATTTGCAAAGGCTGTGGATCGGGTCGCGACCGTATCCTCGGAACGGTCGCGCGCTGTGAAGTTGTCATTGGACGAAGACCGCCTGATCCTGTCCGTCAACGCGCCTGACAGCGGTGCGGCGGAAGAAGAACTCGCCGTGGCCTATGGTGACGACCGGCTGGAAATCGGTTTCAACGCCAAGTATCTGCTTGAGATTGCAAGCCAGGTGGACCGCGAAAACGCCGTTTTCATGTTCAACTCGGCAGGCGATCCAACCCTGATGCGCGAAGGCAATGACACCAGCGCCGTGTACGTCGTCATGCCGATGCGGGTGTAACCTCGCGAACGGGGGCGCTGTTGCCGCTTCATCTCAACCGCCTCACACTATCGCATTTCCGCTCTCACCTGCATGTGTCGCTTGATCCGGACGCACGGCCTGTTGTGCTTTATGGGCTCAACGGTGCGGGCAAGACCAATCTGATCGAAGCGGTTTCGCTGTTTTCCCCCGGTCGCGGAATGCGGCGCGCCTCTGCTCAGGACATGACCCGCCGCCCCGAGGCT
This sequence comes from Marivita sp., assembly GCF_051859345.1. Classification (GTDB taxonomy): domain Bacteria; phylum Pseudomonadota; class Alphaproteobacteria; order Rhodobacterales; family Rhodobacteraceae; genus Marivita. The sequence continues at coordinate 11,936 of NZ_JBHYFV010000005.1, read as the reverse complement.
CTGGGTTGGAAAGTCAGCGGCCTTGTCGAAACACCCGAGGGTCTTCAGGACATTGCGTTTCAGTCCGAACAGGGCGCCCCCCGTCAGCTCAGAATAAACGACAAACCCGCGCCCCAGACCCGTCTTGGTGAACTGGTGCGTCTTCTCTGGCTGCTCCCCTCTATGGACCGCCTTTGGATCGAAGGTGCCGAAGGGCGCAGGCGGTTTCTGGATCGCATGACGCTCAGCTTTTTCCCGAGCCATGGCGAAACGTCCCTGACCTACGAAAAAGCCATGCGCGAACGGAATCGTCTGCTCAAGGATCAAGTCCGCGACCCGATGTGGTACAAGGCTCTTGAGACTCAGATGGCGCAGTCCGGAGCGCAGATCCACTCAAATCGCCAACGCGCTCTGGAGCGGATTGGACAGGCACAGGATCAGGCAAGCACACAGTTTCCGGCAGCCCAACTTGATCTGATCCAGACCGAAGGTGAAATGCCTGATACCGAGGCCGAGCTGCGTGTGGCCTTCGCGGAAAGCCGGTTTCGCGATCTGGCCGCCGGGCGTACTCTTGTTGGCCCACACCGCGCTGACCTCTACGGTGTCTTCGCCGCCAAGGGTGTGCCCGCCGCCGACAGTTCCACCGGCGAACAAAAGGCGCTTCTGATTTCCCTGGTGCTCGCCAATGCCCGTGCGCTTGTCAACGATTTTGGCGCGCCGCCAATTGTTCTTCTGGACGAGGTTGCAGCGCATCTTGATGCGACCCGCCGCGCTGCGCTCTACGATGAAATCTGCGCTCTTGGTGCTCAGGCGTGGATGACGGGGACAGGCGCAGAGCTATTCTCGGAACTGGGTCCGCGTGCCCAGTATTTCGAGGTCACGGAGTCTGAAGACGGCACTGTCGTCACAGCACGCGACACCACCTGACAGGTCGTCCGCTGCATGAAACAGCACACCGCTAAATCTTGTGTCTGTCGCGTGACAACCCTTTGGCTTTCGCGTATAAAATAGACAGAAAAACAAAGGGTAAATACATGGCAGACCCCGTACAGGTTCCCGAAGAATACGGCGCGGATTCCATCAAGGTTCTCAAAGGCTTGGAAGCTGTTCGCAAGCGTCCGGGAATGTATATCGGTGACACCGACGACGGCTCTGGCCTTCACCACATGGTGTACGAAGTCGTCGACAACGGAATTGACGAAGCCCTGGCTGGTCATGCCGACTTCGTGCGGGTCAAAATCCATGCCGACAACAGCGTGTCCGTGCGGGACAACGGGCGCGGAATTCCCGTCGACATCCACGAGGAAGAAGGCGTGTCAGCGGCCGAGGTCATCATGACCCAACTGCACGCAGGCGGCAAATTCGACCAGAACTCCTACAAGGTGTCGGGCGGTCTGCACGGCGTCGGTGTTTCGGTGGTGAACGCGCTGTCTGATTGGCTCGAACTGCGCGTCTGGCGCAATGGCAAGGAACACATTGCCCGTTTCGAACGCGGCGATACAGTCAAGCACCTCGAAATGGTGGGTGACGCGGAGGGCAACAAAGGCACCGAGGTCCGTTTCCTTGCCTCGCTCACGACTTTCTCGAACCTCGACTATGATTTCCATACCTTGGAAAAGCGACTCCGCGAATTGGCGTTTTTGAATTCCGGGGTGCGCATCATCCTCGAAGACGAACGCCCGGCCGAACCCGTCAAATCCGAGCTCTTCTACGAAGGCGGTGTGCGGGAATTCGTGAAATATCTCGACCGCTCCAAGGCGCCGGTCATGCCGGAACCGATCTTCATGGTTGGCGATCGCGACGGGATTGGCGTTGAAGTGGCGATGTGGTGGAACGACAGCTACCACGAAACCGTGCTACCCTTCACCAACAACATCCCCCAGCGCGATGGTGGCACCCACATGGCGGGCTTTCGCGGCGCGCTGACCCGGACAATCAACAACTACGCGCAGTCCTCGGGCATCGCGAAAAAAGAGAAGGTCAACTTCACTGGCGACGATGCCCGAGAAGGTCTGACCTGCGTGTTGTCGGTCAAGGTGCCGGACCCCAAATTCTCAAGCCAGACAAAAGACAAACTGGTCTCGTCGGAAGTGCGCCCAGCCGTGGAAAGCCTTGTGAACGAAAAACTGTCCGAATGGTTCGAGGAAAACCCGAACGAGGCCAAGCGCATCGTCGGCAAGATCGTCGAAGCGGCACTGGCCCGCGAAGCCGCCCGCAAGGCCCGAGAACTGACCCGGCGCAAGACTGCGATGGATGTGAACTTCCTCGCGGGCAAGCTCAAGGATTGTTCGGAAAAAGACCCGGCGCAGACCGAACTGTTCCTCGTCGAGGGTGACAGCGCTGGCGGGTCGGCCCAGACAGGTCGTGATCGCCGCACACAGGCCATTCTGCCGCTCAAGGGCAAGATCCTGAACGTCGAGCGCGCGCGCTTTGACCGGATGCTGGGCAGCCAGGAAATCGGCAACCTCGTGATGGCGCTGGGAACCGGGATCGGGCGCGATGAATTCAACATCTCGAAACTGCGCTACCACAAGATCGTCATCATGACGGATGCCGACGTGGACGGCGCGCACATTCGGACGCTCTTGCTCACGTTCTTCTACCGGCAAATGCCCGCGTTGATCGAAGGCGGCTATCTCTACATCGCGCAGCCCCCGCTTTACAAAGTCATGCGGGGCAAATCCGAGGTCTACCTCAAGGATCAGGCCGCAATGGAGGATTACCTGATCCAGCAGGGCACCGATGGCGCACAGCTTTTGCAGGGCAATGGCGAGACCATCCTTGGGCAGGACCTTGTTCGTGTTGTCGAAGAAGCCCGCCAACTCAAACGCGTGCTCGACGCCTTCCCGACGCATTATCCGCGCCATATCCTTGAACAGACCGCGATTGCCGGGGGCTTTGTTCCAGGGGCTGTGGACGCTGATCTTCAGGGTGTGGCCGACAAGGTGGCCAAACGTCTTGACCTGATCGCTCTGGAATACGAACGCGGCTGGCAGGGCCGGATCACCCAGGACCGCGGCATCCGCCTTGCCCGTATCCTGCGCGGCGTGGAAGAGGTGCGCACGCTGGATGGTCCGATGCTCCGGTCCGGCGAAGCCCGCAAGACCGGCAGCTTTACCGAAAGTTTGCAGGCGGTGTACGATTTGCCCGCGCAACTGGTGCGCAAGGATCGCAAGCAGATGATCTATGGTCCGCTTGACCTTTTGGATGCCATTCTCGAAGAAGGCGAAAAGGGGCTGACCTATCAACGCTACAAGGGTCTGGGCGAAATGAACCCGGATCAGCTTTGGGAAACCACGCTGGACCCGGATGCGCGCACGCTGTTGCAGGTGAAGGTCGATGACATGACCGAGGCGGATGATCTGTTCACCAAGCTGATGGGCGACGTGGTGGAACCGCGCCGCGAATTCATCCAGCAGAACGCGCTGAGTGTCGAAAACCTGGACTTTTGATTGGTTCGAATTGGCTGCGCCAATCCGACAGGCTGGGGGCTCTGCCCCCAGACCCCCGAGGTATTTTGAGCCCAAAGAAGGCCAGGAGTGCTCTGGTCGTTCCGTCGTCCCCAGCCTAGGGTGAAAGAAATTGGAGGGAGGTTGGCATGGACCTTGGAGTGTCAAAACCTGTCGAGGCGCTCGTTGCGAAAGTGCGGGACATGGTCGAGACCGAGATCGCACCGCTGGACGCAGAATTCCACGCGGAGGTTGGTGCGCATCCGAGCGGGGATCGGTTTCAGCATACGGACCGCCAGATCGAAATCCTGGATGGACTGAAGGCCAAGGCCAAGGAACGTGGATTGTGGAACTTCTGGCTGACGGACAGTGACAAGGGCACCGGCCTGAGCACCGTCGAATACGCTTACCTGGCTGAAGAGATGGGCAAGGTTCACCTTGCTGCGGAGGTGTTCAACTGTTCCGCCCCGGACACCGGAAATATGGAAGTGCTGGAACGCTATGGTGACCAGTGGATGAAAGACCGCTGGCTCACCCGATTGCTCGATGGGGAAATCCGGTCGGCTTATGTGATGACGGAACCCGATGTCGCCTCGTCCGACGCCGCGCAGCTGGCTTTCGAAGCCAATAAGGACGGTGATGATTGGGTTCTGAACGGCGAGAAATACTGGATTTCGGGCGCGGGTGATCCGCGCTGCGGCCTTTATATCCTGATGGCCTGCACCGCGCCGGATGCGGCCAAGCACAGCCGTCATACGATGTTCGTGATGGACCCAGACACACCCGGTATCGAGGTGCTGCGCCCGATGCATGTGTTTGGACAGGACGACGCGCCACATGGGCATATGCATATCAAGTTCATGGATGTCCGCATCCCGGCCAAGAACATCGTCCTTGGCGAAGGGAGCGGTTTTGAAGTCGCGCAGGGGCGTTTGGGGCCGGGGCGTATTCACCACTGCATGCGCTCCATTGGTCTTGCCGAGAAAGCGCTGGAATTCTTGTGTCGGCGGGGTCTGCACCGCGCGGCGTTCGGCAAACCCTTGGTTGAGCTGGGTGCCAATTACGACATTATCGCCAATGCCCGGATGGAGATCGAACAGGCGCGTCTCTTGTGCCTCAAGGCGGCGTGGATGATGGACACTCAAGGCACCCGTGCCGCACAGCCCTGGATCAGCCAGATCAAGGTCGTGGCACCGCTCATGTCTCTCAAGGTGGTGGACGAAGCGATGCAGCTTTACGGCGCTACCGGGATCAGCCAGGATACGCCGCTTTGGCGGATGTGGACGCATTTGCGAACACTGCGCTTTGCGGATGGCCCCGACGCCGTACACCGACGCCAGGTGGCCCGCGCCGAATTGCGCAAATATACCAACGGATGAATACGGCGTTGGATACCGCAGCTGTCGAGGCATGGATGACAGCACAGGTTCCCGGCTTTCGCGGGCCGATACAGGCCGAGAAATTCGCAACAGGGCAATCCAACCCGACCTTCAAACTGAGCGCGCCGTCCGGTGCATATGTCCTGCGTCGGAAACCACTCGGTCAGCTGTTGAAATCGGCCCATGCGGTAGACCGCGAATTCCGTGTTCAGCGCGCGCTTGCAGGGACAGATGTGCCGGTGACCCGGATGCACGCGCTTTGCGAAGACGGCAGCGTGATCGGGTCGATGTTCTACGTCATGGATTATTTCGCCGGGCGAACCTTTGTCGATCCGCGTTTGCCAGACCTCGGTCCGAATGACCGCGCGGCAATTTTTGATGACATGAACCGCGTGCTGGCAGCGATCCACTCTGTCGATCTGGCAGCAACCGGTCTTGCCGACTATGGTCCGAAAGGGAACTACTACCAACGCCAGATCGACCGCTGGTCAAAGCAATACCGGGCCAGCGAAACCGAGGCGATCCCGGATATGGATGCATTGATCAACTGGTTGCAGGCGAACCTGCCAGAGGATGATGGACGGGTGACGCTGGTGCATGGCGACTACCGCATCGACAACCTTCTCTTTGCCCCCGACAGCCCGAAATGCGTTGCGGTGCTTGACTGGGAACTTTCCACGCTGGGACACCCCTATGCAGACCTCGCGGCGGTGATCATGCAATGGTCCCTGCCCCCCGGAGACGCGGGGCGCGGGTTGGCAGGTGTGGATCGCAAATCCCTGGGACTTCCCGAAGACCAGGCCTTTGTCGACGCTTATTGCGCGCGCATGGGTCTGCCGGGCATCGACCGCTTTGGCTTTTACCTTGCGTTCTGCTTTTTCCGCATGGCGTCGATCCTGCAAGGGGTCAAACGCCGCGCGTTGGATGGCAACGCATCGAACCCGGAAAAGGCACTGGAATTGGGTGCGTTTGTCCCGGCGTTTGCCGCAGGCGGACTGTCCGCATCCAAAACAGCGTAAACGCGACGGTATCTTGTGATTGGTCGGGCTGAGAGGATTCGAACCTCCGACCCCCTGCTCCCGAAGCAGGTGCGCTACCAGGCTGCGCTACAGCCCGACCGTGTCCGCGGACCTACTGCCAGCGTGCAGGTTTGACAAGCCTTGATTTGACGAAAGTCACATCAAGCCGATGAACCGACATGACCTTCCAGCCCAGAATCACTTGTCCACCGGGGTGTTTCGATCCCGAGACCGGCCAGATGACATCAGACCGCTCAGGCGTAACGTGGACGGTGTGCCAATCCGGCTTCTTGTGCGAAGGACCGGGGTGTTTTTCGACGTGCCGGCCTTGCTTTCGCGGAAGACAATATAGATGCCCGAAGCGATGATAATGGTCGCGCCGGCAGCGGTATAGAGATCCGTGGTTTCCCCGAAAAAGAGCAGCCCATAAACGGTCGCCCAAAGGATCTGAGAATACTGCATCGGCGCAACGATTGCGGCCTCTCCGGTCTGATAGGCTGCGATGATGACCCGTCCGGCGATCCATGCCATGATCGAAATGATGGCAAGCATGCCCAGATGTTCGATCGGCATCGGTTTGTAGACAAAAGCCAGGGCAGCCCCCATCAACACGAAATTCGCCACCATCGGATACAGCAGCATCACGACTGTGCGTTCTTCTGCCCCGATCTTGCGGACGACGATGGATGCAAACGCTCCACCAAACGCTGCCAATATCGCCGCGGCATGGCCAAGCGTCAGGTCGGTTGACCCGGGCCGCAATACCACCATCACACCAAGCAGGCCGACAATCACCGCAATCCAGCGGCGCAGGCGCACGACCTCCCCGAGTATCGGTATCGACAAGACGGTGATGACAAGCGGCGTAGCAAAGAGAATGGCGTAGGTCTGCGTCAACGGGAGTGCTGAAAACGCATAAAATGCCGAAACCCCGGTGACCACGGCGCCAACAGTGCGCACCGCCATCCACCATGGATGCACCGGAACCAATGTTCCGGGTTTTCCATCCCGCATCAGCATGATTGTGGCAAGCGGAAAGCTCAGCAGCACACTGAAAAACACGATCTGAATCGGCGAATAATGCGCCCCAAGAGTCTTGATGAAGACATCGTGAGTCGAAAACAGGCCGAAGGCGATCAGGGCCAGCAAAGCTCCTTTGACGTTCGAAGACATGGCTGGCCCCTTGATTGGTTTACAGGCTCGCGTCGAGCGCTGCGACGATGGCGTCGCCCATTTCAGACGTGGACATCGGAGTGCCGTCTTCCGGTCCCATCAGGTCAGCGGTCCGCGCACCATTGGCAAGAACGGTCTCGATCGCCGCTTCAAGGCGTGCAGCCTCATCGCCCTGATCGAAGGAATAGCGCAGCGCCATTGCAAAGCTGAGGATACAGGCAATCGGGTTCGCCTTGCCCTGCCCGGCAATGTCCGGGGCCGACCCATGTACGGGTTCGTACAGCGCTTTCGGACGACCATTCGCCATCGGTGCGCCAAGGCTGGCCGACGGCAGCATTCCAAGGCTGCCTGTCAGCATCGCTGCCGCATCCGACAGAAGATCGCCAAACAGGTTGTCCGTGACGATCACATCGAACTGCTTGGGCCAGCGGCACAACTGCATCGCGCCCGCATCTGCATACATGTGCGACAGCTCGACATCCGGGTAATCCTCGTCATGCACTTTCTGGACGACTTCGCGCCACAGGATGCCCGATTCCATCACGTTGGCCTTTTCCATCGAACAGACCTTGTTGCCGCGACGGCGGGCAAGTTCGAACGCGGATCGCGCGACGCGGTCGATCTCGCTTTCGGTATAGCGCTGGGTGTTGATGCCAACACGCTCATTGCCCTCTTCGAAAATGCCCCGCGGTTCGCCAAAGTAGATGCCGCTGGTCAGTTCTCGCACGATCATGATGTCGAGACCCGCAACCACGTCCTTTTTCAGAGATGAAAAATCGGCCAATGCATCGAAACACTGCGCCGGGCGCAGGTTTGCAAAAAGATCCATCTCTTTGCGCAGACGCAGCAGGCCACGTTCTGGTTTCACGCTGAAGTCCAGAACGTCGTATTTCGGGCCGCCCACCGCACCAAGCAGAACAGCGTCCACTTCCAGTGCTTTTGCCATCGTGTCGTCATGCAATGGCGTGCCATGCTTGTCATATGCGGCACCGCCGACAAGGTCTTCGCTCACGTCAAACTGCATGTCGCGCTTGGCACCATACCAGTCAATGATCTTGCGTACCTCAGCCATAACTTCGGGGCCAATCCCGTCACCGGGCAAAATCAATAGCGAAGCGTTGCTCATCATCAGAGTCCTTTGATCAACTGAGTTAAGCTTCGCCTAGCCTTGCAAGCCTCTATGGTCAAGGCAGGGGCGTATCGGGCAGCGATATGTCCACCGTAATCAGCGCATGCTGCTGATCCGAAAGCACAGGCCAGACCTTGGCAGAATGAACGCGAAGGTCAGACGAGGGCAAAAGGTACGACACCCGCATCGGGCCGGGATTGTCCCACTTTGCCGTCACAAGATCGGGCAGCGGGTCCTGAAATCCGGGCCGCGCCAAGAACTGAGACATCGCATCGCGGTAACCGTCGCCACGTTTCGGATCAAGATTGGTGTTGGCCATGAACGCCAGGGGACGTTGAGGAGGCGGTCCATGCTGCCCGTCCAGAATCTGTTCCCACAGCCGAATCTCATCAAGATTGCGCCGCCCGTTCCGATCTTCGGGTCCGTCAAACACAGGTGCTCCTGCATGCCCTATCAGAAGTGTCAGTTGCAGACCGTCGTCACCAGTACCGGTGATCTGAACAGGCACACTCCAGTGCCCACCGCTCGACACACGCTGAACAGAGACCCCCGTGTCCTCGGGTTGAATATGTGTGCCCGGCATGTCCCGCCAAAGCAGGTCGTTGAATGATCGCAACCGATCCAGCGCGATTGGAAAGCGCGACAGAACGGCAAGCGCCTCTTGCCCGGGAAATCGACCAAAGGCCTGGGAGTCTTCGGGTTCCCCCAAACGGCCATCACCGTCGATATCCTCTCCGGTTGGTATCCCCGCATTCGACCACAACGGCACATGATAGGAATAGCCGCCGTCGATCATCTTCGAAAATTCGGCCAAGGCGGACCCATTGGAATCGTAGTCGAACCGCGTCAGGACAATAATGTCAGCGTTCGCAGTGCCTAGCGCCTCGGCAAATGCCGCCAAATCAACATCCCGTTTTTGCAGATCCCGCAACAAGAGCCCCGGCCCTTCCCGGGTCACAGGCGCATGCCACAGTGCCAGTCGCACATCTTTCGCCCAAAGACCCGATGCCGACAATAGCAGACCGACAAGCGCGCTGATCAGGCAATCTGCAACTCGTCCTCTTGTGCATAGGCGCGTCGGCGTTTTTCCTCGATCAGCGCGGCCACCCGGAACAGCGCGATCCCGCGCATCATCAATGTCAGTGGCAAAAAGGCCCACGCGCACAGCACCCAGATCAAGGCTTCCGGCACCGCAAGCATCGAGGCGTCAAAGGCCCCGATCCACAAGCGCAGCAATGCCGGGATCAGGAATGGCAGCAAAAACCCTAACGCGAGGTTAAAATGTGCGTCCCTTTTGAGCCGAAACAAGACATCACGCCCGGATGTCGGGTCGAACAAGGGCAGATTGATCCAGAAATTGAAGGCACGCTTGCGGATCGGCCAGAAAATGAACCGCGCGTGAACCCAGAACAAGAGCAACGCAATCATCGTCACCAGCAATAGCAGACTGGCAATTCGCGTCGCCCCGTCCACATCAAAAGGCGCAGGCAAATCTGCGAATGTAATTGATATAAGGCGGACCGGTGAGAACGGGAAGTCCAGCATTGACTTCGCACTGACTGCCAAATTCTCGAGCAGGGTCGGCGGCAATGCCGGATCACGCGCCTCAGAGGCGATCAGCAGGGACGCAAACCACACACAAAAGAACAGCGCAAGAAATCGCAGCCGGTTGAACGGTGGCGCGTTCCGGAATTCCAGAAAGGTCGGGTACTCACTGTTGTATTCAGCAAATGTCACGACAGCTGCAACCAGAGCGACCAGTGCCGCCAATTGGGCAGCATCACTGGACGTCCCCGGCAATACCAGGGATGGAACCGCCATGAGAAATGCCATCAACAGCGCACGCACAGCTGATCCGATGATCCGCTTGACCACTCTGGTTTCCCTTCAAATCGGACGGAAGCGATACGATGCCGCAACCTTGTTCCGAATTTGTGCCGCCGGGATCGACGGACTGCCTCATTATCGCCCCAGTTTTGCCCAAGTTCGGATGTCCGCTCAACTCTGGTGATGCTTTATCCCTGTGAAATCATTGGAGTTACACCGAAACTGGTGCGCGATTACATCAGGCCGCTCGGCAAAATATGGCAGCGCATCAGACGACCACAACATCTGGTAGGACGTCGATCCAGACCTCCGAATTGAAAAAGCCGCCCAGAAGGACGGCCTTTCCTATCACGCTTACCGGAGTTTCAAACCCAGGGACGGGCCTGTGAAGCCTGAGTTTCAAAGCTGTCGATCGCGGCCGCCTTTTCCATGGTCAGGCCAATATCGTCCAGACCATTCATAAGGCAGTGCTTGCGAAAGCTGTCCACTTCGAAGGCAAAGCTCTCTCCATCCGAACTTGTCACAACCTGGTTTTCGAGATCAACGGTCATCCGCGCGTTGGACCCTTTCTCGGCGTCCTTCATCAGCACATCGACTGCCTCTTTCGGCAGCACGATGGGCAGAATGCCGTTCTTGAAACAGTTGTTGTAGAATATGTCGGCGAACGACGTGGAAATGACCGACTTGATTCCGAAATCCTTGAGCGCCCAAGGTGCATGTTCGCGCGATGATCCACAGCCGAAATTGTCGCCTGCCACCAGAACCTCTGCCTCGCGGTATTGCGGCTTGTTCAGCACGAAATCAGGGATCTCGTTTCCGTTGTCATCATAGCGCATCTCATCGAACAGGTTCACACCCAGACCCGACCGCTTGATCGTTTTCAGGAACTGCTTGGGGATGATCATATCTGTGTCGATATTCACCAACGGCATGGGTGCCGCGATCCCGGTGAGTTTTTCGAATTTTTCCATTACATCATCTCCCGAACGTCGGTCAGTTTCCCGGTCACCGCAGCAGCCGCTGCCATCGCGGGCGACATCAAATGCGTCCGACCACCCCGGCCTTGACGACCTTCGAAGTTGCGGTTCGAAGTGGCCGCACAGCGTTCGCCCGGGGAAAGCTGATCGGGGTTCATGGCAAGGCACATGGAACATCCCGCAAGACGCCATTCGAAACCCGCCTCTTTGAAGATATCCGCGAGACCCTCTTCTTCGGCCTGCGCACGCACAAGTCCCGAACCGGGCACAACCATCGCCCGTTTCACTGCAATTTTCTTGCCCTTCAGGATTTCAGCTGCCGCCCGCAGGTCTTCGATCCGGCCATTGGTGCAGGAGCCGATGAAAACGGTGTCGATCTCGATATCCGACAGCTTTTGCCCAGCCTTGAGCCCCATATAGTCCAAAGACCGCTGCACGGCGCCAACCTTGCCGCCTTCAAAGCTCTCGGCAGCGGGCACATCAGCCGTGATCGGCAAGACGTCTTCTGGCGACGTACCCCATGTCACGACAGGCGCGATGTCTTCGCCCTTGATGGTCACGACCTTGTCCCAATGCGCGTCGTCATCAGAGTACAACGTCTTCCACCAAGCCAGCGCTGCTTCCCACTGCGCGGCTTTCGGGGCGTGAGGCCGTCCCCTGACGTACTCGAAGGTTTTTTCATCCGGCGCAATCAGACCAGCCCGTGCACCGCCTTCGATGGCCATGTTGCACACGGTCATCCGACCTTCCATCGACAGATCGCGGATCGCTTCGCCGCAATATTCGATGACGTATCCCGTGCCGCCAGCAGTTCCGGTTTTCCCGATCACTGACAGGGTGATGTCCTTTGCCGTGACACCGGGGCTCAGCTTGCCGGTGATTTCGACCTTCATGTTCTTGCCCTTGCGCTGGATCAGCGTTTGGGTCGCCAGAACGTGTTCCACCTCGGATGTCCCGATGCCATGTGCGAGCGCGCCGAAGGCACCATGCGTCGCGGTGTGGCT
>NZ_JBHYFV010000004.1:0-184851 GCF_051859345.1 Marivita sp. | reverse complement strand
CGAACCGCCACTGGCCGTCAGGAAGGGCCGCAATTCCAGCGCGCATCTTGCGTTCGGCATAATCCAGAAGCGCCTGCCCGGACGCCAACACGGTTTCCACGCCATACCGTGCGCACAGTTCCTGAAAGCGATGGACGCCAACCCGGTTGGCTGCCATCTGCGCGCGCAGATCAGACAGGCGTTCACGCGGCACCTGACAGTTGAGAAGGATCAGGTCCTGCACATCCGTCTGCAAGTCACCGGCGCGATAAAGCCGGATGGGCGGAATCCGCAGGCCTTCCTGATAGATATGGGCATGCGCCCGGTCCACGAAATCGGAATGATGCGCCAGATTGACGGTCCAGGCCGACAAGACGCAGTTGATGAAGATCGGTTCGGCCAAGACGATGTCCGGCAGATGTGTTCCACCGCCGCGATAGGCATCATTGCCGATGAACACGTCGCCGGGCCGGATGGCGTCTTCATCGTGGCCTTCGAGTAGTATTGGAATGAAATCAAGGAAACTGCCCAGATGAACAGGAATATGTTCCGCTTGGCACAAGGTGCGCCCTTCCCGGTCGAACAACGCGGTCGAGCAATCCCGCCGCTCTTTGATGTTGGTGGAATAGGACGCCCGGACAAGCGCTTCGCCGGTTTCCTCGACAATCGAGGACAGGGCCGCGCCGATGACTTCCACCGTGATCGGATCAAGCGACTGAGAGGACGGTGTGGCGTTCATTCCGGCAACTCCAGGATTAGGTTTTCGATTTCATCGACCCAGACTTTGGTCCCCGGCGGAACCAGCGTTGTCGTGTCCATTTGTTCGATGATCGCAGGGCCCGAAAAAATCATGCCCGAGGCCAACAGATCGCGGGAGAGGTTGGCGGTTTCCGTAAAGCTGCGGGTTTCCGGGAACCAGACGTCACGCCGGCCCACAATCGCGCCCGTCGCATCGGACGGTCCGGCGTCCCGTCGGGGCAAATCCGCTTTCTGGACAACCCCAAGCGCCTCGGCCCGAAACGTTACGCAGAGGATACGTTCGCCTTCGACGGCAAAGCCGTACATCTGCCGATGCGCTTCGGTGAAGCCGTCTCGCAACCTGTTCAGGGTCTCGGACGTGATCGGTCCTTCGGGGATCGCGATAGAAAGTTCGTAGTTCTGGCCGTCATAACGCATATCGACCCGTCGGGTCATCCGGCGTCGGTCGGCGGCTATGGCTTCGGTTTCAAACCAGGTTGATGCGTCGTGTTCGACCTGTGTTGCCGCCTCGACGATGGACGGCAGGTTTGCCTCCTCCAGAGGCACGAGGCGCGTCGTGGAAAAATCCGCTCTGAGGTCGGTCAAGAGAAGCCCCATGGCACAGAGAATGCCGGGGTTGCGCGGGACGATGACGCGTTTCATGCCAAGTTCCTGCGCGAGCCTTACCGCATGAAGCGGCCCTGCCCCGCCGAAAGCCATCAAGGCATAGGCGCGCGGGTCATGGCCACGCTGCACCGAAATCACCCGAATGGCCTTGGCCATGTTGGCGGTCACCACCGAAATGATCCCTTGGGCGGTGTCCATCACATCCATGCCAAGCTGCACTGCCATCTGGCCGATCGCCTCGAGCGCCAGATCCCGACGCACCTCCATCCGGCCCGACAACAGGTGGTTCGGATTCAGAATTTGCAGCACGATATTGGCATCGGTGACAGTTGGCTCCGTCGCACCAAGCCCATAGCAGACCGGACCGGGATCTGCCCCGGCGCTTTCTGGACCGACTTTCAGCAGACCCCCGGCGTCGACGGTCGCAATCGACCCTCCGCCAGCGCCAACCGTGTGAATGTCCAGCATCGGAGCCTTGATCGGATATCCATGCACCGTGCTTTCGTTGGTGCGGGTGGTTTGCCCACCCGCCATCAGCGCAACATCCGACGACGTCCCGCCCATGTCGAAGGTGATGATGTCGTCAAAACCAGCTTGCCTGCCGATGGCTTGCGCCGCGACCACTCCGGTGGACGGACCTGACAGAACCGCGCGAACCGGTGTTTCGGCGGCAACTTCAAATCGCACCACTCCGCCATTCGATTGCGTCAGATGCGGTGCAGCCGACAACCCGAGCGCTTGAAGACGCGGTGTCAGTCGGCTGATGTAGCGATGCATGATCGGGCCGAGATAGGCATTCACGGTCGCGGTGGACAGACGCTCGAATTCGCGAAACTCCGGGGCGATTTCATGGCTCGCGCAGATGAAGACGTCCGTCAATTCCTCGGCAAGAATGCGGCATGCCAGTTGTTCATGTAACGGGTTCACAAACGAATACAGGAAACAGACCGCGACAGCGCCGACACCTGCATCCCGCAAACCATGCGCGGCACGGCGCACCGCCTCTTCATCCAGCGAAACCGCGACCTCGCCCGTATGCAGCACACGCTCGGGCACCTCGAACCGCAGGTCGCGCGGAACCAGCGTTGGCGGTTTGGAGGCGAACAGATCATAGAGATCGGGGCGTTTCTGTCGGCCGATTTCCAGCAGGTCGCGAAAACCGCCGGTTGTCACAAGACCCACTTTGGCACCTCGATGGGTGATCAGCGCGTTGGTGGCCACCGTGGTGCCGTGACCAAGATAGGAAATTCCCGCAGCAGGCATGTCCACCGCACCATCACAGTGGCGCATCCCCTCTTCGACGCCCGCGGCGATGCCACGCGATGGATCGTCCGGCGTTGAGGAAACCTTCCACACCGAAATGCGACCGGATGTTTCGTCGAACAGGCAAACATCCGTAAATGTCCCTCCTGAATCGACACCCACACGCCAATGCGCGGTCATTTCGTCACTGATCGGGCCATCCATCATTGAAGCGCGGCTCCTTTTGCGTGTACGTCAAGTATACATAAAAATCGCGTTGTATCGCGAAGGCAATGCATCAAATTGCACCCCACTGAAATTTGCCTGTCATTTGCAGAAGAGGAAAAATGCAGCAACATGTCGCTCCAAGCAGTGTAATGACCGCCCGAGAACGTGCCTATGAGGCTGTTCGAAACGGCATTCTGCGCCGGGATTTCGAATCCGGTCAATTCATCGAAGAGGCGCTTGTCTGCGAAATGGCCGGAGTGTCGCGCACGCCCGTCCGCGAGGCTTTGAACAGGTTGGCCGCCGAGGGCTTTTTGGAACTGCACCCCAGACGGGGCGCTCTTGTGAAGTCCCTGTCCGCCGCCGAATTGCGGGATGTCTATGATGTGCGTTTGATGATCGAAAGTCATGCCGCGTCGTCCATTTGAAGAAAGGCGCTTCCGGTTCCACCTGAACTGGATGCCATTTGCGATGAGCATGAGGCGAAATCCGCGTCCGATCTGCTTGTTTGTGCAGAACTGAACCGGCGTTTTCATCAAGCGATTGTTGGAGCGGCAGGAAACACGGTGCTTGTTCAGGTTTTCAACAGTCTTGAAGCCAATCTCACAAGGATCGCGATGCTTTCTTTGCAAATGGGCATCGGCAAGACGGACATTATTGAGACGGAACATCGCAGCATGATCAGTGCGCTCAGACGGCACGACGATGCCGCAGCCTTGAAACTCATTGAGCAGCATCTTCACCCCCTGCACCGCCTCAGCGAGGCGTTTGCGAGATAGCCACATCAGGTCTCCGGCGAGATGGCGAAAGCTGTCATCCATTGAGTTTGCCTCAAGATAGAAGAGCGGGCGATATCCACTCGGTAAAGGCATGGGACTATGCTCTGGGCCCAACCGTCCAATCTAAAACTTTTTTATTGATCAAGAATTTTCTTATTGAGGTCACTGCGAGACAAGGACGAAACCAACAATGCGGTTCGGCACCATTGCGTTTGGCCAATCGCTACCTCTGGGTCGCTGCCAATCTGACGGCCAAGGCGACAAAAACAAATGCTGCAACACGGTTCAGAACTAGCTGTGCAGTCGGGGATCCCTTAAGCCATTCGCCAAGAAACCCGGCGCCCCAAGCCACAAGTCCGAAGACGAGTATCGTCGCCAAGATGAAAATGCAGCCGAGGCCAAGGAGTTGCGGAACGAGCGGACCGACCGAGGGATCGGCGAATTGCGGCAGGAACGCCAGAAAGAAAATCGCCACTTTGGGATTGGTGATATTCATCACGATACCGCGGCGATACAACTGTGACAGGCTGGGCTGGGAACCCTCTTCGGAAGAGATCCTGGAGGTGCTTGCCTTGAACGCTTGCCATGCGAGGTAAAGAAGATAGGCGGCTCCGAACAGCTTGATCACGGTAAAGGCGATTGCGGAGGTAGAGAAGATCGCCGCGACGCCAAATGCGACTGCAACCGTGTGAAAGAGCAATCCCGTGCAGAGCCCCAGCGTCACAACCAAGCCAGGCAATCGCCCATAGAGCGCTGACTGGGTCAGCACAAAGATATTGTCCGGACCAGGAACGAAACCGAGCGCGACGGCCGCCAGGAAGAAAACAGAAAGAACGTCCAGTTCCGGCAAAGTCGGCACTTCCTACATAACTTGGGTGCTTTTATTGCAAGCCACGGTTCCGATGTATCGGTATAGCATTTGGGAGCGGGCTGTCCATGTGCCAGAGACCCTGCTTCCAACAGCTGTCTTGTGCCAGGTGCCGCACAAAAGAGGGTTGTGCTTGCCGTAAGCAATGGCCAATCCGATCCCCCTTTGGACTTCGGCATTTACACGCCTTTTGCCGTGTTTTTGCCCCAGCAGGCGCCGGAAGGGATCCCCGCAAAATGGCTGCGATCCGCAACCTCATAGGAATTAAGCCCGCGTTCGACGCGGCGCGACTTCCCGTCAAGTGACGTCGTGATCATCGAACAAATCCCCAGGCTCAATACCGCGTTTCTCGGCGCTGGCGTGGACCGCGTCTTTCAAGGCGCTACTGCGTCCCAACAATCGGCGAAACCGGACCTCGTCCAGTTCAAGAAGGGTCGAAGGCGCAATCGCACGCACCTCGGTCTTGCGAATGTTCTTCATCAAGATCGCCATCTGGCCAAACATCTCTCCGCGCCCAAGTCGCCAGGTTTGGCCAGCCGTTTCCAATTCTGCCGCACCTGAGGCGATGAAGAACACGCTTTTTGCAGTGTTGTCCTTGCGCATAATGAGGTCGCCAGCATTGACGTAACGCGTTTTGAGGACGCGGCTCAGCCGTTTCAAATCTGCCTCTGCCAAGCCTGAAAAAAGCGGGAACTGGCGCACCAGATCAATGCGTTGCAATGCGATATCCAATTGCGGGCGATCCTCGGCCGCTGCACGGCGCAGGTCGAGACCTTCCATGAGCTTGGTGTAGACCTCCGCTCCGATCAGGCCGTCCTCCCGCATGGTTGTGTATTCGCGCTCTTCCAACCGCAGCGCCGTCCGGCGGATAAACCGCCGCTCCAGCTCCTCTGCATAGCCCGGATATTGCAGGCGAAGGCCTTCAAGGGCGGTTTCAACGGAATCGATCCGACGCGACAACGACTCGCGCAAGAGTTCTGCCACCCGGCGTCCATGAATGCGGCGGATGCGGCCATCGATGAAGGCCCCCAGATCCCGCAGGACCAGACGCTGCGACAAGAGCAATTCGAACCGGTTCGCGGTTATGATGGCCAGTGGGCCGGACAGGCGCAATCGGCTGTGAATGAAGCCTGTGGCACGGAATGCGCGCCCGTAGGCAACGCTGTGACGGGCGGCGCGGTTGTAGCCGCTTCGCCCGCCAGAGCGCGCCCCCTCGATCAGGCGATCGGCGTCCGATATCACCTGTTCGGCCATGCGGCCCGAAATCGTCCTTTCGCGCACCCGCGCAAGGATCGTGTCGCGTTCATGCCCGGCCAGGGCGATCAGGCCCAACGTGATCCGATCGCGGTCCTGAATATCCGCACTGTCCTCGGCCGTCTTTACGGCGTCGTCCAGACGCTCACCGAAACGCTTGGCTTCGGACCGGACGATATCATGACTGAGTTCGTAGTTCTCGGTGGTGCGCGCCACGTCCTCACGCACCGTCTGCAACGCGACGGCGACCACCTGACGCGACAGCGCCTCGTCGATGGGCGACAGCCGGTCAAGACCAAGCCGACCGATGATCCAGCGCAGCGTCGTACCCTGCACGATCAGCGTGAAAAGCGTGAAGCCGGTCGCAAGGATGCCGACAAGGCGCTGGATGCCATCGGGCACGCGGAAGCTCTCGGTCACCGCAAGCGCCAATGCCAGCGTCACGGCTCCTCGCAAACCGCCCCAGAGGATCGCGACCCGGTAGGGTCGCTCGACCGCAGGGGAGAGTTTCAGCAACGTCAACAACGGCAGAAGGCCAAAGAGGATCACCAGGCGCGCGGCGATCGCAGCAAGGATCACCACGCCGACAAGCACGAAATCTGCGACCCGCACCTCTTCCAGAAGCCGCGGGATCAGCAGCGCTGCAAGGATGAAGATCAGGGCTCCGGCCCAATGCGCCAGCACGTCCCAAAGTTCGCGCAGGTTTGTCCATGCCTGCGGCGGCAAGCGTCCCGGTCCGGTCAGGTTCAGCGTCAGTCCGGCGGCAACAACCGCGATGACGCCAGATGCTCCGACGCTCTGCTCGGCGCCGATATAAGCAAGGTAAGGCAGCGCGACAGAGATCGATATCTGCGCAAGTTCGTGCCGGCTGAACAGCGCCATGACCCAAACTGCGATCCGCGCCGCCAACCACCCCGTGAGTGCACCCCCGAAAATCAGCAGCGGGAACCGGGCCAGCGCATCCCCGAGGTTCGGGTCCGGCACACCCAGCATCACGAACCCCATGAACAGACCGAAAAGCGCAATGGCCGCTGCATCGTTCAGCAGGCTTTCACCCTCGATGATCCGCGCGAGCCGGCGCGGTGCCGAGATCGACCGAAAGATCGAGACCACCGCCGACGGATCTGTGGTGGACACGATCGCCCCGATCAGAAGACACGCGGCCAGCGGCAGCGCGCTGGCCGAAGCAAGCGCATAGCCCACACTCAGTGTCGCCACGACCACGGCCACAACCGCAAGCACGAGGATGGGAACCCAGTCATCCAGCATCCGGCGCAGGTTCATCCCCAGCGTCGCCTGGAACAGCAGCGTCGGCAGAAAGACGTAGAGAAAGACGTTGGACCGGATCGGCAGACCAAGGATCGCCTCGGCCACCGGGTTGAGAGCATCGGTCAACTCGGTCCGCAGGAAGAATATCGCGCCGACACCGATCAGAACGCCGATGCTCGCCAGGATCACACTGTAGGGCAGACGCAACCGCGCCGCCAACGGCTCTGCCACCCCTATGACGAGGAACAGCGAGGCTATGACGGTCGTGATCAGAACAATGTCCATGTTATTGAATTAACATGTTGTTCGCTCGTCGCATCGGGAAAATGGCATGGGCTGGTGTCCCGAGCGGAAATATTGACCAAGTTACGGGCGGCGCATGCAAAACGGACCGAATTTCAAGGCAAGACTTCGTCATGGCCATCGGTCCTGACAACGTCGTCGATCACCCTTGATTCATGTCAGCGCACACCTTCCCGTATCGCGGATGGGCATCTTGTCCAACGACGCCCAACGTCGAATGACGCTCAATAATTCCATGTCGATCACTCCAATACCCCCCGACAAATCCCGTCAGGGGCAAGGTTCCACATGGGTCAGTTCTCAGTGACAATTTCGATTGCTGCTGGTCTGAAATTACAAGTTTCACCCCAGATGGCCAGGACCGCCTTGTCGCGGTGAAAACGACCAACGGCTGGAAGCGCACGCCGTTCTACATCGCGCGCAACGAATTGGCTGTTGCGGACGAGCGACGGGAGAACTGGTACATTTTTTTTCGGCTCCATGAGTTCGCGCGAACGCCAAAGGCTTGCGAATTGCGCCCGCCTCTGGATGCGCATGTGTCTCTGACGGCCACTGCGTTCAAGGCAGGCTTTCAATGACGAAGCAGCCATGTGCATTCAATCACAAACATCAAGACCTTGGCCTGACCGCTCGAAATGATTAGCTGGTGGTCAACGGAGATTGCCATGCAGAAATTCTCGCTTCTCGACCTGTCGCCCATCCCAGAAGGCAAAAGCGCCGCCGATGCGCTGGCCGCCACAGTCGACCTTGCCCGTGCCGCCGAACGGTTCGGGTATCACCGCTATTGGTTGGCCGAGCATCACAACATGCCCGGCATCGCGAGTGCGGCCACCGCCGTGGTGATCGGCCATGTGGCCTCGGCAACATCCACCATGCGGATCGGTGCCGGTGGCATCATGTTGCCCAACCATGCACCGCTGGTCATTGCCGAACAGTTCGGCACCCTTGCAACGCTTTATCCGGGTCGGATCGACTTGGGTCTGGGTCGGGCTCCCGGCACCGACATGGCCACCGCGAGGGCGCTCCGTCGGCACATGGCACCCGAGGACAGCTTCCCGCAGGATGTGCAGGAACTGATCAGCTATTTCGGAGACAGCTCCGACGCCACGCCCGTGCGCGCCATTCCTGGCGCAGGCACCCATGTTCCGGTCTGGATCCTGGGCTCAAGCCTTTACGGCGCGCAACTGGCCGCCTGGCTCGGGTTGCCCTATGCTTTTGCGTCGCATTTCGCGCCGGACATGCTCGAACAGGCGTTGGCGATCTATCGCAGCACCTTCCAACCCTCTGACCAACTGGAGAAACCCCATGTGATGATGGCGGCGGGTGTTTGCGCGGCTGCAACCGATGCGGAGGCATCGTTCCTGCGCTCCTCGCAATTTCTCGCATTTGCGCGGCTGAGAACAGGCCGGCCGGGAAAGTTGCCTCACCCGACGCATCACCTGGACCGGGAGATACCGGCTCCGGTCATGGCCCAGGTGGAACAAGCCCTGTCCTGTTCCGCCACTGGTTCGGCTTCGACCATCAGACAGAAGCTTCGCAACATCATCGACACTTATCACCCCGACGAACTCATGGTGACCGGCATGATCCACGACCACGCGGCGCGGGTCCGCTCGTTCGAAATTGCCGCGGATGTTCTGGCAGACCTGACCGAAGAAGTTGTGGCCTCTTGAAACGGTGCAGATCAAAGCGGTCATCTATGGCGACGGGGAACCTTGGTCACGGTGTGTGGGTGTTTCATTATTGCCTGAGAGGCCGCGTCAGGGCCATTGGACCCTGAAGATAGTCTCCCTGAAAACCTTGGGCTAGCGGCAGCGGAACCTCTTGCGGCCCCCCAAGAATTCATCAACGTACTGTAGCTTCATCGTCATTCCCATTGCGCGTGTCCTCAGTGTGTCCCGAATTGAGTCTAAGGAAGGACGCTATGCGCTTGAAATAATTGAAAAACAGAGCCTTGGCCAACTGATTTTTGGTGCGGGTGAAGGGACTCGAACCCCCACGCCAAAGGCGCCAGAACCTAAATCTGGTGCGTCTACCAATTCCGCCACACCCGCATTGCGCTGGTCAGTAGCAAAGCTCATGCGCCGATGCGAGAAGAATTTTCGTACGAAAATTCTGGTGCGTTAAGAAACTTCGTACGAAGTTTCTTGCGTCCCGAGACTTGCGAAAACCTTTGGAAGCATCTCGGGCAGATCTTCGGCAATAAGGCCCGGTCCAAATGCGAGGGCGGCTTCGCAGTGAAGCCAGATTGCCGCTTCGACAACGCAGAACAGGTCCGGGGCCGTTCCTGGCGCGGCCAGCCCTGCGATCAGCCCTGCCAGCACATCCCCGGCGCCAGCTGTGGCAAGCCACGGCACCGCTCGGGGCCCGGTGGCGCTGTGGACGCTTGCGCCTCCACCCGGCTGGGCGATCACCGTGTCCTCACCCTTGAGGAGGACGATGCATCCCGCACGATTGGCGGCGTCGCGCACCACGTCGATCTTGGAGCGCGACGCGCGTTTTGACTGCGCAAGATCCGGGAACAGCCGGGCGAATTCGCCCTCATGCGGTGTCAGGACGGTGCGCTTGTGGGTCATGTTGAAAAGCGCGTCCGGGTCCTCGGTGAACGACGTCAACGCATCTGCGTCCAGAACCACCGCCGTTTCGCGCCATGCGCGATCACCGCCTTTATGTGCCAGGGCCGCGCCGACCAAGGCGCGCGTGTCCGGACCGACGCCAAGACCGGGACCCAGACATAAAGATGTCACCCGATCATCCGCGATCCGAGTGAAAGCCTCGGCATCGGCAGAGGCCTTGAGCATCACCGCATCAAGATGACAGGCGTTTTCCTGTAGGGCCGAAGGCGGGCACAACACGGTGACCAGCCCTGCTCCGGCCCGCAGCCCCGTGCGCGCGGCCAGACGCGCGGCTCCACCCTGACCTACTCCGCCAGCCAAGACCATGACATGACCGTAATCGTACTTGTGCCCTTTCCCGCGCAGCTTGGCGACCATGGCGCCGGGCCAGATGTGTCTTGGCAGAGGTCGGTGCGCGAACTCGGGCGTCACGAGGCGGGCGCGCTGGGGGTCTGGCGGTGTTCCGACCATATGCCGTTCCGACGCCGCCTCGCCCTGCAATCCGATATCGACAACCTTGACCGTTCCGCACAGAGTCGGTCCGAGCGCGAGTTTGTGACCCATTTTCAAAGCATGGAACGACACGGTAAGATGTGCGGAGTTGAGCCGCGGCGGATCGAAGTCTTCGCTCGGCATTGTTCCCGTGTCGAGATTCAGTCCGGAGGGGCAGTCAATGGCCAGGCGGCGAATGGCCGGGCCGCGCGGCCAGTTGCCCATCATGCGGGGATCGAGGGCAGTCGCCAATTCGTCGGGCAAGGGGCGTGTCAGGCCCGTTCCGAACACGGCGTCAACAAAAAGTTCGGGACGGTCGCATTGCGAGAACGCCGCCGGGTCGAAGCTGTTCACCGTGCCAAACTGCATCCAGAGGTCGTGGTTCACCCGTGCATCGGCGGGCAGCTTTTCCGCAACACCGAACAGAAAGACATCAACCGCCCAGCCAAGATCATGCAGGCGGCGCGCGATGACAAACCCGTCCCCGCCATTGTTGCCCGGTCCGCAGAGGATCAACGCGCGATGCGCCCCTTTCGAAAGTTCGGGCCAGGTTTGCAATGCGGCCACCACCGCGCCCCGTCCCGCGCGTTCCATGAGCTGCAGGCCCGTCACGGCACCCGACTCGATTGCGGCCGTTTCAACGGCGCGCATCTGGGCGGAGGTGAGCAATTCGGTCACTGTGTTTTCCTCATCGATTCACTTTCGCATAATTATTGTGCATTTCGCACAATTATTAGGCGCAATTTTTCAATCCCTATGCCCACTGGCCTTTCAATTACCCTAGCTGATTGTGGCTCTCAAACAGAAGTGGTCTGACGAGCGCAATGCAAGAGCGAGGGACCCGCAATGAAAAAGATTGAAGCCATCATCAAACCCTTCAAACTCGACGAGGTGAAGGAAGCTCTTCAGGACGCCGGCATTCAGGGTCTGAGCGTTGTCGAAGTCAAAGGCTTCGGCCGCCAGAAAGGTCACACGGAACTGTACCGCGGTGCGGAATACGTTGTGGATTTCCTGCCCAAAGTGAAGATCGAGGTTGTTCTTGACGATGATCAGGTCGATGGCGCGATCGAGGCCATTGTCGAGGCCGCCAAGACCGACAAGATCGGCGATGGCAAGATTTTCGTGTCTCCGGTCGAACAGGCCATTCGCATCCGCACAGGGGAAACAGGGTCCGACGCGATCTGACGCTCCACGAATTAGACGAAATTACCCAATATCAGTGAAAGGGAAGAGAGAATGAGCACTGAAGCGCTTCTCAAGATGATCAAAGACGAAGATGTCGCCTATGTGGACATCCGGTTTACCGACCCGCGCGGCAAGCTGCAGCATGTGACCGTGATTGCAGACGAAGTTGACGAAGACTTTCTAGAAGAAGGTTTCATGTTCGACGGCTCTTCGATTGCTGGCTGGAAATCCATCGAAGCCTCTGACATGAAACTGATGCCCGACACTGAAAGTGCGTATATCGATCCGTTCTACGCCGAAAAGACAGTCTGTGTGCATTGTTCCATCGTCGAACCCGACACCGGCGAAGCGTATGACCGCGATCCGCGGTCGACTGCTGAAAAGGCCGAAGCGTACCTCGTGTCCTCGGGCGTTGGCGATGTGTCCTACTGGGGTCCGGAAGCCGAATTCTTCCTGTTTGACGACGTTCGTTTCCAGAATTCGATCAACAAGGTGTCCTACGAAGTTGACGCGCTGGACGCGTCCTGGAACACCGACACAGAATACGAGATGGGCAACACCGGTCACCGTCCGGGCCTCAAGGGTGGCTATTTCCCGGTCAACCCGATCGACGACGGTCAGGACATCCGTTCGGAAATGCTCTCCACGATGAAGCGTCTGGGGATGAAGGTCGACAAGCACCACCACGAAGTGGCGTCGTGCCAGCACGAGCTGGGTCTGATCTTCGGCACGTTGACCAAGCAGGCGGACGAGCTTCAGAAGTACAAGTATGTGATCCACAACGTGGCACAGGCCTATGGCAAGTCCGCGACGTTCATGCCCAAGCCGATCTACGGCGACAACGGCACCGGCATGCATTGCAACATGTCGATCTGGAAAGACGGCAAGCCGCTTTTCGCAGGCGACAAATATGCGGACCTGTCTCAGGAAGCCTTGTACTTCATCGGCGGCATCCTGAAGCATGCCAAGGCGCTCAACGCCTTCACCAACCCGTCGACCAACAGCTACAAGCGTCTGATTCCGGGCTTTGAAGCGCCGGTTCTGCGCGCCTATTCCGCCCGCAACCGGTCTGGTTGTGTCCGTATTCCGTGGACCGAAAACCCGAAAGCCAAGCGCGTCGAGGCCCGGTTCCCCGATCCGTCGGCCAACCCCTACCTGTGCTTTGCAGCCCTGCTGATGGCGGGTCTTGACGGGATCCTGAACAAGATCGATCCGGGTGAGGCAATGGACAAGAACCTTTACGATCTGCCTGCCGAAGAGCTGGAAGGCATCCCGACCGTCTGCGGCAGCTTGCGCGAAGCGATTGACGAGCTGAAGGCCGACATGGACTTCCTGCTGGCCGGTGACGTGTTCACCAAGGACCAGATCGAAGGCTATATCGATCTGAAAATGGAAGAGATCGAGCTGTACGAGCACACGCCGCACCCGGTCGAGTTCGGCATGTACTATAGCTGCTGATCCCGACCTTTCTCAACTTTGGAAAAGGGCGCCTTACGGGGCGCCCTTTTTTATTGGTTTCGCGCACGACATGGCTCTGTGCCGGAAAATTGCCCTGCTTTTGTCCAGTGTCCGCCGTATCGGGATCGCATGTTTCCCCCACCCCGTACCCAAACGGGGCAATCGGGTCTGACAGGTGCGAGGATCGACGTCATGAACAACGACTTCCAGAACCGCGTGGCGCGTCTGAACGCCAAACACGAGATGATCGCGTCCGACGTATCAAGCCTGCCTGCAAGAAGAGGGCGGTCACTGGCATTTTCCAATCACCCCAAGGGGACTTTGATCAAGTACATCTTCGTTGCTGTGCTGATCCTCGTTCTTCTGCCTGTGGCGGCCGCAGTCGGAACGCTTTTCTTAGCCCCCTACTAAGGTCACCTTGCCCAACACAAAGGCGTCAGTCGCGTCTTTTTTCGCCTCGCAAGGCCGCGTCTCGAATCGCGTGCAGACGGCGAGTCTGTCTGGGCCGACAGGCCGGGTCAGCCTGCGCTGATTGAGGTGTTTGGACCAATCCGCGCCCGGCGCTCGTGAAAAACCACCACAAAATGCCAAAACGAGGCCAATTTTTGGGTTTGAGACAAATTGTTTCCGTATTTCGACCACATTGGGATTTCAGAACTGGAGGGATGAATCATTCGATTGCACCTGGGGAGCTTCAGAGATGTCTAATTCGGATGTGACAGTAATTAGTCTGGTGACTGACAAGACCCGCGATGCGATCTGTCAGTCTATTGTTCCATCCATCGGCCGCGCCTTGTCCAACCATCGCGCCCGCTATCAACGCCTTCCTGTGACCCGCGATTACATTGATTGGGTTGTGGATGACACGGACACCCTAACGGTTGCGATTGACGAGGCCGGGCAGTCAAGCGTCGTGCTTGTCGCAAGTCGCGGCGTGAATACGCAGGCTTGCGCCAGCCGTCTGGCCAATATCGCGGCTGAACTCTGCCAGGAATACGATGTGCATACGGTGTTCTGGAACGGGTCGGAAAAGCCTCTTGCGGCGGCTGACTTCATAGCCGCCGGGGATGGCGTTTCCGATCTTGCCTTTCCCAAAGCGCGCATCATCCCGCGCAAGATCAAGTCGCTCAAGACACAGCGCGCCGCGCCGGGAAAATCGTCCGCGCAGCTTGATCACTGGATGATGAGCGCGCTGCGGACGCAGATGAACGGTGTCACTCTGGAAGAGGTTGAACGGCTCGAACTGGAACAGCGCCGGGCCAAGACCGCACCAATGCGCCTGTCCGCCTGGGCGATTTCCCTGACAACGGCGGTGTTCGCGATGCCTTTGGCGATCCCGCTGATCGTGCACAATCTGGTCCGCGGCGAAGACGTCCGCTCGGGCGCGATGGCGCTGGGTGTGGTCGGTTTGTATGCCGCGCTGGACCAGACAGGCATGGCTCCGGGTCTGACCGGCCTGCTGTGACCTGACCTGACGGAACGCGCTTCGGGGGAATCCGTGCGGCGCGTTCCCGCTTGTCGATCATCCCACATTTGTTAACATCCTCCAACTTTTTGATGTTGGAGTATCCTTTGATGCGTCGTTTGATTGCCGCTGCCTGTGTGTCTGTGTGTGCCGCCCTTCCCGCCTTCGCGGCCGAGTGCATCACCAGCAAGGGCGCTTTTAACCAATACAAACAAACCCTTGCGCAACAGGCTGCGGCGGCTGGTGTTGGACAGCGTGGTTTGTCCGCCTTGGCGAACGCGCGTTTGTCGGACATCACATGGCGGTTTGAATCCAATCCGGGCAACCAGACTGGTACGCTTCAGGGTGATCCGGCCAAGTTCCTGGCCAAGCGGTCTGGCAGCACAGCTGACAGCTTTATCGCGCAAACAGCGTCGCGAATTGCCCGCAACCCGAACACGTTTGCGTCAATTGAACGGAACTATGGGGTTCCTGCGGGGATCCTTGCCACCATCTGGGGGCTCGAGACCAGCTGGGGCGGGTATCTGGGTGGCACTTCGGTGGTCGACGGGGCAGTGACACTGTCGTCCTATTGCCGCCGTCACCCCCGCTTTGAACCACATGCCATTGCGGCGCTGGACATGGTGGATGACGGCATCCTGTCCACATCGACCAAAGGTGGCCCGTCGGGTGAACTGGGGCATATGCAGTTTCTGGCGGGCAACTGGTTGAAATATCGCGTGGACGGCAATGGCGATGGCCGCGCCGATCCCTATAACGCGGTGGATGCGCTGGCCACGGCGGCCAACATGCTGCGCCGCAATGGCTGGCAGCCCGGTCAGCCGTTTGGCGAAGGCACACCCAATTTCAGTGTCTTGTCGGTCTGGAACGACAGCGGCAACTACCTGCGCGCCATCGTGTATTCGGCACAGCGGGCAGGAAGCTAGACCGGGGTTTCGATCTTCGGCACAGACGCACGCGCCACCATGTAGGTGTGGATCGTGAACAGCACCGCATCGTTGTCGGGCAACCGCCAGAGCACTTGTCGTTCGCTGCGCAGATAGGGCGTCTGGCCCATTTCGGTGAGCGGACGCGGTTCTGATTGTGACCGTGGTTGATGCAGGCTCGGGTCTTCGTACCAGAGCGCATTGAACCGCCAGATCGGGCGACCGGGGCGCACACCGTCGAACAGGCGTTGCACCCGGCGCGCGATATCATCGGTGTAGGATTTCACCGGAACATGAATGTGGGTCAGTGGATGGCCGATCTTTTCGCAAAGCCGCCAGCTTGCCGGGAAACACAGAACAGCGCCGGTCAGGACGTGTTCATCGCCGCGCTTTTCCATCAGGCAGACATCATCCTGCAGGATCTGACCCAATGTTGCAAAGGGATCAGAGCGGTCGATGGTCACCTTCCGACCGTCCGGGCACAGCACCTTTCGGCCTGACACCGAAAACTCCGGCGGCAGTTGCGCCAGCACCACGTCCATCATCTTGTCCACTGTCGCCGGGTCCGGGGCGTCGGTCGCGATCACATCGTCGCGCCGATCCTTCAGAAGCCGCAGACGTTCACCCATTTGAAGAGCGTAAACCTCGTCCACGATGAACCACGGCTCCGCACCAAGCGGGGCAACCCCCGGCAAGGGACGCGGGGTGTGGATGTCGTAGGGGATACGGGTTTGCAGGATCATGCAAACTCCATAGCCGAGCGCAGAGCGGCCTGAAAGCCCAGCCGACGCGGCAATTTGCACCTGCAGCAACGTCAAAAGCGGCATGGGGTCCAGCAGCGCAGGTCGCGAATTGGCGCGTTTATTGAAGGCTTCCTGCCCAGCATCCTTGCAGGAGGCGCTGCCATGAACACACATTTCCGGGACACCCGTAAGATCGACCCGACACGGGGGGCCACGATGGGCGACAACACGCCCAACGATCAGGACCGGGTGGAAATCGGGCCAACGCAGCTTGCCTATGCGGAATGGGCCGCAACCGGGCTGGCGCTTCCTGACCTGCAGGAAATGCGCCGCTATCGCTGGGCACGTCTGACGCAGCATGTCGTGGATCGTGGGTATGGCGGGCTTTTGATGTTCGATCCGCTCAACATCCGCTACGCCACGGACAGCACCAACATGCAGCTCTGGAACACGCACAACCCGTTCCGCGCGGTGCTGCTTTGTGCCGATGGTTACATGGTGATCTGGGACTACAAGAACGCGCCCTTCCTGTCCGAGTTCAACCCGCTGGTGCGCGAGGCCCGGTCAGGCGCGGACCTGTTTTACTTTGATCGCGGCGACAAGGTGGATGTGGCGGCGGATGTGTTCTCGAACGAGGTGCGCGGCATCCTCGCGGAACACGCGCCCGCCAATATGCGGCTGGCGGTGGACAAGATCATGCTGCACGGTCTGCGCGCACTCCAGGCGCAGGGCTTGCAGATCATGGAGGGTGAAGAGGTCACCGAAAAGGCGCGGTCGATCAAAGGCCCGGACGAGATCAAGGCGATGCGCTGTTCTGTTCATGCCTGCGAGGTCGCCATGGCTGAGATGGAGCGTTTTGCCCGCACGCACGTCCCCGGCGGCACCGTGTCTGAGGACGACATCTGGGCGGTGCTGCATGCCGAGAATATCCGACTCGGCGGCGAATGGATCGAAACGCGGCTGCTGGCCTCCGGCCCGCGCACCAACCCGTGGTTTCAGGAATGCGGCGGGCGGATTGTACAGATGAACGAGATCGTCGCTTTCGATACCGACCTGATCGGCAGCTATGGCATTTGCACCGATGTCAGCCGGACATGGTGGATCGGCGACACAGCCCCCCGCCCCGACATGATCGCGGCGATGCAGCACGCGCATGAGCATATCATGACCAACATGGAGATGCTCAGACCCGGCGTGATGATCCCCGACCTGACGGCCAACACACATGTATTGCACGACAGATACCAGGTGCAGAAATACGGCTGCCTGATGCATGGCGTGGGTCTGTGTGATGAATGGCCGCTGGTGGCGTACCCCGATCACGCGGTTCCTGGCGCGTTCGACTATCCGCTTGAGGCGGGAATGACCCTTTGCGTCGAAGCACTGGTCAGCCCCGAGGGGGGTGATTTCTCGATCAAGTTGGAAGACCAGGTGCTGATCACCGAAGACGGGTTCGAGAACCTGTCCAGATACCCTTTCGATGCGGCACTTATGGGGCAATAGCGCTCAGTCAAAAACCGTCACTTCGGCCAGAACACCAACATGGTCGGACCCCAATTGCGGCCGGACAGACGCGCGCCCCCCACCCGGTGCGTAAACATGATCAATCGGCAGCGGCGCGCCCAGTTTGCTCAGGGTCGAAAACAGCGGACCTGCGCGCGTGGTGGCGGTGCTGTTGGCCAGTCGTCCAAGTGCAAACGACCAAGGCACCATGTTGAAATCCCCCGCAAGGACAACAGGGCCGTCAAGCTCTGCCAGGATCGGCGCAAGACGGTCAAACTGTGCCGCCTGTCCGTGTGGCCATGGCCAGAACGCATGCAAGCTGAAAGCCCAGAACGGACCCTCTGGTGAGGCAACCTGTATGCCGACAAACCCCTGACCTCGCACGCAAACCTCTCCCTCGATCGGCCAGCGCGACAGGATCGCGACCCGTGCCCAGTCGACCAGTGCGCAGCTTGCCTGATAGGGGAATTCGGCGCGCAGGTCGCGCACCAGCGGCGCATTGCGCGAGGTCAGTTCCTGCAGCGCAACGATGTCGGGATTGGCCGCGCGGATATCATCGGCAAGCGCTGCAACCTGATCGTTCTCGAAGCGCAGGTTTTTCTGATAGATCGTGACCGGACCCGGCGGGTGCGAGACGTATTTCTGCGCCACGATCTGCCCCATCGCCGCAAGGCAGAGCACCGCCGTCAACCAGCGGACAAATGCGGGCCAAGGGGACCAGATCACCCAAAGCGCAAAGACGACCGCGATGGGAATGCGGAACACCGCAAGGCTGTCACCCAACGGATGCAGCGCCCCGGCAAAGCTGCCGAAGAACCCGGCGGCCAGCAGGCATGCAACAATACTCACCATTCCCGGCATCGCTCTCACCATCCTGTGACGCTCCCGACACAATGCTTGCCAATGGGTCACAGGCCCCACACTTTGATAGCCGACGAAACGCCAAAGGGCCTGCCCCGCCCCGGCCCCGAGGATCTGCCACATGACAACTGAACGCATCACTTTTCCCGGCCATTCCGATGACATCCTGTCGGCGCGGCTCGACCTGCCCGATGGGCCGCATCTGGGCACCGCCCTTTTTGCGCATTGCTTCACCTGTTCCAAGGACATTCCGGCGGTACGGCGGATCGCCGCACGTCTGGCGGCAATGGGCATTGCGGTGTTGCGGTTCGACTTTACCGGGTTGGGCCATTCCAAAGGCGAATTCGCCAACACGACCTTTACGTCAAATGTCGGCGACCTGCATGCGGCGGCGGATTATCTGGCGGATCGCGGCATGGCGCCGACCATGCTGATCGGGCATTCGCTGGGTGGGGCGGCGGTGCTGCGCGCCGCGGGTGACATGGCCGGGATCAAGGCGGTTGTGACCATCGGTGCGCCTTATGATCCCGAACATGTGACCCACAATTTTGCCGATGCACTTGAGGATATCGAGACGCAGGGCAAGGCCGAGGTTGATCTGGGTGGACGGCCTTTCACCATCGGAAAGGCCTTTGTCGAGGACGTAAAGGCGCAAATCCTCGGCCCGGTGATCACCGACCTGAAAGCGGCGCTTCTGGTGATGCATGCGCCCCGCGATGGCGTTGTGGGCATCGAAAACGCGACCAATATCTTCATGGCCGCCCGCCACCCCAAAAGCTTTGTCACGCTGGATGATGCCGATCATCTGATCACGAAGGCCAAGGATGCCGAATACGCGGCAGACGTGATCGCGGCGTGGGTCGGACGCTATCTGAATCTCACCCCACCCGCCCCGCCCATCGGCGCACCGGAAGGCATTGTCCGGGTGTCCGAGGCCGATACCGCCGGGTTCCTGCAGGACGTGCAGGCCGGACCCCATCATTTACGGGCGGATGAGCCTTTGGCTTATGGCGGCACCAACCGGGGACCGTCGCCCTATGGCCTGCTGGCGGCTGGGCTTGGGGCCTGCACGTCCATGACCCTGCGCATGTATGCGCGGCGCAAGGGATGGAAGCTGACGCATGTGTCCGTGGATGTGAGCCACGACAAGGTGCATGCACAAGACGCCAACACGCCCACAATTGCCAATATCGACCTGTTTCGGCGGCGGATCACGGTGACGGGGGATCTGAGTGTGGATCAGCGACAGAAGCTGCTGGAGATCGCGGATAAATGTCCCGTACACAAGACATTGGAGGCGTCCAGTCAGGTGGAAACCGAACTGGTCTGAGCCGCGCGCACAAACACGTCGACGTGTTTGTCGAAATCCGTCGACGGATTTCAGGCGCCTCGTTCATAATGGTGTTGAGAATTATGAATTTGTCTCACCACCTACAATATGTCAGGCAGGACAAAATCTCCGGACTCACAGGCCAGCCATGACAAATCCCCTGCTCGACCTTCTTTCCACGCGCGATTGGCTGTTGGCCGATGGGGCCACCGGCACCAACCTGTTCAACATGGGCCTGGAAAGCGGCGATCCCCCCGAATTCTGGAACGAGACCAAACCCGACAACATCCGCGCGCTTTATCGTGGGGCGGTCGATGCGGGCAGTGATCTTTTCCTGACCAACACCTTTGGCTCCAATGCCTCGCGGCTCAAGCTGCACAATGCCGCCGACCGTGCCCACGAACTGTCCCGTATCGGGGCCGAGATCGCGCGCGACATTGCTGATGCCGCTGGACGTCCTGTGATCGTGGCCGGGTCGGTGGGTCCAACCGGTGAGATCATGGAGCCGGTCGGACCCCTGTCCCACGCCCGCGCGGTCGAGATGTTCCACGAACAGGCCGAAGGGCTCAAGGCTGGCGGGGCAGATGTGATGTGGGTTGAAACGATCAGCGCCCCGGAAGAATACCGCGCCGCCGCCGAGGCCTTTGCGCTTGCCGACATGCCCTGGTGCGGCACGATGAGTTTCGACACCGCAGGACGCACGATGATGGGCATGACCTCTGAGGCCATGGCCGAGATGGTCGAGACCTTGCCCAACCCACCACTGGCCTTCGGTGCCAATTGCGGCACTGGCGCATCGGACCTGTTGCGCACCGTTCTGGGTTTTGCGGCCACGGGAACACAGCGGGCGATCATCGCCAAGGGCAATGCGGGCATTCCGAAATATGTCGATGGTCACATCCATTATGACGGAACACCGGAACTGATGGCACGCTATGCGATCCTTGCACGCAACGCCGGAGCCCGGATCATCGGTGGCTGCTGTGGCACCATGCCAGAGCACCTGCGCGCCATGCGAGAGGCGCTCGAAACAACGCCGAAAGCTGCGGCACCGACGCTGGATGAGATTGTTGCGGATATTGGACCCTTCAGTTCCGACAGCGATGGCACCGGCGATCAGAGCGGCGCCCCCAAGCGCGAGCGACGCGGTCGCCGCCGCGCCTGACGGTTCAGCGCTTTACGCAAGGTTAACCATTGATGTGTCAGACGTGGGGTCATGCGAGACATCTTTGCCCCCACCCCGCCCCGTCGTCCTCCACCTGCCCTGGAGCCGGATCAATGGATTGCCCATGTCTTTTCATCACAAGCCGCAGCCAAAGGTGGTGTTGTCCGCCGTCAGGCCCGTGATGTGGAACGCATCTTGGGGTGGGACCGCTTTCGCGCGGAACTGCGACGACGCGGATACCGCGCGGTGGTCAATGGTGGACAGGTTGTCGTGTTCTGCAACGTGGAACCCGTACACGTCTTCGAGTAGGGCGCACCCGTCTTTTCGAAAAGACGGGCCAAAGCCTTTGAAGGCTTTGGTCATCGCGGGGGAACAAAGTGGCGCGTCTCCCGTCCTTCGAAGGACGGGACAAGACCCTTCGAAGGGTCTTTGGCCCACATCAAAACAGGCTCAACTGATCTCCCACACGGGGTGGCGGTCGAAACGAAGTGCAGTCAAGCGCGGCCAGATCGCCATCAAGACCCAAACGCTTGCGGGCCTTGGTGAACCGCTGCGCAATAAGCGCGGCATAGGCTCCCGCGCCACGACCGCGGCTGAACCACTGCGCATCGTAGACCTTGCCCCCATGCATCTCACGCAGCTTGGACATCACCCGATTCTTGCGCTCGGGATAGTGTTCGTCCATCCACGCCTCCCACAACGGGGCCACCTCAAGCGGCAGGCGCAGCATCGCCCAGGTCGCTGCACAGGCTCCGGCGTCGCGGGCCGCCGTCAGGATCGGTTCGATCTCGGGATCGGTCAGACCCGGTACGATTGGCGACACCATCACCCGCACCGGAATGCCGGCATCCGTCAGACGCCGGATCGTGACCAGTCGGCGCGCGGGGCTGGGCACGCGGGGTTCCATCCGACGGTTCAACTCCGGGTCGAGCGTGGTGATCGAGACGCCGACGCGAACAAGGTTCTGCGCCGCCATACCCGCCAGAATGTCGATGTCGCGTTCGATCAGCGTGCCCTTGGTCGCGATCATGACCGGATGGCGAAAGGCCTGCAGGACCGCAAGGCAATCGCGCATGATCCCGCGATCCCGCTCGATGGGTTGATAGGGATCGGTGTTGGTTCCAATGGCAATCGGCGCGACCCGGTAGCGCCGGGCACGCAATTCGTGATTCAAGACGTCCGCCGCATCGGGGCGCGCGATCAGTCGGGTTTCAAAATCCAGCCCCGGCGACAGGCCCAACCACGCATGGCTGGGACGGGCAAAACAGTAGATGCAGCCGTGTTCACACCCACGATACGGGTTGATCGTCCGGTCAAAAGACAGGTCGGGCGACGAGACATAGTTGATCAGGCTGCGTGGCCGTTCCTCGGACACCTGTGTGCGCAGAACGGACGCGTCTTCGGGGATGTCCCAATCATCCGCTTCATCGACCTGGCGAAACTGTTCATACCGTCCGCTATCACGGCTTTGCGCGCCGCGTCCGCGTCGTTGATCGGGGGCGACATATCGGTCGGATTGGCTCATTCCCACATCATAGAACGAAAGCGGAACATAGACAAGGCAATGCGCTTTTCCACGGCATGCATTGACGCGTGCGTCGGTAGTGTTCGCGCGCATGTCGGATTTCACCAAGTGGCATCGTCGCAAAACGACGATTAGTCGAAAAACAATCACTGGCGGCGACGCCAGCGTCTGGAGTGACATACATGGCTGACCAAGAAGACGATATCATCCTCGCCGATCTGAATGACGAGGAACTTGTCGAGCAGATGTTCGACGATCTTTACGACGGTCTCAAGGAAGAGATCGAGGAATCGGTCAACATCCTGTTGGCACGCGGCTGGCAGCCCTATGACATCCTGACCAAGGCGCTGGTCGGTGGCATGACCATCGTCGGCCACGATTTCCGTGACGGGATCCTGTTTGTGCCAGAGGTTCTGCTGGCGGCGAACGCGATGAAGGGTGGCATGTTCATCCTCAAGCCACTGCTTGCCGAAACCGGCGCGCCGCGGGTCGGAAAGATGGTGATCGGCACCGTCAAGGGCGACATCCACGATATCGGCAAGAACCTTGTGTCGATGATGATGGAAGGCGCCGGGTTCGAAGTGGTCGATCTGGGGATCAACAACTCGGTCGACAGCTATCTTGAGGCGATCGAGGCAGAGGGACCGGACATTCTTGGCATGTCCGCGCTTTTGACCACAACCATGCCCTACATGAAGGTGGTGATCGACACGCTGGTCGAGAAAGGCATCCGCGACGATTACATCGTCCTGGTCGGTGGCGCCCCCCTGAACGAGGAATTCGGCAAAGCCATTGGTGCCGACGCTTATTGCCGTGACGCGGCTGTGGCCGTGGAAACGGCGAAAACCTATGTCGGGCGGAAGCACAATCAGCTTGCGGCAGGCTAAATTTGCGCAAAAAGGCGCTTTTTCGGCCTCGCCCCACGGCGAGGCCTTTTCATATGGCCCGATCTGCCCCATATTTTCAGGACAAGGAGATCAACATGCCAGTGACCACCTTCGTCTCAATGATCCTTGCCGTGATTGCGGCATCCGGTCTGACGGTTTGGGCCTTTGCCCAATTCGGTATCCTCAAGGTGCTGCCTGCGCTGATTGCGCTGGCGCTTCTCGCGCGGTGGGGTTTGGCCCATGTGCCCGGTGATGACGAGCCTGCCTGACGACACCACTTTGACAGATGCGGGATTGCAAGCGCGCGGCAACGGCCGTGTGCTGATTGTCGCCTGTGGCGCGCTGGCCCGCGAAATCCTGGCTCTGCGGGATGCAAACGGGTGGACGCATCTGGATCTGACCTGCCTGCCCGCCATACTTCACAACCATCCCGAAAAGATCGTCGGAGCGGTCCGCGACACCGTGACGAAGCACCGTGCGCATTATGACGAGATCTTCATCGCCTATGGCGATTGCGGCACTGGCGGATTGCTCGAATCAGCCTGTACCGAGATGGGGGTGCCGATGATCGCCGGGCCGCATTGTTACAGCTTTTTCGAAGGCAATGACGCCTTTGCAGCCCGTGACGAGATCACCGCGTTTTACCTCACCGATTTTCTGGTGCGCCAGTTTGATGCGTTTGTGTGGAAACCGCTGGGGCTCGACCGGCACCCGGATTTGCGGGACATGTATTTCGGGCATTACGAAACGCTGGTGTACCAGGCCCAGACCGATGATCCCGCCTTGACCGACATCGCCAGACGCTGTGCTGAACGGCTGGGACTGGCGTTTGAGCGGCGTTTTACCGGCTACGGGGATCTGGAGCGCCACATGAGTGACTGGGCCAACACCTGACACCGGGGCGGATGTTCCGTCAACGGAACATGTCGGACGCGTCGACGCGTCCGCTTGCGCGTCATTCGGATCGGTCGATCAGAACCGCAGACACCGGCACCATCGCCACGCTGGCCGCGCGATCCTGCAGGCTCCAGAGAAGCAAGGCTGACAGGGTATCGGGCGTCAGACGGCCCAGCATCACAACAGACCCGTCCTGACGGGCCCGAAACGCAGCCCCATCCAGAAAGCGGCGCTTGGTACGGGCGTCCTGACCCTCTCCATCGAAATCACGCAGGATGCTGACGGCCGGGACACCCTCACCGCGTGCTATGGCCTGCGCGGTGTTCAGCCCGTTGGGAAGAAACACCAACCCATGGCCACTATCGGCGGCAAAGCTGGTCGCCTGTTCCGTGTTGTCTCGCACGCTTTGTAAATTGCCCCCCGGCGCTTCGATCAGGGCGACCGCTTCGGGAAGGGCGGCAACGGCACCGGCAAGGATCTGTTCCACATCGGTCGGCTGTGCGGCAGGCGGCAGTTCGACAAGGGCCGCAACCTCGTAACCAAGCGCGCGGTAGGCAGACATACGCGCCGCCGCGTCGGGGTGTCCGGGATCCAGCGCAAAGGTCACCGGGAAGGGGAAGGTGTCCAGCGTCTCTGGTCCAAGCGGACCGGTTCCGTCATCGATCATCACAATGGACATTTGAGGCAGGGACGGATCGCTGTCGACCGACACCGCAAAGCGGCGCAGCGGCGGCAGTGACGCGTCGGCGTCCGGAGTGTCTGCGGGCGCCGTTGTGGGTGCCTCTGCCGTGCCACCGCTGATGGAGGGGATCCGTGCCGAATTGCCTGGATTGCGGTCGGTCAGGGACGCGGCGGGGCGCCCAATGGCGGGGCGCGGAAGGTCTGCTGTCTCTGCGGTCGGCGTGTCGTTGGTGGTGTCTGGCGTGTCCGGTATCAGACGGCGCACTTGCGGACGCTCTGCCTCATCCGGGGAACCGGTCGCAGCGGGGTCAGAATCGGCGGTCTCTTCTGTCGGCGCGGATGTGTCAGGAGCGGGGGCAGGATCCGGAGCCAGGGGCGTCTCGACGGCTGGCACCGGTGGGGTCGGCGGCTGCGCAGGATCGGTCGAGATATTCAGCCCGGCCTCTTCCCTCTCGGGTGTATCGAGCGGCGGTGCTGAAGGGGCTTGTGGCGCGCTATCCCCGGTCGAGCGCATCGGCGCATCAGGGGCGTCAGTCGCATCTGGTACGGAGAGTGCCGCGATGCTGTCCCCGGTCTCAGGGGCCGGAAGGGGCGCAGCTGCTGTGTCTTGCGGCGCGCTGTCTTGTGCGTCCGGCGGTGTGCCAAGTTGCGGCGTCTGTGCATCGGGCAATACCTCGGTCACGTCGACCGGGCGACGGGCCGGTTGCGCAGGTTCGGCTTCTGCGGTCTCAGGAACGGCGTCTTCGCGGGTCGTCTCCGGCGATATTTCCGAAGCGGATTCCGGCACAGCAATGTCGCTTTCCGGCGCTGTGGCGCTGTCGGAAACAGAAGGCTCTTGCGGAGCATCCGGCACAGGTTCGGAATCGGGCATGGCCGGTTCCGGTTCCGCTGCCGGCGTGTCCGAAGGGGCAAGCTCCGCTGCCTCGTCCTCCTGGGTTTGTGGAGTCTCTGCGATCTCTGGCTGCGCGTCTTCGACGATCTGTTCCGGGACCACCGGCGGCGTGTTGCCCGGATCGGGCACCAGCACCGACACCGCACCCAAACCGCCCACGGACACGATGGTGCCCAGTATGGCCCCTGACAAAAACCCTCTTGCCATGCTCTTTGCCCTCGCCTTGCCGTCTCATGCGACCCCGGCGTCTCATCCGCGCCGGTTGACCCACCCGCGCCCTTGACGCGCCTTGGTCTGCCTGCGCATGTATACCGCGATTGACCCCTGCCCCGCCAGCCCCGTCTGAGAAGAAACACCCATGCTGCTGCTTATCGACAATTACGACAGTTTTACCTACAATCTCGTGCATTATCTGGGCGAACTCGGCACCGATGTGAAAGTTGTCCGAAACGACGCGATCACCGTGCAGGAAGCGGTGGCGCTGAACCCTGCGGGCATCCTGCTGTCCCCCGGTCCCTGCGACCCGGATCAGGCCGGGATCTGTCTTGCCCTGACGCTGGCCGCTGCCGAAACGAAAACGCCGCTGATGGGCGTCTGCCTTGGCCACCAGACCTTGGGACAGGCCTTTGGCGGAAAGGTCGTTCGCCATTCCGAAATCGTGCATGGCAAGATGGGTGTGATGCACCATTCCGGCACAGGTGTGTTCCAAGGGCTGCCCTCTCCGTTCGAGGCGACGCGCTATCATTCCCTCGTTGTGGACAAGGACAGCGTGCCCGATTGCCTTGAGGTGACCGCATGGCTCGAGGACGGAACGGTGATGGGCCTGAGCCACAAAGAGCTGCCGATGCAGGGTGTACAATTCCACCCGGAGTCGATTGCATCGGAACATGGGCACGCGCTGCTGCAGAATTTTGTCAACGAATTGAAGGTGCCCGCATGAGCGACTTGATGAAGCCCCTGATCTACGCCGCTTCCGAGGGGCCGCTGAGCCGGTCACAGGCAGAACAGGCGTTTGAAATCCTCTTCGAGGGAGAGGCCACACCGGCACAGATCGGCGGCTTGCTCATGGCCTTGCGCGCGCGCGGTGAAGCGGTCTCGGAATATGCCGCCGCCGCTGCGGTGATGCGCGCCAAATGCACTCCGGTCAAGGCGCCCGAGGGGGCCATGGATATCGTCGGCACCGGTGGCGACGGCAAAGGCACGCTCAACATCTCGACCGCGACGGCCTTTGTGGTCGCTGGTGCAGGTGTGCCGGTGGCCAAACACGGCAATCGCAACCTGTCGTCCAAATCGGGCGCCGCAGATGCGCTGACCGAGATGGGCGTGAACGTGATGGTCAGTCCCGAGATTGTGGAACGGTCACTGATCGAGGCCGGGATCGGCTTCATGATGGCACCGATGCACCATCCCGCGATGAAACATGTGATGCCGGTGCGCCAGGAACTTGGATCAAAGACGATCTTCAACATTCTTGGCCCGCTGACCAACCCCGCCGGGGTCAAGCGGCAATTGACCGGGGCTTTTGCCATCGACCTGATCTTCCCGATGGCGGAAACGCTCAAGGAGCTTGGGTCGGAAAAGGCATGGCTGGTGCATGGCGGTGACGGAACGGACGAAATCTCGATCTCGGACCCCACGCAGGTAGCGGTGCTGGAGAACGGCAAGGTGCGCGGACGCGAGGTGCATCCCGAAGACGCCGGTCTGCCGGTACATCCCTTCCGCGAAATCATGGGCGGCACTCCGGCCGAGAATGCTCAGGCGTTTCGCGCCCTGCTGAATGGTGAGAAAAGCGCCTATCGGGACGCCGTTCTGTTGAACGCAGCTGCGGCGCTGGTGGTGGCAGACAAGGTGTCGGATCTGAAATCCGGGGCAGAGATGGCCGCCGTGAGCATCGACAGTGGCGCAGCCAAGGCGCGGCTCGACGTGCTGGCGCGAGTGACCCAATCGGCGTGAGGTCTGCATTCCGGGCGGGACACGATGCGCCGACGCATCGTCGATTTTCCGTTGGCGGTAAATCCTTGGGGGCCAGCCCCAAAACCTGCGGGATATTTCTGGACCAGAGACGCATGGGACGCGAGTCATGTTGACACCGCCGCTTGCCTGGACTCATTTGCCGTTTTTTCAGTGCGACTTGCCTGCGATCCGCGCGAAACTGGCGCTTGAAACACGAGAGGTGTTGCCGCCCGCGGACCGGGTCTTTGCAGCGCTTGACGCCTGTGCACCGCAGGATGTGCGTGTCGTGATCCTTGGTCAGGATCCTTATCCGACCCCAGGTCATGCGCATGGGCTGGCGTTTTCGGTGGCCCCTGATGTGCGGCCCTTCCCCCGATCCTTGGGCAATATATTTCGGGAACTGGCAGACGATCTTGGAACTGCGCCGCCCAATGGCGATCTGCGGTTCTGGGCGGATCAGGGCGTTCTGCTTTTGAATGATGTGTTGACCGTGCCTGCAGGAGCGGCGCGTGGGCATCGCCGGATCGGGTGGCAGAGGCTTGTTCCGCAGGTTCTTGATGCGTTGCACGACGCGCCGCGCGCGTTTGTGCTTTGGGGCAACGATGCGCGCGCGCATGCGTCCCGTCTGGACGGGCATGGGCATCTGGTCTTGCAATCAGCGCATCCATCGCCGCTGTCGGCGCGGCGCGGGTTTTTCGGGTCGCGCCCCTTTTCCACCGTGAACGCTTGGCTTAGAGATCAGGGACATGACCCGATCAACTGGACGACGCCATGACAACCATTCTTGACAAGATCAAAGCCTACAAGCTCGAGGAAGTCGCAGCGGACAAGGCCCGCGTGCCCCTCTCCGCCGTTGAGGCCTCAGCCCAGGCTGCCGATCCCGTGCGCCCGTTCGGGGCGGCGCTGCGCACTGCGCAGGTGACGGGGTACGGATTGATTGCCGAAGTCAAAAAGGCGTCGCCGTCCAAGGGGCTCATCCGGGCGGATTTCGAACCGGCGACATTGGCCCAAGCCTACGAGGCGGGAGGAGCAAGCTGCCTGTCGGTCCTGACCGACACACCGAGCTTCCAGGGCGACAAGTCCTACCTCGTGGTGGCGCGCGCCGCCACATCGCTGCCAGCGCTGCGCAAGGATTTCATGTACGACACCTATCAGGTGGCCGAGGCACGCAGCCTTGGCGCGGATTGCATCCTGATCATCATGGCGAGCGTGTCGGATGCACAGGCGGCCGAGTTGGAGGAAGCCGCCACCGCCTGGGGCATGGATGTGTTGATTGAGGTGCATGACCGCGAAGAGCTGGATCGCGCGCTGGAATTGAAGTCTCCCTTGATCGGCGTAAACAACCGCAATCTCAAGACCTTCGAGACAAATCTTGAGACAACACGCGACCTTTCCAAACACGTCCCCTCGGACCGGATGCTGATTTCGGAATCCGGTCTTTTCACCCCTGCCGACCTTGCTGACATGGCGGCGCAAGGCGCGCGGAGCTTCCTGATCGGCGAAAGCCTGATGCGGCAGGCGGATGTGACGGCGGCCACACGGGCGCTTCTGGCCGATCCGGTGGCGGCATGAGCGGGTTGTCACATTTCGACGCCAAGGGAGACGCCCACATGGTGGACGTGTCAGACAAGGCCGTCACCTCGCGCGTGGCTGTGGCTGAAGGCTACATCAGGATGGCGCAGGAGACCTTTGATATCATTACAGAAGGTCGTGCCAAGAAAGGCGACGTGATCGGTGTGGCGCGGCTGGCCGGGATCATGGGGGCCAAGAAGACCCCCGACCTGATCCCGCTCTGCCATCCGCTTCCCGTCACAAAGGTGGCGGTCGAGCTGACCCATGCACCGGACCTGCCCGGTCTTCGGATCGAGGCGACGGTCAAGACCACCGGCCAGACCGGGGTCGAGATGGAGGCGCTTACCGCCGTGTCGGTGGCGGCGCTCACGGTCTATGACATGGCCAAGGCGGTCGACAAGGCGATGGAGATTACCGGCATCCGCGTGATGCTGAAAGATGGTGGAAAATCAGGACGGTACGAGGCGCCATGATCTCGGTTTCAGAGGCGCTGGATCACCTGTTCGCACTGGCGCGCCCGCTTGGAGTCGAGACGGTGCCGCTGTTGCAGGCACATGGCCGGGTGTTGTCGCAGGATGTGGCGGCGACGCGCAATCAGCCGCCCTTTGATGGGTCTGCCATGGATGGCTATGCGGTGACAGAGGTAGCACCCGGGTTGCGGCTGCGGGTGATCGGTGAGGCGGCGGCCGGGCACGGATTTGACCAAACGGTAAAAAATGGCGAAGCGGTGCGGATCTTCACCGGCGCGCCGGTGCCGGAAGGCGCAAAAGCGGTTGTGATACAAGAAGATGTCACCCGCGATGGCGACTGGATCACCATTGGCGACACGCCCGAGGACAATCCACATATCCGACCCGCAGGGGGCGATTTCCGCATCGGGGACACAATCAGCGCAGGCCGCGTGATCGGGCCGAATGACATTGCGTTGATGGCGTCGATGAACATTGCAGTGGTGCCTGTGGCGCGCCGGCCCGTGGTGGCTTTGATCTCGACCGGGGATGAATTGGTCATGCCCGGTGACATCCCCGGCCCCGACCAGATCATCGCGTCCAACACCTTTGGTCTGCACGCGCTGATGCGCGATCTGGGAGCGGAGCCGCGCTTGCTTCCGATTGCGCGGGACAACGAGGCATCTTTGAAGACCGCCTTCGATCTGGCGCAGGGAGCTGACTTGATCGTCACCATCGGCGGTGCGTCGGTCGGGGATCACGACGTTGTGGCCAATCTCGCGCCGCAGCTTGGGTTTGACCAAAGCTTTTACAAGGTTGCAATGCGTCCCGGTAAACCTTTGATGGCAGGACGGTTTGGCGCAGCTATGATGATCGGGCTGCCGGGCAACCCGGTGTCTGCCATGGTCTGTGGGCATGTGTTCGTCGCCCCCGTGGTGCGCGCGATGCTGGGTCTTGCCGCCGGGGCTGCGTCGCGCAGGAGGGGTGTTCTGGCGCAGGATCTGCCCGCCAATGGCCCCCGCGAACATTACATGCGGGCGCGGTTCGAAGATGGTGGGCTGGTGGCCTTCGGATCACAAGACAGTTCGCTGCTCAGCATTCTGGGCAAGGCAGATGCGCTGATCGTTCGGGCCCCGAAAGACGGGCCGCGCAGCGTGGGTGACTTCGTGGAATATCTGCCTCTTCGCTAAAATCCTGTGCTTGTTCACAGATTCTTGACACAAAACAGGAACAACAGTAGAACAAACGGTGAGGATCATGCGAGCGGAGGCAGAAAATGCTGACCAAGAAACAACTCGACCTGCTGGATTTCATCAGCAAACGCGTGGCGCGCGATGGTGTGCCACCCAGCTTTGACGAAATGAAAGAAGCGCTGGACCTGCGCTCCAAATCGGGCATTCACCGCCTGATCACCGCATTGGAAGAGCGTGGATTTATCCGGCGCCTGGCCCACCGGGCGCGGGCGATCGAAATTGTGAAGCTGCCCGATACGCTTGCGGCCAAGCAGCCGGGCTTTGCGCCGCAGGTGATTGATGGCGATCTGCCGGACATGCCGGCCCCGGCCAATGCCGTTCCGATTGAAACCGTCGATGCTCTGGACCTGCCCCTGATGGGCCGGATTGCCGCTGGTGTGCCGATCGAATCGATCAATGACGTTCCACCGACCGTGGCCATTCCCGGTGCCATGCTGTCGGGCAGCGGAAAGCACTATGCGCTTGAGGTCAAAGGCGATTCCATGATCGAGGCCGGGATCAACGACGGTGATATCGTGGTGATCCGTGAAACATCGTCGGCCGACAATGGCGACATCGTCGTGGCGCAGGTCGAAGGGTACGAGGCGACGCTCAAGCGCTACAAGCGCAAGGGCGAAAGCATCGTGCTTGAGGCGGCGAACCCGGCGTATGAGCCGCGCATCCTTCCGGTTGGCGCGGTCAAGGTGCAGGGCCGTCTGGTCGGGCTGATCCGAACTTACTGAGCGTTTCGCACAGTTCTGTCATTCCAGAGGCGCGCGCCCGACCGGTCGCGCGCTTTTTCGATGTGCCATGCCCCGCCGTCCCGGCGTGAAATGGCAAGGCTGCCCAAATCCCTGAGCGTGGCTGCATCAAAAACGGTGCAATTGGAGAGCCTTGACAGGTCTGGAAGATCGGCGCTTGCGATAATCAGGGCGCCGTCAGCGCAGCTGTCAAACCCCTCGGCCGCCCGCTTGCCATGAATGTGCCGGATCATCGGTGTGTTGGTCGCCTCCCAGATCGCAGCGGCGTGTGCCTGACCCAGCCCTTGTCCGTCATTTTCAAGCCAGACATCCGCGATGAACCCGGACCCCGTTGACCGTGACACGGCACGCCCCTGATCTGTCATGACGCCGACCAGCGCGCCACCTTCGGCAACCAGAATGTCGGGACGCTCCGCCTGCCCCCAAAGCAGGAGCGCGCCCACAACGGGTCCAAGCCCGATCCAGCGTCCGTGGCCCTGCCAGAGGATGACAAACAGCGCGCCCAGCGAAATGATCGGCAGAACAACCGGATCGGGAGTCATCACAGGGCGGACGGCTCCGGTCCAGTCCGCCATTTCCTGTGCGACGTACAAGATCCACTCGAGGCCAAAGCCCATCGCGGTCAGGCCGATTCCTTCCAGACCAAAGGGCATCAAACCG
This sequence comes from Marivita sp., assembly GCF_051859345.1. Taxonomy (GTDB): domain Bacteria; phylum Pseudomonadota; class Alphaproteobacteria; order Rhodobacterales; family Rhodobacteraceae; genus Marivita. Next base: position 152,315 of record NZ_JBHYFV010000004.1, on the reverse strand, counting down.
ATACCCAGAACGGCTGCCGGGATGACGAGAATTCCCATGAGAGGAACACTCAACAGGTTCGCGATCAGACCGAACTGGGCGATCTGGTTGAAATGCGCCATGGCATACGGGGCTGTGGCCGCTCCCGCGACGGCAGAGGACAAGACCACGGAAGCCACGCCACGCAACAGGCGATGGCGCGGAAGATCATGCGCGCTGTCCCGGATCGCACCGAACACGGCAACCAGTGCCGTAGTGGCGGCGAATGACATCTGGAACCCCGGCCCCATCAACGCCTCTGGCCGCAGGACCAAGACGATCAAAGCGGCCAGCGCCACGGCGCGCAGCGAAATCGCGCGACGGTCGACCATGACGGCCAAGAGCATCACCGCAACCATGACGAAGGCCCGTTCGGTGGCGACATTCCCCCCCGAAAGCGCAAGGTAGATGGCAGCAAAAACCAGCGCGCCCCCAGCCGCGATCTTCTTGATCGGCCAGCGCAAACCGACCGGTGTGAGCAGCAGGCCCAGACGCAGGGCGGCAAAGACAAAGGCGCTGACCAACCCCATATGCAACCCGGAGATCGCCAGAAGATGCGCAAGGTTGGTGTCGCGCAGAGCCTGCAACACGGACTGGGGGATGGCGCTGCGATCCCCGGTGATGATGGCTGTGGCCACGGCACCAGTTTCCCCCGGCAAGGCAAGCTGAACGCGCGACGAGATCGCCATGCGGGTCTGAAAAAGCCACCGGTCGCGGTCAGCCTCTTGCCACAGAACAAGCGGCACACGGGTATACCCCACCGCACCCAGACGCAGAAACCATGCGTGACGGCGGAAATCAAAACCGCCCGGTTCGACTGCACCACCGGGTGGGCCAAGATGGGCGGTTGTCATGATCGTCATGCCCGGCTCCGGCACCAGGCTTTCCGTCTTTATGTGCAACGACAGACGCACTCGCGTCGGCGTTTCGGACAGCGGCACATCGGTCAGCCAGACATGATCCAGCGTGATGCGCAGCGCGTCCGAGGCCGAGCGGTCGATGGCGACCACCCGTCCCGTCACAGGGCCGTAGTAGCGCCAGTCGATCACAGGCCCCGCCACCAGATGCGCCCGCGTGCCCGCAAGCGCCAGACCCAGAGCCACCATCGCCAGCGCGCAGATCAGCGGCGCAAAGGCGGATCGGCTGCGCAGGTGCCAGACAAGCGCAAGCAGACCCAGGGCGGCGCATATCATCAGCGCCCAAACGGGCGGTTCGATCCGCAGTGAGAAATAGAGGCCGATGCCGACCCCAAGGAAGATCGGAACAAAGGGAAACAGCGTCCCGCGCTGTGTCAAAAGCATGTCGGGGAAGACCGACCAGACACGCGCCATACTTGCCCCCGTGGATGGTGCTGGTTAAGAGAGCCTTAATCTATCCCCAAGACCGTTATCGAAAGGTAAATGCGCCCAATGTCCGGCCAGATCGTCACCCGTTTCGCCCCTTCGCCCACCGGCTACCTGCATATCGGCGGGGCGCGCACGGCGCTGTTCAATTGGCTTTATGCACGTGGTCGCGGCGGCAAGTTTCTTTTGCGGATCGAAGACACGGACAAGGCGCGATCAACACCCGAGGCGTCGGCGGCGATCCTTACAGGGCTGGATTGGCTTGGGCTGGACCATGACGGCGAGGTGGTGAGCCAGGCGGCGGGTGCCGCGCGGCATGCCGAGGTGGCGCATGACCTGTTGGCCAAAGGTGCCGCCTACAAGTGTTTCTCGACGCAAGGTGAGATCGAGGCGTTCCGCGAGGCAGCGCGCACCGAGGGCAAATCGACACTGTTCCAAAGCCCGTGGCGCGATGCCGACCCTAGCACGCACCCGGACGCGCCTTACGTCGTCCGTCTTCGAACTCCTCAAGACGGCACCACGGTGATCCGCGATGAAGTGCAGGGCGATGTCACCATCCGCAACGATCAGCTGGATGACATGGTTCTGTTACGCTCGGACGGCACACCGGTCTACATGTTGGCAGTTGTTGTCGACGATCATGACATGGGAGTGACCCATGTGATCCGGGGGGATGACCACCTGAACAACGCCGCGCGCCAGATGGGGATTTACACAGCGATGGGCTGGGACATCCCGGTCTGGGCGCATATTCCGCTGATCCACGGCCCGGATGGCAAGAAGCTGTCCAAGCGGCATGGCGCGCTGGGAGTCGATGAGTACCAGGTCATGGGCTATCCGGCGGCGGGGATGCGCAATTACCTTGCCCGTCTTGGTTGGAGTCACGGCGATGACGAATTCTTTACCGATGATCAGGCAAAAGAGTGGTTCGACCTGAACGGAATCGGAAAGTCGCCTGCGCGGTTCGATTTCAAGAAGCTGGAGAATCTGAGCGGGCAACATATGGCTGTGTCGGACGATGCTGCACTGCTGCATGAATTGCAGGCGTATCTGGCAGCGGCGGGTGAAGCTGCCCTTACGGAAACTCAGGCTGACGGGATGTTTCGTGCGATGTATTGCCTCAAGGAGCGGGCGCGCACCTTCCCGGAACTACTTGAAAAGGCTTATTTTGTTTTGACGGAACGGCCCATTGCACAGGATGAGAAAGCCGCGAAGCAGCTTGATACGGTATCCCGTGGTATACTGGGATCGTTGACGCCGCACTTGCAAAATGCTAGCTGGACGCGCGACGAGCTTGAAGCCGTCACATCCCGAATTGCAGAAGAGCACGGGACCAAATTCGGCAAGTTGGCGGGTCCGATGCGGGCGGCGCTGGCAGGTCGGGCCGTGACGCCGAGTGTGTTCGATATGATGCTGGTTCTGGGGCGCGATGAAACCGTCGCCCGCCTGACAGAAGCAGCTGCCGCAGGGGATTCCTGACACCGTAAGGGTGTTTATCCCCGGCGGCTTGGGATAGCTGGCTTTGAACCTCCGTTCAAAGCATTGAGACGAAGGGACCACGTATGTCAGACACCTCTAAAAACGCGACATTGACCATTGGCAGCGACACCTACGAGTTGCCGATCTATTCGCCCACAGCCGGACCGGATGTCATCGACATTCGCAAGCTTTATGGCCAGGCGGGTGTGTTTACCTACGATCCCGGTTTCACATCGACGGCGGCCTGCGACAGCACCATCACCTTTATTGATGGCGACAAGGGCGAATTGCTGCACCGTGGCTATCCGATCGACCAGTTGGCCAGCAAATCGCATTACCTCGAAGTGTGCTACCTGCTGCTTTACGGAGAACTGCCGTCGGCGTCGGATCTCGAAAATTTCGAAACCACGATCACGCATCACACGATGATCCACGAACAGATGCACAACTTCTTCCGTGGGTTCCGTCGGGATGCACACCCGATGGCAACGATGGTGGGCGTCGTGGGCGCGATGGCGGCGTTCTATCATGACAGCACCGACATCAACGACCCGCGCCAGCGTGAAATCGCGTCGCACCGTCTGATCGCCAAGGTGCCGACGATTGCCGCGATGGCCTACAAGTATTCCATCGGCCAGCCCTTCGTCTATCCGCGCAACGATCTGGATTACGCGGCCAACTTCCTGCACATGTGCTTTGCCGTCCCGGCCGAGGAATACCAGGTCGATCCGATCCTCGCCCGCGCGATGGACCGCATCTTTACCCTGCACGCCGATCACGAACAGAACGCGTCTACCTCGACCGTGCGTCTTGCGTCGTCTTCGGGGGCCAACCCTTTTGCCTGTATCGCTGCCGGCATCGCCTGCCTTTGGGGTCCGGCGCATGGTGGGGCGAACCAGGCCTGCCTCGAGATGCTCAAGGAAATCGGATCACCGGAAAATATCCCCGAATACATCGCCCGCGCCAAGGACAAGAACGATCCGTTCCGCCTGATGGGTTTTGGCCACCGGGTTTACAAGAATTTCGATCCGCGCGCGACCGTGATGAAGCAGTCGGCCGACGAAGTGCTTGACCTCCTGGGTGTCGAAAACAACCCCGTCCTCGCGACCGCGAAGGAACTGGAAAAAGCAGCTCTTGCCGATCCTTATTTCGCCGAGAAAAAGCTGTTCCCGAACGTGGATTTCTACTCGGGTATCATCCTTGAAGCGATGGGTTTCCCGACCTCCATGTTCACGCCGATCTTCGCGCTGAGCCGGACTGTCGGCTGGATTTCCCAATGGAAAGAACAGCTTGCCGATCCGCAGATGAAGATTGGCCGCCCCCGCCAGCTCTATCACGGTGAGACGATGCGCGACTACGTCGATATCGAAAAGCGCTGATACATCAGGAAAGAAGGGCCGCCTTCGGGCGGTCCGTTTGCTATGACGACATTGCACACAAAACGCCTGGTCCTGCGAAAAGCACGGATTGATGATCTTGACGATCTTCACGCCGTCTACAGTGACCCACGCGTGATGCGCTATTGGTCAACACCTCCGCATGGTGACATCGCACTCACCCGCCGCAACCTTGAGCGGCTAATCGCTTCCTCCGACCCGGTTGTGACGTATTTTGTCATTGAGCGCGATTGTCAGGCCATTGGCTGCGCAGGGGTGCATATGGGGGACGAAATCGGCTTTCTGCTGCACGCAGATCACTGGAGGCAGGGGCTGATGTCCGAGGCGCTAACCGCGTTAGTTCCGTATTTTTTCGAGGTCTTGCGATACCCGCAATTGACGGCGGACGCTGACCCATCGAACGCCGCATCCGTCGCAACCTTGCGGGCCGCCGGGTTTGAAAAAACCAAAGAGGCCAGGAACACTTATTGCGTCGATGGGGTGTGGTCAGACAGCGTGTATTTCACGCTCAAGCCCGACCACAGCGCGGCTTAGCGTCCTTCGTACTGCGCTGGCCGTTTTTCAAGAAACGCGACAACGCCTTCCTTGAAGTCCCGTGTTTTGCCACATTCGCCTTGCAGTTTTGCTTCCAGCGCAAGCTGATCTTCAAGATCATTGTCAAACGAAGCGCGGATCGAAGCCTTGACTCGCTGGTAAGCAGCGGTCGGCCCCTTGGCGAGGTGCCGTGCGCGGGATTTCCAGTGATCGGAAAATCCTGTGTCCGGCACCGCTTCCCAGATCATGCCCCAGTCATCGGCCTGTCGCGCGGTGATCTTTTCGGCAAAAAGCGCCGCTCCCATTGCCTTGGCCAGCCCCATCTGGCGGGGCAGGTAATAAGTGCCGCCCGCATCAGGGATCAGGCCGATCCGTGTGAAGGCTTGCAGGAAGAAGGCGGATTCGGTGGCGATGACCACGTCCGCCGCCAGCGCGAGGTTGGCCCCTGCCCCAGCCGCCGCCCCGTTGACGGCGCTGATCGTCGGCACCGGGCAGTCATAGATCGCGCGGAGCATCGGAACGTATTCGTCACGCAGCGTGCGTTCCAGATCAAGATTGGCCGCGTTGGCGCGATCCCCGAGGTCCTGCCCCGAACAAAACGACTTGCCCTCACCGGTCAGAACCACAACACGCGCCTTGCGCCCTGCCTCAAGCACCGCATCGGTGATCTCGGCGCGCATCTGCGTGTTGAGCGCGTTCATCACTTCGGGACGATTCAACGTGACCGTTGCGATGTCGTCAGTGATGTCGATGGTGATGGTGTCGTAATTCATGCGCCGGCACTCCTAGGGCTGATACGCGCATCAAACACCGAAGCGGCCGGTTTGGCAAAGGTCAACGCGGCGTCACAAATTCGGAGTCAGGTGTCTTTCAGGATTTCGTTCAGCCGCGCCTGTTCCTCATCCGACAGCCCCGCCTCACCCGGTGCGGCAGCCCGTGACCGACCACGGACATAGGTGACACCCACCCCAAGGGCGAGCAGGAACAACGCCGGCCCTGATAGCCACAGCACGATATTCCAGCCGTCCACGCGCGGCCGGAGCAGCACAAATTCACCGTAACGTTCGACAAGATAGTTCAGAACCTGTTCATCGCTATCGCCTTCGACCAGCCGCTCGCGCACCACAAGCCGCAATTCGCGGGCAAGATCGGCATTGGATTCGTCGATGCTTTCGTTCTGGCAGACCAGGCAGCGCAGCCCTTTGGACAAGTCGCGCGCCCGGTTTTCGAGCACCGGATCGTCCAACACTTCGTCAGGCTGCACAGCGAATGCAGGCAACGCCATGGTCGCCAGCATCAGGGACAGCAGCCCGGCTTTGAGGACACGCAGCAGGGTCATTCCGCCGGAACGCCTTGCGGTGCGGACTGCTTGCGTGCGCCTGCGGCCACACGGTAGCGCCGATCGGACAGAGACAGGACACCACCCAGCGCCATCAGGATCGCGCCCCCCCAGATCCAGTTCGCAAGTGGCTTGATATAGGTGCGCATCACCCAGCCTCCATTGTCCTGAGCATCGCCGATCACAACGTAGATGTCGCGCAGGAAGCGGTAATCAATCCCGGCTTCGGTCGTGGGCATCTGTGCCACCGGGTAGTTGCGTTTTTCCGGATTGAGGACGGCAATCTGCTCTCCATTGCGGCGCACGATCACGTCGCCCATGGTCGAGAAATAGTTCGGACCACGCGCCTCGTTGACCGCAGTCAACTCAAGTTCGAACGCGCCAACCTGAAACGGCTCACCGATCTGCGCCACACGGATGTCTTCCTCTTGCCAGGCCATCAGGCCCGCGATCCCGACCATGGTGATCCCCATCCCGGTATGCGCGACCGCTTTGCCCCAATCCGCACGCGGCAAGCGCCACAAACGGGAAACGTCACGTTTCTGGCCAGTCCGGTTCAACAGATCAAGCGCTGCACCGCTCACGATCCAGACCCCAAGGAACACACCAACCGGGCCCAACAGGCTTTTCCCGGTCTGGAAGGTCCAGAACAAACCCATCATCAGAATCGCCAGAATGAACAAGGGTGCCAGTTGTCTGAGCGTGCGGCCCACCTTGGCCCGCTTCCAGCTAAGCATGGAGCCCAGTGGCAGCAGAAGCCCAAGCACCACCATGAACGGTGTAAACGCCATGTTGAAGAACGGCGCGCCGACGCTGAGTTTGGCATCAAAGAACATTTCGGCCACCACGGGCCAGAGCGTGCCGACAAAGACCACGAAACAGCTAACCGCGAGGATCACGTTGTTCGCGACAATCGCGCTTTCCCGACTGGCCACGCCAAAGACGCCCTTGGCCTCCATTGTGCTGGCGCGCGCCGCAAACAGCGTCAGCGCCCCGCCGGTGAAGAACACCATGATCATCAGAATGAACACGCCGCGTTCCGGGTCATTTGCAAAGGCATGCACCGAGGTCAGAAGTCCCGAGCGGACAATAAATGTCCCGATCAGCGAAAACCCGAACGCCAGGATCGCCAACAGAATGGTCCAACTTTTCAGCGCCTCGCGCTTTTCCACCACGATGGCCGAATGCAGCAGCGCCGCCGCCAGCAACCACGGCATGAAACTTGCGTTTTCGACCGGATCCCAGAACCAGAACCCACCCCAGCCAAGTTCGTAATAGGCCCACCAGGACCCAAGCGCGATACCGATGGTCAGGAAGGTCCATGCGGCCAGCGTCCACGGACGCACCCAGCGTCCCCAGGCGGCATCCACCCGGCCTTCGATCAGGGCAGCCACGGCAAAGCTGAAGCAGATGCTCAGACCGACATACCCCAGATACAGGAACGGCGGATGAAACGCCAAACCGGGGTCCTGCAACAGCGGGTTGAGATCCTGCCCATCAAAGGGCGGCACAGCAAGGCGCATGAAGGGGTTGGAGGTAAAGAGAATGAAGGCAAAGAACGCGACCGCAATGGCCGATTGCACAGCAAGCACGCGCGCCCGCAACGTCGGCGGCAACGCTTTGCCGAACCAGGCTGCCATTGCTCCGAACAGGGTCAGGATAAGCACCCAAAGGAGCATCGAGCCTTCGTGATTCCCCCAGACACCGCTGATCTTGTAAAGCATCGGCTTGGCCGAATGGCTGTTCAGATAGACCAGCCTGAGCGAAAAGTCAGAGGTGACAAAGGCATGTGTCAGCGCCGCAAAGGCAAATGCCGTCAACAGGAATTGAACGGTCGCAGCCGGTTCGGCCACGGCCATCCATCCCGGCCAGCGCTTGTGCGCGCCCACCATGGGGATTACGGATTGCACAATCGCGACAAGAAACGCGAGGATGAGGGCGAAGTGACCGAGTTCTGTAACCATGGCTTGGACTATAGGCGCAGCGCGTGCCTTGGCCAATGCGTTTCGCCCATCGACACGGTTCACATTGTCGCAATCACGGCAGATCAGCGATTCTGTCGCAGCCTCTGCCACTCATCCAGCGCCGCATTGCCGTCTGTGCGAACGGGCTCTGTAGGTTCAGACGGGCTTTCAAGCGTTTGAACGCGACGCACCACATCCGGCACCGATACTGCCAGTTGCGTGGCAAGATCACGTTGAAAATCCTGCCCTTTTGCCTGATGGCGTGCCCCGAAGTAAAAGCTGACTATCGCCCCGAGCAACCACCAAAGCGGCTCTGGCACCAAAGCGAGTCCGGTCATGCGGGCGGCAAACCAGACCGGATCGACCATCGCTGCAATGAACAGGCCCATCGTGCCCAACGCCATCGCAGGGCGCGGCACCCGGTTGAGCGCATCCATCAAACGGTCGAACCACCCGCGTTGGGGTGTGTGAAACTCGCGCGCGAACTGGCGCAGGGCGGCGTCCTGCATCCCGTGATCGCGTTGTGCCTGTGCTTCGGCGTTCGGGCGAAAGACCTCTGCGGTTTCGCGCAACACGTTGCGGCCCGATCCAAAAATCAGTGAAAACACCTGTTCGATCAATCCCATGCCGCCACCCTTTGCTGAAACGCCTCTGTACCCAGATGATAGCGCGGTGCCATGAACTCCTCGGCCCGCGTGATCCATCCGCCTTTGCCGCCCTTCCGGGTGCGCGCGTATTTTCGGCTCTGCGCACGACGGTCGGCCAGATCGAAATAATAGTTTCGGCGCTCTATCCCGTAGGCATCCACCAGATGATCCGGCGCACCGGCATAAGCCCGCGCCGTCTCTGCGATTGTCTTTGGACCGATCACACCATCCACCGTCACGGCGAATCCCATCTTGCCCAAGAGCTTTTGCAAAATTTTCACAGCGTTGGCCCCAGCATTCACATACATGTCGAACACGCTGGGTTGCAGAGGGTCCGGCAGATCGTCAATTCGGGGTCGGGCAAAATAATGATCCATGAATATGGAAACCGCCTGATCCTCGGACAGACGCCGCACATCAGCGCTGGTCACCTGTCCGTCACCCGTCAGATCAAGACCAAGACGACGCATCGTGTGGATCGTCACACCATGATTGGTCGCCCCGCCCGGATCGTCCGGGTCATTCACATAACCGCCTTCACGCGCCACGATCTGCTGTGCAATCCCGCGCACATTCTGCTTCAGCCGCTCCATCTGCACTCCACCGATTGCTCCCTGTGGCAAAGACTGCAAAGCTGTGGTTAACGAAGCGACAAGACGGCGGCCGATGCAGCATCGTCGTCGCACAACAGACGGATTTTACTTTGAAAACAGCCGCCGACATCATTCGCCATCTGGACCTCAGCCCACATCCCGAAGGCGGATATTACCGCCAGACCTGGATCGCAGAAGGCGATGGCCGCCCCGCGGGTACATGTATATACTTCCTTCTGGACAAGGGCGCGCGCAGCCATTGGCACAGGGTCGATGCCACCGAGATCTGGCATCACTATGCCGGTGCGCCGCTGATCCTGTCGGTGTCAGCCACCGAAGAAGGCCCGGCGCGGGATGCCCTCTTGGGTCCGGATCTTTTTGACGGTCAAAGCCCGCAGGTCATCGTTCCGGTCAATCACTGGCAGGCCGCCCAAAGCACCGGCGACTGGACACTTGTGGGCTGCACCGTCAGCCCCGCCTTTCAATTCGACGGGTTCGATCTGGCGCCACCGGGGTTTGACATTCCCCGCGCCGATTGACAGGGAGCGCACATGACAGACCTGCCCTATCTCACACCGCTCTCACCGGATCAGCAACGCAGCTTGGGTCTGACAGAGGCTTGGCCCCTGGCCATCGCCGACCGAGTCCGGTTTTCAGAGCTCGATCCCCTCAACCACGTCAACAACGTGGCCTACCTGATCTGGTTCGAAATCGGACGGGTCACGTATTTCAAACACATCGGACTTTCGAGTTATGACGACGGTGCCGAAGAGCCGCGCATCGTTATCCGGCGTGGCGAAATGGAGTGGCTGCAGGAAATGCGGGCGGACGAAGAGTATGTGGTGCGGTCACGAACTGTCGCGTATCGCAGCACCAGTTTCACGCTGAAACAGGAAGTCTGGTCAGGTGGCACCAAGCGGGCGGACTTCACATGTGTGATCGTTCTGCTTTATCCGGATGGCAGCGGGCGCATGCCGATCCCGAAACGCATCATTGAACATTTTCACCAGGTGGACGGGGTGGAAACGCCTTGAGAAAGCCCGTTCGAACGCGCTTGAAGAACCGGTTTCGAAACCGTGTGACCAGGATTTTTCGAACAGTCTTCCCGGCTCACGAATGCCGTTTCACATAATCCAGAAGCGCGCGCGTGCTGGCATCCTTGCTTTTGGCAGAGGCATCGCCACTGACCAACGGCCCCAGCGACGTGGCCAGTTCCTTGCCCAGTTCCACACCCCATTGATCGAACGAATTGATGCCCAAAATCACCCCTTCGACAAACACCCGGTGTTCATAAAGTGCGATAATCTGGCCCAGCACCTCTGGTGTGAGTTGTGGCATCATCAGCGTGGTTGATGGCCGGTTTCCGGGGAACACCCGGTGTCGCGCCTGCCGGTCCAACGCGTCTCCGGTCAGGCCCTTCTCGGCCATGATCCTGCGCGCCTCATCCAGCGACCGGCCGCGCATCAGCGCCTCGGACTGGGCAAGGCAATTGGCGATCAGCAGCTCGTGATGGTGGCGCAGGTCGGGTTCGTGACCTTCGGCCGCCACCATGAATTCACACGGCGCCACCCGTGTGCCCTGATGGATCAGCTGGTAAAAGGCGTGCTGTCCATTGGTTCCGGGTTCACCCCAGACCACCGGTCCCGAATTGACCGACAGCGCCGATCCGTCCATCGCCACCGATTTGCCATTCGATTCCATTTCCAACTGCTGAAGGTAGGCTGGAAGCCGTGACAAGCGATTGTCATAGGGCAGCACTGCGCGAGTGGCGTGGCCGAGCCCCTGATTGTGCCAGATGCCCACGAGTGCAAGCAGGACGGGCATGTTTTCGTGCAGGTCCGCAGATCGAAAGTGCAGGTCCATCGCCTGCCCACCCCGCAGGAATGCCTTGAACCCGTCGGCACCAATCGCGATCATCAGCGCCAGGCCGATCGGCCCCCACATCGAATAGCGTCCACCAACCCAATCCTCAAAACCCAACACGCGCCCGGACGGGATACCCCATTCCGCCGCGGCATCGGCGTTCGACGACAGAGCGATAAAACGCCCGTCCGCGGACACGCCACTGTCCTGCAACCACGCCCGCGCGGTGCGCGCGTTGGTCATGGTCTCGATCGTGGTAAAGGTCTTGGACGCCACGATGAACAGCGTCTTTTCCGGATCACATCCACGCAGCGTGTCGGCAATATCCGCCGCATCCACGTTCGATACGAAATGGCAACGCGGTCCGTCGCAATAGGGCGACAGCGCCAGATAGGCCATCGCGGGGCCAAGGTCTGACCCGCCGATGCCGATATTCACAACATCGGTGACATCGGATCCGCGGACATCCGCCGCCAGCGACTCCATCCGTGTCAGAGTGTCCAGAACCTCTGGCATGACGTCCTGTCCATCCACCATGACGGCAGGACCATCCAGATTGCGCAGCGCCGTATGCAGCACGGCCCGCCCTTCGGTTTGGTTGATCTTGTCACCGGCGAACATCGCATCGCGGCGCGCGGCCACATCCGCCGCCAGCGCGAGGTCGATCAGCACATCGCGCGTCGCCGAGTCAATCTGCGTTTTCGAGTAATCGAACAGCAGATCCAGCGCCGTTACGCTGAAGGCATCCGCCCGGTCGGCATCACGTTCGAACAATCCAAGGATCGACCGGTCCTTCCCTGCATCTGCCGCCGCTTTCAGCCCATGCCACATGATCGTCACTCCGCCCAATGGACTGTTGCACCGTCAAGCACGGCGTTGATCGGGGCCTCTTCGGGCGTCATGCCTTTGGCCTTTTCCAACGCATCGCGCTTGTCCTGTCCAAAGATCAGCACATGCTTGCGGATGGCATCATTGAGCACCCGCGCGCTGAGTGTGATGCGCGGTTCCGCGGCACCCGGCGCACGCATCGGCACCAGGATCGGTGCATCCGGTGCCAATGCCTTGTTCAATTGATCCGCCTCGGGAAAGATCGACGCTGTATGCAAGTCGGTCCCCATACCCAGAAGGACAACCGCAAGCGGCAATTCATCCACGATCTGGGCTTCCAGTTCCGCAAGGACATCCTCTGGTTCATGTGCCGAAACGTAAAGCGGCAGAAACCGGGCCTCGGCGGCGCGTTCGACCAATAGCCGTTCGCGGATCAGCCGGGTGTTGGAACGGGCACTGTCCTCGGGCACCCAGCGTTCGTCGGTAAGCATCACGTCAACCCGCGACCAATCCAGAACCGCCGCGCAAAGGTCATCGAACACCGGCCCCGGAGACGTCCCTCCGGGTACGGCCAGCACCACCCGCTCTTCGTGTTTGAGAACGGTGCGCAGATCGCCGGACAGCTGGTTGGCCAGGTCCATCGCCAGCAATTCGCGGTCTGGATAGGTTTGCAATTCATAGCTCATGCCTTCACCTCTCGCCATTTTCGGCCGTCCCGATGCATCAGCATCAGGGCGTCTTCCGGCCCCGAGCTTCCCGGATCATATTGCTTGGGCACATCATTGCGCGCCTGCCAGCCTTCGATCAGCGGGTCGGTCCAGGCCCATGCGGCCTCGACCTCGTCACCGCGCATGAACAGGGTCTGGTTGCCCCGGATCACGTCCATGATCAGGCGTTCATAAGCTTCCGTCGCTTCCTCGGCGTCGGGGCCCAGCGCCTCGGCGAAACTCATGTCGAGCGGTACATCCAGAAGACGCATACCACCCGGCCCTGGTTCCTTGATTGTCACATCCAGCGTCATGCCTTCGTTTGGCTGCAACCGGATCGCCAGCACATTGCGGTGCCGACCTGCATCCGCACCAAAGATCGAATGCGGCGCATCCTTGAACACCACCGCGATTTCCGACGCCCGCGCCTTGAGCCGTTTGCCCGTGCGCAGATAAAACGGTGTCCCCGCCCAGCGCCAGTTCGAGATATGGCACTTCATGGCGATAAAGCTTTCGGTGCGCGACTTGGGGTCTTCGACATCCTCGCGGTAGCTCTGTCCGTTCTCGTCGGCGCCGTATTGGCCGCGCACGATATGGTGCCAGTCCACAGGCTCCAACGCACGGATCACCTTGAGCTTTTCATCCCGCACCGCGTTGGGATCGAACTTCGCCGGAGGCTCCATCGCGATCAGACACAATAGCTGCATCAGGTGGTTTTGCACCATGTCGCGCATTGCGCCGGAATGATCGTAATACGCGCCACGACCACCAACGCCCACGGTTTCGGCCACGGTGATCTGGATGTGATCGACATATTGCGCATTCCAAAGCGGCTCGAACAGCATGTTGCCAAAGCGCACGGCCATCAGGTTCTGGACCGTCTCCTTGCCCAGATAGTGGTCGATCCGATAAATCTGCGTTTCGTCGAAATGCTGTGCCAGCGTGGCATTCAGCGCTTTCGCGGTTTCAAGGTCATGGCCGAACGGCTTTTCCACCACGATGCGGCTTTCCGGGGTCGCCAGACCAAACCGGTGCAACCGCTCGGCCAGATCGCCAAACAACGACGGACCGACCGAGAAATAGAACGCCCGTACACGGTCTTCGCGCATCTTGCCGTTCAGGTCGACCCAACCACCATCACCTTTGGCATCGGTGGTGACATAGGACACCGTCGCCAGAAAGGCCTCAAGCGTGCCGGCCTCGCAGGTCCGGCCACCGCCGAATTCGGCCACCGCATCAGAGACCATTTCGCGGTATTCGGAATCGTCCATTTCAGAACGCGCCGCGCCGATGATCTGCGATCCCTCGGGCATTTGCCCCGCGCAAAAGCGCCGGAACAATCCCGGCAGGATCTTGCGGCGGGCCAAATCCCCCGTGCCGCCAAAGATCACAAGGTCAAAAGGATCAACGGGAATAACGCGAGACACCATGGCGCGGTCCTTCCGATTCTGCTTCGCTCCGCGTCTTGTTAGCGCTAACGACCCAGATGTAAACTTATTTCGCAACGAATGGCGGCAGTCTAACATTCCGATTTGCGTCTGCAATCGGATTACCGACGGAACAGGCAAAGCCCCGCCCGCACCGATCAACACGCTTGATCCCGCGCCAGCCGCATGTCACCACGCGGCCAACCAAGGAGTCACCGATGGCACCCCGCAAAATCATTATCGACACCGACCCCGGACAAGACGACGCGGTCGCCATCCTCTTGGCTCTGGCGTCCCCCGAAGAAGTCGACGTTCTGGGCATCACAGCGGTGGCTGGCAACGTGCCGCTGCCGCTCACACAAAAGAATGCCCGGATCGTGTGCGAACTGGCTGGCAAGACCGAAACACGGGTGTTTGCCGGGTGTGATACACCGATTGCGCGCAAACTGATCACTGCGGAACATGTCCACGGCAAGACCGGCCTTGATGGTCCCACGTTGCCCGACCCCACCATGCCCCTGCAAGAACAGCACGGCGTCGATTTCATCATTGATACGCTGCGCTCAGAGCCAACGGGCACGGTCACGCTCTGCCCACTTGGCCCGCTTACCAATATCGCGGTTGCGCTGGAACGCGCACCCGACATTGCCGAGCGCATTCAGGAAATCGTCCTGATGGGTGGGGCCTATTTTGAAGTCGGCAACATCAGCCCGGCGGCGGAGTTCAACATCTACGTCGATCCCGAGGCGGCCAAGATCGTTTTCAACTGCGGCGCGCCGATCACCGTGATGCCACTTGACGTCACCCACAAAGCGCTTGTCACATCGGCACGCAACAACGCTTTCCGCGCCATCGGCACACCCGTCGGCATTGCGGTGGCCGAAATGACCGACTTCTTCGAGCGGTTCGACAAGGAAAAATACGGCAGCGCCGGCGCGCCGTTGCATGACCCTTGTGTGACAGCCTATCTGATCAAACCTGACCTTTTCACCGGGCGCCACATCAATGTCGAAATCGAAACAGGGTCCGACCTGACCCTTGGCATGACAGTGGCCGACTGGTGGGGCGTGACAGACCGCCCGGCCAACGCAACCTTCATGGGCGAAATCGACGCTGACGGGTTCTTTGCCCTGCTCACCGAACGACTGGCCCGACTATGAGATCCCTGCATCTGGCCGCGCCCGAGGATTTGCCGAAATTGCTGCCTTTGGTGGCGGCGTTTCACGACCATCAGGGTTTCAACACCACACCCGAGCATCAGCGCGACGCCATCCTTCCGCTGCTCGAAGGCAGCCCGCATGGGGCCGTCTGGCTCATCGGGCCGCGACGGGCGCCGGTGGGATATGTGGTCGTATCCTTCGGCTGGTCCGTCGAATATGGCGGCATGGACGCCATCGTGGACGAATTGTTCGTGCGAAGCGCCGTGCGCAAACGCGGAATGGGATCGGATGCACTGAACGGGCTGTCAAAGGCGCTCAAGGAAGGTGGCATTCGCGCCCTGCACCTTGAGGCGGACCAGAACGACGACACCCTCAAACGGTTCTACCAGCGCTCAAAATTCTTCACCCGCGAAGGCTATGCCTACATGTCGCGCGAACTCTGACCAGCTTCTTAGGTCATCGACGTCACGACGATGATCATTAACAGCGAATAGAGCATGATGCCGCCCCCGATCAGCCAGACGGGATAGTTGCGCCCGACGCTGGCCTTGGCCAACTCCTTGGCCTGATACAGCAGGTCCGGCCATGTGTAGCTGACGAAATCGCCTTGCGTGAAGATCACCTTCACCCGTCCCTCGTCGTCCACCACGGGCAAGCGGCGGAAACGCTCGTTCGACATAATGCGCAGCCAATCCACCACGTCATCGGTTTCGCGCGCAAGTTTCGGATCACTGGTCATGATCTCGGAAAGCTTGGTGGTCTTGGCATCCTTGCCTGGATTGACCAGCTTTTTCATGACGTCCCGTTCGGTTGCAATACCGATGACCTTGTCATCCGGATCGACAATCACGACCGACCCGAAATCCTTGGCGCTCATCACGGCAACGGCTTCGGCCACTGTGGCAGTTGGCGGGAAACACAGCGGTTTGGGTTTGGAGGCAAACTCTGGACGATCCTTGAGTGTCATGCCGTAGGTGTCTGAGGCAGCCATGCGGAATACTCCTTTTTTCAGCCTCCCTAAAATCCTAGCGCCGATCTCACAAAGACAAGCCACTGGGACAAGCCACTGGCGACGCCGGGCAGCGGCCCCTATATCCAACGCATGACCTTGCACATTCCCTTCGACAACAGCTACGCCACCCTGCCCGACGGCTTTTTTGCGCGGGTATCCCCGGAACCTGTCAAGACTCCGTCGTTGATTGCCGTGAACGCCAACCTGGCGCGTGATCTCGGGATTGACGGGTTGGATGACCCGAACCTTGCCGCGCTTTTTTCCGGCAATGCGCTGCCGGAAGGAGCCGCACCTCTGGCGCAGCTTTACGCCGGCCACCAGTTCGGCCAGTACAACCCGCAGCTTGGCGATGGTCGCGCGGTGCTTTTGGGCGAAACCATCGGACAGGACGGCACCCGCCGCGACATTCAGCTCAAGGGATCGGGGCGCACACCCTATTCGCGCGGCGGCGATGGTCGTGCCTGGCTGGGGCCGGTGCTGCGCGAATATGTGGTCAGCGAAGCGATGCATGCGCTTGGCGTACCGACCACGCGCGCGCTTGCAGCCGTGCGGACCGGAGAACGTGTCGTACGGGAACAACCCTTGCCCGGCGCTGTCCTCACCCGCGTGGCGCACAGCCATCTGCGCGTCGGCACGTTTCAGGTCTTTGCCGCACGCGGAGACACGCAGGCCCTGCAAACCCTGTTCGACTACGCGGTCGCGCGCCACTATCCCGACGCCACCGATCCGGCGCTGTTTCTTGATGCAGTCATGCGCAAACAGGCAGCGCTGGTGGCTCAATGGCTCAGCCTTGGTTTTATCCACGGTGTGATGAACACCGACAATTGCAGCATCGCGGGCGAAACCATCGACTACGGCCCCTGCGCCTTCATGGACAGCTACCATCCCGAAACGGTCTATTCCTCGATCGACCGCTTCGGGCGCTACAGCTATGCGGCGCAGGCCGACATCATCGTCTGGAACATGGCGCAACTGGCCACCGCGCTCTTGTCGCTGATGCCTGACCCCGAAGCGGCGGTCGAACCGTTCACCGCGCAAATCCACACCATGCCGGAAATGATCCGCGCCGAATGGCTGTCCCGCTTTGGCAAAAAGATCGGCCTTGCCCATGCAACACAGGAGGACGCGACACTGATCACCAACCTTCTGACCCTGATGCAGGATTCCGAGGCCGATTTCACCAACACGTTCCGGGATCTCTGTGAAGGCACGGCGCGCGATCAGTTCGCGGATTCCACCGGGTTCGATCAATGGGCCGACGTATGGAACGCCCGCCTTGAGTCCGAGGACACCCCGATGGACGTAATGCGACAGGTCAACCCGGCGCTGATCCCGCGCAATCATCGCATCGAAGAGATGATCGCAGCAGCGGTCGCGGGCGACGACAGTCTGTTCCACCGGCTGAACACGGCATATGCGACACCCTATGCGGACGATTCCCACATGTCGGACCTGCGCGAACCTCCAATGCCAAACGAGGTGGTTCAGGCCACATTCTGCGGAACCTGAGCGACCAGAACAGTCGCCTCGGTCTCACGAATCTGTCATCGTGGCGCTGAACAAATTTGGAGTACGGATATGAGTCTCATGGGAACACTGGCCAAAGTGGCCATCGGCTATGCAACTGCGCGTGGCGTTGATCAGCTTTCGGGCGGCAAGGGTCTTGGTGGCCTCATGGGGGGCGCACAGGTGCCCGGTGACAATCCGATGGCGAAAATCCAGGCCCAGATGGGCAAGATGATGGGTGGTGCCGGAGGCGAAAACCCGCTTGCCGGCATCATGGACAAACTTCAATCCGGTGGGCTTGACCTGTCGTCTGTCATGGGTGGCGGAACAAGCCAGACCAACCAGTCTGCGACCGACAAGGGCGGACTTTTGTCCCAGCTCGGCGGCAGCGGTGGCGCGGGTCTGGCCGGTATCCTTGCCGCAGCCGGTGGCATGGCAGCGATGGGTGGCAAGAACATGGGCGGGCTGATGGACCAATTCGCCCAATCCGGGGCCGCCGCTCCGCAGGCCGAAGAAACTGCGGCGCTGATGCTGCGGGCGATGATCCAGACCGCCAAGGCCGATGGCGGGATCGACGAGGCGGAACGCGCGAAGATCCTTGCAACCGTGGGCGAAGACGCCGATGCCGAAGACATCGCATTCGTTCAGGAACAGCTTGCCGCGCCGGTCGATGTGCAAGGCCTTGCCAAAGACACCCCCGCCGCGTTGCGCACACAAGTTTACGGCGCATCGCTAATGACCATCCGGCTCGATTCAGAGGCCGAGGCGCAGTACCTGCACGAACTGGCGCAGGCAATGGAGCTTGACCAACCCACGGTCAACACCCTGCACATGCAGATGGGGGTCCAGCCACTTTACAGCTGAACCTGACAGACCTTCATGAAAGGGATTCTTCTGGCCGTTCTCGGTGTCCTGAT
This sequence comes from Marivita sp., assembly GCF_051859345.1. GTDB lineage: Bacteria > Pseudomonadota > Alphaproteobacteria > Rhodobacterales > Rhodobacteraceae > Marivita. Next base: position 133,581 of record NZ_JBHYFV010000004.1, on the reverse strand, counting down.
CCTGACACCGGACGCGCTGCTTATTCGATTGTCCGGGCTTGAGGCGGCACCGCTGGTGGCGTGGCGTGGTCTGGCGATGGGGACGCTGTTCCTCATCGCCGCCGCGCTGACGGGCCAGCTGCGCCTGTTTCCACGGCTTGCGTCGGGTGCGGGCATCGCCCTGGTGCTGTCCCAGTGGGCCAATGCAGCCCTGTTTGCCCCCGCCATTTCGCTTGCTCCGGTGGCGCTTGTCCTGATTGCCGTGGCCACGGTGCCGATCTGGGCCGCCATCCTGTCCTGGCTGCTCTACCAACAACCCACCCGCCCCGCGACATGGGTGACCATCGTCATCGTGAGCGCGGGGATTATCCTCGCCATGTCCGGAAAAAGCGACGTGGCCTTCACGACAAATTCGGTCATCGGCGTGGCCTGCGGACTTGGCGTGGCCCTCAGCCTGTCGCTCAGCTTTACGCTGTTGCGTCACAACCCCGAGATGCCATTGCTGACCGCGGTGGGGGCCGGATCCCTGCTGGCAGGTCTCAGCGCCGTTGGCCTCACCACGCCCGAGGTGATGGCCTCCGGCACCACATGGGCCATTGCGACGGCCAGCTTTGTGGTTTTGCCCCTGTCCTTCTACCTCATGTCCGAAGCCTCGCGGCACACTGCCTCGGTCAATGTGAGCCTGGTGCTTCTTCTGGAAACCGTGCTTGGCCCTCTTTGGGTCTGGGCGGTGATCCGGGAAACGCCGACCGCCAGCATGATGACAGGCGGGGCTATCGTGGTCGCATCACTTGCACTCTACCTCTGGCACCTTCGCCGCACCGCGTAATTTTTACCACCCGCCTTATGGCCATGACCGGCGCAGTTGGATAAACCTCGCTGCACCACGACAAGAGGACCGGCGATGTCCGACACCATCATCTCGCGCTGCGAAGCGCAGGGGCTGCGCCTCACAGAGCAGCGCCGCACCATCGCGCAGGTGCTCGAAGATGCTAAGGACCATCCCCATGTCGAGGAACTCTATGTCCGCGCCTCGGGTATTGATCCCAACATCTCGATTGCCACGGTCTATCGCACGGTCAAGCTGTTCGAAGAGGCCGGAATTCTGGAAAAGGTCGATTTCGGCGATGGCCGCGCACGCTATGAAGACGCGGAACGCGACCATCACGATCACCTGATCGACCTGCAGACCGGCAAGGTGATCGAATTTGTCGACCCGGATATCGAAGCCCTGCAGGAAAAGATCGCGGCCAAGCTGGGGTATCGTCTAAAGGGTCACAAGCTTGAACTCTACGGCGTGCCGATCAAGAAATAACACCGGCATTCCGCAGGTTTGCAGGCGCAAACGCTCTGGCCTATGCCCGAAAAGAGGCGTAGCCCAACGCCATGCACATCATTCGCGCCATTTTCCTGATGATCCTAGCAATGGCGCTTCTGGCGCTCAGCGATGTGTTCATCAAACTGTCCTCCCGCACCTTGCCGCCGGGATATGTGATGTTTTATCTCAGCGCGGGCGGCACCTTGTGCTTTATGCTGATCGCCAAATGGCAGGGCGCAAACCTTCTCAGTCGCGATATGTTCCACCCGTGGGTTCTGGCGCGCAGCGGGCTCGAGGTCATCGGGGGGCTGGGGCTGGTCTGGTCAATCGGCGTGATCCCCCTGTCACTTTTTGCAGCCATCATGCAGATGGCTCCGCTTGTCGTCACGCTGGGGGCTGCCGTGTTTCTGAAGGAACCGGTTGGACCCCGCCGCTGGTTTGCGATCTTCATCGGGATCATCGGCATGCTGCTGGTGATCCGCCCCGGAGCCGAAGGATTTCAACCCGCCGCCCTTTTTGCGGTGATGGGCGTCTGTGGGCTGGGTCTGCGTGATCTGATCACCCGGCTGGCCCCCGCGCATATTCCCTCGATCTCGCTGGCCACCTGGGGGTTCGCGTCAACCATTCCCGTTGGCCTTGCCCTTGTCCTGCTGCTTGACGCGCCGGAAAAGATGACCCCCACATCCACTTGGTACATGGGGATCGGTGTCGTGGTGACCGCCCTGGGGTATTACGCCGTCACGCAGGCCATGCGCATGGCGCCGGCGGCAATTGTCTCGCCTTTCCGCTACACACGGCTGATCTTTTCCATGAGCCTTGGCATCCTCATCTTCGGCGAACGGCCAGATGGCCTGACCCTGCTTGGGGCCGCGATCATCCTCGCTGCCGGGCTTTATGCGCTCTACCGCGAACGGCAACTGGCAATTGCAAATAGACAAACGGGCGAAAAAGCGGCGCGTTAGCGCTATCACCCCCAGTTTACTTTGCGTCCGTCCCTGCTATACCGCCGCGTAACTGCAGCTTCATCAGGACCAGAGCGCAATGAGCACCATTATCGACATCCACGCCCGCGAAATCCTCGACAGCCGGGGCAACCCCACTGTCGAAGTCGACGTCCTTCTGGAAGACGGCACCATCGGCCGCGCCGCCGTGCCATCGGGCGCATCCACCGGCGCATACGAGGCCGTTGAAAAGCGGGATGGCGACAAGAGCCGCTACATGGGCAAAGGTGTTCTCGAAGCAGTCGCCGCCGTGAACGGAGAGATCGCCGATGAAATCGTCGGCATGGATGCCACCGAACAGGTCGGCATCGACATGGCGATGATCGAACTCGACGGCACCGACAACAAGGGCCGCCTTGGGGCAAACGCCATTCTGGGTGTGAGCCTTGCCGTTGCAAAAGCCGCCGCCGATTTCTCGGCGCAGCCGCTGTTCCGCTATGTCGGCGGCACCTCTGCCCGCATCCTGCCGGTCCCGATGATGAACATCATCAACGGCGGGGAACACGCCGACAACCCGATCGACATCCAGGAATTCATGATCATGCCCGTGGCGGCAGAAAACATCCGCGACGCGGTGCGCATGGGCTCCGAAGTGTTTCACACTCTGAAAAAGGAACTGTCAGCGGCGGGTATGTCCACCGGCCTTGGCGATGAAGGTGGTTTTGCCCCGGAACTGGGATCGACCCGCGAGGCGCTTGATTTCATCCTCAAGTCCATCGAGAAAGCCGGCTACACGCCGGGCGACGACATCATGCTCGCCCTCGATTGCGCCGCGACCGAATACTACAAGGACGGCAACTACGTCTATGCTGGCGAAGGCAAGACGCTCACCTCGGACGAAAACGTCGCCTATCTGCAGGCGCTCGTGAACGACTACCCGATCCTGTCCATCGAAGACGGGATGTCCGAAGACGATTGGGACGGCTGGGCGACGTTGACCGAAGTACTGGGCGACAAGGTGCAACTGGTGGGGGACGATCTTTTCGTGACCAACCCGGTCCGGCTTGCCGATGGCATCGCGCGCGGCTGCGCCAATTCGATGCTGGTCAAGGTCAACCAGATCGGCACCCTGACCGAGACGTTGAAAGCCGTCGATATGGCCCACCGCGCACGGTACACCAACGTGATGTCGCATCGGTCGGGCGAAACCGAGGACGCCACCATTGCGGACCTGGCCGTTGCCACCAATTGCGGACAGATCAAGACCGGGTCGCTCGCGCGGTCCGACCGGTTGGCCAAGTACAACCAGCTGATCCGGATCGAGGAAATGCTGGCAGAGACCGCCGAGTACGCCGGGCGGTCAATCCTGCGGGGATAAGGTTTCGAATTTTCCTTCGGAAAATCCGACAGGCCGGGCGCTGCGCGCCCGGTTTTTTGCATATTTGGAAAAAGAAGAAGATCAGGATCCGCAGGATATCACCCCGAGGCGTCAGCTTCCTGCCTTCGGATCCTTGTAGATACCCTGTTCCTTCAAGGCATCCACAACCTCGGTCGGCATGTATTCCTCATCGTGCTTGGCCAGAATCTCGGACGCCTCGAAGACACCGTTGATGTAGCGACCCGTGCCGACCATGCCCTCATTCTCCGAAAACAAGTCGGGAAGCACGCCGGAATAGACAACCGGCACCGTCGCGCCGCCATCTGTCACGCTGAACGACACGGTGGACCCCTGCCCGCGCACGATTGACCCTTCCGCCACGAGCCCGCCAATGCGGAATGTCTCGTTTGGAGTTGGCGGCTCTGCCATCACCTGACTGGGGGACCGGAAAAAGTTGATGCCGTCGCGCATTCCGTATCCGATCAGCGCCGTCGACAACACAAGCGCCACCGTAGCCAGCGCAATCACCTGAATCCGTCTTTGTTTCTTGAGCGATTTCAGCGCCATGGCATCCTCTTAACTCTTGCGATGCCTTTATATAAGCACAGAACCGAGTTATGAGAACTGCGACAAATCACATTGTTACAAAACCACTATGGGAAACATGGCGCGAGCATCAGGCCGGCCGTTTCCTTCAGCCCCAGCATCAGGTTGGCATTCTGTACCGCCTGCCCCGACGACCCCTTGGTCAGGTTGTCAAGCGCTGCCACCACGATCGCGCGGCCCGCGATCCGGTCCCCTGTCACCCCGATATGACAAAAGTTCGATCCACGCACATGATGCGTCGAAGGGGTTTCGCCGAAGGGCAGCACTTCGATGAAGGGCTCATCCACATAGGCTTTGCCCAACGAGGCATGGACCGCCTGAGCGTCACCTCTGACATAACACGTCGCAAGAATTCCCCGGTTCGCGGGGATCAGATGCGGCGTGAACTGAATGCGCACCTCTTCGCCCGCCAAAGCACTGAATTCCTGATCGAATTCTCCAAGATGCCGATGGGTTCCACCAACCGCATAGGCATTGGTGCCTTCCGACAATTCCGCATGCAGAAGGTTTTCCTTGAGCGACCGACCAGCGCCGGACACGGCGCATTTCAAGTCCAGAATGATGTCCTGCAACCCGATAACCCGATCCGCAATCAGCGGCCGCAGAACGAACTGCCCTGTCGCCGCATTGCAGCCTGTCCCGGCGACCAGACGCGCCTGCCGGATGGCATCGCGGTAGAACTCGGTCAGACCATAGACCGCCTCTTTCTGCATCTCGACTGCCGCGTGCGGGTTGCCATACCATTTTTCGTACTCCGTCGGGTCGTGCAGCCGGAAATCCGCCGACAGATCAACGATCTTGAGATGTGTTGGCAGCTTTGAGATCACCTCCTGGCTGGTCTTGTGCGGCAGCGCGCAGAAACACAGGTCGATCCCGGAAAAATCAATCTCTTCCCATGTCACAAGCTGCGGCAGATCAAGGTGGCGCAAATGCGGGAACACCTGCGCGATGCTTTGTCCGGCTTTGGAATTCGCGGCCAGTGCGGCGATCTCCATGTCGGGATGGGTGGCGATCAGGCGCAACAATTCGGCTCCGGTATAGCCGCTGGCACCGATGATGGCGATTTTACAGGTCATGAGGTCACTCCCGTGACAAATTTGGATCGGAATAATCGAGGATGGTCAGGCTCAGGCAGAGTCAAAGCGGATCTGTCGTCGCAGAAACTGTGTCGCGTGATCCGACACACGTTTCGGGTCGCCCGTGGTCAGAAACATCGACGCATCCCCTGTGCCCAGCATCGTCGGGTGCCGCACAAGGTAATCCGCCAGCGATTCCGCCACCAGACGCGCCTGGGAATAGACGGCCACATCCGGCCCCAGCGCATCCTGGAACACCTCTTGCATCAGCGGATAATGCGTGCAGCCCAGGATCGCGGCCTGCGGTGTCGGCATCTTGCGCTTGAGCGCATCGACATGGCTGCGCACCAGTGCCTCGGCCAGGATCATGTCGCCCTCTTCGATGGCATCGACCAGCCCGCCGCAGGCCTGCGCCTCGACATCGACGCCAATTGCACGGAACGCGAGTTCGCGCTGAAATGCACGGCTGCGCACCGTTGCCGGGGTGGCAAACAGGGCCACATGCTGAACCGCCACTTCGCGCGGCGGGGAATTGTCGCCCCATTGCCGTTCGGTCAGCGCCTCGATCAGCGGAACAAAGACGCCCAGAACCCGCTTGTTGCGGGGTATCCAGCTTTCCTGCATCCGCCGGAGCGCCGCCGCCGAGGCGGTGTTGCACGCAAGGATCACAAGGTCGCAGCCCGCGTCCCACAAACGTTCTGTTGCAGTACAGGTCAGAGCGTAGACATCATCCGCGTCGCGGACCCCGTAAGGCGCGTTCTTGTTATCCCCAAGATACACAAACGGCACATCCGGCAAACGCCGGGACACCGCGTCCAGCACCGTCAGCCCGCCCAACCCGCTGTCAAATACGCCTACCGCCATTGCGCCCTCGCCCTGTTGGCTGGGTCACGTCTGGCCGCGCACCCGATGCCGATCTTCAAATTCAAACCCGTAATCCAACGACGGAAAGGGTGTTGGAGACAGCTCATACGTCGCTTTTCGCAGGAAATCCATCAGCTCTCGCGCGTCTTTTTTGCGCGCGTCGATCTCGTGCGCGCAAATCGGATCTCCGATGACGACACGCACCGGCGTATCAACGCGTTTGCGGAACTCTTTGATCAAAAGGCCCATGCGCAACGTGAAGTGCAGATGACTGGCCAACTGGAACAGCCGGCTGGTGTGGCCGTCGAAATAGATCGGCACCACCGTGGCGTTTGATTTCGCAATCATCCGGGCGGTAAACGCACGCCATCCGGGATCCATCGGTGTCGAGAACGGCTTGGCCGCCGTTGAAACCGTACCCCCCGGAAACACACCGATGCAGCCATCCTGCGCGAGATACTTGAACGCTGCTTTGCGCGTCATGATGTTCCGAGCGACGGCGTCTTTGGTTTCATCAAAATTGACAGGCAGGATGATCTTGTTCAGCTCTTCAGCCTTGCGAAAGATCTGATGCGCCAGAATGCGGAAATCGCCCCGCCTGACCGACAGGATATGGCCAAGGATCAACCCGTCAAGAATGCCGTAGGGATGATTGGCGATCACGATCAGCGGCCCGTCTTTGGGAATATTGTCCAGCGCGCCGCCCACAACATCAAGGCTGAGCCCATAGCGGTCGACCATCACTTCCCAGAAATCACGGCCAAGCGCGACTTCGTGCTCATAGCCCTCAGCTCGCCTGATCAGGTCAAGACGACCGGTTGCGTTTTCCATCAGGCGTATCATCGCACGCCCCGGTTTGGAGCGTGCCGAATACGCGTAGGATATATCGCGGGCAGCGGAAGAGGTCACCGAGGCGGCTCCGTCAGGGATGAGTCAGGGCGTGCTAACGTGCTTCGTCTTACCCGCATAGATGTAACAGGTGTGTAAAGCTCATGTGACGCACAGGCGCAGACCATCCGCGCCTGTCACGTCCCCGAACCCTTACTCTGCCGCCTGTTTCAGCCCTGCACCGCCATCGCGCAACATGGCCAGAATGTTCTCTCGCCGCTTTTCGGCCTTTGCCGCGTTGGCGTCCTTCACCGGGCCGAAGCCCTTGATCTGAAGCGGCAATTCCGCGAGCGCGACAAGCGCATCCATTGTTTCGGGACGCGCCTTGGGCAGCCAGTGTGCCATGTCCGCCTCGTACTGCTTGATCAGCGCTCGCTCCATGCGGCGTTCGTCCGAGCGGCCAAACGGGTCCAGAGGCGTGCCGCGCAGCGCCTTCAGTCTGGCCAGAATGCCGAACCCGGTCAGCATCCCTTCCCCGTATTGCTTTTTCACAGGTCGCCCGTCGGGACCTGTCTTGCTCAGGATCGGAGGCGCAAGGTGGAACGACATCTTGAAGTCACCGCCAAACTGCTCTTGCGCCTTTTGCCGTGTTTCAAGGTGAAGCCGCGCCACTTCGTATTCGTCCTTGTAGGCCAGCAGCTTGTGATACCCCTTGGCCACGGCCTCTTTCAGGTGTGCATCCGATACCTGATCCACCAGTTTGCGATACCGTTTTGCATAGCGCTTGCTTTGATATTTTACCAAATGGTCAAATCTGTACGCGACCTTCTCCTCCAGAGTGTTGGGCATGGCCACCACCTTGGGTTCTGCCACGCGCCTTGCGTCTTCTGGATGCAGCACCGCCCAACGGCCGACCTCGAACGCGCGGATGTTCTTTTCCGCAGCCGCCCCGTTCAGGTCAATCGCTTGCACAATGGCGTCCCGCGTCAGCGGCACCAGCCCGCGCTGCCATGCGGCACCCAGGATCATCATGTTCGAAAAGATCGAATCCCCCAGCGTCGCATTGGCCAGTTCGGACGCATCGAACAGATCCAGACGTTCCCGTAGCCGCGCCTCGAGCGAGACTTTCAGCCGGTCGGTCGGCAGGGCGAAATCCGTGTTGCGCGTAAAATCCCCGGTGATGATTTCGTGGCTGTTCACAACGCCACCCGTGCGCCCCGTGCGCATCAGGCCCAGGGTCTTTGCTCCGGCGCTGACGACAAGATCGCCACCGATCAGCGCGTCCGCCTCACCCGTCGCCACGCGAATGGCGTTGATGTCCTCGGGACGGTTTGCCAGCCGCAAATGGATATGCACCGCGCCACCCTTCTGTGCGAGGCCCGCCATTTCCATCATGCCCGCGCCCTTGCCGTCGATCTGCGCCGCCTGCGCCAGCACCGCGCCGATGGTCACGACCCCGGTTCCGCCGACGCCTGTGACGACCATGTTCCAGGTGCCGTCAATGGCGGGTAGATCGGGGTTGGGCATGTCCGGCAGGGTGATATCCGCGGTCGCCGCCTTTTTCACCTGCGCCCCCTCCAAGGTCACGAACGACGGGCAAAACCCTTTGAGACAAGAGAAATCCTTGTTGCAAGACGACTGGTCAATCGCCCTCTTGCGGCCCAGTTCGGTTTCCTTTGGCACGATGGACACGCAGTTGGATTGCACACCACAATCGCCACAGCCTTCGCAGACATCGGTGTTGATGAACACGCGCTTGTCGGGATCGGGGAATTGACCCCGCTTGCGGCGGCGGCGCTTTTCGGCGGCGCAGGTCTGAATGTAGACGATGGCGCTCACGCCTTGGGTCTTTGCAAAGGTCTCCTGCACGGTTTGCAAATCTGCCCGCTCTGCAATTTCAATGCCTTGCGGGAACGCCTTGAAGTCCACATCCTCTTTCTCGTCATAGACGACGGCAAGATGTTGCACCCCCATGGCGCGCAGTTCTGCCGCGATCTGCTGCGGTGACAATCCACCATCGTTCTTCTGCCCACCCGTCATGGCGACGGCGTCGTTATAGAGGATCTTGTAGGTGATCGTCGTGCCTGCCGCGATGGCTGCGCGAATGGCTTGCACCCCGGAATGGTTGTAGGTTCCGTCGCCAAGGTTCTGAAAAACATGGGGAGTTTTGGAGAACAGGGATTCCCCGATCCAGTTGGCACCTTCGGCCCCCATATGGGTAAAGCCCTGCGTTTCACGGTCCATCCACTGCACCATGTAGTGACAGCCGATCCCGGCATAGGCGCGGCTGCCCTCGGGCACCTTGGTCGATGAGTTGTGCGGACAGCCGGAACAGAAATACGGCAGACGCGCCGCGATCTCTTCGGCGTTGTCGGCTTTGCGAGCCTCATCAAGGGCTTGCATGCCGGCCTTGATGCGATCGGTGTCGCGACCTTCCTCGATCAGGATCTCGCCCAGCTTTTGCGCAATCAGGATAGGGTCCAGCGCGCCGCGCGTCGGGAACAGTTCCGGCCCGTGCATCGACCCGGCCCCGCCGCCCTTGTGCCAGCCCCAGACACGGCGCCCCTGGCGATCGTCAAAGATCGCCTCCTTGATCTGCACCTCGATGAGCTTGCGCTTTTCTTCAACCACAACGATGAGGTCGAGTCCTTCGGCCCAGTCGTGGAACCCCTTCATGTCAAGCGGCCAGGTCTGCCCCACCTTGTAAGTGGTGACGCCAAGCCGTTCGGCTTCGTTTGCGTCGATGCCGAGCAATGACAGCGCATGCACCAGATCAAGCCAGTTCTTGCCCGCCGCGACAAAGCCGATCTTTGCCCCCGGCTTGCCCCACATCCGCTTGTCCATCTTGTTGGCGTGCGAGAACGACTCGGCGGCAAAGCGCTTATGGTCGATCATCCTCGCTTCCTGCGCGTGCGGTGTGTCGCCCAAACGGATGTTCAACCCGCCTTCGGGCATGTCAAATGGCGGCACCACAAACGACATCCGGTCCGGGCGAGCATCGACAACCGCTGTCGCCTCAACCGTGTCCTTCATCGTCTTCAGACCGACCCAAAGGCCGGAAAACCGCGAAAGCGCAAATCCGTAGAGCCCGTAATCAAGAATTTCCTGCACCCCGGCAGGCGACACCACCGGCATGTAGGCATCCACCATCGCCCATTCGGATTGGTGCAGCACGGTCGAGGATTCCCCCGTATGGTCATCGCCCATCGCCATCAGCACACCACCATGTGCCGAAGACCCCGCCATGTTGGCATGGCGCATCGCATCACCAGACCGATCCACCCCCGGCCCCTTGCCGTACCACAGGCCGAAGACACCGTCATGCGTGCCCTCGCCGCGCAGTTCGGCTTGCTGCGCGCCCCAAAGCGCGGTCACGGCCAGATCCTCGTTCAGACCTTCCTTGAACGTGACATCGGCGGCTTTCAGGTAGCGCGCGGCCTTGTTCATCTGCAGATCGACAGCGCCAAGCGGCGAACCACGATAGCCCGTCACATACCCAGCCGTGTTCAGCCCCGCAGCGACATCGCGCGCCTTCTGCATCAGCATCAGCCGCACCAGCGCCTGAGTTCCATTCAGCAAAACGGGTGATTTGCTCAGATCGAAACGGTCGTTCAGCGTAATCTCGGATTTGGTCATGCGACGCCTCCCTGCGCGGAATGTCCCTTTAGTTTAGCACAAATTTAGGTCATAATTGCTGACCTTACCACAGGTTTTTCTTGAATTTTCAGTGATACATGAAGTTGTCGTTCATATATGCGTTTGTGTCATGTAAACGGCGGCTAACGATTGAAAGTGATTATTATGGACTGGGACAAGCTCAGAATATTTCACGCTGTGGCTGACGCTGGCAGCCTCACCCATGCTGGCGATGCCCTGCACCTGTCGCAGTCGGCAGTGTCGCGGCAGATTCGTGCGCTGGAAGAATCGCTGAACACGGTCCTGTTTCACCGCCATGCGCGGGGACTGATTCTCACTGAACAAGGTGAATTGCTGTTCGATGCGACGCGATCCATGAACAAACGGATCGAGGCGGCAACCGCCCGCATTCGCGACAGCGAAGAAGAAGTGTTCGGCGAACTGCGTGTCACCACAACCATCGGCTTCGGGTCGCTTTGGCTGGCCCCGCGCCTGCCCAAGCTTTATGAAAAATACCCGGACCTCAATATCGACCTGATGCTCGAGGAACGTGTGCTTGACCTGCCGATGCGCGAGGCTGATGTGGCGGTGCGCATGAAGGAACCCAGCCAGGCGGACCTGATCCGCAAGAAACTGATGGCCATTCGCATGCGGCTTTACGCGTCTCCGGAATACCTGGCGCAGAACGGCACACCTGTGAATATCGAGGACATCGCGAACCATCGTCTGATTTGCCAGAATCCCCGCGCCGCACAGGTCAGCGCGGGCATGATGCTGGTTCAGGAATTGCTGACCTACGACATCAAGTCGACGCTGACCGTCAACAACTACTTCGGTGTGCTTCAAAGTGTGCTGTCCGGACTTGGGATCGGTGTCCTGCCCGATTACATCATCGAGGACTTCCCAAGTGTAAGGCGCGTCTTTCCCAACATCGAATCCGTCGAAGTCCCTGTTTTCCTTGCCTATCCGGAAGAGTTGCGCCAATCCAAGCGTATCGCTGCATTCCGCGATTTCGTTCAGGAAGAGATTTTCACACACCGCCAGACCCGCAAGGCGCTCGAGGCAGAGGGCGTCGGGAATGTGTGACCCATGCGCCTCACGCATAACGGGAATGACCTAAGTCGTAGGCTATACCTCTTGCCATGCAACCGAGCGCTGACATATTTAGCAGATATGAGATGGAACGCTGATTTGCGCATCATCTTCATACCTCCCTGTTGGACTTCGGCCGAGCTTATTGCTCGGCCTTTTTTTTGGGCTGCGGTCAGCAAGCGGCGTCTTGTGGCATCTTGAGCAGATACTGAACACCACCGTGATCGTAGGCGACGTTCACGTCCGCGTCCAAAGACAGCTTGGGCAGGGTCTGAAGCACCTTCGATCCGAAGCCGGCGTGTGTCGGGGCGACGACATCCGGTCCGCCCTGCTCTAGCCAGGACAGGGAGGCCAGACCGCCATGCCGGGCGTGCGACCAATTGACGGTCACCTCACCCGTCTCACACGACAGCGCTCCGTATTTTACCGCATTCGTGGCAAGCTCATGCACCACCATACCCAGAACCTGCGCAACGGCGGCTTTCACGCGCAACGGGGGACCGGCCATCTTGACGCGGGATCGCAAATCCTCGTCAAAAGGCGCAATTTGGGAACGCAGCAGGTCGTGCATGTCAAAAATCCCGCCAATGCCCTGCACCATCGCATCCTGATTGCGCGACAAGGCCATCAACCGTTCGCTCAGTTTCTCGGGGAACTCTTCGGGCGCGACGGATCTGGCCAACAAGCGGCTGATTCCGTCGATGACTGAAATCAGGTTCTTGGACCTGTGATTCAACTCACCGATCAAGAGCCGCGTTTCTTCCTGCGCCAGCTTTGATTCGGTCACATCGACCGCAGCGAAGACCCCGTTGATGGGGCGATCCGTGCAGATTTCGGGATCAAACGTCACCCGCTTGCGCGCACTGATCCAGCGCGTTTCACCGTCAGGCCGCACAATTCGATGTGTAAGGTCGATTACATCCGGATCATCGGGGATCAACAACAGTTCGACATCACGCTCGACCGTGGGCCAGTCTTCTGGATGGATGCAGGCGTGGAACGTGGGCCTTGCAATTGTCTTGCCCGCAGGCAGGCCGAACATCTTTCCCGCCAATCCGTCAAGCGTGATGGTGTCCTGCACATAATCAACGCGTCCGATTCCAACACGGGCGACTTCCAGACCAACTTCCATTTCCGCCTGAGACAAGTGGCTGTACTCAGGCACCACAAACTTCGTCATGGGTTGTGGCCCTCCGTGGCCTTTTACCTTCAGGATGATTTTACCCTTCTCACGCGCGAGTGAACAGACCATCCGCGTCATCGGACCCAAGATCAGGAAATCCGGTGCCTTGAGATCAGAAAATTCCGCCATCCCGAAACAAGGCACAACTGGTTCTGCCGGGAACGGGACCAGTCGCAATCGCTGTGGAATTCCGGCTGGCCCCTTTCTTCCCGCGCGCCCATCGCATATGACACGCCCGACGCCCCTTTGCTGCCGGATGCCACCATGCAAGACCCAGCCATCACTGAAGACCTGATCGCCGCTCATGGCATCAATGCCGACGAATACGCGGAAATTCTGCGGATCATGAACCGTGAACCCACCTTCACCGAACTGGGCATCTTTTCGGCGATGTGGAACGAACATTGTTCCTACAAATCCTCCAAGAAATGGCTGCGCACCCTGCCCACGACAGGCCCGCAGGTGATCTGCGGCCCCGGCGAAAACGCCGGTGTGGTGGATATTGGCGACGGTCAGGCGGTGGTCTTCAAGATGGAAAGCCACAACCACCCGTCTTACATTGAGCCCTACCAGGGTGCGGCGACCGGGGTTGGCGGCATTCTGCGCGACGTCTTCACCATGGGCGCGCGCCCCATCGCAGCGATGAACGCACTAAGCTTCGGTGAAAAGGACCACCCCAAGACGCGCCGCCTTGTGCATGGCGTGGTCGAAGGGGTCGGCGGATACGGCAATTGCTTCGGCGTGCCGACAGTTGGAGGCGAAGTGCGCTTTCACCCGGCCTATAACGGAAACTGCCTTGTGAACGCCTTTGCCGCCGGTTTGGCGGATGCGGACAAGATTTTCTACTCTGCTGCCAGCGGTGTCGGGCGACCTGTTGTTTATCTGGGCGCCAAGACCGGGCGTGATGGCGTCGGCGGTGCGACGATGGCGTCTGCCGAATTCGACGACAGCATCGAGGAAAAACGCCCCACCGTTCAGGTCGGCGACCCGTTCACCGAAAAACGCCTGATGGAGGCCACACTGGAGCTGATGCAGACCGGCGCGGTGATCTCGATTCAGGACATGGGCGCGGCGGGTCTCACCTGTTCGGCGGTGGAAATGGGCGACAAGGGCAAGCTGGGCATCCGGCTTGATCTGGAAAAGGTGCCGCAGCGCGAAACCAACATGACCGCCTATGAGATGATGCTGTCCGAGTCACAGGAACGGATGTTGATGGTGCTGGACCCGGCGAAAGAGACCGAGGCCCGCGCGGTGTTCGAGAAATGGGACCTCGACTTTGCCATCGTGGGCGAAACAATCGCTGAAGATCGTTTCCTCATCGTGCACAATGGCGAGGTCAAGGCCGACCTGCCGCTGTCGCGCCTGTCCTCATCCGCCCCGGAATACGACCGCCCCTGGACCCCGTCCGAAGCGCCCGCCCCGCTGGACGATGTGCCCGGCGTCGATCCCATCGACGCGCTCAAGGCGCTGATCGGCAGCCCGAACTACTGCGCCCGCAACTGGGTGTTCGAACAATACGACACGATGGTGATGGCCGACACGGTCGAAGGCCCGGGCTGGGGTGCGGGTGTGATCCGCGTACATGGCACCGACAAGATGCTGGCTTTCACGTCCGACGTGACACCGCGCTACGTCAAGGCGAACCCGGTCGAAGGTGGCAAGCAGGCGGTGGCCGAAGCGTTCCGCAACCTCTGCGCCGTTGGCGCCAAGCCATTGGCGACTACAGATAACCTGAATTTCGGCAACCCCGAAAAGCCCGAGATCATGGGCCAGTTCGTCGGCGCGTTGCAGGGGATCGGCCGCGCCTGCGAGGCGCTGGACATGCCCATCGTGTCGGGCAACGTGTCGCTTTACAACGAAACCGACGGTCAGGGCATCCTGCCTACCCCCACCATCGGCGCAGTTGGCCTGATCGCTGCTGGCGAAGAACCAATCCTTGGCCGTGCGCGTGACGGGCATGTGGCGCTTCTGGTCGGTGACACCCAGGGCCATCTGGGGCAGTCGGCCTTGCTGTACGAAGTGTTCAACCGCGAAGACGGCGACGCACCTGCGGTCGACCTGATCGCGGAACGGCGCAACGGCGACTTCGTCCGCGACAACCGCGATCTGATCAAGGCCTGCACTGATCTGAGCGATGGTGGACTGATGCTGGCCGCGTTCGAGATGGCAAGCGCATCAGGCGTCGGTGTGGTCCTTGACGACACCGATCAGGCCAAGCTGTTCGGCGAAGATCAGGGCCGTTACCTTGTTGCCTGCAATTTCGATCAGGCCGAGGCGCTGATGATTGCCGCAGGACAGGCCAGCGTGCCCATCACATCGGTTGGCCGCTTTACCGGCGATACGGTCAGGATCGGCAGCGCGCAGGCGCCTTTGGCCGAATTGGTCGATCTGCACAAATCGGCTTTTGCAGGCCATTTCGGCTAGGCTGACCGTCGCCTGGCACTCCGGTTCACATCGGGGTGCCTAGATCATCGCCATCAGCCGCGTCTTTTCGCCCGGATCGTCCGGGCGGGATATGGCGATTGCCAGTTCTTCGAGCGATTGGATCGAATGCCCGGCGCGAAAGCTGTCCACATGTGGCAGCATCGCGCGGATGCCGGTGGCCCGTGGCGCAAACCCGTCCCAACGCAAAAGCGGGTTGAGCCAGATCAGGCGGCGCGACGACAGGTGCAGCCGCTCCATCTCTTTCTCCAGCGCGCCCGCTGCGTCACGGTCCAGCCCGTCGGTGATCAAGAGCACCACCGCGCCCTGCCCCATGACGCGCCGCGACCAGTCGCGGTTGAACGCGTGCAGGCATTGCCCGATCCGCGTGCCGCCTTCCCAATCCTGCGCCTCTGCCCCGGCGGATTTGAGGGCTGCGTCCACATCGCGGGTTGCCAGATGGCGGGTGATATTCGTCAGGCGCGTGCCAAAGGTGAACGCATGCACCTTGGCCCAGCCCGCGCCTTTCTCATTGGCGACGGCGTGCAGGAAGTGCAGCACCATGCGGGAATACTGGCTCATGGAGCCGGAGATGTCGCACAGCACCACCAGATTGGGCCAACGCGGGCGGGGCGTCTTGCGGGCGATGGACCGGATCTCGCCACCATGGCGCATGGATTTCATCAGGGTGCGCCGGTAATCGGCCTGCTTGCCCAACACCGACGCCTTGCCGCGCCGCGAGGGGATCGGTTTCACCGGCAGGGTCAGACGGGCCAGCATGCGCTTGGCCTCGGCGACCTCGGCGGTGCTCATCTGTTCAAAGTCCAGCGTGCGCAGCTTTTCCTCGGCCGACATGGTGAGGGTCGACTTTATCTCGATCTCGGTGCCTTCTTCGGACTGCTCGTTCTCGGGCACGTCCGGAAGATTGTCGTCCAGCAGCGCCTGTGCCGCGCGCTTTTCACCGGACGCGGCGGATTTTTCCTCCTGCACGCCGCGAATGGCGGGCAACATGAAGGACATCATGTGCTCGAGATACCGCGGATCGCGCCAATAGAGCCGGAACACCTGCGCAAAGATCACCCGGTGTTCGGGGCGGTTCACGAAACAGGCGTGCAGCGTCCAGAAGAAATCCATCCGTTCGGTGAACCCCGCCGCCTCAACCGCGCGAATGGCGTCGATCACCCGGCCCGGCCCGATGGGCAGACCGGCGCGGCGGAGCGCACGGGCGAAATGGATGATGTTCTGCGCCAGACGGGGATCGTCGGGCAGTTCGAGAGGGATGTATTCGGCCATTACATGGCCGACTGGAGGCTCTGCCTCCAGACCTCCGAGGTATTTTCAGCCCAAAGAAGCATCATGCCGGTTCGAGCGACGCCTTGGCCTCGTCGAGCAGGCGTTTGGCCTCGGAGCCCTGCAGCTTCTGGATGTCGTCCTGGTATTTCAGGATCGCGCCCAACGTGTCAGAAATCACCTCGGGCGACAGGTCGATCACGTCGAGGGCGAGCAGGCATTTTGCCCAGTCGATGGTTTCCGCCACGCCAGGTTTCTTGAAGATGTCCTCGGTGCGCAAACGCTGCACGAAGGCAACGATTTCGCGGCTGAGGGTGTCGGCGGCCTCGGGCGCGCGGGCGTGCAGGATCTCGAGTTCGCGGTTGAAATCCGGGTAGTCGACCCAGTGATAAAGGCAGCGGCGTTTCAGGGCGTCATGCACCTCTCGGGTGCGGTTCGAGGTCAGGATCACGATGGGTGGTTCGGGCGCGCGGATTGTACCCAATTCCGGGATCGTCACCTGGAAATCCGACAGCGCTTCGAGCAGGAACGCCTCGAACGGTTCGTCCGTACGGTCCAACTCGTCGATCAGCAGTACCGGAGCGCCGTTCTCGTCCGGGCGCATCGCTTCGAGAAGCGGGCGTTCCACAAGGAAATCCGGACTGAAAAGCTCGCGTTGCAGCATCTCGCGGTCGGCATTGCCGGATGCTTCGGCGGTGCGGATGGCGATCATCTGGGCCGGGAAGTTCCATTCATAGACGGCGCTGGAGGCGTCCAGCCCTTCGTAGCATTGCAACCGGATCAACTTGCGACCCAGCGAGGCCGCCAGCGCCTTGGCGATCTCGGTCTTGCCGACACCCGCCTCACCTTCGAGGAACAGCGGGCGGCCAAGTTTCAGCGACAGGAACACCACGGTGGCGAGCGCCCGTCCGCAGACATAGCCGGTGTCGGCCAGCATGGATTGAACCGCGTCGATGCTTTGTGGTGTCTGCATGGAGTCCTCCTCTTTCCCTGGCCTTGCTGCCCCGTGCACGCGTCCAAGGTCAATAGCGCCAAGGTCGCAAGGGGCGTATCCGAATTGACGGACCTGAGCCGACCTGACACAGTTAGCGCATTGATTTTCCTAGCCCACAAGGCCTTGTCGCCGTGATTGTCACCGCCGTTCTGTGTGTCCGCAACGAGGCGGCCTTTCTGCTGGACTGGCTGGCCTGGCACCGAACTGTGGGTGTGACGGATTTTGTCGTGGTGTCCAACGATTGCGACGATGGCACGGACACGATGCTGGATCGGCTGGAGGCCTTGGGCTGGCTGACGCACCTTCGCAATTCACCGCCCTACGGCAAGGGCGGGATTCAGTTCAGCGGCCTCAAGCTGGCAAAACAGGCGGAGGCGGTGAAACGTGCCGATTGGCTGATTGCGCTGGATATCGACGAGTTCGTCAACGTGCATGTGGACCCGCGGACATTGCCCGCACTGATCGGCGCACTGCCCGAGGCAACCGCAATCACGCTCACCTGGCGCAATTTCGGAAATGCGGGTGTTGTCGCCTATGACGATACACCCGTGCCGGTGCAATTCACCCGTGCCGCGCCGCACCCGTTGCCATGGCCATGGCGGGCGTCGATGTTCAAGACCCTGTTCCGCAACGACAAAACCTACCGCAATCTGGGCGTCCACCGTCCCCGCAATCCGGTGGAGGAGCGTCTGCCCGACAGCCGCTGGTACGATGGCGAAGGGCGCGCGCTGCCGCCTGAAATGGCCACGGGACGCGTCTTTTCCGACTACCGCGTTCCCCAGCACGCGCTGGTGCAGCTCAACCATTACCCGTTGGGCGCTGTTCAAAGCTATGTGCTGAAATCCGACCGGGGGCGCGCGGTGCATAGTGCCGACAGGCTTGGGCTGGATTACTGGGTTGAACGCAACCTCAACACGGAAGAGGACACAACCGCGCTGCCGCTTTGGGAACGCGCAGGGCCGATCCGGTCAGAACTGGCTGGCGACCCGACCCTTGCGACCTTGCATCACAACGCCGTTGCCTGGCGCAGGAGCCGGTTCGACACGCTTTTGCAGGAAGATCACATCCGCGATCTCTATGGTCGCCTCATGATGACGCCTGCCTCACAGCCGATCCCGGTGGCGGCCGCGACCCTCTTGACACAATCTGCGCAAATCGCGGCGCAGGGAGGTGATCAAACTTCATAGAGTCCCCTGCATTTTGGCTCAATTCTGCCTAAATCCCCCGATAAACCTTGCGCAAATCAATGACCTGACAGCGGGCGCAAGGTAACGAGGATACGTAGATCATGCAGGACGATATCGACCCATATACAGTTTCCCTGACGGATCTGCGCCCGGTTGAATGGCTTCAGGAGATGAAAGAGCTGGGGACGGAATTCGGCTTTTTTGAACCACTTGGAAAACACCACAATGCCGCCTTTGTCGAAAAGGGCGACACCCTGCTGGTCAGCTTTGAATCGCTTCCGGCGATCCAGGCGCTGTCCGACGATGCACGCCCCATCGGTTTTGATCTTGCCCGTGACAAGGGCTGGTCCTGCCTGACCGTGATCAGCAATCGCGACACCTGGTTCCGCGACGGCGAGGTGTACGGCTTTTTCGACCAGATGACCGATGACGGATTCTTCGAAGACTTCGATCAGGTGATCTTTTACGGGGCCGGCCCCTGTGGTTATGCCGCCTGCGCCTTTTCCGTGGCAGCCCCCGGAGCGGTCGTGATCGCGCTTGAGCCACAAGCCACGCTGGACCCGCGCGTTACCGAATGGGACGATCGTTTTACCCATATGCGCAAGGTCGATTTCACAGACCGCTATGGCTATGCGCCCGACATGCTTGAAGCTGCGAAAGCGGCCTACATCCTCTATGATCCGCAAGAGGCGCTTGGCGCGATGCATGCGGCGCTTTTCGAACGCTCCGGCAACACCCGCTTTCGCGCCCGGCATCTGGGCAGCGGCATGCAGACGCATTTCGAACAGATGGATGTGCTGAGCGACCTGGTGCACCAGGCTGCGGCCGGAACACTGGATGACGTCAGCTATGCCGCGCTCTATCGCAAGCGGCGTGGCTATGTGCAGTATTGCAAGAAACTGTTCGGGGTTGTCGAGGCGACCGACCGCCCTGCCCTTTCCGAGGCGGTTTGTTCCTACATTTGCGAAAACTGGGGCGCGCCCCGTTACCGGCGCAAGCTCAAGGCGATCCGGCAGGCAAAGGGCACGGCTGCGGACGACGCGGAAGACTAGCATCGGTGCGGCCCGCATGCTACGCGCCGCATATGACCGAAACGATCACCATTCACACCCCTGATGACTGGCACCTGCACCTGCGCGATGGCGCAATGCTGCGCGCCGTGGCCCCCGAAAGCGCACGCCATTTTGGCCGCGCGATCATCATGCCCAACCTTGTGCCGCCTGTTGTCACCGCGGCCGACGCCACCGCGTATCGCGACCGGATCATGACGGCCCTGCCCGAAGGATCCGCGTTCCAGCCGCTGATGACGCTTTATCTGACCGAAGATACGGATCCCGACGATCTGGCGCGCGCCTATGCCGATGGGATCATCACTGCTGTCAAACTTTATCCCGCCGGGGCAACCACCAATTCGGCAAGCGGAGTTGCAGATTTCGACAAGGTGCGGGCGGTGCTTGACCGTATGGCCGAGATCGGTTGCCCGCTATGTGTTCACGGCGAAGTGGTGGACAGCGACATCGACATCTTTGATCGCGAAGCGGTGTTTATCGAACGGGTGCTTGATCCGATTCGTCGCGCGACCCCTGGCCTGCGGGTCGTGATGGAACACATCACCACGATGCAGGGTGTCGAATACGCGACCGAAGGTGGTCCCGAACTCGGCGCGACGATTACCACACATCACCTTGTGATCAACCGCAACCACATCCTCGCCGGGGGCATCAAGCCGCATTATTATTGCCTGCCGGTCGCCAAACGCGAAGAACACCGCATCGCGCTGCGCCGCGCAGCAACAAGCGGCGATCCCACGTTTTTCCTGGGCACCGACAGCGCGCCACACACCGATGCCAACAAGCTGCTGCCTTGCGGCTGTGCTGGGTGCTTTACCGCCACCAACACGATGTCCATCCTGGCAGAGGTGTTCGAGCAGGACGATGCCCTGGACCGGCTGGAGTCCTTTACCAGCATCAACGGTGCCAAGTTCTATGGCCTGCCCGCGAATACCGGCACGATGACCCTGACCAAAGGCGACCCGGTCTCTTATCCTGAAAGTATCGCAACCGAAGACGGCCCGGTGACGGTCTTCGATCCGATGATGCCCCTGCATTGGAGGGTGGCCGAGTAATCGTTTGCCGGGTTCCGTGCCTGGACGGTCGACAACATGGCCCTTTGCGCCCGAAAAGACTCAACGCGCGACGTGTTGGACATACGTTCGGTTCTGTGCCGCTGGCCCGTTGTGATCCGACATTCCGATAGATCTCCGTCCACTTGGCGCGCTCTTTTCCTCGTCCGGAAAACCGGCTAAAGCCATCCAAAAGCCGGAGCCAGACGATGATCCCGACCGCCTATCCAACGCCCGAAGAAATCGCCCGACTGACAGCGCGGATGCTGCTTGAAATCGGGGCGGTGAATTTCCGGCCCGAGGATCCCTTTATTCTTGCCTCCGGCCTTCCTTCGGCCACCTATATTGATTGCCGGAAACTGATCTCCTTTCCGCGCATCCGCGCCACCCTGATGGATTTCCTGACCGTCACGGTCATGCGCAAAGCGGGGTTCGAGGCGTTTGACAATATCGCAGGTGGCGAAACCGCAGGCATTCCCTTTGCCGCTCTGATGGCCGAACGCATGGCCTTGCCGATGACCTATGTGCGCAAAAAGCCAAAGGGATATGGTCGCAACGCCCGCATCGAAGGCGCGATGAGCGAAGGCCAGCGGGTGCTTCTGGTCGAGGACCTCACCACAGATGGCGGATCGAAACTCAGTTTTGTGGATGCGATCCGCGAAACCGGGGCGACCTGCGGCCATACCGCTGTGATCTTTTTCTACGACATCTTTCCCGATACCGAGAAAACACTTGGCGACCACGGTGTGCAACTGCACCATCTTTGCACCTGGTGGGATGTGCTGGCCGAGGCCCGAGCACAGGGAACGTTCGACGACGCCACCCTGACCGAAGTCGAAGCCTTCCTCAAAGAACCCCGCGCATGGCAGGACGCCCGAAAGTAACTTTGCCAAACACCTGACAGCCCAGCGTCTGGCGCAGTGCGGCAATCAGATCATCCAGCGTTTCTGCCTGCACATACATCCCACCGGTGCGATCGGCGAGGCAACGTGCGACGGGTTCGACCAGCGTGTCCTGTGGCTGGTCCGGCCAGGCAAAATGCTCTCCGCGGATGCGAAATCCGATGACATGCACCGTCAGGTCCGTTCCCGCTGCCAGTTCCCCGGCAAGCTGACACGGCGCACCGCCACAGGTTTCCTTGCCATCCGTGACCAGAACGATCTCACCCGGTTTGGACTTGTAGTCCAAGACCCGCGCCGCCTCTGCAATCGCCTCGGTCAAAGGCGTTTCCCCGGCGGGCTGGAGGCGGTCGATCTCCGAGATGATCCGATTCGCCGCATCCTGCTGCGGCGGGAACCGGACGACAACGTTGGCACAGCTTTCGCGCCGCCCGAACCCGTACGTCACCAGCCCGACCCGACGTGTTGGTGCAACCTGCGGCATGACCGTGCGCACCGCGCGGCGGGCGTCGAAGATGCGCGGCTCGTCCAAAAGGTTGAAGCCCATTTCGGCCATCGACCCGGACCCGTCGAACACCACCATCGCATCGCGGGTGCAGGCCTCTTGCGCGCCAACCGGCGCAATCCCGAGACCGACAACAACCAGAGCGTTCAGAATCGCTTTCATATCCCGCGTGCCTTTCCCGAGTTGACCTCACGTTCGCATGCGCAGCGCCTTGCTGTAAACGTGGCGTCGCACGCATGAACAAGCAGCTTGCTGCGTGTCAACTGCGTTACAGTGAGTCGCTTGAACTACCAGATATTGACGTGCGGCCCTGAAATAGCGCAAGATAAAGCATCGCTCGTGATACACATCTTTTCCACAGGATATACATTTTGCCCTGCGACGGACATATCGCTACCTCGGACCCGGGTGTACGCGGGGGAATAGCATGAACGAGATCACCACTTTCAATCCGACAGGCGCAGAAATTCAAAACGCCGAGACGATGCCGAATTCCATCGAAGCCGAACAACAGCTTCTCGGTGCGATTCTCACCAACAATGATGTCTTTGACCGGGTTGCTTCGATCATCGGGCCGCAACATTTCTATGATCCGGTGCACGCGCGAATCTACGACATCGCATCCGCCCGGATTGCCAAGAACAACCTGGCCTCGCCAGTGACGCTCAAGGCGTTCATGGAAGACGACGAAGGGCTCAAGGAATTGGGCGGGCCCACCTATCTTGCCCGTCTCGCGGGGGCCGCGATCAGTTCCTTTGCCGTGCGAGACTACGCGCAGATGATCTATGATCTGGCGGTGCGGCGCGATCTGATCGCACTGGGCCGGGACATCAGTTCCAAGGCCGCCAAGGTCGATGTCGCCTCGGAACCGCGTGAACAGATCGTGGAGGCTGAACAGGCCCTTTACAAACTCGCTGAACAGGGTCGCACGGAAAGCGGGTTTCAAAGCTTTCTCAAGGCCGTAACCGACGCAGTGAATGTGGCAAATGCCGCCTATCAGCGCGAAGGTGGTCTGGCGGGCATCTCGACCGGCCTGACGGATATGGACCGCAAGCTGGGCGGCCTGCACAAATCCGATCTTCTGATTCTCGCCGGTCGTCCGTCGATGGGGAAAACCTCGCTTGCGACCAACATCGCGTTCAACATTGCCAAGGCCTATCGCAAGGGCATGCGCCCTGATGGCACCGAAGGCACGGTCGAAGGCGGTGTGGTCGGGTTCTACAGTCTGGAGATGAGCGCCGAACAGCTCGCTGCGCGCATCCTGTCGGAAGCCTCCGAAGTGCCCTCTGAACAGATCCGGCGCGGCGACATGACAGAAACCGAATTCCGCCGCTTCGTGGATGCCGCCAAATCGCTTGAAGCCTGTCCGCTGTACATCGACGACACGCCTGCCCTGCCGATCAGCCAACTGGCCGCCCGCGCGCGCCGTCTGAAGCGGACGCACGGTCTGGACGTCCTGATTGTGGACTACCTTCAGCTTGTCAAAGGCACCGGCAAAGGTGAGAATCGCGTCAACGAAGTGTCCGAGATCACGCAAGGCCTCAAGGCCATTGCCAAGGAACTGGATATCCCGGTCATCGCCCTGTCCCAGCTGTCGCGTCAGGTCGAAAGCCGCGAGGACAAGCGCCCGCAATTGTCGGATCTGCGCGAATCCGGGTCGATCGAACAGGACGCCGACGTGGTGATGTTCGTGTTCCGCGAGGAATATTACAAGGAACGCGAAAAACCCGGCGATCACGAACTGGAAAAGATGGCCGCCTGGCAGGACGAAATGGAACGCCTGCATGGCCGCGCCGAAGTTGTCATCGGCAAACAGCGTCACGGCCCCATCGGAACCGTCGAACTGAGCTTCGAAGGGCGCTTTACCCGCTTTGGCAACCTTATCAAACCTTGGCAGCAAGGCGCGGACGATATGTAAGCGCAGGTGGCCGGATCGTCCCGGCCACCCTATCAAATCCGCCGCACCACACGTCCAAACAACGGTCTGCGTTTTTTCCGGCTTGACCCACCGTGCAGAGATGAACAAACACCGCGCATGGCACAGGCTGTTTTAACGATTGATCTGGGTGCGATTTGCGCCAACTGGCGGGCTCTGGCCGGCATGAACGCGGGCGAAACCGCCGCTGTGGTCAAAGCCAACGCGTATGGCTTGGGCGCTGCACAGGTGGCCAAGGCACTGGCAAAGGCTGGCGCGCGCACCTTTTTTGTGGCCCTCGCCGAAGAAGGTGTGATCGTCCGCGATGCGCTTGGCGCCGGTCCCAGGATCTGCGTCTATGGCGGGCATATGGACGGCGATGCGCCTCTGCTGCGCGATTCCAATCTTGTTCCGATGATCAACTCCATCGACCAGATGCTGCGCCATGTCGAAGCGCTGCCCGGCCATCCGTTTGGCATACAGCTTGATTCCGGAATGAACCGCCTCGGGATGGAGCCTGCCGAGTGGTCCGCCCTGCGCGACATTGCCCTGAGCCAGAACCCGGTTCTGATCATGAGCCATCTGGCCTGCGCGGACGAACCGAACCACGGCATGAATGCGTTTCAGCTTCAGACTTTCCGCCAGATGACCGACGGCATTGACGCGCCCCGGTCGCTTGCCGCCACGGGTGGGACGCTGCTGGGGTCTGACTATCATTTTGACATGACGCGTCCGGGCATCGGGCTTTATGGCGGGCTGCCGTTTGTCGACGCCCTGCCGGTTGCATCACTGTCGATCCCGATCATTCAGGTCCGCGAGGTCAATCCCGGCGAATCCGTCGGCTATGGCAACACCTGGGTCGCCCGTGTGCCCAGCACGATCGCCACGATTTCCGCCGGATACGCTGACGGCGTGATCCGCGCGATGGGGCCGAAAGCCTATGTCTGGGCGGGCGAGACACGCTGCAAGATCGTAGGTCGTGTTTCGATGGACCTGATCGGCGTCGACGTCGGCGCGGTCAAGGACATGCCCGATACCGTGGAACTGTTGGGACGGCACCAACTGGTTGACACGCTGGCGGATGCGGCTGGCACCATCGGCTACGAGATCCTGACGTCGCTCGGGTCGCGCTATGCCCGCCGCTATATCGGCGCATGACCTTTTTCGAGCCCTCTCCGATCCTTGTTGCTTTCATTTTTGTTCAGCGTTTCGTGTTTTTCGAAGTGCTGGGCCTTCTTGCCCTGCTGCGTCTGATCGCAGGGCGCGGGATGGCGCGGGCCGTGGCGCTGATCACCCTGCTGATCTGCGGTGCCGCGATCTTTGCCACTTACGCCCCGGCCCTGAACCTGCAATCCGCGCCCGGCTATGGCGATATCGCGCGGTGGATGGCAATGGGCGGCGGTCTGACGCTGCCGCTGTTCACATCGGCGATCTTTGCCATCAGCTTTGGCTTACCCGCCCGGCGTTGGCGCTGGATTGATTTTGTCCATCTGGTGGGCCTGCTGGCGTTTCTCGGTCTGTGGCTGGCAACCCGGTTCTAGATTATGGCGGCACTCAGATGGATCAACCTGACGCTTCTGGTGCTCTATCCGGTGGCATGGGTGGCGCCGCTGATGCGGGCCGGTCTTCTGCCGCTGTTCGGGCTCAGCGAAATCAGTGTGCTGACCGGGCTGCAGGCGCTGTGGGGCACCGATATCGTGCTTGCACTGGTCGTTACGGTGTTTGCCTTGTTTGCGCCCTATGTGAAAACGCTGGGTCTTGCGCTGGTGCAATTCGGGCTGCTTGGCCGACAGACATTGCCTGCACTGAGACTCATCGGCAAACTCGCCATGGCGGATGTTTTTCTGATCGCGCTTTATATCACCATCGTGAAGGGCATCGGCATTGGACGCATTGAAACGGCGTGGGGGCTGTACCTGTTCACCGCCTGTATCCTCACATCGGTTCTGATCAGCCTCGCTGAGGCGCGCAAGACACAGTATTGATCACGTTTTGGAAACAATCACACCGATTGCTGCGATTTGTTCACTTCTTTGCGGCCAGTCGGAAAAATCGTTAAAAAACAGTATGTCCAACACCATGTTCGGCATAATGTCGCCTATGTTGCCAACCGATTAGATGGTTTCTGGGGGTTTTTCGATGATGGGTGCGATGCGTTCGTTCGTGGTTGCCGTGGTCTGGCTGATGCAAAGACTGATGTTTGCCGCCGTGGCGCTGCTTGGCCTCGGCTTGCTTGGATACACGTTGGCCTGCGCGTCCGGATATGCCCCGTGGCTTGAGATGACCGCTACATTTGGGGGTGTCGCCTACCCCGAGGCCGGACTGGTGGTACAGATCGGCGTGACAGCGCTGATGCTGGGTCTGTGCTTTTTCCTGCCTGCAAACGCCCGGATGATGGCGCTTGAAACCTCGCATCGCAGGTTTCAGATCGCGATGGAGGACGTCGCCCGCGCCTATCGCCTGTCCCACGCGTCAGACCGCGACGGCGTGTTCAAGATGCGCTCTGAATTTGATTCGGTCCGCGAACGCATGTCTTTCCTGCGCGATCACCCGGATCTGGCAGAACTCGAACCTTCGGTTCTCGAAGTGGCCAGCCAGATGAGCCATGTCTCGAAAGACCTTGCGCTGACCTATTCCGACCGCAGCGTCGCGCGCGCGCGCGACTTCCTGATCCAGCGGCAGCAAGAGATCGAGGAATTCAACTCCCGTCTTGATGAGGCCAAGGCCACGGCTGCGCAGATGCGGGTCTGGGTCGACAAGATCGAACTCGAGGAAAGTGTGGCACAGGCCCAGTTGACGCGCCTGAACGAACAACTGTCGGACATCCTGCCGGAATTGCACACCACGGACGATACCCCGGTGATCCCGCCGCGCAGCGTTGCAAACCTCAATCCAAAAGGCGAAACCACCGCAACCGACTGGGATGATCCGGCACATTTCCCGGATAATGACGACAACCGCATCGTCGCCCTTCTCGCGCGGCGCGCTGCCGAATAACACCAAGCAAGCCGCCGCCGCTTGCAGGCCAGCGTCGCTTGGGCCACAAGCGGCGTCATGGCGAAATCCACCGCAACCTTTGTCTGCCAGTCCTGTGGCAACAGCACGACCAAATGGTCGGGTCGCTGTGATGCCTGTGGCGAATGGAATTCCATCGTTGAAGACGTGCCTTTGGCGGCCGGCCCCTCGACCAAGACGCTGGGCGCGGCCAAAGGACGGTCCCTGCCGCTTGGGGATCTCTCTGGCACGGAAGAACCACCCCCGCGCACGGAATCGAACATGGCCGAACTTGATCGCGTCCTGGGCGGCGGTCTGGTTCCTGCCTCGGCGCTTCTGGTGGGGGGTGATCCCGGCATCGGCAAATCCACCCTGCTGTTGCAGGCCGCCGCCGCCTTCGCCAATGCGGGCCTAAAGGTCATCTACATTTCCGGCGAAGAGGCCAGCGCACAGGTGCGGATGCGTGCGGCCCGACTGGGGCTGCGCGACGCGCCGGTGAAACTCGCCACGGAAACCAACCTGCGCGACATCCTCACGACTCTGGAAAACGAAAAGCCGGATCTGGCGATCATCGACTCGATCCAGACCATGTGGGCCGACAACGTCGCCAGCGCACCGGGCAGCGTGTCCCAGGTGCGCGCCTCTGCGCACGAGCTGACCAGCTTTGCCAAGCGGCGTGGCACCTCTGTGATCCTTGTGGGCCATGTCACAAAGGACGGGCAGATCGCCGGGCCCCGCGTTGTCGAACACATGGTGGACACGGTTCTGTATTTCGAAGGCGAACGCGGCCACCAGTTCCGCATCCTGCGCGCCGTGAAGAACCGCTTTGGCCCTGCGGATGAAATCGGCGTGTTCGAAATGACCGGAGCGGGCCTCGCCGAAGTGGCGAATCCCTCGGCCCTGTTCCTCTCCGAACGCGGCGATCCATCGCCCGGATCGGCGGTTTTTGCCGGAATCGAAGGCACCCGCCCGGTTCTGGTGGAATTTCAGGCACTTGTGGCCCCGACACCACACAGCCAGCCACGCCGCACCGTTGTCGGATGGGATGGCGGACGGCTTGCCATGATCCTGGCCGTACTCGAGGCGCGCTGCGGCATCCCGTTTGCCGGAATGGACGTATATCTCAACGTTGCAGGCGGAATGAAGGTCAGCGAACCGGCAGCCGATCTGGCCGTTGCAGCGGCACTTTTGTCGGCGCGCGAAGATATCGCGCTGCCTGCCGAGACGGTGGTTTTCGGAGAAATCAGCCTGTCTGGCGCGCTGCGTCCGGTGGGGCAGACCGAAAATCGGTTGAAAGAGGCACAAAAACTTGGTTTTACCGCCGCGATAGTGCCAAAGGGTGGTAAATCGGTGCCCCGTGACGGGATCACGGCAACCGAAATTGACGCTTTGGCAAGTTTTGTTGGTGATGTGTTCGGCGCAGGTTAGCGCCATCCGGGAAAAGAAGGGCAAGGGGCCGATGGAAGGGTTCACCATTATTGACGGCGTTGTCGCCGTCGTCATCGTTCTCTCCGCGCTACTGGCTTATTCCCGCGGCATTGTCCGGGAAATGATGGCCATTTTGGGCTGGATCGCGGCAGCCGTGCTGGGCTTCATGTTCGGCCCGCAGCTGCGTCCCCTGATGACCGAGGTTCCGGTGATCGGCGAATTCATGACCGGCAGTTGCGAACTCAGCGTGATTGGCGGGTTTGCCGTCGTGTTCACCATCGCTTTGGTGATCATGTCCTTCTTCACACCGCTTTTCTCCACACTGGTGCAACGCTCGGCCCTTGGCGGCGTCGATCAAGCGTTCGGCTTCCTCTTTGGCGTGGCGCGCGGCGTGTTGCTCGTGGCGGTGGCGTTCTTTGTCTACCAGGTGGTGATCACCTCGCAGGATATCGCGATGATCGACGACAGCCGCTCTGCCGTGGTGTTCAGTCGCTTCACCGGTCAGATCGAAGATCAGAACCCGGAACAGGCGCTTGGCTGGATAACGGCGCAATATGAAGCGCTTGTCGGCGTCTGTGATGCGCCAAGTGGCAGCGACACCTAAACTGACCCTGTCATCCTGTCACGGACACATGATAGTTTCGTGACACTGGGCGCTGTGGCGCTTATGAGGGGGCATCCTCTGCTGCCACGGATTCGGAGACCCGATTTGTCCGACACCCAGATGCCACCTGCCCATCCATTCGACGACGACAAGCTGAAAGAAGAATGTGGAATCTTCGGCGTTGTCGGCGTGACCGATGCGGCTAATTTCGTGGCCCTCGGCCTGCACGCCCTGCAACATCGCGGGCAAGAAGCCGGAGGGATCGTTTCGCACCATCCCGAGCATGGCTTCAACTCTGCCCGCCGCTTCGGCTATGTGCGCGACAACTTCACCAGCCAGAAGCTGATGGAAACGCTGCCCGGCGAACTGGCCATCGGCCATGTGCGCTATTCCACCGCCGGCTCCAAAGGCCCGACACAGATTCGCGACGTGCAGCCCTTCTTCGGTGAATTCTCGATGGGCGGCGCGGCGATTGCCCATAATGGCAACATCACCAATGCCGTTGCACTGCGACGCGAACTGATCGACCGCGGCTCGATCTTCCAAAGCTCGTCCGACAGTGAATGTATCATCCACCTGATGGCCCGTTCCCTTCAGCGAAACATCCCCGAACGCATGGAAGACGCGCTGCGCCGCGTTGAAGGCGCGTTCTCGGTTGTGGCCATGACCCGCACGAAACTGATCGGTGTGCGTGATCCGCTGGGCGTGCGTCCACTGGTGCTGGGCAAGATCGGGGATGGCTGGGCGCTTTCGTCAGAGACCTGCGCGCTGGACATCATCGGCGCCGAATATGTGCGCGAGATCGACCCCGGAGAAATGGTCGTGATCACCGCCGAACATGGCGTCGAATCTATCCGTCCCTTCCGGCCGCAGAAATCGCGGTTCTGCATCTTTGAACATGTCTATTTCTCGCGCCCCGACAGCATCATCGGAGACCGCTCGGTCTACGAAACCCGCCGCCAGATCGGTGTCGAACTGGCGCGCGAAACACCCGTTGAGGCCGATTTGGTCTGCCCGGTGCCCGACAGCGGCACCCCCGCCGCCATCGGCTATGCGCACGAGAGCGGCATCCCCTACGGCATGGGCATCATCCGCAACCAATACATGGGCCGCACCTTCATCGAACCGACCGAACAGATCCGCAACATGGGGGTCCGTCTCAAGCTCAACGTGAACCGTGCCCTGATCAAGGGCAAACGCGTGGTGCTGGTCGATGACAGCGTGGTGCGTGGCACCACCAGCCGCAAGATCAAGGAAATGATCCTCGATGCCGGTGCCGCCGAGGTGCACTTCCGCATTGCATCGCCCCCCACCGCATGGCCGTGCTTTTACGGTGTGGACACGCCGCAACGGGAAAAACTGTTGGCTGCCACCATGTCGGAAGAGGAAATGCGCGTCCATCTCGGCGTCGACAGCATCAAGTTCATCTCGCTCGATGGTCTCTACCGCGCCGTCGGCGAATCGTCGGGCCGCGACGCAAAGTCCCCGCAATATTGCGATGCCTGTTTCTCTGGCGAATACCCGGTGGAACCATCGGACATGCTGGAAAAAGGCTTCCAGATGAAGGCCGCCGAATAACCCTCGGCGACCTTCCGCGCAGGGCAAAATGCCTGCTTTTCATTGCCTGTAATCGCCCCCATCTGGCAGGCGATTGAAACAGATAACGCAAGCATCATGGCACAAGAACCAACCCCGCCTCAGGTGGCCCAAGAGGCGACCCAGACCACACGCGACCTCGGCGGCGCGCTGACCCTGCTCGGGACCTTCGGATCACAGTCCGATCTGCAGGCCCTGCTGAAACTGCGTGGCGGCAAGACCGCCACCGTGTCGCGTGGCGATACCGTGAACGGTAAGACCATCGTTGCCATCGAAGAGGGTCGCGTGGCGTTGGCCCGCAATGGCACCGCGCACTGGCTCGAAATGCCCGCACCAAATTCCTGAACGCGACCCGATCTTCTCTGGTTCAAAAATATCCCGGAGGAGTCGCGCTTGCGCGACGGCGACAGCGCCCCCCAAAAAGAAAACCCCCGCCGATGTCTCGACGGGGGTTTCTATTTTTTTTCCGTTTGGTAAAATCTCAGGCTTTCCGACCCGCCAGTACTTTCCACGCACCAGTCACGACCAGCGCCGCAATCACCGCCTTGACGACATCGCCGATCAGGAAGGGCGCGATGAAGTAGGTCCAGTAGTAGCCGATCTCCTGGCCGACCCAACCTGCCTCGACACCCGTTGCCGACGCAACCGCCAGAGGCCACGCGATGCCGGGGATGTAGAGCAGCGCCGCCAGCCCCAGTGTCACCAGAGTGGTGGACACGAAGCCCTTGGCAATCCCGCGATCCGTCGCCAGACCGGCCAGACCCGCCATCAGGACAAAACCCAGAAGGAAACCTGCAGTCGGGCCGGCAAAGGCCAGACCGTTCATGCCATTGGCGAACACCGGCAGACCCATCGCGCCGTAGCCAAGGTAGGTGATCAAAGTCGCCGTCCCAAGACGCGCGCCAAAGCTCAGGCCGACGATCAGGATCGCCAATGTCTGAAGCGTCATCGGAACCGGAAAGAACGGCACCGAGATCTGTGTCGCTGCGGCGATGAAGGCCGCCCCACCCAGCGCGAGCAGCGCCTGACGGAGCAGAGTTGTCTTGCCAAAGGCGGCTTGTGTAAGTGTCATGGCCAATATCCCTCGTATGAGTGTCATTTGCCCCCGTTAATTCTGCAATTGCAGCATCAAGTCAAGCACTGCCCTCTTGCGGGCGGGTCGCCAAAAAGGCATGTGACTGCGCATGACGGATACATCTCGCCCCCTCGCGCTGGTCACCGGCGCCTCTCGCGGTCTTGGCTTTGCGCTGGCAGAGGCATTGGCCGACACGCATCATGTCATTGCCGTGGCGCGCACTGTGGGTGGGCTGGAAGAGCTTGACGACCGCATCCAGCAAAAGGGCGGCAGCGCCACGTTGGCCCCGATGGATATCACCAAGGCGGACGCAATGGCGCAGCTGTGCCGCTCGGTGCATGACCGCTGGGGTCAGATCGCGCTTTGGGTTCACACGGCGATCCACGCCGCACCGTTGACGCCGGTGGATCACATGGATGCCAAGGATTGGCAGAAATCCCTGTCGATCAACCTCGACGCGATGGCGCACCTGGTGCCCTATGTTTCGGCGCTCCTGAAAAAGGACGGCAGCGCGGTGTTCTTCGAGGACAATCACGCTGGTGAAAAGTTCTTTGGTCATTACGGGACCACCAAATCGGCGCAGATCAGTCTGGTCCGCAGTTGGCAGGCCGAAACCGTGTCGATTGGTCCAAAGGTTCGGCTTCTCTCGCCAAGGCCCATGGGCACGCATCTGCGCGCGCGATTCCACCCCGGCGAAGACCGCAGCGTGCTGGCCAACCCGGCAGATGAAGCCGCACGGTTGTTGCCCGAGATCCTCGCGGATTGATCCAGGTGCCGGATGCGTCGACGCATCCGAGATTTTCCGTCAACGGAAAATCGCCGCCCGACGCCAACAGGCGGATGCTTGCCGCAAGGCAGGGGTTGGCCTATGCAGGGACAAAGCAAGGCAGAGCAGATGCGCATACTCATTACCAACGATGACGGGATCAACGCGCCGGGGCTGAAGGTGCTCACGGAGATCGCCCATGATCTGGCCGGGACCGATGGCGAGGTCTGGACGGTCGCCCCCGCGTTCGAACAATCCGGCGTTGGCCACTGCATCAGTTACACCCACCCGATGATGGTCAGCGAAATGGGCGAACGCCGCTTTGCCGCCGAAGGCAGCCCGGCGGATTGCGTTCTGGCCGGATTGCACGATGTCATGTTCGACGTCCCCCCGGACCTTGTGCTGTCGGGCGTCAACAGGGGCAACAATTCGGCCGAGAACGCGCTATACTCCGGCACACTGGGCGGCGCGATGGAAGCCGCTTTGCAAGGCATCCCCGCAATTGCCCTGTCGCAATATTACGGCCCCGACAACGCGCAGGCCGACGACCCGTTCGAAGCGGCCCGCCTTCATGGCACCGACGTGATCCGGCGGATTCTTGCCCATGATCCGCAAGGACAGGATGGCTACCGATTGTTCTACAACGTGAACTTCCCACCGGTGCCTGCCGCTGCCGTCAATGGAACAAGGATCACACCGCAGGGCATCCGCAACGGCACGCGCTTTTCCGTGGAGCCGCACAATTCGCCCTCTGGTCGGCGCTTCCTGTGGATCAAGGGCGGCGATCAGCGCGCGCCGACAGCACCGGGCAGCGACGCGTCGGAAAACCTGGCCGGATATATCAGCGTCACACCGATGCGCGCCGATCTGACCGCCCATGAACAACTTGACGCGATGCGGGACGCCTTTCGCTGATGGAAAACGCGGAACTCAAGATGCAGTTCCTCTATGCGCTCCGGTCGCGCGGCGTGACCAATGCCGCCGTGCTCACCGCGATGGAGCAGGTCGACCGCGCGCCGTTTATCCGGGGTTATTTCGCCGAACGCGCCTATGAGGACATGCCGCTTCCCATTGCCTGCGGTCAAACGATCAGCCAGCCCTCGGTGGTTGGTCTGATGACACAGGCACTGGAAGTCACCGCCCGCGACACCGTTCTCGAGGTGGGCACCGGGTCGGGGTATCAGGCCGCGATCCTGAGCCAGCTGGCCCGCAGGGTCTACACGGTGGATCGCCATCAGCGCCTGGTGCGCGAGGCACGCGAGGTGTTCGACCAATTGGGCCTGACCAATGTGACCGCCTTCACCGCCGATGGCAGTTTCGGCTTGCCCGATCAGGCGCCCTTCGACCGCATCCTTGTCACCGCAGCTGCAGAAGACCCACCCGGACCGTTGCTGGCGCAGCTCAAGGTGGGGGGAATCATGGTGCTGCCGGTGGGCCAATCGGACGCCGTTCAGCACCTGATCCGGGTGCGGCGCACGCCTGACGGGCTGGATTACGATGAATTGAGGCCAGTGCGTTTTGTTCCACTGGTCGAAGGGGTGGCCCGCGACGGATAAAGCGGGCATACTATGGAGGCATGACGCTTGGGGGACAACCGGCGCATTTGAGGAAATCGACATGGCACATCTTTCACGTTCCTTTCGTTCCGGCCTTCAGGTTGGCACCAGTCTGTCGCTGCTGGCGCTGCTTGCGGCCTGTTCCGAACCTCTTGATCTTGATATGCGCGGCGTCCTGAACGGCGGCTTCAACACGGCAGACGCCGCCCGCGCCGCAACCGCGCCCCGGCCCGACCCGGACAACCGCGGCGTGATCTCGTATCCGACCTACCAGGTGGCCGTGGCACAGCGCGGCGATACGCTTGCGACGCTTGCATCGCGCGTCGGCCTGCCCGCATCAGAGCTTGCCCGCTACAATGGCGTGCAGACCGGCGATCCGCTGCGTGCCGGCGAAATCATCGCCCTGCCCCGCCGGGTCGCGGAACCGTCCCCAGCCACAGGAGCGGCGACAACCGGTCCGATCGGCGCACCCTCGGACATCGACATCACAACCCTGGCAAGTGATGCCATCGAACGCTCGACTCCCACCCCGACGCAACGGGCCACGCCCCAGGATGGAAACGAGCCGATCCGCCACCAGGTCAAACGCGGCGAAACCGCCTTTACCATCTCGCGGCTTTACAACGTGTCCGTGCGTTCGCTTGCAGAGTGGAACAGTCTGGACAGCAATTTCACGCTGCGCGAAGGGCAGTACCTGCTGATCCCCGTCGTCACCCAGGCCGCAGCGCCCCGCGAAGACGCTCCGATTGCTCCGGGAAGTGGGTCGCCGACACCGGAACCCCCGTCCGCGTCGCAGCCCCTGCCCGAAGAAACGCCAGCCCCGGCGGCCGCCACACCAGCCGCCACAGCCAAGCCGGTTGCCAATGTCGGCACCCAGACTGCCGCCAGCGCGTCAAACGCCGCGATGAGCTATCCGGTGCAGGGCAGCATCATCCGCGAATACGCCAAAGGCCGCAATGATGGCATCGACATCGGCGCTTCGGTGGGCACAACTGTCACGGCCGCAGCCAGCGGTCAGGTCGCCGCGATCACCCGCAACACGGACGGAATCAATATTCTCGTGATCCGCCATCCCGACAACCTGCTGACCGTCTACACCCATGTCGACAATATCTCGGTTGCCAAGGGCGATGCCGTCAGCCGGGGACAGTCAATTGCAAAAGTGGCCGATTTTGAACCGGCGCGGGTGCATTTCGAGGTGCGCAAGGGCTTCGACAGCGTGGATCCTATGGGTTACCTTCGCTGACGTCGAAGCGTATCGCGGGCTCAGGGACCGTTCTGAGGAACCCGCCTCAGCCCATTTCCAGGGCTTTGCCCAAACGGGGCAAACGTGCCTTTTTCAGCAGCTTGCGCAGCTCCCAGGGTCGATCCGACAATCGGTTCGCCTCGGTATGTACTTTGCTCACCGCATCGGACACGGCCTCTGGCGCACTGGCATGAAGCCCAAGCAGAAACGCGTCCGGATCGGATCGCGACACCCCTTCTTCAGCAAGAATGTTGCGTGGAAAATCCTTGGCGTTGACCGTCAGGATCACATCTGCATGCCCGGCAATCGCAGCCGCCAGAACATGGATGTCATTGGCATCCGGCAGCCACAGTCGACCCATCAAGGAAGGCGTCGGGGTCACCTTGGCTTTGGGCCAATGGGCGGACACCATCGCGATCTCGGCATCTGCCTGAACCTGCCCCTGCGGACCCAGCTTGGCTGCCGCGCGGGACCATTCGCCCAGAATACGTTCCGACCAAAGCGGTTCGAACAGGCCCTGCGCCGCCACTCCCAACACCACTTCGCGCATCACCGTCGGGTAAAGCACACATGTGTCGAGAAGAACCTTCACAGCCGGAAGAACAACGCTTTGAGGTAACCCGATTCCGCCAGTTGCGGCAGCAACGGATGATCTGGTCCCGCCTGCCCGGTATGGATCAGTTGCGCCCTGCGCCCGGCGCGTCCGATGCCCCGCAGGCAGGCCCCCGTAAAGGCCGTGAGGTCCACCGCGTGTGAACAGGAGCACAGCACAAGAAAGCCGTCTTCGGCCACCAGCGGGGCCGACAAACGGGCGATCCGCTCATAGGCGCGCAGACCGGCCTCGCGCGCCTTGTGCGAAGGCGCAAAGGAAGGCGGATCACAGACCACCAGTTCAAAGTGTGTGTTTTCATCGCCAAGCGCCGTCAGCACGTCAAAGGCATCGCCTTTGGTGGTGGTCAGCTTGTCCTCGGCCCCCATCTTGCGCGCGCCTTCGGTCGCCAGCGCAAGCGCCGCTTCCGAACCGTCCACGCAATGCGTCTGCATCGCGCCTCCGGCCAATGCGGCAAGGCCAAAGCCCCCAACATGGGAAAAGACATCCAGCACCCGTGCGTCCCTTGCCAGTTGCGCCGCAAAGGCGTGGTTTGGGCGTTGGTCAAAGAACAGGCCGGTCTTCTGCCCGCCCAGCAGGTCGGCCATGTAGGTGGCTCCGTTCATCTCGACCGGGAGCGCCGCATCGGGCGCGTCCCCAAGCAGTACCGCATCCACATCATCCAGCCCTTCCAGAGACCGACCCCTCCCACCAGCGTTCTTGAGGATGGTTGTCACGCCGGTCACGTCGGCGAGCGCCGCCGCGAGATCCTCCAACAGAACGTCTGCCCAGGCGGCGTTCGGCTGAATCACGGCTGTATCGCCGAAACGGTCGATGATCACACCGGGCAATCCATCCGCTTCGGCATGCACCAAACGATAGAAGGGCGTCGGAAACACCCGATCGCGCAGGGACTGCGCTTTGCGCAGACGGGTCGCAAACCAGTCCTGATCCGGATGGGCCGCATCCGGGCCATCCAGCACGCGGCCGATGATCTTTGAATTCGGGTTCACCGCGACAAGCGCCAGCGGGCTGCGCTCGGCGTCTTCCAGCACCGCAATCGTGCCGGGAGCAAGCGATCTGGTGCGGCGGTCGGTGACCACTTCGTTGAAATACACCCAAGGATAGCCGCGCCGAATGGCTTGCGGTTTGGTTTTGGGCAGAAGCCGGATAACGGGCAAAGGGGACAGTGTCATACCGCCCCCTTTACGCCCCTCGCATCCAAGGGGAAAGCCCGTCTTGCAGGTTCAAAGATCGTTGATCTGCTGCAGAAGACCCAAATTCGCATTCACATGTCCGCCGGGCACTGTCAGTTCCTCGACAAACACCCGTGTCAGATGGGCGATGATGCGCGCTTTCTGGGTCTCGCCGCGCGCATCCGCGGCCATCGCGGTCTGCCCGGCCAACGCTTCAAGATCGGCGCTGACATCTTTGGTCTGCCCGATCTGCATTCCGGTCTGCACATCCATCAGTCGGTATTTGAAGTCGATGTCATGCACACCACCAACAGAATAGCGCGCCTTTTCAGACAAGGCATGGAATCGCACAACCTGCACGTCCAGACGAACCGCCCGTGCGCCATCAACAATCGGGGCCGCGTTGCGCAAACCCGCCTCGAAGATCGCCTTGACCTGCTGATGCCGATCACCACGCGGGTCGCCGCGCCAGACGATATCCCCATGCGGATAATACAGATTGCGCTCACTCACCTTGAGCGACTCCGGCACCGTCACGCTATAGCTCGCGACCCGGACATCGGGCAAAACAAACCCCGGAAGGGTATCATCCGGCATCGCAGACCGCGTGGCCGACGGCGTGGCACCGCACGCGGTGAGCGTGACAGCCAAGATCAGGCCTGCCAGCATTTTGAATAATGACGTCATGTAGATGCCTCCTTTGCGGGGCGATTGCTCTTGTTCCTCGGGGGGTAAGATGCGCGCACAAATGGACCTGATCTGGGCAGAAACCGTACAATTTGCGGTAAATCCCCCTTTGGCCAAAGCCGCGCAGTGGAGGGAGATAGGCCTTTACTGTTAGCGCTAACCTCACTACATCATCCATAAACATTC
This sequence comes from Marivita sp., assembly GCF_051859345.1. GTDB lineage: Bacteria > Pseudomonadota > Alphaproteobacteria > Rhodobacterales > Rhodobacteraceae > Marivita. The sequence goes on along the minus strand of NZ_JBHYFV010000004.1, from coordinate 95,424 downwards.
CACTGATCTTGCGCGGAGGCATCATGGCACAATCGCTGAATGACACGATCAAACGGGTCACAGAACGTGTTCAGGAGCGCTCGGGACCGTCCCGCGGCCGCTATATGGAGCGGATGCGGCAGGCCGCTGCCGAAGGGCCACGCCGCGCACATCTGAGCTGTGGCAACCAGGCCCACGCCTATGCCGCGATGGGCCCGGATCAGGACAAGCTGGCCACCGAACGGGCGCCCAATATCGGCATCGTCACGGCTTATAACGATATGCTGTCGGCGCACCAACCTTTTGAAACCTATCCCGATATCATCCGCAAGGCGGCCCGCGCCGCAGGAGGCACCGCACAGGTGGCCGGTGGCGTGCCTGCCATGTGCGATGGCGTGACCCAAGGCCAGGTCGGAATGGAGCTGTCGCTGTTTTCGCGCGATGTGATCGCCTTGGCTGCCGGTGTCGCGCTGAGCCACAACACCTTCGACTCAGCGCTTTATCTTGGCGTTTGCGACAAGATCGTGCCGGGCCTCGTGATCGCTGCCGGAACCTTTGGCTATCTTCCGGGCATTTTCCTTCCTGCGGGACCGATGCCGTCGGGTCTGCCGAATGACGAAAAGGCCAAGGTGCGGCAGAAATTCGCCACGGGCGAAGTTGGTCGTGATGAATTGATGAAGGCCGAGATGGCATCTTATCACAGCCCCGGCACCTGCACTTTTTATGGCACGGCGAACAGCAACCAGATGCTGATGGAATTCATGGGCCTGCACCTTCCCGGCGCGTCTTTCGTCAATCCCGGCACAGATCTGCGCGAAGCCCTGACAGTGGCGGGCACTGAACGGGCGCTTGAAATCACCCAACTGGGCAATGATTACCGCCCGGTCTGCGACGTGCTGGACGAAAAGGCGTTTGTAAACGGGATCGTCGGGCTGATGGCGACAGGTGGATCAACCAACCTTGTGCTGCACCTGCCCGCGATGGCGCGTGCAGCCGGGGTCGAACTGCGGCTCGAAGACTTCGAAGAGGTTTCCTCGGTCACGCCACTGATGGCCAAGGTCTATCCCAACGGTCTGGCGGATGTGAACCATTTCCACGCCGCCGGTGGTCTGGGTTACATGATCGGCGAACTGTTGGGCCACGGCCTGCTGCACGAGGACGTCAAGACCGTTGCTGGCGATGGTCTCGGCCTTTACAGTCAGGAACCCAAGATCGCCGATGGCCGCGTGGTCTACGGCCCCGGCGCAGGCGAAACGCAGAACGACAAGATCCTGCGCCCCGCCAGTGATCCGTTTCAGGCCACTGGGGGTCTGAAACAGCTCGAGGGGAATCTTGGCAAAGGCATGATGAAGACCTCTGCCGTTGCAGCAGAGCGCCACATCATCGAGGCCAAGGCCCGCGTCTTTCACGATCAGGGCGATGTGAAAGTTGCGTTCAAGAACGGCGAATTCACCGAAGACACGGTGGTGGTCGTCCGTTTCCAGGGGCCAAGTTCGAACGGGATGCCGGAACTCCACAGCCTGACACCCACGCTTGCGGTGCTGCAGGATCGCGGCCTCAAGGTGGCGCTGGTCACGGACGGGCGCATGTCGGGCGCCTCCGGCAAGGTGCCATCCGCCATCCACGTTTCGCCCGAAGCCGCAAAAGGCGGCCCCTTGGCGCGCGTGCGTGACGGGGATATGGTGCGTGTTGACGCGGTCAGCGGGCGGATCGACTGCCTTGCCGAAGACTTTGACACACGCGAACCCGCCACAGCGAATCTGAGCGGCAACGGTCACGGAGTCGGGCGCGAGTTGTTTGAAACCTTCCGGGCGAATGTTGGTCTTGCCGAATACGGGGCCGGTGTCGTCGTTTAAAGTATCGCGTCAAGAACAGCCCTTAAACAACAGAGAAGCAATATGATTACGCCTTTGGAAGCCAGCGTCGAAAGCGAAAAACTATGCCGTCTTGCGCCGATCATCCCGGTGCTGGTGGTTGACGACGCCCGCGTCGCGCGCCCCTTGGCAGAGGCCTTGGTTGCAGGTGGACTGCCTGTGCTTGAGGTGACGTTGCGGACGGACGCCGCGCTGGACGCGATCCGCGAAATGGCCAAGGTCGAGGGCGGTGTGGTTGGCGCGGGCACCTTGCTGACGCCGTCGGATGTGCAGGCCGCCGTGGCGGCCGGGGCGCGGTTCGGTGTGTCTCCGGGGGCAACCGACCGTCTGCTGGACGCCTGTGAAGCGGCTGATCTGCCGCTGCTTCCGGGCGCGGCGACCGCCTCCGAAGCGATGGCCCTGCTGGAACGCGGTTACACCGTCCAGAAATTCTTTCCCGCCGAGGCCAGTGGCGGCGTCCCCGCCCTAAAGGCGATCGGAGCGCCGATCCCGCAGGTGCGGTTCTGCCCGACGGGGGGCGTGTCTCTCAAAAATGCGCCCGACTATCTGGGCCTTGCCAACACGCTCTGCGCCGGGGGAAGCTGGGTCGCGCCGAAAGACCTTGTGACAAAGGGGGACTGGAAAGCGATCGAGGAACTGGCCCGCGAAGCGTCTCAACTCGCGCGGTAAGAGCGGGAAAGCACCTTTGAAGGCGCTTGATCAAGGCGTTTGAAACGCCTTTCAACCCCCACCCTGCGACATGGGCACGGAACGCCTTCAAAGGCTTTCCCGAGACGTTTCTAAAAGTCTCGACAACTTGCCACTGTCAGACCGGAATCAGGCCTGCAATTCGGCATCCCAATACAGAAAATCCATCCAGCTGTCGTGCAGATGGTTGGGCGGAAACTTGCGTCCCATGTTCAACAATTCCTGCGCCCCCGGCTGGCGCGGTGGTTTGCGCAGTGCAAGTCCGGCCTGGCGCAGGCTTTTTGACCCTTTGCGCAGATTGCACGGCGCGCAGGCTGCCACAACGTTCTCCCAAGACGTGATTCCGCCTGACGCGCGCGGTACAACGTGATCAAAGGTCAATTCGCCCTTCGCCCCGCAATACTGGCAGCGGAATTCATCCCTCAAAAAAAGATTAAAGCGCGTGAAGGCCACGCGCTTTTGCGGTTTGACATAATCCTTGAGCACCACGACGCTTGGTATTCGAAGCGTCATCGACGGGCTGCGGACCACCTCGTCATACTCGGCGACGATGTCGACTCTGTCGAGAAACGCCGCCTTGACGGCGTCCTGCCACGGCCAGAGCGACAGCGGATAATAGGACAAGGGCCTGTAATCCGCGTTCAGCACAAGCGCCGGGTGGTGTCGCAACGCCCCCGGTTCACGCACAAAAGCTGTTCTGAAATTACCATCCATCGGGGGACTCGTCTCCTGCCCTGTCTGCCTGTTTCAGCGCCAGGACGGGAGCCCCGCCCCAATCTCTTAACAACACTATATATCGCGGAAGCAAACGGACAACCCCCGCAATATGCAGTATGTGTCAAAGCCGTACCGGATGGAAATGACGGTTCCATGACAGGTCCGTCAATCCGGAATGGAAAACACCTGCCCGGGATAGATCAGATCAGGGTCGCGAATGCGATCCCTGTTGGCTTCGAACACCTTCACATAGGCCAGGCCTTCGCCGTATCTGTCGCGCGCAATCGCCCAGAGCGTGTTGCCGGGCTGGACCGTGACCACCCGTATGACGGATGCGCCCTCTGCACGCGCCGCGGCGGCCGCCAGGACAGCCGGGTCTTCGCGACGGAACGGGCTTTCGATACGAGAGGTCACGTCACCGGACGGGCCCACCGCATCGACTCGCAAGGTATAGGTCCCGCTGTCCACATCCGGCAATTTCGCGCGCCACTGCCCGTCCGCACCGATCTCGGCGGTCAGAACCGGCTGGTTGTCGAGGTAGACACGGACAAATTCATTCGCCGTGCCCCGACCGGACAGCGCGACCGCACCGGCATCTTCGTAGGTGATCGCATCCAGCGCGATCTGGTCCAGGATCTCGGGGGATGCGCCACCCGATTGCAACACATTCACACCGGACTCTGTAGAGAGGATCACTGCGGGAGCAGCAGGCGCCTGGGCAAGGGCCGGTTCGCTCACCTCGGACATCGGACTTGGAACCTGGGTGGTCTGCTGTGTGTCGACGTCAGGCTGGGCCGTCCCCACAAGGCGCGGGGCCGCTGTTGCGATAGAGGGCGCAGCGGCGGGATCATCTCGTGTTGCCGTGGTCGGCTGCGCAACCGGCGCATCGCGCTCGGTCGCCGCGTTCACCTCCACGGACGGTTCTTGGGCTGCTGTGGTGTCACTTTCTGATGGCACGGATGCGACTGAAGCAGTCTCTGTCTCTTCGTCATCCTCGGGCAAGGGTGCACTTTCAACGGATGCATCGTCCTGCGGTAACGGTGCCGGATTCTGAGCTTCTGCCACACGCATGACCGGCGCAAGGATGACCTGATCCGCACTTTCGATCTGACCGGCCTCCCCGTCCGACACAAGGCTGACAACGCGCGGGGCATCGCTTGGAGGCACGTCAAGGAAGGCTACAAACTTGCCAGACCCATCGACCTCGGCACGGCCGCTTTCGGCACCGTCAATCAGGATGACCACTTCGCGCGCACCCGGCGCGCGACCTGCGACCAGTGTCTGGCCATCCGGGGCCACGCGCACGATATCAAAAGCCGGCGCGGGCGTCGTCGGGGCATCGGGCTCCATGACAGGAACGTCAGGTTCTTCAGCGGGTGTCTCGGTCACACCTTCGGCGGGCTCTTGCACAGGATCCACTTCGTCGGCGGCGCTGTCCTCCTGAACCGGCGCAGGGTCCACAACAACCGGTTGCGGGCTCGCCTCTACGGGGTCCGGTGGTGCGGCGGGCTGAGCGGTGTCGGGGTTCACCGCACCCTGCTCTGCCGGCGTGTCCGGCTGTGATGTCGGGAACACCAACCCGCTGGTGAACATCGCCAGAAGCACAGCCCCTGCCGCTGCCACACCCCCCAGAATGATCCCGGAGGGGCCGTTTCCCTTAGCCAGTTTGCGCATCTTACCCCAAGTGTTTGCAAGAGACCGGCGTTTTGCCATTCCTGCAGTTGAGCGTGTCTATCAACGCAGGTATCACGAGGCAACTTCCCAGCCCTTGTCAAGGACGCCCCCCCATGATCGCCAAATCCATCTGTGTCTATTGCGGCTCACGTCCGGGCCGAAACCCGGCCTTTACCCACGAGGCTGATGCATTGGGTCGCGCCATCGCCGTCGAAGGGTGGCGTCTGGTTTACGGTGCCGGGGATGTCGGGCTGATGGGGGCAACCGCCCGCGCCGCGCAAGAGGCCGGAGCGGATACGTTCGGCGTGATCCCGACGCATCTTCTGGACCTCGAAGTCGGGAAGACAGACCTCACCCGTTTCGTGATCACCGAAACCATGCACGAGCGCAAAAAGGTCATGGTGATGAACGCCGATGCCATCGTGGTCCTGCCCGGCGGCGCCGGATCGCTCGACGAGTTCTTCGAAGTGCTGACATGGCGACAGTTGGGCCTGCACGGCAAACCGATCATCCTGCTGAGCGTCGAGGATTACTGGGCGCCGCTGTCGGCGTTGCTTGATCACGTTGTGGATCAGGGGTTTGCCGATGCGTCCCTGCTTGGGTTCGTGGAAACCACCACCTCGGCTTCGGACACCATCACAGCCTTGCGCCGCGCCTTGTCCTGATGGAACGCGCTGCCTGAATAGATCGCGAGCGCAGTCCAGATCAGGGCGAAGGCGACAAGGTGAATCGGGCCGAACGGTTCGCCAAAGATTGCCACGGCACAGAAGAACTGAAGCGTCGGATTGATATATTGCACAATCCCCACCGTCGACATGGTCAAGCGCCGCGCGCCGAAGGAAAACAGGATCAACGGCAAAGCTGTCAGAGGCCCGGATGTCATCAGAAGCGCGCTTTGCACCGCGTCTGCGCCGTAGACTCCGCCCTGCCCGAAATGCAGATGGATCAACCACCCGACGGCAATCGGTGACAGGATCAGCACCTCGACCGCCACCGATACCACCGGCCCCAGATCGAGCCGTTTTTTGACCAGCCCATACATGCCAAATGACAGGGCAAGAACAAGCGATATCCACGGCACGATGTGCAACCCGATGGTCAGTGACAATACCGCAATTCCGGCCAACGTGATCGCGCTCCACTGCGCCAGGCTAAGCCGTTCGCCAAAAGCCAGCCGTCCCAGAAGAACCGCCACCAGAGGAAAGATGTAATACCCCATCGACGCCTCGGTCGCCCGGTCGACCTGGATCGAAAAGATGAACAGAAACCAGTTGGTCGAGATCATGATCGCCGCAAAGGCAATGACCCGGATCGACGCCCAGGATGACACCGCGCCCCACAAGATGCGCAAGCGGCGCTGAAGCGTCAGCACAATCGCGAAGAAGCCGAAGGACCACAGCGTCCGGTGTGCCAGGATCTCAAGCGGGGGAACGTCGGTGAGAGCCTTGTAAAAAAGCGGCGACAACCCCCAGATGGTGCAAGCAGCAATCAGGGCAAGAACGCCTTTTTGGGTGTCTGTCATGGGAAGGTCCTCTTGCGCCCTGCGGTATCGGCTGCGGCAAGGAACAGCAAGAGGCCGCCGGGACGTTCTGCTGGTCCGGCTGTGGCCACTCACCAGAGACGCAAAGACCGTGTCTTTGGGTCAACGATTGAGAAACGCCCCGCCGATGTTTCTTGTTTTTCGGTGACGCATTGCAGGAATGCAGCTGGCAAGGAAACGGCCCGCTACTTTTCATTGGAGCCACCCCGCGGCCACAAACGACAAGGCCCCGCCAGTATGGCAGGGCCTCGTGTAGTCGATATGTACCCAATGCGACCGGATCAGGCCTTGGACAGACGCTCGGCCACGTTGTCCCAATTGACAAGATTGTCGAGGAAGTTGGCGAGGTATGCCGGACGCTTGTTGCGGAAGTCGATGTAGTAGCTGTGCTCCCACACGTCGCAGCCCAGAAGGGCTTTCTGGCCAAAGCAGACCGGGTTCACGCCGTTCTCGGTCTTGGTGACCTTGAGCGTGCCATCGGTGTCAACCACCAGCCACGCCCAGCCGGAACCGAACTGGCCCGCGCCTGCTGCGCTGAACGCTTCCTTGAATTTCTCGACCGAGCCGAATGCGTCGTTCAGACGGATTTCAAGCTCGCCCGGGATGTCGTTGACGTCCGGGCCCATCATTTCCCAGAATTGGTTGTGGTTCCAAAGCTGGCTGATGTTGTTGAAGATGCCATTCTGGGCCACCGCGTTGGCGTCGTATGTGCCCTTGATGATCTCTTCGAGGGACTTGCCCTCCCACTCGGTGCCAGCAATGGCCTTGTTGCCGTTGTCGACATAAGCCTTGTGGTGGATGTCGTGGTGATACTCGAGCGTCTCTTTGGACATGCCCTTGCTGGCCAGCGCGTCATGGGCGTAGGGCAGATCAGGAAGTTCGAAAGCCATAATGGAGGTCCCCTCGTTGGTGCGTCATATTACACAGGCATACCTGATGTGGCGCACCGGCAAGGTCAAGCCCAGCTGCGCGCCAATCGGGGAATATTCCAGCCTGTCAGGGCAACAACGCGTCAACCGGTGAAATGGTTCACTGCGGACGCATCGTCGGCGGCATTTCTCAGAATCCCGAACATGTAGCCCGCAACCGACCGGAAACAGACCACCCGCGCGGAGTGGGCATCGTCCATCCAGAACGCGCCAGCGACCTGCGCCAGACGTGTGCGGCGCACCATGCCGGGCTTGAACGCGTCGGGTGACATATCGACCGGGGCCAGCTTGGCGATCACCTCGCGCAGCATCGTGCCCTTGAGTTGGAAGACCGCACGCGCGTCCGAGACATTGACGACCAGCGCATGGGCGTCAGCCAGCTTGGCGGCCAATTCATCGGCCTTTTGCTGCGCCACGACATACGGGCAAAGCAACAACGCCTCGTCGGGTGACATCCACAATGCGCCCTGTGCGCCGTCAAACGCAGTCTCGCGGGTGCCGGGAAGCGTTACGCCGAAAACATCTTTCACCGCCTTGATGATTGCGGTGTCGGCCAGATCACCGCGCACCGTCACCATGCCCTGCCCGGCCAGTTCATTGACCTGCACCAGACCGTCAAAGGATGCGCCGCCAAGCGCCAATGCTACGTCAGACATTCTGCTTTTCCCCCTCGGGATCAAAGAAGACCGCGTTCACGATTTTCGCCTTGATGGTGTCATCGCCCCCCGCTGTGAACTCGATCACGTCGCCCATGCGATCCGGCCCGTTGAGCACCAGCCCCATCGCGATGCCCTTGTCCAAAGTCGGGCTGTGATAGGTCGAGGTGACGCGCCCTTGCGTGTTGCGTTGGCCGTTTTCGTTGCTGCCATCGGCAATTGCGTAGGCGCCGTCCATTAGGGTTGACCCATCGAGCGTTTCAAGCCCAACCAGTTTCCAGCGCTTGGGATCTGTCATGTGCGACCGGGCTTGCGCACGCTTGCCGATATAGTCGTCCTTTTTCTTGGAAATCGCCCAGTCGAGGCCAAGGTCTTGCGGGATCACCGTGCCGTCGGTTTCGTCACCGATCATGATGAAACCCTTTTCGGCGCGCATGATGTGCAGCGCTTCGGTGCCATAGGGGGTGATGCCCCACTCTTTGCCAGCCTCAAGCAGCGTGTCCCAGAAGGCGCGACCCAGATTGGCGGGTACAGCGATTTCGTAGCTGAGCTCGCCCGAGAACGAGATGCGGTAGACGCGCACCGGGAAGCCGGCCAGTTCTCCGTCCTTCCACTCCATGAAGGCGAGATTGTCTTTCGACACGTCCATGCCGCCCAGCTTTTCCAGCAGCTTGCGGGCATTCGGGCCAACCACGGCGACCTGTGCCAATTGCTCGGTCGCATTGACGGTCCAGACCTTGAAGTCCCACCATTCGGTTTGCAGCCATTCCTCCATATGGGCATGGATGCGATCTGCTCCGCCGGTGGTGGTGTGGCACAGGAATGTGTCTTCGTCGATCCGCGCAACAACGCCGTCATCCGACAGGAAGCCGTTTTCCGAACACATCAGACCGTAGCGGCATTTGCCCACTTTCAACGTGCTCATCATGTTGGTGTAGAGCATGTCGAGAAACTTGCCCGCATCGGGGCCCTTGACGATGATCTTGCCAAGGGTCGAGGCGTCGAGAAGACCCAGACTGTTGCGGGTCGCCAGCACTTCGCGGTGGACCGCATCCTTGATGCTTTCGCCCGCCTTGGGGAAGGCATAGGCGCGGCGCCAGTGGCCGACCGGCTCCCAATGCGCGCCGTTGGCCTCGTGCCAGTCGTGCATCGGCGTCTTGCGGATCGGCTGGAAAATCTCGCCGCGCGCCTCACCTGCAATCGCCCCCATCGAGATGGGGGTATAGGGCGGGCGGAACGTGGTGGTGCCGACCTTTGGAATGTCTTCACCCAGTGCATTCGCAAGGGTCGCAAGACCATTGACGTTGCTCAGCTTTCCCTGATCGGTCGCCATGCCAAGCGTGGTGTAGCGCTTGGTGTGTTCGACGCTTTCGAACCCTTCCTGCGCAGCCAGTTGTACGTCGGACACTTTGACGTCGTTCTGATAATCAAGCCACGCCTTTGAGCGCAGTTTGTAATGCGCGCCCTGCGGCATCATCCAGACCGGGGCAAGCGGGGCTTCTTCTGGTGCGTCTGCGGTTGGAACAGCGGGGTCGCTTCGTTCTGCACCCACACGATCGGCTGCTGTTTTACCAGCGTTTGCAGCACTTTGCAGGACGCTCTTCAGGTTTGATTCACCGTCGGCCGCGCCTGCGGTGATCACAAAGGGATTGCCATCATGACTTGTCGGCGCGCGGGAATGATCGGGGCGGAAGGCCGCCTGGGCGGCGTCCCAATTCAGCTTGCCGCCACAATGCGACCAGAGGTGAACCACCGGCGACCAGCCGCCGGACATGGCCACAGCGTCGCAGAAAATCTCCTCTAACACCACGCCTTCGCCCGCCTGCACGCCGCGACAGACGGAATGTACCCGTTTCGCGCCCTTGACCTTGACCGCCGCGGCACCGGTTTCGACCCGGATGCCAAGCGCCTTGGCGTCGTCCATCAGCGCGCCGCCGCCATTGGGGCGCGCGTCAAGGATCGCGGGAACCTTGAGTCCCGCCTGCACCAACGCGATGGCGGTGCGGTAGGCGTCGTCATTGTTGGTGACAACCACGGTGCGGTCACCGGGGCTGACTCCGTAGTTCACGAGATAGTCGCGCACGGCGGAGGCCAGCATCACGCCGGGGATGTCATTGCCCGCGAAGGACAATGGCCGTTCGAGTGCGCCCGTGGCCGTGATGATCTGGGCGGCACGGATGCGCCAGAGGCGATGGCGCGGGCCGGCAACTTCGGGCGCGTGATCGGTCAGGCGTTCGTAGCCCAGAACGTAGCCGTGATCGTAAACCCCCGCCCCCATCGTGCGGGTGCGGACCTGCACGTTGGGCAGCGCGTCGAGTTCTGCGCGGGCCTTGGTGACCCACGCTTCGGGCTCCATCCCGTCGATTGTGCCGCCATCGACCGGCGCGCGGCCCCCCAGTTGGGCGGTCTGTTCCAGCAACAGCACCTTGGCCCCGGCGCGGGCAGCCGTGAGGGCGGATTGCAGACCGGCAACACCGCCGCCGATCACCAGAACATCGGTGAAGGCGTAGAAATGCTCGTAGCGGTCGGCATCACGCGCGTCCTTGTCGGGGGCTTTGCCCAGACCGGCGGAATGGCGGATGAACGGTTCGTAGATGTGTTTCCAGAACGGTCGCGGATGGATGAACATCTTGTAGTAGAAGCCCGCGCTCAGGAACCGTGAGAGCGTGTTGTTGACGATGCCGACATCGTAATTCAACGACGGCCAGTGGTTCTGGCTGGTGGCGGTCAGGCCATGGAAAATCTCGGTTGTGGTGGCGCGCTGGTTCGGCTCGAACCTGTCGCCCTCGCCCAGACCCACCAGTGCGTTGGGTTCTTCCGACCCCGACGCCACGACGCCGCGCGGGCGGTGGTATTTGAAGCTGCGGCCCATCAGCATCTGGTCATTGGCCAGAAGCGCGGAGGCGAGCGTGTCGCCCTGGTAGCCCTTCAGCAGGGTGCCGTTGAACTTGAACGACACAGGCCGGTCGCGGTTGATCAGGCGGCCCTGGGTTTGAACGCGGGTGCTCATAAGTCAGACCTTGGCGATTGCGGAAGCGTCGGAGCCTCCGGCGGGAGTTTTCTTGGCAAGGTGAAGGGTCATGCGATGTCCCTCCATGTGAAGCCGGGGCGTTTGGCGCGGATGGTGTCGAGCAGGTCGTTCGGGGGCTCGGTTGTCTGGGCGCTGTAGGTGCCGAAGACTTCGAGCGTCGCGGTATCGCGCGCGGCGTGGAACCACTTGCCGCAGCCGTTCACATGGCGCCAGCGTTCGAAATGGACCCCTTTGGGGTTTTCGCGGTGGAACAGGTAGCTGGTGAAATCGGCGTCCGAGCTGTCGGGGCCAAAGCGCGTCAGGTGCGCTTCGCCGCCACCGTGGAGTTCGGTTTCTTCAGCGGCCACGCCGCAATAGGGGCAATTAATGAGCAGCATTTAGCTTATCCCAGATCATTTGGCCAAATCCCCATTGCAGGGTGAACACGACCGATAGAAGTACTTCCCAAAAGAGCAAAGAGTCTGATTTTTGCTGGGTGTCATCGTAGTTCTGCAAAGATTGCTTAACTACTTCGCCAGCCTTCTCGAAATCCTCTTTACCCTCTGGGTTGTTGGCGAAGGCACGCAATACCATCATGTCTGCAACGGCCACGGAAATAGAAAAGTTCTCGAAAGCGACTTGCCTTTCTCCTTCGCGACGAAACAGCGCAAAAGCCGATAGAACCGCAGCAACGCCCACTGCACCCGCATTTTGGAAGAGCGTGCTATCGCCTAGATATACCGAAATCAAAACAAGCAAAACGTACGCCAACACAACAATGATGACACCTATTCTACTCGCCAAAACAGCCCAAGTTTTTGGCGCTTTTTTGGGAAAGGTCATCTTGACTGTCAATGCGCCACCCCCGCCGCCACGCTCTCATCAATGAACCGACCCTCGCGGAAGCGCTCCAAGCCAAACTCAGCCGTCAGCGGCGAGTGGCCCTTGGCGATCAGTTCAGCCATGCCCCAGCCGGAACCGGGGATTGCCTTGAAGCCGCCGGTGCCCCAGCCGCAGTTGATGAAGCAGCCCTCCAAAGGCGTCTTTGACAGGATCGGCGAGCGGTCGCCGGTCATATCGACGATGCCGCCCCACCAGCGCAGCATCTTGAGGCGCGAGATCATCGGGAAGGTCTCGACCAGCGCGCGGACGGTTTCCTCGACATGGTGGAACGACCCGCGCTGGGTGTAGTTGTTGTAGCCATCCGCGCCGCCGCCGATGACCATTTCGCCCTTGTCGGACTGGCTCATGTAGCCATGCACGGTGTTGGCCATGACCACCACATCCATGCAGGGCTTGATCGGCTCGGAGACCAGCGCCTGAAGCGCGACGGATTCGATCGGCAGGCGAAAGCCCGCCATTTCGGCCAGCACGCCCGAGTGACCGGCCACGACGATGCCGAGCTTGTCGCAGTCGATCTCGCCCTTGGTGGTGGTCACGCCCTGCACTCGACCTTCGGACTGGCGCACAGCGGTGACTTCGCATTGCTGGATGATGTCCATGCCCATGTCCGAGCACGCGCGAGCATAGCCCCAGGCGACGGCATCATGGCGCGCGGTGCCGCCACGGGGCTGCCAGAGTGCGCCAAGCACCGGATAGCGCGGGCCTTTGAGTTCGATGATCGGGCAGAGGCGCTTGACCTCGGCGGGGCCGATGAATTTCGTCTCGACCCCTTGCAGGTTGTTGGCGTGCGCGGTGCGCTGATAGCCGCGGATCTCGTGTTCGGTCTGGGCCAGCATCATCACGCCACGCGGGGAAAACATGACGTTGTAGTTCAGGTCCTGGCTCAGGGTCTCGTAGAGGCCGCGCGCCTTTTCGTAGATCGCGGCAGAGGGATCCTGAAGGTAGTTGGATCGGATGATGGTGGTGTTGCGGCCGGTGTTGCCGCCGCCCAGCCAGCCCTTTTCGATCACCGCCACGTTGGTGATGCCAAAATTCTTGCCAAGGTAATAAGCGGTGGCGAGGCCATGCCCCCCCGCGCCCACGATCACCACGTCGTATTTCTTCTTCGGCTCGGGCTTGCGCCAGGCGCGTTCCCAGCCCGTGTGGTGGCGGACAGCTTCGCGGGCGACGGCAAAGGCGGAATAGCGTTTCATAAGGGCGACTCGGAGCTTGGGTGATCTGACGGATATGTGGACTGAACTGGGGTCGGCGAGGATACGCGCAGCGCCCTTTTACCGTGTTTTTGCGACATGGCGCTTTGTCACGGGGTTTTGCCCTTTTTTCAAGCGGCTTGCGCCTATACATGACATCGAAACAAGCTGCGGATATTCTCAAGATGACGTTTTTCTGGATCGCTACTGTTGTTCTGGCCTTCGCGATGGCGGGTCTTCTGGTTCTGGCGCTGATCCATGGGCAGCGCAATACTGGCCCGGCCGAAGCGTTCGATGTGCAGGTTTACCGCGATCAGTTGAACGAAGTGGACCGCGAGGTGCAGCGCGGGGTGATTTCGCAGGAAGACGCGGAGCGGCTGCGGACCGAAATTTCGCGGCGTATCCTGAGTGCGGATTCCAAGGCGCAGGCCAGCGGTGACGGCGGCGCACAGCCCCGGACACTGGGTTTCGCCACGGCGGCGTTGATCGGAGCGGTTGTCGTTGGCGGCAGCTATTGGCTTTATGCGCAATTGGGCGCACCCGGATATGGCGACCTGAGCCTTGCGGCGCGTATCGAAATGGCCGAGGCCGCGCGCGAAAACCGCCCGTCGCAGGCCGAGGCGGAATCGCAGATGCCGACCACGGACGCCCCCGAGATCCAGCCCGAATATGCTGCCCTTGTGCAGCGCCTGCGCGGAGCAGTGGCAGAGCGGCCGAGAGACTTGCAGGGGCATGTTCTTTTGGCGCGATCCGAGGCGGCGATGGGAAATTATACCCAAGCTTACGCAGCGCAGGAACAGGTCTTGTCGATCAAGGGGGAGTCCGCGAGTGCCAAGGATTACGCGGATCTGGCGGATATGATGGTTCTGGCGGCGGGTGGCTATGTGTCTCCCGAGGCAGAGCGGGTGCTGGAGGCCGCCCTGACGCGCGATCCACAGAACGGCGTGGCACAGTATTACATCGGGCTGATGATGTCACAGACCGGCCGTCCGGACGTGGCGTTCCGGTTGTGGGATCGTCTGTTGCGTCAAAGCCCGCCGGGTGCCGCATGGTTGCCGCCGATTTTGGCGCAGATCGAAGAGATGGCCTATCGCGCCGGGGTCTCGGATTACCAGGTGCCAAGCGTTGCGGGCCTGCCCGGACCAAGCGCCGAGGACATGGATGCGGCCGGCGACATGAGCGCCGAGGACCGTCAGGACATGATCCGGGGCATGGTGGCGCAATTGTCTGACCGGCTGGCCACCGAGGGTGGAACCCCCGAAGAATGGGCGCGACTGATCTCGTCGCTTTCCGTGTTGGGCGACGAGGCGCAGGCCATCGCGGTCTGGAACAACGCGCAAGAGGTGTTTGCCGACAATCCGGACGCGCTTGGGATTGTGCGTGAAGGCGCACGGGCTGCCGGATTGGTGTTGTAAACCATTGATCCACGACGATATCTCTGAATTTGCAGGGTCTCTGCCCGCGATGCGCGCGATTGCCGGGTTGGACCTTGGCACAAAGACCATCGGGGTTGCGGTGTCGGACGGGATGCGCAGCGTGGCGACGCCACTTGAGACGGTGAAGCGGCGCAAGTTCGGTCTGGATGCAGAAGCGCTGCTGGTGATCCTGACCAAGCGGGACATCGCCGGGCTGGTGCTGGGATTGCCGCGCAACATGGACGGGTCCGAGGGACCGCGCTGCCAGTCCACCCGCGCCTTTGCCCGCAATTTCGCGGCGCTCTGGGATCGTCCAATCACGTTCTGGGACGAACGTCTGTCCACGGTTGCGGCAGAAAGAGCACTGCTGGAGGCGGATACGACACGCAAACGTCGCGCAGAGGTGATCGACCACGTCGCGGCAAGCTATATCCTGCAAGGGGCGCTGGACCGTTTGCGCCATATCGAGGCTGGGGCATGAAGGAGCGTGCAGCGATGAAAGACGACATCTGGAGCCGCGACGAAATCGAAAGCCCGTGTGTGCAGCTGTGTATGATCCATCCCGAAACGCGGCTTTGTTCGGGATGTGCCCGGTCAATTGACGAGATCACGCGCTGGTCAAAGATGACGCCCGAAGATCGCCGGTCGGTGATGGCAGAACTGCCCAATCGCGAGAAAGCCCCGACAAAGCGGCGCGGTGGACGCGCGGCACGGTTGCTGCGTTAGCCTTTACAGACAGAAAAACCGGGGCCAAAGGCCCCGGTTTTTCAAATCTTTGATCGTCAGACCCCAAGTCAGTCGAGTTCAAGCACACAGGTGCAGAACGCCTTGGCTTTCTTGTGCGCTTTGGCGCTGACCTTGAGGTTGTAGAGGATCTGGTAGGTGTTGTCCTCTTTGGTGAGGCAACACGCGGTCACCTCGGTCGCCTGCGGGGCTTCGGCGCAGAATTTGCGGCCCAGGTAATACATGTCGGGCTGCACATCCGCTGTGAACATCGCGCGGCGATGGCCGTTCTCATCCGTGACGCACTTGACCTTTGGACACGCCAGCGCCGTTGCGGGTGGTGGCACAAGGTTGGTCGCCGGACGCGGTTCCCTCGGATCCTTGTTCTCATCCGGCGGTATTGGCGGCGGCGGCGGTGGCGGCGGCGGTGGCGTGGTCGGCCGTTCGAATGTCGGCTTTTCGTACGCCGGCGGCTCTGGCGGAAGATCGCGTGCCAGCGCCGGTGACGCGATCAGAGCGAAAATCAGCAGGGCAAGTCTCATATCATTTCCCTCTTTGAACCGCTTACACTACGGCTTTGTCTAGCATGGGTCCGCGCCGTGGAGAAGTCACACGTCACGGCGCGGTATCTTGTTATCCTGATGTATCAGGCGGCCGCAGCGGTCAGGATGCTGACGCTTTCGACGACGAGGATCTGGTCAAGCGAGACCTCCCCGGCTTCAGATGCAATCACCACAACGGTCTGACCATTGGCTTGAACCAGCGTGTCGCCGCTTTCTTCGTCGGTTTCGAGCGAAATCGAGGTATCACCCGAGGTGCCGACCGGTACGGAAACGATCACAACCTCGTCGGATTCAAGATCGAAGACCACGGGCGCATTGTCAGGGTCGACCCAGGTGCCGGTGTAGAAGATATCGCTTCCGGTTTCACCGTAGGCCATATCGCCACTGCCCATCTGCAGCTCGTCATTCCCCTCTCCACCAAGCAGAACATCCGGATCATCCAGGTCCTGGGCTTCGATCATGTCGTCAGTGTTGCCGTCCCAGATTCCGAAGATCTGGTCATTGCCTTCACCACCGTCGAGCGTATCCGCTCCGGCGCCGCCAACAAGGGAATCGTCGCCTGCGCCATCCATGATGCTGTCATCGCCATCGTTGCCAAAGAGCGAGTCATTCCCTGCGCCGCCGAACATCGTGTCATCGCCGTCGCCACCAACAAGCTGGTCATTGCCTTCCTGGCCGTCCATCACATCATTGCCGGCATCGCCAAACATGGTGTCATCGCCAAGACCGCCAAACAGCTCATCGTCTCCGGTGCCGCCTGCGACAAGATCATTGCCATCATTGCCGTTCAGCGCATCGTTGCCCGCGCTGCCGAACACCTGATCGTCACCGTCGCCGCCGACAACGCTGTCGTCACCGTCTTCGCCGTCAAGAATGTTCGCGCCTGCGTTTCCGGCGATCGAATCGTCGCCGCCGCCACCCACAACAGTGTCACTGCCGGTTGCAGCGGATATGCTGTCGCCTCCGTCGGTGCCGAACGTCACACCGTCAGATGTCACGACACCGTCACTGGAGCCACCGCCGGTGCCGCCATCAGTTCCGCCGGTTCCGCCGTCAGTTCCGCCAGTGCCGTCGTCAGGTCCACCGTCAGTTCCGCCGGCGCCATCAGTGCCGTCGCCTGTTTCAGTGCCGTCGCCACCGTCTACACCATCGCCGCCCCCGCTTGTGTCGGAGTCGTCGTCGTCATCATCACCAGTATCGGCGAACACACTGGCGGTGATACCCAAAAGCGTGAGAGCCAAAAGCGCTGCAAGTTCCATAGCACGTTAATCCCAAGATTACCGAATGGCCTTCAACTTACGCGTGGCAGGTCATGCCCCCCAAACAAAATCGTCAATTTTAATGGTATTGTCCGGAATTGCGCGACAGTCGATTTCCGAGGGCCGGGATTGTCGCGGCCTTGCTTGTGGAATGTGGCGGTGCCTTATTTTTGCCTTATCCAGATCGGGCCCGGCGCAGGTGATTCAGGGCGTAGATATGCAACCATGCGCCCATCCCGCGATGCGGTGGCCGCCGCCTGCCACGGGGCCACGCCATGCAGCAGGAACGGGCTGAGCAGAACCGCCTCGCCCGGACGTGTAAAGAGCGGAGTCCGCCGGCAGGTGGCAAAGACCTCCTTGCGGGCATCCTGATAAACCTCGGTGATATCGGTGCTCCCCCAATCGGCATCGGGGATGTCACCCAATGCGTTGATCATCGCGGATTGAAGAATATGATGACTGCCCTCCCAGACCACCAAGGGGCTGGCGCCCGGTGAGGTTTCGGTCAATGGCAGACCAAGGATCCAGTCATGCCGGTCCCGCAGAAAACGCCGTTTTGGAGATCCTTCGGCCAGCACACCGTCCATATGCGCCGCATCCCTGTTGCGCCTGTAGCGAAACGCGGCGTCACTCTCGTCCGCGCGCGGACGTGGATAACCGGGATAGGTGATCGACACCTGCGCCGGGTGCAAATCATCGCGCGCACCGATCCGTTCAGCCGCCGGACCGCAAAGCGGCACCCCCGCAACACAGCCATCCGGTGCCGATGGCAACACATCGACACCGACGAACCAGGTGCCCTCGCATTGCAGCCATTGTGCCACCAAGTCGGGGTGCTGCACGATATCCCGTGCCTCCCGGCGCGCCGTCTGCGACCAGCGATAGGTTTGCGCGTTCCAGTCTAGCTGCCAATACCCCCGGTCCGGCCAATCGGTGAGCATGGCGTCACCCTGCCAGACTGTCAGGCTGGTGCATCCTGTCGAGCGCCTCGTCCAGGAGCGCAACCGACGCGTCCGGGCGATTGGCCTTTTCCGACAAGACCCGACGCCATGTCCGCGCACCCGGTTGCCCGGCAAACAGCCCCAGCATGTGCCGCGTGATCTGATGCAGCTTTCCACCTTGCGCAAGATGCGATTCGATATAGGGGCGCATCTTCGCAATAACGTCTTCGCGGGTCACAACAGCGCTCTGCGCTCCGAACACCCGTTGGTCGACCTCGGCCAGAATGTCCCAAGGCCGATGATACGCGGCCCGCCCGATCATCACACCGTTCATGCCGCGCGCGATCAGCGCCTGTGCATCGCCCAGCGTCTCGATTCCCCCGTTGATCGACATCGGCAGGTCTGCGAACCGCTCTGCCATCTTAAGGACGAGGTCGTAATCAAGCGGTGGAATGTCCCGGTTTTCCTTGGGCGACAGCCCCTGCAACCACGCCTTGCGCGCGTGGATGATCAGGTAGTCGCACCCGGCATCCTGCACCTGCGCTATGAAATCCGGCAGTGTTCGCGCCGGATCCTGATCATCCACGCCGATCCGGCATTTCACAGTGACCGGCACATCGACCGCCGCCTTCATCGCCTTGACACAGTCGGCCACCAGCCCCGGCGATTTCATCAGAACCGCCCCAAATGTGCCCGACTGCACCCGATCTGACGGACAGCCGACATTGAGATTGATCTCGTCATAGCCCGCCCCGGCCCCCATCCGCGCCGCCTCGGCCAGCTCCTGCGGATCGGACCCACCTAGCTGCAGCGCGACCGGGTGTTCCGCGGGATTGTATTGCAGCAAATGCACCGCCCCACCCCGCACCAACGCAGGAGACGTCACCATTTCGGTGTAGAGCAAGGAATGCAAACTGATCTGACGGTGGAAGACCCGGCAGTGCCGGTCGGTCCAATCCATCATCGGGGCCGTGGATAATATAGCGTGTTGATTTATTTGCATTTTTTTGTACCTTCAAACTGTTGGCTTTGGGGCCTGCTACGCTGGAATACGCCCCAATATCCCCGAATTTCCCCCTCTACGACGACTCATTGCACACATGAGCCGCACACGAAAATGGCCTCCATCACCAAGCTCCCCTCCGGTGCATACCGGGTCCAGATCAGACGAAAGGGCCGCTACGCGAGCGAGACGGCCCGAAGCCGTGACGACGCCCATCGTTGGGCCCGCCAAGCTGAGACCCGGGTCGATCAGGGGCTGGCGCCGAACAAGTCGTCCGTCTCCCGTCTCCAGACCTTTGGCGACCTCATCGACCTCCACATAATTGATATGTGCGAGGTAGGCAAACCGCCGCGTCGCGAGCCAAGGCCGCCACGCTCACGACGCTCAAGCGCGATCTGGGGAAGGAGAAGTCGGGCTCCTCGACCGGCAGAAATTGATCGACTACGGCAAGATGCGGACGGAGCAAGGTGCGGGACCGGTGACGCTTGGCATCGATATCGGCGTTACCAAGATGATCATAACCCATGCCGCCGCTGTCCATGGTCTCGACATATCCTCCGAACCCGTCGATTTGGCTCGCGTCGCCCTCAAACGTCTCGGGTTGATCGGCAAAGGAACCGAGAGGGATCGCCGGCCCACCAAGGATGAGTTGAACCGCCTCTTCCGCTGCTTCGATGACAACGAACGCCTGACGCTGCCGATGACCCAGATCGTGAAGTTCGCGGTGGCCACGGCCATGCGGCTCGACGAGATATGCCGCGTGGAATCGCTCTGTTGATGGCGTGGCGACGGCCTCGTAGGTCGCGGATGTCCCCTTTGATACAACTGCGAAACGTATTCCGATCTTTGCGTTGCGCACTGCCGCGGCATGGTCGATGTCGTAGAGCCGCTCATGTGCCGCAAGCGCAGTATCATGTGCCAGATCCGCCATCAGCTTGGTCGCTCAATTCAGCGGACCACCCGCGATATAGCGATTGTTACCATCTTCTGGCTCACATCACCGCGCCAATTTGCCAAGGGACGAATTCATTGTCGCCAAGGTCTAAAGCCTCGGATTTGGTGACCTGACCGGATGCCGTTGCACGGATAAGATCAAATATTTCGCGGCCCTTGTCGGCCATGCTGACGCCACCGGACAAGATATCGCCTGTGTTCATGTCCATATCATCGGGCATCTGATTGAACAGTCGGTCGGATGTGGCCAGCTTGATCGTCGGAGCAGGTTTGGACCCGAACGCCGAGCCACGCCCCGTTGTGAACACAACAATCTGCGCCCCGCCCGCAATCTGGCCCGTCACCGAGACCGGATCATAGCCGGGCGTATCCATGAAGACGAAGCCCGCCTGCGTGACCGTTTCGCCGTAGTCGTACACCTCGGTCAGGGGAGTCGAGCCCGCTTTGGCCGCCGCGCCAAGTGATTTTTCAAGGATTGTCGTAATGCCACCCTGCTTGTTGCCGGGGCTTGGATTGTTGTCCATTGAGCCGCCATTTTGCGCGGCGTAGTCTTCCCACCACTTGATCTGGGCGATCAGTTTCTCCGCTATCTTTTCGTCAGCAGCGCGTCGCAGCAAGAGTTGCTCAGCGCCATAAATCTCGGGAGTCTCCGAAAGGATAGCCGTACCGCCCTGCCCCACGATCAGGTCACTTGCGATCCCCAAGGCAGGGTTGGCTGTGATGCTGGAAAAGCCGTCCGAGCCACCGCATTGCAACGCCACGCGCAGCGCGCTCATGGGTTGGGGGGTACGGGTGATGGCGTTCACCTGCGGCAGGATTTCCGCCACATGCGCCTTGATCGCGTCGATCGTTGCACGGGTGCCGCCGGTGTCCTGAATGGTCAGCGCGTGGAACCGATCAGTGCCGGCGTCGCCGAAATGCGATTGCATCCGCGCGATCTGCATGACTTCACAGCCCAGGCCGACAAATACCGTCGCGCCCACATTCGGATGGATCGCATGTCCCCACAGCACACGGTCGAGAATGTCAAAACCCCGGCCGCTGTTGGCCATGCCGCAGCCGGTTCCGTGGGCCAGTGCGACGATACCGTCAACGTTGGCGTAGTCGTCCAGTAGCCCGCTCGCCCCGATCTCGGATGCGGCCCTGCGGATGACGGTGGCGGAACAATTCACAGTCGCCACAAGGGCGATAAAGTTCCGCGTTCCGATACGGCCGTCCGCGCGGGCGTAGCCGTCGAAGGTCAGCCGGTCGGTGCGCGGGATCGCCAGCTGCGCTGCGGCCAGATCGGCACTGATGGCATAGTCCTTTTCAGGATTCGCAAAGACGCAATTGTGTGTGTGAACATGGTCGCCTGCGGCAACCGCCACCGTCGTTTGGCCGATGAACTGCCCGAACTTAATCACCGGCGTACCTGCGGCCATCGCCACCCGCGCCACCTTGTGACCGGACGACACAGGTGCCACCAAAGCCACACCAAGTCCAAGCGGATCGTCCCCCGCTTTGGCTCGCTCGGTCAGGACAGCGATTGTGTCGCTCGGGTGCAGGACAAGCGGCTTAGCCATGGGACAAAGCCCGCATCACGCCGCGCAATTCGGCCAGACCGCGCAAACGCCCGATCAGCGGATAGCCCGGAATCGAATCGCGCACGAGGTCGGACAGCATGTGGTGGCCATGATCGGGCCGGAATGGGATCGCGTGATCGTCACGTCCCATATCGCGGCGTCGCGCCTCTTCGTCCAGCAACACCCGGACCAGCGCCACCATATCCGTGTCACCGTCCAGATGCGCCGCCTCCTCGAATGACCCGTCAGGGTCTTTTCGCACGTTGCGCAGATGGGCAAAGTGAATGCGATGGGCGACGTTTCCGGCAATCGCGGGCACATCGTTTGCGGGGTTCGCCCCAAGCGAGCCTGAACATAGCGTGATCCCGTTCACAGGGCTGTCATAGGCGTTCAACACCCACTCCAGATCGTCGCCATCGGACACGATCCTTGGCAATCCCAGAATGTCGCGCGGCGGGTCGTCGGGGTGCACGCACAGCCGCATTCCCAACTCTTCCGCGGTGGGTGCGACCTCGTTTAGGAAGCGCTGGTAATTGGCCCGCAATGCGTCGCGTCCGATCCCGTCATAGGCGGCCAGCGCGGTTTTCAATCCGTCCACATCGTAGCGGTCGAACGCACCGGGCAAACCGGCCATGATCGCGTCCAGCAGGGCAGCGCGATCCGCATCTGTCGCAGCCTGAAACCACGCTGCCGCCTTGGCCAGTACGTCGTCCGGATAATCGTCTTCGGCGGCACGGCGACCCAACATGTGAACCTCGAACGCGGCCATGCGGACCGCTTCGAACCGCAGGCAAGTGGCACCCCCTGCCACAGGTGCTGCCAGATCGGTGCGGGTCCAGTCCAGCAGCGGCATGAAATTGTAGCATATCGTGGTAATCCCCTCTGCCGCAAGATTGGCCATCGACTGGCGGTAATTGGCAAAGAGTTGCGACAAATCCCCCTCGCCGCGTTTGATGCGTTCGTGAATGGGCAGGCTTTCGACCACGACCCAGTCGAACCCCGCTTCCGTCACCAACGCCTTTCGCGCGGCAATTGCGTCTTGTGGCCAAACGTCACCGTAGGGAATGCCGTGCAGCGCGGTTACGATCCCGCGCGCACCCGTCTGCGCCACGTCCGACAGGGCAATGCTGTCAAATTCGCCGTACCACCGCCAGCTTTCAATCATGATGTGACCCCTTGCACAGCAGCGCGTACGCCGTTGGACCATATCTTTTCTGCCGCTTTCGTCACAGGGCCGCGCAGTTGGTCGGCCAGATCGGCGGGGAAGATATCCTCGACCGACAGGATCGCGGTGACAACATCTGCCGGGTTGGGCTGCCCCGCAGCAAGGTCACGCAGGCGGTTGGCCAAGGGGTCACGCACGTCGATGGGTTGGCCGTCCTCGTCCGTTCCGCTCACGTAGCGCATCCATGCGGCCACCGCGACGCAAAGCCCGTCGGTTCTCCGACCCTCGATCAGATTTTCGCGCAGCGTGCCAAGGATGCGTTGCGGCAGTTTCTGGCTACCGTCCATGGCGATCTGCCATGTCCGGTGACGAATTGCAGGGTTGGCATAGCGATCAAACAGCGCCTCGGCGTATGCCGTCAGGCTGACACCTTCGGGGGCTGTGACGGCGGGCATGATTTCGGCCCAGAGCGCGCGGGCGTAGGTGGCGAAAACCGGATCGGCCATTGTATCGGCAATGGTCTGATGCCCCGCCAGATATCCAGTGTAGGCCAGCGCCGAGTGGGTCCCGTTCAGCATCCGCAATTTCATATGTTCGTGGGCGGTTACGTCGCGGACCATCTCGACCCCTGCGGCCTCAAGATCCGGTCGTTCACCGTTTACGAAATTGTCCTCCACCGCCCATTGGGCAAAGGGTTCATGCATCACCGGGGCGGCGTCGATCATGTCAGTCAGCGTTGCGATGCGGGTGATGTCCGCGTCCGTCGTGGCGGGCGTGATCCGATCCACCATCGTGGAGGGAAACCGCCCTTCGGCCGTGATCCAGCCCGCCAAAGCAGGGTCGATCTGGGCGGCAAGTTGCAACACCAGTCCGCGCACCAGCTTTCCGTTTTCAGGCAGGTTATCGCAGGTCAGCACGGTAAAAGGTGCGTGACCTGCGGCGTGGCGCATGGCCAAGGCGCGCACCAGATACCCGGGCGCGGACACCGGAAGGCCATGGACCAGATCGTGCTGGATATCAGGGTGATCGAGGTTCAGCGCGCCGGTTGCCGGGTTGTGGCAGTAGCCCTTCTCGGTGACCGTCAGCGTGATGATCTTCACAGCCGGATCCGCCATGACCGCCAACACGGCAGCGGGGTCTTCCGGCGCAACCAGCACGTCGTTCAGGATCGTCATGTCACGCAATTTGTCACCATCGGGCCCGAGGCTGACCGAGGTATAAGACCAGTCGCGGGAGCGCAGCGCGTCGCGTGTTGCTGGGCTGCGCAGGGATACACCAACGATGCCCCAATCTCCACCGGACGCAGCCATGGCGTCGGCAATGTACACACAACCAAATGCGCGAAAGAACGCACCCAGCCCCAGATGAACGATGCCCGTCGCGGGGCGCGTCTGCGCGTGTGTTTTCTGACCGTCAGCGGGCAAGCCAGCCACCATCCACGTTGAGAACCGCACCGTGGACGTATCCGGCAGCGGGCGTACACAGATAGACTGCGGCACCTGCGATGTCGGACGCCTCGCCCCAGCGGCCTGCCGGAATACGGTCAAGGATTGCCTTGTTGCGCTCGGGGTCCGCACGCAAGGCTTCTGTGTTGTTGGTTTCGATATATCCCGGTGCCACGGCGTTCACGTTGATGCCTTTGGCTGCCCATTCGTTGGCCAGCAGCTTGGTCAGTCCCGCCACGCCGTGCTTGGACGCCGTGTAGCTGGGCACGCGAATGCCGCCCTGAAACGAAAGCAGCGACGCGATGTTGACGACACGGCCCTGACCACCACGCGAAAGCACCGCCTTGGCAAACGCCTGCGTGGTGAAAAACAACGCCTTGAGGTTCACATCCATCACCGCGTCCCAGTCGCCTTCGGTAAAGTCGACCGCATCGTTACGGCGGATGATGCCAGCATTGTTGACCAGAATGTCGATGTCCTGGCCGTCGAACAGCCCCTGGCCCGCCATCGGATCGGAGAAATCCACCAAAACGGCGGACGCCGTGCCACCTGCGTCCGCAATCATGCCCACAGTCTGGTCACAGGCGCGGCGGCCCGCGCAGATAACCGATGCGCCGGCCTGCGCCAGTCCGACCGCAATTGCTTGCCCGATGCCCGTGTTGGCCCCTGTGACCAATGCGCGACGGCCTGTCAGATCGAAAGGGTTGCTCACCGCAAATCCCCCATGGCGACCATATCCATGTCGGTGAAATCGACGTTGTCACCAGCCATCGCCCAACAGAACGTGTAGGACGACGTGCCAGCCCCTGCATGGATCGACCATGGCGGCGATATCACCACCTCTTCGTTGGCCATGACAATGTGGCGGGTCTGGTCCGGCTCACCCATCAGGTGAAAGACGCGCTGGTCTTCGGGCAGTTGGAAGTAAAGGTAGGCCTCCATCCGGCGGTCGTGCAGGTGCGCAGGCATTGTGTTCCAGACTGATCCTTCGGCGAACTGCGTGTAGCCCATCAACAATTGGCAGGATTTGCAAACCTCCGGGTGCAGGAACTGGATGATGACCCGCTCGTTGGCGGTCTCGCGCGCGCCCATCTCGACGCGGCGCGCGTCTTTCAGTTTGATAAGCGTCGTCGGATAGCTCTGGTGCGCAGGCGCGGACAGTACATAAAACCGCCCCGCCCCTTCAAAGGTCACCGGACCCGCGCCCATGCCGATGTAAAGGACTTCGCCGTTTTCAAGCTCGTAGGTTTCGCCACCCACCGAAACCGTGCCGGTGTCACCGATGTTCAGCACACCCATCTCGCGCCGCTCAAGGATCGTCGCTGTTCCGGCGGCCTCGACCTTGTCCAGCGTCAGCGTCTTGCCCGCAGGCACCGCAGAGCCGAGGATCAGGCGGTCGTAGTGGCTGTAGACCAGATTGATCTCGCCGTCAGCGAACAAACCGCCGACGTGAAAATGATCGCGCAACTGGTCGGTATCGAGCGTTTTGGCCGTGGCAGGGTCGATGGCATGGCGGGTTTCGGTCTTGAGCATGTCTTTGTGTCTTTCTGTCTAGAGGAAATCGTCGCGACGCGGGGCGAAGGTATCAATGAGGGTCCCAGCTTCGGTGCACAGGCATCCGTGGCGCACACCCGACGGGATCACCACGCTGTCACCCTTTCCCAGATCGTGCGTCACATCGCCCACCGTAAAGGTGAAACGCCCCGCCTCGACATAGGTGGACTGAACATGGGGATGGTGGTGCAACGTGCCTTCCGCTGCCGCCTCGAAACGGAACGCGACAACCATCAGATCAGCGTTTTCAGCCAGCACTTGACGGGTGACACCTGGGTCGGCGGGGACAACGGGATAGGTCATGTTTTGCCTTATCTGAACAGGGATGGCAGCCAAAGAGACAGCGCCGGAATATAGGTGACAAGCATCAGCGTCGCGAACGCTGCGCCATAGAACGGCCAGATTGTGCGGACGGCATCCCAGATCGGGATACGCCCCACCGCACAGCCAACGAACAAGACTGCCCCCACCGGGGGGGTGCACAATCCGATTCCAAGGTTGAGGATCAAGATTACCCCGAAATGGACCGGATCGACACCGAACGCGGTGGCAACGGGCAAGAAGATGGGCGTCGTGATGACGATCAGCGGCGACATGTCCATGAACGTGCCCAGGAGCAACAACACAAGGTTGAGAAGCAACAGGATCACGATCGGATTGTCCGATACCCCCTGCAACATTGCCACCATAGAGGCCGGAACCCGCGTATAGGCCAAGAGCCACCCAAACGACGCCGCACATCCGATAACCATCAAGACCATCGCCGTGGTGCGCACGGCAGCAAAGGTCGCTTCGACGAAATCGTGCCAGCTGAGACTGCGGTAAACAAAGAACGTGACCAGCAGCGCGTAGACCACCGCAATGTTCGAGGATTCTGACGCCGTGAAAATGCCCGACCGGACCCCACCGAAAATGATCGCCACCAATATCAGTCCGGGGGCTGCGGACACGAACAAGGTGCCTATCATGCGCACACCTTGAAATGTCTGCACTGGATAGCCCTTGCGCGCCGCAACGGCCCAGGCGGCGATCATCAGCAATAGCGCCAGAAGGAATCCGGGAATAATACCGGCGGTGAACAGATCGGCGATCGAGATGCGCCCACCGGCGGCAATTGAATAGATAATCATGTTGTGTGAGGGCGGCAGCAGCAGCGCGATAATCGAACTGACGACGGTGATATTGACCGCATAATCAACGTCGTATCCGCGCTCCTTCATCTGCGGAACCATGAGGCCACCCACGGCAGAGGCATCCGCCGCCGCAGAGCCGGACACACCGCCGAACATGACCGAGGACAGCACATTGACTTGCCCCAACCCGCCACGCAAATGGCCGACAAAAGCCCCAGCCAGCGCCACCAGCCTTCGGGCAATGTCACCTCGCACCATCAGGTCGCCCGCAAAGATAAAGAATGGGATCGCCATAAGGGCGAACACCGACACTCCTGAGTTCAGACGCTGGAACACAACCACCGGAGGCAATCCAAGATAGGCAATCGTCGCAAAGCTGGAGATTCCAAGACAAAAAGCCACCGGCGTGCCAATAAGCAGGAGGACCACGAAAGTGCCGAAAAGGACGTAGAGCTCCATGTTATGCGGCCTCTGGATCGTCGCCGAAGCGCGCGGTCGGCAGGCCTGCGGCACGGCGGAACACACGTTCTGCCGAGAACAAGACAATCAGCACACCACCCGCCACGATCGGGGCAAAGTCATAGGCCCCCGATATGCCAAGGCTGGGCAACATGTTGCCTGCCGTTTTGGCCGCCAACTGCCAGCCGAACCAGATCATCCCGCCGCCAAATCCGGCGACCGCAATGTCAGAGACCGAAAAAAGCACCATCTTCACGCTGTGCGGCAACACATAAAGCACCACATCGAAGGACAGGTGATACCCTTCGCGGATACCCACCGCGGCACCAAGAAAGATGAACCAGCCCATAATCATCACCGATGCGGGTTCCGTCCAGACGATGCTGTCGTTGAGGACGTACCGCCAAAAGACCTGCGCCGCGATCAGGGCGGTCATCAAGACCAGCCCGATCCCTGCCGCCCATAGGGCAAGGCGCGCCAAGCGCCCTGTCCAAAGCGCGACGGCTTCCATCGTCTGCTGCATGCCGATACCTCAGAGGTTGGGTGCGGCCCGCCGCACGACACGGCGGGCCGAAGGCGATCTTATTCAGTCGCCTGAATGTCGAGGACCATTTGCTGCAACACCGGCGAGGTCACATATTTTTCGTAGACTGGCACCATCGCTTCGATGAACGGTGTTTTGTCGATGTCGGTGACTACGTCGACACCGGCGGCACGAACACGCTCCTCGGACTCTGCCTCGCGGTCGGCCCAAAGCTCACGCATCACGGGGACGGAATCGCGGGCGGCCTGACGTACCAGTTCCTGATCCTCGGCAGAAAGCCCATCGAACGTGGACTTTGCCATCACCAGAACTTCCGGCACGATCAGGTGCTGGTCAAGCGTGTAGTATCGCGCGACTTCGAAGTGGCCCGAGCTGTCGTAGGACGGCCAGTTGTTTTCGGCACCGTCGATCACACCGGTCTGGATCGAGGAGTATACCTCACCGTAGGGCATCGGCGTCGCGTTGGCGCCCAGAGCCGCCACCATGTCCACGAACATATCCGACTGCATCACGCGGAACTTCATGCCCGCCAGATCCTCGATCGAGTTGATGGGGCGCTCTGAGTTGTAGAAGCTGCGCGAACCACCGTCGTAGAACGCCAGACCGACCAGATCGTGGTCGCTGAACGCGTCAAGGATTTGCTGTCCCACGGGGCCGTCCATCACTTTGTGCATATGGTCGGTCGAGCGGAAGATATACGGCAAAGACGGCACTTGCGTCTCTTCGATGATGTTGTTGAACGGCCCAAGCGAGACGCGGTTCATGTCAATCACACCAAACTGGGTCTGCTCGATGGTGTCCTTTTCCTCGCCCAACTGGGCAGAGTGGAAGACCTCGATGCAAAGACGCCCACCAGAGCGTTCTTCGATCAGTGCGCCCATCGCCTCTACGGCCGCAACTGTCGGGTAGCCATCGGGGTGGGTGTCGGATGACCGGAACGTGGTCTCACAAGCAAAGGCACTGGTCGTCAGCGCAACGCTGGCCAACAGTGCTGCGCCAAGAGTTTGTGTGTAAGTCATTAATTTTCCTCCCAGAAAATGCTCGTCAGAGCTTGTATGCTTGCTTGGCAAGCCGGTAAGTGAGGTCGTGGGCGACCTCTGGTGCTTCGTCCCGGTCCAGCCGGCCGGTTTCGACCAGTGTGGCAAGGAACGAACAATCAACCCGGCGCGCCACATCGTGGCGGGCGGGAATGGAACAAAACGCGCGCGTGTCGTCATTAAAGCCGACCGTGTTGTAGAAACCGGCGGACTCTGTGGCCATTTCGCGGAACCGCATCATGCCTTCGTAGCTGTCGTGGAACCACCACGGCGGGCCAAGACGCAAGGCCGGATAGACCCCAGCCAACGGCGCAAGCTCACGCGCATAGGAGGTCTCGTCCAGCGTAAACAGGATGACCGTCAGATCGGCACGTCCGCCGACTGCGTTCAGCAACGGGCGCAGCGCAGAGACGTAGTCCGTTCGTGTCGGAATATCGTATCCCTTATCGCGTCCGAACCGCGCCAGGATATCTGCGGAATGGTTTCGGGAAGACCCGGGGTGGATTTGTAAGACCAGGCCGTCATCAAGGCTCATCCGTGCCATTTCCGTCAACATTTGGCCGCGGAAGGCGTCCGCCTCGTCTGCGGTGCAATTCCCTTGCAGGGCCTTGTCAAATAGCTTGGCCGCCACATCCTGCGGCAAGTCCTCTGTGCGTGCGGTCGCGTGACCGTGGTCGGACGATGTTGCACCCAAACTCTTGAAGAATGCCCGCCTGTTGCGATGCGCGGCCAGGTAGCCGGTCCATGTCGATGTATCCTCACCCGCCAGTTCGCCAAGCTTTTCGATGTTCGCGGCAAATCCGTCAAATTCCGGATCGACCACAGCGTCAGGCCGATAGGCCGTGACGACCTTGCCGCCCCAACCGCTGTCACGGATCATCTTGTGCCACTTGAGATCGTCAATCGCGCTTTCGGTGGTCGAGATCGCCTCGATATTGAACCGCTCGAACAAGGCACGCGGACGAAAAGCCTCTGTCTTCAAACTCGCATCAATATGGTCATAAATGGCGTCGGCCGAAGACGCTGACAGACGGTCCGTCACACCGAAGACCTCTTGCAAGGCATGATCAACCCAGAGGCGTGAAGGTGTTCCACGGAACAGGTGATAATTGCTGGCGAACAGATGCCAGATCTTCCTGCTGTCCTGCTCGACCGGCCCACCGTCAACCCGCGGGACGCCAAGATCCTCGAGCGCTATTCCCTGCGAATGCAGCATGCGGAATACATAATGATCGGGCGTCACGAACAGCTGCGCGGGATCTGGAAACGCCTCGTTTGTTGCGAACCACTTCGGATCGGTATGACCATGTGGGCTGATGATCGGCAAATCCTTGACGGACTCGTATAGATCACGCGCTAGCGCCCTGACCGTCGCATCCGTCGGAAATAGACGGTCGTCATCCATTAATGTCATGGTGCCCCCCTCACTTTAAGGATTGGCGCACCTCCAAATGCGGCCAATCCATCTGATATCCTAGTTAGCCAGATTCCGCATGTCAACTAATATCCCAGTTGCCTTTTCCGACATGATGCGGCAAAATTGATGTCAGGGACATAGTCGCCAAGGGAGAAGGCAGTGGTGGAGCAGATTATTTTATCGGACTCAGAAGCTGTGACATTGCCGATCATCCAGCATTCACCCCAACCGACAGTCTCGGATCAGGTGTTCAACGCCTTGCAGCAGCGCATATTGTCGCTCGAACTCCCCCCGCAGACGAAGATTTCCGAAGCCGACGTCGCCAAGAAAATGGGTGTGTCGCGGCAACCCGTGCGCGAGGCGTTCAAGCGTCTGGCAAAGCTCGGCTTCCTCATCATCCGCCCGCAAAGCAGCACGATGGTCAGCCTGATCTCGGAACGCGACGTGCTGCGCGCCAAATTCATCCGCATTGCCCTAGAGGTCCACACCTGCCGTACCGCGTGCGAGGTCATCACCGCCGAAGGAATAGACGCGCTGAACGACCTGATCGCGCAACAACGGGCCGCCGTAGCGGACAACGACAGGCGCCGCTTTCATGCCCTTGACGATGCGTTCCACCGCGAAATCTGCGTTCAGTCCGGTGTCGGTTTCGTCTGGGACCTGATCCTTGACAGCAAGGCGCATATGGACCGCATTCGCATGCTTTCGCTCGACGCGACCTCCCAGCGCCTCGCGCTTGACGAACACTTGGTCATCCTTGACGCGATCACCAATCGCAAACCTGATGACGCGGCGGCGGCCTTTGTGCAGCACTTGTCGCGGATCGACGATCTCATCGCCACGATCAAGGCAGAGAACCACAGCTGGTTCACAGACGACGCCGAATGACACGCATCCTCGCAATTGGTGAATGTATGGTCGAAATGGCCCCCATGGGCGTCGCCGACACCTACAAAATGGGATTCGCGGGCGATACCATGAACACCGCTTGGTATCTGCGCCGCCTTCTCGGCACCGATCATCAGGTTGACTATTTCACCGTCGTGGGAACCGACAGCGTCTCGGATCAGATGCTTGGCTTTCTGGAGGAGGCGGGCATCGGCACGGACCACATTGCACGCCACGTCGACCGGACCGTCGGGCTTTACATGATCCAGTTGAACGATGGCGAACGAAGTTTCAGCTATTGGCGTGGCCAAAGCGCAGCGCGCACGCTTGCACAGGACGATACGCGTCTGGAGAACGCCCTGAAGGGCGCGGATGTCGCCTTTTTTTCAGGAATAACCGTCGCAATCTTGCCCAAGGGCGATCGCGCCCGATTCCTTGCTATTCTGGCTGCTTTCAAAACGGCAGGCGGCACTGTGGTCTTCGATCCAAACTTGCGCCCCAAGCTTTGGGAATCGAAAGAAGATATGACCAGCGCGATTATGAAGGCCGCAGCGGTCAGCTCAATCAGTTTGCCGTCCCACGAAGATGAAGCAGAATGGTTTCGCGATGCCGACAGCCTCGCCACGGCCGCACGCTATGCTGGGGCCGGTGCGCGAACTGTACTCGTCAAGAATGGACCGGCGGACATCCTCATTCATAGGGACAACGCAATAACAACCCTCAGCCCTGAAAAGATAGACGCCGTGGTTGACACGACCGCCGCAGGAGACAGTTTCAATGCGGGCTATCTTGCAGCGCTCTTGCAAGGCGCGTCGGAAAAGGAAGCGGCTGCGGCCGGGGCAGCATTGGCCGGGAAAGTGATCCGTTCGCGAGGTGCTTTGGTCGCGCACGCCACCTAGCGGTATGCCTCCGGCGAGGGCCGTCTGACGTGGCCTTGGCGGCAATGATCATTCCGACCGCGATCATGGAAGAGTCGAGCCGCGTTTTGAGGCACCGAAGGGGCGCGGATGTTGCGATCGCCGCGCGACAGCATCGGTAACACTGATGGACCCGTAAGATGCCTCAAAGCGTTTTTACCCAGCGCCCTCTGCGATGACCGTATTGCGCAGCGTGCCGATCCGTTCGATCTCGCTTTCTACCTTGTCACCGGGCAGGCAGTAGCGCGTTGCGGCCACCAGACCGGGTGCGGGCTGCCACTTGCCACCAAGTTCGGCATCGACGGACCATGCAGTCCCGGCGGGTGTGCCGGTCAGGATCACCATGCCGGGCTTCAGGGTGAAGTTGATCGAAAAGAAATGGATCAGCGCGGCGCAACTCCAATGCATGTCGGCGGTGCTGGCCTCTTGACGCAACTCTCCGTTGATCCGGGTGCGCAGCATGAGCGCCTGCGGATCGGGGACCGCGTCCGTGGTGGTGATGACTGGACCGAGAGGCAGGCTGGAATCAAAGGCCTTGCCGCGTCCAAGTTCGTAATAGACGAGACCTTCGGGCGTGCGGCGCACCTGTCGGTCGCGCGCGGTCACGTCATTGGACACCGTGTAGCCAAAGACATGGGACAGCGCGTCGGCCTCGGGAATGTGGCGGCCTTCACGACCGATCACGATGGCAAGCTCCGTTTCGCAATCCAGCTTGGAGGTGAGTGCGGGGTCATGCACGATCCCATCCTCCGGGCCGATCACGCAATCGGCGGTCTTGAGAAAGAACTCCGGCTCCTTGCCCGAGAGCGGCGCACCCGCTTTTTCGGCATTGTGCGCGTGGTAGTTGCTGCCCGCGCAGAGCACGGTCGAGGGCAGAAGCGGCGCGGCCAGGCGCACAATGTCGGTATCAAGGCAGGCGTGTGCAGGGGGATTTGCGGCGACGACGCGCGCGGCCTCACGGGCACCTTCGCCGCCCCGGATCAGCGACACCATGTCGATGAAGTCGGCACGCGGGTCGGCCTTGTGCAGGTCAACGATGCGGTCGCCTTCGACAAGGCCAAGTCGGCGGTTGTCCTCGTGAAAGTAGGTGCAGAATTTCATGGTGCGATCCCCGCTCTTCAGGAAAACAGAAAAGACAATGTCAGCACGAGGCCCAGCACGGCGACGCCGATGCGCAACGGTTTCTCGGGCAGGCGTCGGGTGATCGACGCGCCGAAATATCCGCCGACCAAGCCCCCCGCCAGAACACAGCCCGCCGCCAGCCAGTCGGTGAAACCCGACAGCATCATCGGGATGACGGCTGCCGACTGGATCGCCGCGGCAAACAGGTTCTTGGCTCCGTTGACCCGGCCCAAGCCCTGCCCTGTCGAGGCCGAAAGCACCGCCAGCAGCATGAAGCCCATGCCAGCACCGAAAAACCCGCCGTAAAAGCCGATCAGCGTCAACAGGACCGTGGTCGCGGCGCGCAGGCGCTCTCCTGGGAAGGCCCAGCGCATGAGGTCGGTCGTCTTGGGACCCAGCACGATGGCAACCACCGCGACACACAACAGAAACGGCACGACGCGGACAAAGACATCATTGCCGGAATTGATCATGACCACAGAACCGGCCACCGCGCCCAGCAGGGCTGGAAACAGCTGCCAGACAAGGCTTTTTGCGTCCTCCATCAGTTCGCGTCGGTAGACCCAGACCGCAGGCAATTGCGCGGGCCAAAGCGCCACGCCCTGCGTGACATTGGCCGCGATGGGTGGCAGGCCGGTGGCCAGCAACATTGGAAAGACAAAGAGCTTGGCCCCACCCGCCGCAGAATTGACCATGCCACCGACAAGACCGGCTGCAATGAAGATCAGGATTTCGAGAGTCATGTGCTGGACTGTCCTGCTGCGGTGCCCTCGACTTCCTTGAGGATCGCGGCGGTCAGCGCGAAATGGCGTTCAGTCAGGGTGCAGGCCCGCTCGGCATCGCGGGCCAGCGCGGCCTCCGAGATGGCGGCATGCTCAGCGCCAAGGTCGCGTGATCCAAGTTTTTGATAGACCGAGGCGCGGCGGTAGCGTTCGCAATGGTCGTGCAACCCGACCCGCAGGCGCAGCAACCAGTCCGATCCGCAGGCCGAGACGAGCGCAGCGTGAAACCCCGCATTTGCCTGTTCCCACGCATCCGGCACGGCGCCTGCGGCGCTGGACAGGGCCGCGTCTTCCTTGGCCATGATATAGCTTGCCGCCACCACGCGCGCTTCCCACGCGGTGTCACCCTGCGCGATGGACAGGCGTAGTGCCTCTTTCTCGATCACGGTCCGGGCAAGGTTGAGGTCCGCGAATTCCGACGGATCAAGCGGGGCCACGGTAAAGCCGCGATTGCCCTCGGTGACGACCAGCCCGTCCTGCGCAAGCTTCTGCAAGGCCTCACGCAACGGTGTCGGGCCAATGCCGTACAGCGCCTTGAGCTTTTCGATGCGCAGGCGTTCGCCCGGCACACGGATTCCCGCGATGATGTCATGGCGCAAGCCGCGATAGGCGGCATCCACAAGGGTTTCGCCTTCGGACGGATGGAGGGTCTGTGTATTCATAACGTCTGGATGTCCCACCTCGCCCGGCGTCGCAACTGTATTTGACAGACTCACTTTCATATGTTTTCTAGTTCTATCGATAAAAATAAAGAGTGTCGAGATAATGAAGCTGATTACCTTCGAAATGGACGGGGAAATGGCGGCCGGGTTTGTCGACGGGACCGACGCCGTGGCCTGTGTGACCGGGGTCGAGGCGCAACGCGCTGTCCTGTCGGTGATCGAGGGCGGAGATGCCGCGCTTGCGGCTTGGCAGACTGCCGAACACAATCGCGTGCCACTGAAGGATGTGCGCCTGCTTGCGCCGATCCCGGAACCGCTGCGCGATATCTTCTGCGTCGGCAAGAATTACTACGCCCACGCGGCTGAATTCCACAACAGTGGCTTTGATTCGAGCGCCAAGGAACAGGTGCCATCGCACCCTGTGGTGTTTACCAAGGCCACGACCAGCGTCTGCGGTCCGGGCGATGTGGTGCGCGGCTCGCTCGACCCGACGGACTCGGTCGATTACGAGGGAGAACTGGGCGTCGTCATCGGCAAGCGCTGCTTTGGCGTGTCCAAGGCCGATGCGTATGACCATGTGTTCGGCTATGTCATCGTGAACGATGTCACCTCGCGCGAATTGCAGAAACAGCACAACCAGTGGGTCATCGGCAAGGGGATCGACACCTTCTGCCCGATGGGACCGTGGATCGCCACGTCCGACGAAGTCGGCGATGTGACCGCACTTGAACTGGTGACGGAAATCAACGGCGAAGAACGCCAGCGGGTGACGGTGTCGGACTTGATCTTCGACATACCGACGCTGATCGAAACGATGTCGCGCACCATGACGTTGCTGCCCGGCGACATCATCGCCACTGGCACGCCGGTCGGTGTGGGGATCGGGTTCAGCCCGCCGAAATATCTCAGGTCCGGGGACCACATGAAGGTCTCGATCACCGGACTGGGCGTTCTGGAGAACGAGATCGGCTAAGGCCGACATGACAAAAACCTAGGGAGGAAGACATGCGTAAACTGCTGACGACAACTGCGGCGCTCGCCGCGATGGCCACAATGGCTCAGGCTCAGGACGGCTATTTTGCCGGGAAATCCATCGACGTAATCGTGCCTTTCGGCACCGGCGGAGCGACCTATGTCTCTGCCAAGTTCCTTGAGCCCTATTTCGAAAAGCACCTGCCAGGTAATCCCGAGATCAACGTGATCGACCGGCCCGGTGGCGGGTCCATCCTTGGCGCAAACTGGTTCGAGCAGAACGCCAAGGCGGATGGCTCCACGATCCTGTTCACCACATCGTCGACCGCCAATCCCTTTGTGTTGGGGCAAGAGGGCGTGGAATACCGGCTTTCGGATTACCGCGTCGCCTACAGCCATCCGTTCGGCGCGGTCGCCTATGTCGCGCCCTCGACCGGGGTGACGGATGCGGCAAGCATCAAGGACTCTTCAAGCCCGCTGATCTATGGCGGCATCGCGGCGGCGGCTTCGGACCTGCCGGGGCTTTTGTCCTTCGAGGTGCTGGGGCTCGACGTGAAATCGGTGCTCGGCTTTACCGGGCGCGGTCCGGTCCGGCTCGCCTTTGAACAGGGCGAGGTCAATATCGACTATCAGTTCACCCCGGTCTGGCTGACACAGGTTGTGCCGAGCGTCGAAGAGGGCAATGCCGTTCCGCTCTGGACCGGTGGCGCGATGGAAGGTGGCGTTCTCAAGGCCCGCGATCCGGTCGCCCCGGACCTGCCCTCGGTCTACGAGGTCTACGAGACGATGAACGGCCAGCCGCCCTCGGGCATTGAATGGGACGCATTCCAGGGCATCGCCTCGGTGACCTATGCCTACGGCCTGACCGGCTACCTGCATCCCGACGCCCCGCAAGAGGCGCTTGATGCCTTTGCTGCGGCGGTCGAGGCGATCAACGCCGATCCCGAGTTCCAGACGGCAAGCCAGGATGTCACCGGCGGCGCAAGGCTCAGCGCGGGTCCGGACACCGAGGCTGCGATCAAGGCGGCGTTGTCGCCGTCGGACGAGGTCAAGACCTATCTGCGCACCTTGCTGAGCGACAAGTACGGCGTGAACTTCTGAAGCAGAGACCAAACGGTACGGAGGCGGCCCCCCTAGCGGGTCCGCCTCCTGTTCCTGTCTCCAACCCCCGGACAGCCATATGATCGACAATGCGCTGATCGCGCTTGACGCGCTCTTCGACCCGATGCGACTGGCCGCGCTTTTTGCCGGCATGCTTGTCGGCATGGTCTTCGGTATGTTGCCGGGACTGGGCGGGGTTGCGGCGGTGTCGATCCTGCTGCCCTTCATCTACTATCTCGACGATTATTCCGGCCTCGCGATGCTTCTGGGCGCGGTGTCGGTGGTCTACACCTCTGATACGATCACCTCCGTGCTTTTGGGCGCACCCGGTTCCCCGGCCTCGGCACCGACGGCGATCGAAGGCCACGCGCTGGCAAAACAGGGACAGGCAGCACGGGCGCTTGGCGTGGGCTTTCTGGCCTCCATGGTGGGCGGGCTGGTCGGGTCGCTGGTCCTGTTCTTCGCCATCCCCATCGCTGGGCCGATAGTGCTCATGCTCTCCACACCCGAACTTTTCATGCTGGCGCTAGTGGGACTGTTCTTTGCCTCGTCGATGATCGGCAAGGATCTGGCCAAAGGCTTGGCAGCGGCGGCGCTTGGCGTGTTGCTTGGCGTCGTCGGGCCAGCACAGGCGGCGGCCGATTTCCGCTTTACCTTCGGACAGGTCTACCTGCTTGACGGGTTCTCACTGACCATCGTCGCACTTGGCCTCTTCGGCGTGGCCGAAGTGATCTCCATGCTCGCGCAGGGTGGTGGGATCAGCCATCAGAAGATGGAAGTCACCCAGTGGGGCGAAGGGTTTCGCGATTTCTGGCGCCACCGCTGGCTGGTGCTGCGCGCCTCGCTGATCGGGGTGCTCGGGGGCTTTGTACCTGCGGTGGGCGCATCAGCCTCGACATGGGTGGCCTATGGTCATGCCATCCGGTCGACCAAGGACAAGTCCAAATTCGGCAAGGGCGAGATCCGGGGCATTGCCGCCTCGGAAGGGGCGAACAATGCAACCGTGATTTCGGACCTCGTGCCGACGCTGCTCTTCAGCGTGCCGGGCGGACCGGCGGCGGCGATCTTTCTCGGTGCGCTCTTCTCGTTCGGCTACTATCCCGGCCCGCGCATGGTCACGCAGAACCCCGACCTGATGTTCCTCATCGTGTGGTCGGTGGCGCTCACCTCGATCGTGGGTGCGGCGCTCTGCTTTGCCATAACGCCAATGCTGGCGCGGCTGACGCGCATCCCCTTTGCGATCATCGCGGCACCGCTCGTGCTTGTCATGGTGATCGGTGCCTATCAGGCGACCTCGACCATCGGCGACATCTTCATGCTGTTCATGTTGGGCGCGCTTGGCTGGCTGATGAAGCATGGCGGCTGGCCCCGCGCCCCGGCGCTTGTCGGCTTCGTGCTGTCCAGCCCGATGGAGCAATATTTCTGGCTCACCAACCAGATCCACGGCTGGTCCTGGCTTACACGACCCGGCGTGCTGATTATTGCGTCGATCATCGTGATCCCGCTGCTGATTTCAGCATTTCGCAAGTTGCGCCAATGGCAGAGCGCCGAGGGCATGACTGAGCCCGATGCGCCCGAGGCGACAGAAGAGTGCAACCGCAGCGTGGCGCTGATGCTGGCGGCTCTTGCCGCGGCGCTGTTCCTTTACGCGCTGTGGGAGACGTTCACCTTCAATCCGGCCTCTCGGCTGATGCCGCTCCTTGCCATCGCACCAGGTGTTCCACTCACGCTCTGGCTGGTTCTGCGCGGGGTTCGGGAATACCAACCCGACCTTGGTCGCGACGCGGGTGAGCTGAAGATCCTCGCCGTGCTGCTGGCCTATGCGGTCGCGCTCTGGGCCATCGGATTAACGATCCCGACGCTGGTGCTTTTGTGCTGGATGCTGCTGGCGCAAGCGCAGATGCGGCTCTGGACGGCGGCGCTCTATGGTGCGGCGGTCTTTGGCATGATCTGGTTCCTTTTCGATGTGCTGCGAGGCGATCCGCCCGTTGGTGCCTTGATCCCCCTCAACTGAAAGGCCCCGCAATGAATGACATGATTGATCCCGACATTATCGAGCCAAGCATCGACCCCAAAACGCGCAAGATCGGCGTGCGCCATGTGAAGGCGACCAACGCAGCCGGAACGCGCACAAAGATCCAGGTGCGGGATTTCGAACCGGTCTATACCGACGAGCCCGCGTCGCTGGGCGGCACCAACAGCGCGCCGAGCCCTCTTGAGACGGTTCTGGTGGCGCTGGTTGGTTGCGACGGCGTCATCATCAACGGCGTCGCCAATGCCATGGGTTTTTCCTATGCCGGAGTGGATTTCGCCTGCGAAAGCCAGATCGACGTGCGCGGACCCAAAGGCGTGCCGGGCATCCGACCCTATTTCGAAAGCGGCAAGCTGGATATCACCGTCTATTCCGACGAACCCGAGGCGCGCTTTCGCCAGTTGTGCCGCAATGTCGAATTCCGCTGCCCGGTGATGAACTTGCTGGCCGCAGCACAGGTCGACATGCAGGTGACATGGGTGCAGGCGCCTGCGGCGCACTATGCCGGGTCCGTCGACTAACAAAGATCGCAGGTCCGGAACGATGTCGTTATCGTCCGGATTCACGTCCTCACCTCACTTTTTTTTGCCGCTCCCGCATGTCGGACGTTACAGTCTTTATGGCAACAGGGTCACCAGACCCCGGAAAGCCGCTTTGGCGGATGCGGGACAGGTCTGCGGCCCGGACGTTTGGGAAAAGAGGAAAAACGACAATGGTGTTTTCTTCCATGAGGCTGCGCGGTCGCCCTGTGGCGGCGCTTGCCAGCCTGATCTTTGCGTTTGTTTCCAGTATGTCCGTGGCGGGAGCGGACACGCTGACCGGTGCCGCGCTGATCCGCGAACGGATCGCGTTGCCGCCCGGCACCGTGTTCGAGGCGGTCATCGAGGACGTCGCGCGCGCGGGCGCTCCCGCCATCCCGCTTGCCCGGACGGTGATCGACGATCCCGGCCAACCGCCGATCGCGTTTGTCATTGATTACGACGCCGCCCACCTTGATCCGCAGGCAATCTACGCATTACGCGCCACGATCCGACGCGACGGGCACCTTCTGTTCATCACCGACACGATGACCCGCGTTCTTCTAGACAATGGGCCAGAGGATGTGGAGGTCGTGCTGAAGATGGTGCAGCGTGATAGGTCTGGCGATGCGGCACCCGCCATAGGTGCCCATGGCTTGCGCGTTCCAGCGACATTCCGGGGCACCCTTCCCTGCGCCGATTGCGAAGGGATCGTGCATCACCTCGATCTCTGGGCCAATCAGACATACCACATGCACCGGGAGTGGCTGCGCAGCGAAGACCCGCTTCAGCGTGACGAGATCGGACGTTGGTATGCCGATCCGGCAAGAGGCGCGATTGTTCTTCATGGCGCGTCCGAAATGCCGCTTTTCTGGGAGGTGACGGGCCCTGACCGTCTGCGCCAGATGGATATTCAGGGCAATCCGATCACCTCGGACCTGCCTTACGACCTGATCAGCCAAGGCGTGCTGGACCCGACCGACCTGGACAACCTGTTCCTGTTGGGCAGGATGACCTATTTCGCAGACACTGCCCTGTTCGAGGAATGTATCACGGGTCGATCCTATCCCATCACCAACCAAGGCGACTATCTCACGCTCGAGCGTGCCTATCGTGACGATGTGCCTGCTCCGGGGGAGGCACTTCTTGTGCATGTCGAAGGCGGGCTGGTGACGCGCGCGGCTATGGAAGGCTCCGAACAACGGCATCTGGTGGTCAACCGTTTCATCAAGACCATCCCCGGCGAAACCTGCGCACAGCACGTC
Organism: Marivita sp.; assembly: GCF_051859345.1. Lineage (GTDB taxonomy): Bacteria > Pseudomonadota > Alphaproteobacteria > Rhodobacterales > Rhodobacteraceae > Marivita. Next base: position 54,832 of record NZ_JBHYFV010000004.1, on the reverse strand, counting down.
TCAACGGCGTCGCTGACCAACACCTACTGGCGCATCGACAGCCTGATGGGCGAACCTGTCGGGCCAATGGACAATCGCCGCGAACCTCATCTGGTGTTTCACGGCGATCCCGAGGCTCGGTTCCGCGCGACCGTTGGTTGCAATCAACTGATCGGTGGATACGAGCGCAAGGATAATGGCCTTACCTTCACAGCCGCCGCCAGCACGAAGATGGCCTGCCCACCTCCGCTTGATACGGCCGAACGCAGTCTGCAAGCCGTCCTTGAGGCAACGCGCGCCGTCCGGCAGACCGGACACATGCTGGTGTTGCTGGACGCCGAAGGTCAGCCGGTCGCGGAATTCAGCGCCGTCTACCTGCGTTAAAGTCAGGGTGCGTCAGATGCCGCTGTCCGGATGCGCCCGCATATACATCGGCCCGCCGCGCCATCGCGGAAATCCGTAACCAAGGATCATGACGACATCTATTGCTTCGGGTGTCGCAGCGATGCCTTCGTCAAGCACTGCCTGACCTTCGGACTGCATCGCTCCCAGAATGCGTTGCAGAATTTCTTCCTTGGACAGCGCAGTGCGGGTGATGCCACGGGCAGAGGATTCGGCTTTGACAAGGCGCGTCACCTCGGGATCAACGGTGCCTTTCGGATCGGTTCGGTAATCATACCAACCCTGCCCCGTCTTTCTGCCAAAGCGCCCTGCCTCGCAAAGTTTGTCGGCAATCGCGACATAGCGTTCCTGCGTGGGCCGCGTCGTCGCACGGCGCTTGCGCATGGCCCAGGCGATGTCCAGACCCGCCAGATCCTGCATCTGGAATACCCCCATTGGGAATCCGAATTCGCGCATGGCGGAATCGACCTCGTGTGGAAGGGCACCATCTTCGATCATATAGTCCGCTTCGCGCCGGTAGGCCGACATGATGCGATTGCCGATGAACCCGTCACAGACACCCGCAGGAACAGCGATCTTTCCCAGTCGCTTGGACAGCGCAAAACCTGTAGCCAGCACATCATCCGCGACACGTTCTGGATGCACCACTTCGACAAGTTTCATGATATGCGCAGGAGAAAAGAAATGCAGGCCCAGCACGCGGGACGGGTCGGCTACACTGCCGGCAATTTCACTGACATCCAGATAAGACGTGTTGGTGGCCAGAACCGCATCCGGCCGGGTTGCGGCGTCAAGCCGGGCAAACACGTCTTTTTTGACCGACATATCCTCGAACACCGCTTCGATGACCAGATCCGCCCCCGACAGCGCGGCATAATCGGTGGCCCCATCAAGGGACTGAACCATACGGGCATGCGCGTCCTTGGTCAGAAGTCCGCGCTTCAGGCTGTCGGCCAGCGTGTCAGTGACCCGCGTAAGCCCCGCAGCGAGGGCGTCTTCGTCCCGTTCGATCAGGATCACCTTGAGGCCTGACAGCACCAAAGCGGCGGCAATGCCGGCCCCCATGGTGCCGCCCCCAACCACGCCAACAGTCGACACTGCGCGCGGGACAACGTCCCGCAGGCGGTCCATCCGCGAAACACTGCGTTCCGCAAAGAAGACGTGCCGAAGCGCCTGCGATTGAGGGTCTTCCTTGAGCCGGACAAAGCGGGCGCGTTCTGCGGCAAACGCTTCTTGCGCCGTCATGTGAATGGCATCGTGGATCGCAGCAGCGGCCTCGTGCGGTGCATTTTGACCACCTGCACGCGACGTCAGCCTGGTGACCGCCGCTTTCCAATCCGACTGGGTCGGTGGATCCACCGGATCGCGGCTGGACAGCGGTGTCAGGTTGGGGAAGTCCGCCAATTCACGGGCGTGGAGCTTTGCTGTCTCGGCGAGGTCGCCCGCAGCAATCGCGTCGATCAGGCCCCAGTCCAGCGCTTTCGCGGCGTCGACGGGTTTGCCCGTCACGACCATTTCAAGCGCATGTAACGTCGGGATTATTCGGGGCAAACGAACGGTTCCCCCTGCCCCCGGTATGAGCCCCAAGGACACTTCGGGAAAGCCAAGCCGCGCCTGTGTGTCCGCAATGCGACCCATGCAGGCCAGTGCGATCTCGCAGCCGCCACCCAACGCGGTTCCATGAACGGCTGCCACCCAAGGCACCGAGGCGGCTTCGATTGCGGCGCAGACGTCCGGCAAGAAAGGCGCGACGGGAGGGGCGTTGAATTCCTTTGCATCCGCGCCCGCGACAAACGTCCTTCCCGCGCAGCGCAACACAACCGCCTGCACCTTGGCGTCCTCAGTGACATGGAGGGCGTTCATCAATCCGCGGCGCACCGCAAGCGAGGCCGCATTGACGGGCGGGTTGTCGATGGTGACGACGGCGATATCGCCTTGGATTTCAATTGTAACAGGTTCCATGCAACCCTCTGTCAGATGCACGGCCAGTCAGCTTTATTGCCCGACCGTTTGCAATATCAGAGACTAACCGGGTTTCCCCTTAATTCAAGTATCAACATTTTAAGGTTAAATAATTTTGACTTGAATGGATTTGGCCTGCTGTTAAGCTTTTTCCTATCGAAGATTCGAATTGACCTTTAGCCGGAGGGGTTCGCGACATGAATATCATGTGCCTGGGTGGAGGTCCTGCCGGCCTGTATTTCGCGATCAGCATGAAACTGCGCGACCCCGCCCACGAAGTGACGGTGCTGGAGCGAAACCGCGCAAACGACACCTTTGGCTGGGGGGTTGTCCTGTCGGACGACGCGCTTGACCGGATGCAGCAGAACGATCCGAAAAGCACCGACGCAATTCGCAGCCATTTTGCCTATTGGGACGACATCGCGGTTGAACATAATGGTGCGCGCACCGTCTCTGGCGGCCACGGCTTTGCCGGAATCGGGCGCAAGCAGATGCTGATCCTCTTGCAGGAGCGCGCCCGAGAGCTTGGCGTCGATCTTCAGTTTGAAACCGAATTCAAGACCGCCGAAGAGTATCGGCGCGATTATGACATCGTTGTCGCGTCTGACGGGATCAATTCCGCCGTCCGCCGCGAATACGAAGATGTCTTTCAGCCGGACATCGACACCCGTCTGTGCAAGTTCGTCTGGCTTGGCACACATCAGAAATTCGACGACGCCTTCACCTTCATCTTTGAAAAGACCGAACATGGTTGGATGTGGGCGCATGTCTACCAGTTCGACGACAACACCGCGACATTCATCGTCGAATGTCTGCAATCGACCTGGGACGCGTTCGGCTTTGCCGACATGTCCAAAGAGGAAACGGTCGAGACCTGCCGACGCGTGTTCGAAAAACACCTTGGGGGGCACGCGCTGATTTCGAACGCCACGCATCTGCGCGGCTCGGCGGTCTGGATGAATTTCCCACGGGTGATCTGCAAGACGTGGTATCACGGGAATGTCGTCCTTATGGGCGACGCGGCGGCCACGGCACATTTTTCGATTGGATCGGGGTCGCGGCTGGCGTTTGACAGCGCCATCGCGCTTGCCACCTACCTGCAGTCCGAACCGACGCTGGAAAAGGCCTTCGCGCGGTATCAGGATGAACGTCGGCTTGAAGTTCTGCGCCTGCAATCGGCGGCGCGCAATTCGCTGGAATGGTTCGAAGAGGTGGAACGGTATCTTGATCAGGCACCGATGCAGTTTGCCTATAACCTGCTGACCCGGTCGCAGCGGATCAGTCATGAAAACCTGCGCCTTCGCGATCCCGCATGGGTCAATAGTGCCGAGCGGTGGTTTCAGACTCAGTCCGGTGTGCCTGCCGATGCGCCGGTGCGCGCCCCGATGTTTGCGCCGTTCAAGCTCGGCGATATGGAACTGGAAAACCGGATCGTTGTATCACCGATGGCTCAATACAAGGCCGTCGATGGCTGCCCGACGGACTGGCATTTCGTGCATTATGCCGAACGCGCAAAGGGTGGCGCGGGGCTTGTCTACACCGAAATGACCTGCGTCAGTCCCGAGGGCCGGATCACGCCTGGATGCCCAGGGCTATATGCGCCGGAACATGAAGCGGCGTGGCGGCGTCTGGTACACTTCGTGCATGGCGAAACCGGTGCCAAGATCTGCTGCCAGATCGGCCATTCCGGGCGCAAGGGCTCGACACAGGTTGGCTGGGAAGAGGCCGACACCCGTTTGCCAAGCGACAACTGGGAGGTGATGGCGCCATCGCCGGTTGCGTGGTCGGAGCAGACCGACACACCCCGAGAGATGACCCGCGCCGACATGGACGCGGTGCGCGATCAGTTTGTCGCTTCGACAGAGATGGCAGCGCGGGCCGGGTTCGACATGATCGAACTGCACGCGGCACATGGCTATCTTGTGTCGTCTTTCATCTCGCCGCTGTCCAATCTGCGCAAGGATGACTATGGCGGAAGTCTTGAGAACCGCATGCGCTATCCTCTGGAAATCATGAAGGCCATGCGCGCGGTATGGCCCGCGCCCAAGCCGATGTCGGTGCGCATTTCCGCAAACGACTGGGTTGGGGAAAACGGGATCACACCCGAAGATGCGGTAGAGATAGCAGCCATGTTCCGGGGCGCTGGCGCGGACATCATCGACGTCTCGGCCGGACAGACAACAACCAAGGCGTCGCCCGTCTATGGGCGCATGTTCCAGACCCCGTTTTCGAACCGCATCCGCAACGAATTGGGGATGCCGACAATGGCGGTCGGCAATATCTTCGAGACCGATCATGTCAATTCCATCCTGATCGCCGGGCGTGCCGATCTGGTCTGCCTTGCGCGTCCGCACCTGGCCGATCCCTATTGGACGCTGCATGCCGCGCTGGAATTGGGGGATACCGGCGTGACTTGGCCTGATCCCTACCTTGCCGGCCGTGATCAGGCGTATCGCCTGCGCGAGCGCGCACAGGAGATGATCCGCGCATGACGCAAACGGGCCGACGCATTCTGATCACCGGAGGAGGCACTGGTCTGGGTGCGGACCTTGCACGGGCCTTTGCGACCGAAGGAGCCGAGGTTGTGATTGCCGGGCGCAACGCGGTCCCGCTAGACGCGCTGTCATCGCAGATGCCGGGGATCGTCCCGATTGTGGCGGATGTCACAGACGAGACGTCTGTTCGGGCCTTGTTCAAGACCGCAGGCCCTGTGGACATCGTGATCGCCAATGCCGGAGCCGCCGACAGCGCCCCGTTTGGCCGCACGACGCTGGAGCAGTGGAACGCGATGCTGGCTGTCAACCTGACCGGGGTGTTTCTGACGCTGCAGGAGGGTTTGAACCAGATGCCGGGATGGGGCAGGCTCATTTCCGTTGCATCGACTGCGGGGCTTAAGGGCTATGCCTACGTCGCCCCCTATGCTGCGGCCAAACACGGTGTTGTTGGTCTGACGCGGTCGCTGGCGCTCGAAGTGGCACGCAAGGACATTACGGTCAACGCGCTTTGCCCAGGGTTTCTTGACACCGAGATGACCGCGCGATCAGTCGACACCATCGTCGCGAAGACCGGAAAATCCGCCAGTGAGGCGCGCGCCGCGCTGACCGGCGTCAATCCGCAAAACCGGCTTGTTCAACCTGCCGAAGTGACAGCCGCGGCGCTTTGGCTTTGTGGCCCCGCTTCCGCCGGGATCAATGGTCAGGCCATTGCCATCGCGGGGGGTGAAGTATGACACTGGCCCGGCGCAGGCTTCGGACCTGGATTCGCCTGTTGCGGCTCACGCGCGGGACCGAGAACCAGCTGCGCGATTTTCTGCGGGTGTCCTATGATACCACCCTGCCCCGGTTTGACGTGATGGCGGCGCTGTTTCGCAGCGAAACGCCGATGAAGATGAGCGAACTCAGCCGGATGCTTCTGGTGTCGAACGGGAATGCCACGACGGTGGTTGACCGGCTTGAAAGCGAAGGGCTGGTGCGACGGCTGGCCAGCGAAACGGATCGTCGCGTGGTGATGGTCACGCTGACCGATGCAGGCCGCACGCAGTTCAAGGAACTCGCACGCGCCCATGAGATTGAGGTGGATCGGATCTTTGCCAACCTTGGAGAAGAAGACCTCGACATGTTGCGCGACCTTGTCAGGCGCGCAGAAGGAGGGACACATGACCAAGCTGGCTGACCTCAGCCCCCAACATTTCGACTGGCAGGTCACGGACCGTATCGCCACGATCCGGTTGATCCGGCCCGAACGGAAAAACCCGCTGACCTTCGAAAGCTACGCCGAACTGCGCGACACGTTCCGCGCGCTGGTCTATGCCGACGATGTGGACGTGGTGATTTTTGGCTCGAACGGCGGGAACTTCTGTTCCGGCGGGGACGTGCATGAGATCATTGGCCCGTTGGTCGGCATGCAGATGAAAGAGCTGTTGGCCTTCACACGGATGACGGGCGATCTGGTCAAGGCGATGATCGGGTGCGGCAAACCGATCATTGCAGCGGTCGATGGTGTCTGTGTCGGCGCGGGCGCGATCATCGCGATGGCGTCGGACCTGCGTCTGGCCACCCCGTCAGCAAAATGCGGCTTTCTGTTCACGCGCGTCGGTCTGGCGGGATGCGACATGGGTGCCTGCGCCATGCTGCCCCGGATCATCGGTCAGGGCCGCGCGGCGGAATTGCTGTATACCGGGCGCAGCATGTCGGCCGAAGAAGGGTTGAACTGGGGATTCTGGAACGCCCTGCATGACCCGGACGCATTGGAGGATGCGGCGCGCGCGTTGGCGCAAAGGCTGGCGGACGGTCCGACATTTGCCCATTCGATCACAAAAACCCAATTGAACCAGGAATGGAACATGGGATTGGAACAGGCGATCGAAGCCGAGGCACAGGCGCAGGCCATCTGCATGCAGACCGCCGATTTCGAACGCGCCTACCGGGCATTCGTCGCCAAGGACAAACCGAACTTCGAGGGGAACTGATGCCGGATCGCAGCTTTCTCGACTGGCCCTTCTTTGCGCCCGAGCATCATGCGCTGGCGTCCGGACTTGAGTCCTGGGCCGCCGCGACGCTGCCGCAGATCGACCAAGACGACACCGATACGGCGTGTCGCAATATTGTCCGCGGGCTGGGCGACGCAGGATGGCTTGAGCACAGCGCGACCGAGGACGAGACGCCACTTGACGTTCGACGCCTTTGCCTGACGCGGGACATCCTTGCGCGGCATGACGGGTTGGCCGATTTTGCCTTTGCCATGCAGGGGTTGGGGACAGGGGCGATATCGCTTTTCGGAACGGCCTCCCAGAAGGCAGAATGGCTGCCTCTGACGCGAAGTGGAAAGGCCATATCGGCATTTGCACTGACGGAACCGCAATCGGGGTCGGATGTCGCCAATTCAACGATGACGGCGGTCGAAGATGGAGATACGTTTGTTCTGAACGGCGAAAAAACGTGGATTTCCAATGGTGGAATTGCGGATGTCTACACACTTTTCGCGCGCACCGGCGAGGCGCCGGGCGCACGCGGGTTATCAGCTTTTGTCATACCCGCTGGCCTGCCGGGATTCGAGATTGTGGAACGACTGGAGACCATTGCGCCGCATCCGCTGGCGCGCCTTCGGTTCTCCGATTGCCGCATTCCGGCCGCCGCGCTGATTGGGGATCGGGGCGCGGGGTTCAGAATTGCGATGTCGGTCTTGGATGTGTTTCGTTCGACCGTTGCGGCGGCGGCCCTTGGCTTTGCACGGCGCGCATTGGACGAGGCTTTGTCCCGCGTGATGGCGCGCCAGGTGCAGGGGGCACCGCTTTTTGACATGCAGATGGTTCAGGGCCACATCGCAGACATGGCGGTGGACGTGGATGCGGCCGCACTGCTGGTCTACCGCGCCGCGTGGACCAAGGACATGGGAGCCCCGCGTGTAACGCGCGAGGCGGCGATGGCGAAGCTTTTCTCGACCGACCACGCGCAACAGGTCATCGACCGCGCGGTGCAGCTGCATGGCGGCGACGGCGTGAAATCCGGTGAAACGGTCGAACACCTGTATCGCGAAATCCGCGCGCTGAGGATCTATGAAGGGGCGTCGGACGTCCAGCGGGTGGTGATCGCACGGCAGGTCATGGCCGATCACCTTGCAGCCGAAGAGCGTGCCAGATGACCGGCCCGCAAGACGCCATGTCGCGCGCCCTGGCAGACACCGGGGAATCCTTGAGATTGGGGGAGAGACGATAAAATGGGCACTGCACTTGGACCAACTGCGCATGTCGATACCTTCACGCGGGACAATCTGCCGTCCCCGGATCAGTTTCCCGACCTGCTTCTTGACCGCTTCCCCTACCCCGAACGTCTGAACGCTGCGGTCGAATTGACCGATGCGATGGTCACCAAGGGTTTTGGCGACCGGACCGCGCTGATCGGCAACGGGCGGCGGCGGACCTACAAGGAGATGTCGGACTGGACCAACAGGCTGGCGCACGCTCTTGTGGATGATCTGGGGCTCAAGCCGGGCAACCGCGTCCTGATACGGTCCGCAAACAATCCTGCCATGGTCGCCTGCTGGTTGGCCGCCACCAAAGCCGGGGCGGTGGTCGTGAACACGATGCCAATGCTGCGGGCTGGTGAATTGTCCAAGATCGTCGACAAGGCCCGGATCACCCATGCGCTTTGCGACACGCGTTTGATGGACGAAATGACCAGCTGTGCAGAGCACAGCGCACACCTGACCAGAGTTGTCGGCTTTGACGGCACGTCCAACCACGACGCCGAACTTGACCGGCTGGCGCTGGAAAAGCCGGTGACATTCGACGCTGTGCAGACCGGTCGCGACGACGTCGCCCTTCTTGGCTTTACCTCTGGCACCACCGGCGAACCGAAAGCCACGATGCACTTTCACCGCGATCTCTTGATCATTGCGGACGGGTATGGGCGCGAAGTGCTTGGGGTCACGCCCGACGATGTTTTTGTCGGCTCACCGCCCCTTGCCTTTACCTTCGGGCTGGGAGGGTTGGCGGTGTTTCCTCTGCGTTTCGGCGCAGCGGCGGCCTTGCTTGAAACCGCGTCCCCGCCGAACCTGATCGAGATTATCCAGAAGTACCGCGCGACAATCTGCTTTACCGCTCCGACCGCCTACCGCGTGATGTTGCAGGCCATGGAAGACGGCGCCGATCTGTCCAGTTTGCGGGCCGCCGTTTCGGCGGGAGAAACGCTGCCCGCGCCGATTTACGAGCAATGGAAAGCCAAGACCGGAAAGCCGATGCTGGACGGGATCGGAGCAACCGAGATGTTGCATATCTTCATATCCAATCGCTTTGACGACCACCGCCCGGCCTGTACCGGCAAACCGGTCACTGGCTATGAGGCGCGGGTTGTGGATGCGGACATGCGGGACGTAAAACGCGGAGACATCGGCCGCCTCGCAGTGCGTGGCCCGACCGGTTGCCGTTATCTCGCGGATGCTCGGCAAAGCGGCTATGTCCGCGACGGCTGGAATATCACCGGTGACAGCTTCTGGATGGATGATGACGGCTATCTGCATTTCGCCGCACGCAATGACGACATGATCGTTTCGGCAGGCTATAACATCGCCGGTCCCGAGGTCGAAGCTGCGCTTCTGGCACATGACGCCGTGCTGGAATGTGCCGTTGTCGGCGCCCCTGACGAGGAGCGCGGACAAATCGTCGAGGCGCATGTTGTTCTTGCCGAAGGATCTGCCCCCTCTGATGAAACGCGCATTGCGCTTCAGGAGCATGTAAAGGCGATGATTGCACCTTACAAATACCCACGATCCATCCACTTTCACGCATCACTGCCAAAGACCGCAACCGGCAAGATCCAGCGGTTTGTGCTGCGAGACCTGAAGGAATGAGGAATGCCAGTCAGCCCGACCCATTTGCCGAAGGCCGTTTGTGCGGACTGAAAGGGACAGTATAGTCAATTCACGACAGACTTCGCAGCCCAACACGCGAAGCGATCCAACAGACCAGGGAGATAAAAATATGAAACTGAAGACACTTGCTTTGGCCACGGCGCTTGGCGCGCTGGCCTTCGGCGCACAGGCCGAAACGAAGGTGGGCATGATCACCACGCTGTCCGGCGGCGGTGCCGGGCTAGGCATCGACGTGCGCGATGGCTTCATGCTTGCGATCAAGCAATCCGGCCGTGACGACATCGAAGTGGTCATCGAGGATGATCAGCAAAAACCCGATATCGCGGTTCAGCTTGCGGACAAGATGATCCAGTCGGAAAATGTCGACGTGCTGACCGGTATCATCTGGTCCAACCTTGCCATGGCCGTGGTGCCAAGCGCCGTGGCGCAGGGCAAATTCTACCTGTCGCCGAACGCCGGCCCGTCCGCCCTTGCCGGCGCGGGCTGTAATCCCAACTATTTCAACGTGGCCTGGCAGAACGACAACCTGCACGAAGCGGCGGGCGCTTACGCCACGGACGCAGAGTTCACGAACACCTTCATTCTGGCCCCGAATTATCCCGCCGGGCAGGATGCGCTGACCGGTTTCAAGCGCTACTTCAAAGGCGATCTCGCGGGTGAGCTTTATACGAAGCTGGGTCAGGCCGACTACGCCGCCGAGATTGCCCAGATCCGGGCATCTGGCGCGGATTCCGTCTTTTTCTTTCTGCCGGGCGGAATGGGGATTTCCTTCCTGAAGCAATATGCCGACTCGGGTGTCGGTCTTCCTGTGGTCGGACCGGCGTTCAGCTTTGACCAAGGGATTCTTCAGGCTGTGGGTGATGCGGCGCTTGGCGTAATCAACACGTCGCAGTGGAACAAGGATCTGGACAACCCGACCAACACAGCATTCGTCAGCAGTTTCCAGGACGAGTATGGCCGCCTACCGTCGCTTTATGCGTCGCAGGGGTTCGATACCGCAAACCTGTTGATCAGCGCCCTCGACTCTGCAGAGGTCTCTGACGCAGAGGCGTTCAGGTCTGCCCTGAAAGCGGCGGATTTCGACAGCACCCGCGGCGCGTTCTCGTTCGGTCCGAACAATCACCCGATCCAGAACATCTATGTCCGCGAAGTGATCAAGGAAGGCGACGTCTACACCAACAAGATCATCGGCACCGCGCTCGAAAACCATTCCGACGCCTACGCTGCTGATTGCAAGATGTAATGTCCTTGCCGGGTCGCGCTTGCGGCCCGGCCTCCAAAGCACGATCCGACGCGGGAAAGTCTGACATATGTCGCTCATACTGATCATCGAGCAACTTCTGAACGGACTTCAGTTCGGTATCATGCTGTTCCTGATGGCCGCTGGTTTGACGCTGATCTTCGGAGTGATGGGGCTGATCAATCTCGCACATGGTTCGCTTTACATGATCGGTGCTTTTGCCGCCGCAGCCGTTGCGGCGGCGACCGGGTCGTTCCTGCTTGCGCTTGTTGCCAGCCTTGCCGCAGCCGCCATCGCCGGCGCGATCATCGAATGGACGGTAATCCGGCATCTTTATTCGCGCGATCATCTGGATCAGGTTCTGGCGACCTTCGCGCTCATCCTGATCTTCTCCGAAGGCACGCGCTGGATCTTCGGGTCTTTCCCGCTGTTTCTGGACATTCCGGACTATCTTTCGGGGCCAGTCACGCTACCCGGAGGCATTCAGTATCCGCTTTACAGACTGATGCTGATCGTTGTTGGACTTGTGGTCGCAGCCGGTCTTTTCGCGCTGATTGCCTGGACCCGCATCGGCATTCAGATCCGCGCCGGAGAAAGCGACCGTGAAATGATTGGTGCGCTCGGGGTCAATATCTCGCGGCTCTATACGCTGGTCTTTGCACTGGGTGCCGCGCTCGCGGGTTTGGCTGGCGCGCTGATCGGGGCGATCCAGTCGGTACAGGTGGGCATGGGGGAACCCGTTCTGATCCTTGCTTTTGTAGTGATCGTGATCGGTGGGATCGGCTCGATCAAGGGCGCGCTGGTCGGTGCCATTCTGGTCGGACTGACCGACACATTGGGCCGGTTCCTCCTGCCGTCTTTTTTTGGCACGTTCATGGACCCCGCCGCTGCAACTTCGGTCGGATCGGCGTTGGCTTCGATGTCGATTTATATCTTGATGGCAGCGGTGCTGCTGTTCAAGCCAAGCGGACTTTATGGAAATGCCTGACATGCAGCGTGAAACCCTTCTGAATGCAGTCATATTCCTTGGACTGTTGGCTGTTCCGCTCTGGGCCTGGATCTCAAGCGAGCCGTTCACGATCACACTGGCGACCCGCGTCGCCATACTGGCACTGGCCGGTGTCGGGCTCAACGTGGCACTGGGATTGGGCGGGCTGGTCAGCTTTGGTCATGCCGTGTTTTTCGGGGTTGGCGGCTATGCGATGGGCGTTCTGGCCAGCCATGCCCAAACCTACACACCGCTTTCCGATTGGCCGTTTCTGATCGAGGGCACAAAGTCGATGCCGATCATCTGGCTTGTCGCGATGATCACAAGCGGGTTTGCCGCACTGGCGATCGGGGCGTTGAGTTTGCGGACCTCGGGGGTCTATTTCATCATGATCACGCTGGCATTCGGTCAGATGTTCTATTTCTTCGCCATCAGTTGGCCCGCGTATGGCGGTGAGGACGGGCTGTCCATCTACGTCCGCAACGGGTTTCCCGGTCTCAATACGCTGGACCCGATCCAGTTCTTTCTGATCTGCTACGTCATCCTTGGTATCGCAATCTTCGGCGTGTCACGGCTGTCGAGGTCATCCTTCGGCCTTGCACTCTCTGCGGCGCGTCAGAACGCGACACGCGTACAATCGGTCGGGATCGAACCCTATCGCCTGCGGCTGGTGGCCTTTGCCATTTCCGGCGCCATCACTGGGCTCGCCGGTGCGTTATTCGCTGATCTCAACCGATTTGTCAGCCCGACGATGTTCAGTTGGCACACCTCTGGTGAAATCATGATCTTCATCATTCTGGGTGGCGTTGGCCGGCTTTTCGGCCCGGTCGTCGGTGCCGCCCTTTTCATCATGCTGGAGCATTTCCTCGGGGGGATCAGCGACTACTGGAGCATCTATCTGGGGGCGCTACTCTTGGTCGTCGTGCTGTTCGCCAAGGGTGGCCTGATCGGGCTGGTTGCCGGACGCGAGGTTGCGCATGACTGAGACACTCCTCGACATACGCAATATCTCGAAGAACTTCGGGGCGCTCACGGCCAGCAACAACGTGTCGCTTGATCTCAAGGCCGGCGAAATTCACGCCTTGATCGGCCCCAATGGCGCGGGGAAATCGACCCTGATCAAACAGATCGACGGCAGCCTTGCCCCGGATTCGGGATCGGTCTGGTTCGAAGGGCGGGACATCACATCGCTTGACACGGTGGCCCGCGCCAGAACCGGGTTGGCCCGGACGTTCCAGATCTCTTCACTGGCGATGGACATGACGGTGCTTCAGAATGTTGTTCTTGGGGCGCTTGGCCGTCGCGGCAACGTGTTTCGCTTTTTCAAGAACGTCATGAAGGACGACGAACTGCTTGGCATTGGCCATCACGCCTTGCAGCAGGTCGGGCTAGACGAGTTTGCAAGCTTCCGCACGGCAGAACTGTCACATGGTCAAAGGCGGCAACTGGAGGTTGCCGTCGCCCTGACGCGCGCGCCCAAGGTGTTTCTCATGGATGAACCGATGGCTGGTCTGGGGGCCGAAGGATCGCACAGGCTTACGGGTTTTCTGGACACCCTGCGCAAGGAGGCACCGATCCTTCTGGTGGAACATGACATGGACGCCGTATTTGCATTGGCCGACCGGATCAGCGTGCTTGTCTATGGCGAAATCATCGCAACCGGAACGGCGTCCGAGATCCGCTCCGATCCTCTGGTCAGGACCGCCTATCTGGGCGAGGAGGACGCGGCGTGAGCCTGTTGAAACTCACCCATATCTCGGCCTTCTACGGGGCCTCGCAAGCGCTGTTCGATGTGCATCTCGACCTTGAGGAAGGTCAGGTTCTTGCGCTGATGGGGCGAAACGGCATGGGCAAATCGACCACCGTCAAAGTCATCTGCCGCCTGCTCGCACATCGCGGCGGCACAGTCACCTTTGACGGGCGCGACATGGGATCCCTGCCCGCCTTCATGGCGGCGCGTGCCGGGATCGGACTGGTGCCTGAAGGCAGACGCTGCTTCGCCAACCTGACGGTGCAGGAAAACCTGATCGTCGCTGCCCGACCGGGATCTTGGGATCTGGATGCGGTCCACCGCGTATTTCCGCGCTTGGGAGAACGCAGCGAACAGGTGGCGTCTTCGCTTTCCGGCGGCGAGCAACAGATGCTGGCCATTGGCCGTGCCTTGATGACAAACCCACGGCTCTTGATCCTTGACGAGGCGACAGAGGGGCTCGCCCCCGTGGTTCGACAAGAGATTTGGGCGGCGATCGGGCGGCTGAAAGCGGAAACCGGGTTGGCCATCCTTGTTGTCGACAAGTCCTTGAGGGAACTGGCCACGGTGGCGGACAAAGCCGTGATCCTTGAAAAGGGCCGCTCTGTCTGGGCAGGTGGTTTTGGCGAACTCACCGCAGACGTGACCGATCAGTATCTTGGGGTTTGAGCAGTGCCGTTTTCCTTTCATCAGAAGGTCCTGTTCAAGCATTGCGACCCCGCCGGCATCGTTTTCTATCCGCGCTATTTCGAGATGATCAACGACTGTGTCGAGGCGTTTTTTGACACCGAACTGGATCACCCGTTCGAAACGCTTCATCGCAGTGGAGGCGTACCAACGGCCGAGATTTCGACCCGGTTCACCGCGCCAAGCCGCCACGGCGACCGGCTTGAACTGCGGCTCGAGTGCCGCGAGATCGGGCGGTCCAGCCTGAAACTGACAATCACCGCCCTTTGCGGCGGCGAGACACGTTTTGTCGCGCAGTCGGTGCTGGTGCATGTGGGGGCAGACGGGCGCGCGGAACACTGGCCAGTCGCGCTGCGGAACAAAATTGAACACTTTCTGAAGGAAGACAACTGATGCGCCACAGGATCATTCAGCCCGATGGCTGGGCTCCGGCAAAGGGCTATGCAAACGGCGTTCTGACACAGGACGGCACGCTCTATATCGGTGGACAAATCGGATGGGACGAGAACCAGCATTTCGTTTCGGACACGTTCGAGGGGCAGATGGAACAGGCCTTGCGCAACATCGCGCGGATTCTGGACGCGGCGGGTGGCGCTCCGGAGGATCTGGTCAGGCTGACGTGGTATGTGACGTCAAAGAAAGACTATCTCGCCAACCAGCGCCAGATCGGAGAGGCCTACCGCCGTGTGCTGGGCCGGAATTTTCCTGCGATGACCATGGTTGTGGTGGACGCGTTGGTCGAGGATGCAGCCCTGATCGAGATCGAAGCCACAGCGGTACTGGCGACCGACTAGATCATTGAAGGTGCCATGGCGTCGGACGAATCCCGTCAGAACACTGTTGGTGGCGACGAAGGTCACGGTTCAAACCTTCTCAAAGCCCCTTGGCATTCGAACAAAAGGCCGCATTAATGGTGCCAGAGACCGGAATACACCGTGACAAGATCAACATGGTCAACGACTTGCCCGATCGGATCAATCCCACGATCACGGCAAGGTCGACGATCATGCCCCTTCTCGCCTCGTTGATGATGGTATTGACGCAGATGGTCGGGCGTGACCCGTCGGAGAAATAGCTTGGACACATTCGATTTCGTCATTGTCGGGGCTGGTTCGGCCGGATCGGTGCTGGCGAACCGACTGTCGCAGGACGGCAGGTTCCGGGTTCTGCTGCTCGAGGCGGGTGGATCCGATCAGGTGCCCTGGATTCAAGTTCCGATAGGCTATGGCAAAGTGTTCTACGACGCGCGCGTCAACTGGAAATACATTACCGAACCCGATCCAAACCTTGACAATCGGCCGATCTACTGGCCGCGCGGCAAAGTGCTTGGCGGGTCCAGTTCCATCAATGCGATGGTGTATGTCCGGGGCCATCCCAGTGACTATGCGCAATGGAACGACGCGGCACCCGGCTGGGGCTGGAGCGATGTCGAACCGATCTTTCGCCGCATGGAGGACTGGGACGGAGCGCCCAGCGCCGACCGTGGCGTTGGTGGGCCTTTGGCCGTGCATGATGTGACCGATGAGGTGCACCCTCTTACGCGCGTCTACCTCAAGGCCGCCGAACAGGCAGGAATCCCGCACAATCCCGATTACAACGGCGCGGACATGGAGGGGGCAGCCCTTTACCAGATCACCACCAAAGGGGGCTATCGCGCGTCGGCGGCACGCTGTTACCTCAAACCTGCCAAAAAGCGCCCCAATCTGGACATCCGCACACGGGCGCATGTCACGCGTATCCTGTTCGACGGCACGCGCGCCACAGGCGTTGAATACCGCCAGAACGGTCAGACCAAGACCGCACATGCCCGCGTCGAGGTGATTTTGTCCGGCGGGGCGATCAATTCACCGCAACTGCTACAACTGTCCGGGATCGGGCCAGGTCATGTCTTGCAGGATCACGGCATTCCGGTTGTTTTGAACGCGCCGCAGGTGGGGCGCAATCTGCAGGACCATCTTGGCAGCGATAACCTTTATGTTTCACGCGTCCCCAGCCTCAATCAGCAGCTTGGCCCGGTCTTGGGAAAATTGAAGGTTGCGTTGTCATACGCTCTCAAACGCAAGGGGCCATTGTCCCTCAGCCTCAATCAGGGGGGAGGATTTGTGACGCTGTCCGATGCTTCTTCCGGGCCGGACCTGCAGCTGTATTTTTCACCGGTCAGCTATACCCGCGCGCCCGTCGGCGTGCGCCCGTTGATGAGCCCCGATCCGTTTCCCGGCCTCTTGATCGGGTTCAACCCGTGCAAGCCCACCAGCGTCGGTCATTTGCAGATCCGCTCAGCCGACCCTTTCGAACCACCGGAATTGCACCCCAATTACCTTTCAACCGACCATGACCGCGCCTTGATGGTCGCCGGAACAAAACTGATGCGCCGGATTGCGGATACAGAGGCCCTGCGCTCGGTCATCGAAAACGAACTGCTGCCCGGTTCAGACATCCAGAGCGATGATGAAATTGCCGCCTATGCCCGCAAGACCTCTTGGACGGTCTTTCACCAATGTTCGACCTGCCGTATGGGCCGCGATCCGACCCATTCGGTTGTTGATGAACGGCTCAGGGTTCACGGGGTGCAGGGGCTTCGCGTGGCGGACGCGTCGATCTTTCCCAGTATTCCAACCGGCAACACCAACGCACCTGCAATCATGGTCGGGGAAAAAGCGTCCGATCTTATCCTCAAAGAGGCCAAGGGCTAAAGTCATGAAACTGAAATCAATTGAGACCTTCACCACCGAAGCGGTCGGATTTGTCCGCGTCACCAGCGAGGACGGCGCACAGGGGTGGGGACAGGTCTCGACCTATCATTCGGACATCACCTGTCAGGTGCTGCACCGGCAGGTCGCACCCTGGACACTGGGTCAGGATACGACCGATCTGGACGACTTGCTGGATATCGTGACCGAACGCGAGCACAAGTTTCCCGGCTCTTATCTCCGGCGTGCGATGGCGGGTCTGGATACCGCGATCTGGGATCTGCGCGGCAAGCAGCAGGGCAAACCGGTGGTCGAACTTCTTGGCGGAACGCCCGGACCGATCCGGGCATATGCCTCGTCGATGAAGCGCGACATCACACCTGCTGACGAAGCGTCCCGCCTGAAACATCTTCGCGACTCCAAGGGCTTTGACGCGTTCAAGGTGCGCGCCGGGGCCGAGGTGGGACGCAACAAGGACGAATGGCCCGGCCGCACCGAAGAAATCATCCCGACCATGCGCCGCGAACTCGGCGACGATGTGGACCTGCTCATTGATGCCAACAGCTGTTATTCGCCCGACCGGGCGATCGAGGTTGGTCACATCCTTCAGGATCATGGTTTTTCGCACTTTGAGGAACCCTGCCCCTACTGGGAACTGGAGCAAACCAAACAGGTGACGGACGCGCTTGATATCGACGTGACCGGCGGCGAACAGGATTGCGACTTGCCGACCTGGAAACGGATGATCGACATGCGGGCGGTCGATATCGTCCAGCCGGACATCCTATATTTGGGTGGGATTTGTCGGACGCTGCGCGTGGTCAAGATGGCACAGGCCGCCGGTCTGCCCGTGACCCCGCATTGCGCCAACTGGTCACTGGTGACGTTGTTTACCATGCACCTGCTGCGCGCGATTCCGAACGCGGGCAAATACCTCGAATTCTCGATCGAAGGCCCGGACTACTACCCGTGGCAAGAAGGACTGTTCGTCAAATCGCCCTACGACATCGAAGATGGCCATGCGCGGGTGAGCGACGCGCCGGGATGGGGTGTTGAGATTGATCCCGACTGGCTGGCACGGTCAATCTACCAGATCAGCGAAGTCTGACTTGCCCGCAACCGGCATGGACACCAATGCCCGGCCACCGAGCGTCCCGGATCAGTTCAGTGCTGTCAGCTGATATCCCGGAGCGGCGACGGACTGAACCGTCGTGATCGGATCCGGCCCGATCCACGTCGTGCGTTCGATCACAAGAAGCGCATTGCCTTCATTGGTGGACAGATGGTCGGCACTCTCGCCCTCTGCGTTCATGGCGTAAAAGCGCACGTCGACGCGGCTATAGGGTTTGTTGCGCACCAGCCATTCATTGGCACTCTCACAGTTCAGATCGACGCCCAGAATATCGGGAGTCGATCTGGTATCCACCCAACGATCTTCGAAGATGTAGGGCCGGTTGTCGGCCAGATGCAGCGCCTTGACGTGCAGCATCTCGGCAGGTTGCTGGATGCCGAACCGCGCCATCACCGACGGTGTGGACCTTTCCAGCGTGCGGCTGATAAGCTGGTAACCGTACTTGCTGCCGCGCTGTTCGACCTCGCGTCGCGTGATTGGAATGTCAAAGGTTGCACGCGTGACCGGATCCGTCCGCACATGCGTGCCGCCTTTGCGTTTGCGTTCGACCAGACCGATCTGCGACAGATCCTGCATCGCCCGATGTACGGTAATGCGCGCGCACCCCAATTCCAGCGCGATGTCTTCGTCCCGAGGCAGCTTGTCTCCGGGGGCGTAGGTTCTGTCCAGAATCCGCGCGCGAATGGTATCGCGCACATCTGTCCAGGAAAGGCGAGTATGCCCGGTCAAATACTGGTCTCCAATTGCAGCATCGTATTTTTGAAGCTGCGAATTATGTCATCGCGCTTGAAATGGCGACCCTCTTTGACGACATGCCGCCCTGCGCTCCAGACATCGCGAATGCACAACTGCCCACCCCCGCCGAAAATGAGACTGTCCAGCACCGCATCGCCCTTCCGGTTGCAAAGCCATTGATTGTCGTTGTCCAGGCCAATCAGGTCAGCCCATACACCGGTTTCGATCATGCCACTCTGACGCCCGCCCGCCTGCGCGCCTCCCTTGGCTGCTGCATCGAACAACACGCGCCCGGTAGAGCGATCCTGCGTCGCCAGCGCGGCACGGGACAGGTCGCGCAGGCGTTGCGAATATTCCAGCGTCTTGAGTTCCTCGAACAGCGAGATGTGGACATTGGAGTCAGAGCCAAAGCCAATCGTGCCCCCCTCCCCCAGGTAGGCCGTTCCGTTGAAGATTCCGTCACCAAGATTGGACTCTGTCAGTGGACACAACCCGGCCACCGCCCCCGTCGCGGCAAGGGCACCCGTTTCGCTATTGGTCATCTGCGTGCAATGGATCAGGCACCAACGCTCATCAACCGGGTGATTTGCCAGCAACCACTCCGTCGGGCGCGCACCAAGTTGGGCAAGAACTTCTTCCACCTCTGCCACCTGTTCCGCGAGGTGCATATGAATGGGTCCAGACCGCGCCTGCCCAAGAATGGCGGACATGCCGGCGGGATCAACCGCCCGCAGGGAATGCGGCGCCATCCCAGAGGCAAAGTCACTCGGGCCCGCCGCAACCGCCGCAACGGCATCGGCGTGCAGGCGCAGGAACCGGTCGGGGTCATTGCCAAACCGCTGTTGGCCTCCGTTCAAAGGGCGCAGATCGCAGCCACCGAATTGGTAGTGAACAGGCAAATGCGTGAGGCCAATTCCAGATTGCACGGCCGCCGCCACAATCCGTTCCGACATCTCGGCAAGGTTGTCATAGGGCACCCCCCCCACGGCGTGGTGCAGATAGTGAAATTCAGCGACCGCGCCATAACCCGCTTCGAGCATTTCCATGAAGACCAGCGCAGCAATGGCCTCCACATGATCGGGGGTCAGCTGATCAAGGAATGTGTACATCAACCGTCGCCAGCTCCAGAAACTGTCCCTTGGGTCTGGACCGCGCGCTTCGGTCAGGCCCGACATGGCGCGCTGAAAGGCATGACTGTGCAGGTTCAACGGCGCGGGAAGCAGCAATGCGGCGCGGTGTGTCGGCGTCTGGCCCTGCGGACCAACTGCGGCGATTCGACCGTTCGCATCAATTGCGATCTCAAGGTCGCTCTGCCAACCGCTTACTGTAAGAGCCTGTTTCGCATGAATTATCTGCAAGGGAATAACTCCGTTGACATTATTAAGTAACTACATATTAGTTTTATGTAAGTTTTAACGCAAGGAGTCTTGATGCCACCCCCCCAAGTCATGACCGGCCTGACGGCCGCCACGATGGTTGACGACGCCAGCAGCTATGGACTGGTGAACAACGCGGCTATCGTGGTGGCAGACGGAATGATCACATGGGTCGGCCACCAGACCGATCTGCCATCCGATTATGCCGGACTTGAACACCAGACCTTCGATGGGCGGCTTGTCACGCCTGCCCTGATTGATTGCCACACGCATATTGTGCATGGCGGCAATCGCGCCCGCGAATTCGAGATGCGGTTGAATGGCGCGAGTTATGAAGAGGTGGCGCGGGCTGGAGGTGGTATCGTCTCGACCGTCGCCGCAACCCGTGATGCAACCGAAGCAGAGCTCCTGCAAACCGCCTTGCCCCGCGTGGACGCACTGATTTCGCAAGGCGTGGGCGTGGTCGAAGTCAAATCCGGCTATGGTCTGGACCGCGACACCGAACTCAAGATGCTGCGCGTGGCGCGGGCTTTGGGGCAGGAACGCCCAATCCGCGTGGTGACAAGTTTTCTGGGTGCGCATGCGGTTCCAAGCGGTCTGGATGCCGACACCTATATCGACACGATCTGCCTGCCGACGCTGGAGGCCGCCCATGCCGAAGGGCTTGTCGATGCGGTGGATGGCTTTTGCGAAGGCATCGCCTTTGACACGCACCAGATCGCCCGCGTGTTCGACGCGGCCCGCACGCTCGGGTTGCCGGTCAAGCTTCATGCAGAGCAACTCAGCCACATCGGCGGGACAGCTTTGGCAGCCGAATACGGTGCCCTGTCCGCGGATCATGTGGAATACGCCACTGCGGCGGATGCTGAAGCAATGGCCGCTGCGGGCACGGTCGCGGTCCTTTTGCCCGGCGCGTTCTACACCATCCACGAAACACAGGCACCGCCCGTTCAGGCCTTCCGCGATCACGGCGTTTCGATGGCTGTCGGCACCGACTGGAACCCAGGTTCGTCACCATTGGGGTCGATCCTGCTGGCGATGAACATGACCTGCACGCTGTTTCGCATGACCCCGGCCGAGGCCTTGGCAGGCACCACACGCAATGCGGCCCGCGCGCTTGGGCTGACCGATTGCGGCGTCATCGCTCCCGGCATGCGCGCCGATCTTGCCGTTTGGACTGTCAGTGATCCGGCAGAACTGTCCTACGGCATCGGCATCAACCCGTTGCATACCCGCATTTTTGGAGGTGTCATTTGACCCAGATACTGCACCCCGGCACCGCAACACTGGCCGAGCTGGAAACTGTCTGGCGCACGGAAGGCGCGGTACACCTCGATCCTGCGGCCCGCCCTGCGGTCGAGGCATCGGCCCGCGTTGTCGCCAAGGCAGCACAGGGCGATACACCTGTCTACGGGATCAACACGGGCTTTGGTAAACTCGCGTCGGTCCGCATTGCCCCCGAAGACACCGAAACCCTTCAGCGCAACCTCATCCTGTCGCATTGTTGTGGTGTGGGTGATGCGCTGGAACCTGCTACCGTCCGCCTGATGATGGCGCTGAAGCTGCTGTCGCTTGGGCGCGGAGCGTCGGGTGTGCGTTGGGACATCTGCGCGCTGATCGAGGCGATGCTCTCGCATGGTGTGCTTCCGGTGATACCGGTGCAGGGATCGGTCGGTGCCTCCGGCGATCTGGCCCCGCTGGCGCATATGGCCGCGGTGATGATCGGCGCGGGCGAAGCGACGTTTGACGGGCAGACCATGGCAGGTGGCGCGGCGCTGCAAAAGGCGGGGCTGACCCCTGTTGTGCTTGGTCCCAAGGAAGGTCTTGCGCTGATCAACGGCACGCAATTTTCGACCGCCTGTGCGTTGAAAGGGCTGTTTGAAGGATGGCGCGCGGCGCGGGCGGCGGTTGTTACATCCGCCATGTCCACCGATGCGATCATGGGATCGACCGCCCCCTTGAACCCCGCGATCCACACCTTGCGCGGCCATCAGGGCCAGATCGAGGTCGCGGCAGCCATGTCCCGCCTGCTGGACGGCAGCGTCATCCGGGAAAGCCATCGCCAAGGCGATACCCGCGTACAAGACCCCTATTGCATCCGCTGCCAACCCCAGGTCACAGGCGCTGCTGTTGATTTGTTGCGCATGGCCGGGCAAACGCTTCAGACCGAAGCAAATGCTGTCACCGACAACCCGTTGGTGATTGCGGATACAGGCGAAATCCTCTCGGGTGGCAACTTCCACGCGGAACCCGTGGCTTTTGCCGCCGATCAGATTGCCCTTGCCCTTGCCGAGATCGGGGCCATCGCACAACGCCGCGTGGCGCTGATGGTGGACCCGACACTGTCGTTTGATCTGCCGCCCTTCCTGACGCCGGAACCGGGTCTGAATTCCGGTCTGATGATCGCCGAAGTCACCACGGCAGCGCTGATGAGCGAGAACAAGCATCTCGCGAACCCGTGCTCGACCGACAGCACGCCGACCTCTGCCAACCAGGAGGACCACGTCAGCATGGCCGCCCATGGCGCGCGGCGACTGGGGCGCATGACGGCAAACCTGTCTGTCATTCTGGGAATCGAGGCGATGTGCGCCGCACAAGGCATAGAGCAACGCGCGCCGCTGGTGACGTCTGGCCCCTTACAATCGGCCATGGCAGGACTGCGTGCTGTTGTCCCGAGTTTGCATCAGGATCGCTACCTTGCCCCTGACATCAAGCTGGCGGCAATTTGCGTCACCGATGACAGCCTTGCGACGGCAGCCGGTCTGGAGATGTCCCTATGAGCCTGATCGAAGTGACACGCGGCAACAGCCCCCTGGTGCTGGGGCTGCCCCATACCGGCACGGACATCCCTGCCGATTGTCTGGCACGCCTCAATGACACCGGCCGGGCCATTGCAGACACCGACTGGCATATCGACAGGCTATACGCGGGTCTGGTTGACAACGTGACCAGCGTGCGCACGCCCATTCATCGCTACGTCATCGACGTCAATCGCGATCCGTCCGGCGAAAGCCTGTATCCGGGCCAGAACACCACGGGACTGTGTCCACTGACCGATTTCGACGGGCTGCCGATCTATCTTGAAGGTCAAGAGCCGGATGCGGCCGAAATAGAGCGGCGGCGCGAAACTTATCACGCGCCCTATCACGCGGCGCTGGCGGCGGAACTTGACCGCGTCAGGGCGCTGCACGGTTTTGCGGTTTTGTATGACTGCCACTCGATCCGGTCACATATTCCGTACCTGTTCGAAGGCACTTTGCCTGATTTCAACATCGGCACAAATTCGGGTACAACTTGCGCCCCCGAGATGGCGGCAGCAACGCTGAACATCTGCCAGACCTCAGAGGGTTACACCGCCATCCTGAACGGTCGCTTCAAGGGAGGCTGGACCACGCGCCATTACGGCCAGCCCGCCAAAGGCCTCCATGCGATCCAGATGGAACTGGCGCAATCCACCTATCTCGCGTCCGAAACCCCACCCTGGACCTTTGACGACGCCCGCGCGGCCCGACTGCGCGCGCCTGTAAAAACCATTCTCGAAACCCTGTCCGACTGGAGGCCTCAATGACCGACCCACGCAAGAACACGCGCGACATCTACCCCCCCACCGGACCAGACTTGAACGCCAAAAGCTGGCAAACCGAAGCGCCCTTGCGGATGCTGATGAACAACCTGCACCCGGATGTGGCCGAGAACCCGCACGAACTCGTTGTCTATGGCGGCATCGGACGCGCCGCGCGCACATGGGCCGATTTTGACTGTATCGTCGCCAGCCTCAAGGATCTCGAATCCGACGAGACGCTGGTGGTGCAATCAGGCAAGCCCATCGCGGTCATCAAGACCCACCCGGATGCACCGCGCGTCCTGATCGCGAACTCCAACCTTGTGCCACATTGGGCAACCTGGGACCATTTCAACGAGCTCGATAAAAAGGGCTTGGCGATGTACGGCCAGATGACGGCAGGATCATGGATCTACATCGGCAGCCAGGGCATCGTGCAGGGCACCTACGAGACCTTTGTAGAGGCCGGTCGACAGCACTACGGCGGTGACCTGACCGGCAAGTGGATCCTGACCGGCGGGCTTGGCGGCATGGGCGGTGCCCAACCTTTGGCAGCGGTGATGGCCGGGGCCTGTTGTCTGGCCGTCGAGTGTAATCCCGACAGCATAGATTTCCGGCTGCGCACCCGGTATGTCGACGAACGCGCCGATACGCTGGACGAAGCGCTTGCGATGATCGAGCGCTGGACAAAGGCGGGTGAGGCCAAGTCGGTTGGTCTCTTGGGCAACGCCGCTGATGTGTTTCCCGAACTTTACCGGCGCGGTGTCCGTCCGGACATGGTGACGGACCAGACCAGCGCGCATGATCCGATCAACGGTTACCTGCCGCAGGGCTGGACCATGGGCGAATGGAAAGCCAAGCGCGAAAGCGACCCGAAAGCGGTTGAAAAAGCCGCCCGCGCGTCGATGAAAACCCATGTCGCTGCAATGGTGGATTTCTGGAACGCTGGCGTGCCAACGCTGGATTACGGCAACAACATCCGTCAGGTCGCGCTGGAAGAAGGGCTTGAAAACGCCTTCGCCTTCCCCGGTTTTGTGCCCGCCTATATCCGCCCCTTGTTCTGTCGCGGGGTTGGCCCCTTCCGGTGGGCGGCCCTGTCGGGTGATCCGGAGGATATCTACAAGACCGACGCCAAGATGAAAGAACTGTTCCCCGACAATGTCCACCTGCACAACTGGCTCGACATGGCGCGCGAGCGGATTTCCTTTCAGGGCCTGCCGGCGCGGATTTGCTGGATCGGACTGGGAGACCGGCACCGGGCGGGCCTTGCCTTCAACGAAATGGTCGCCAGCGGCGAATTGAAAGCCCCGGTCGTCATTGGGCGCGATCATCTGGATTCCGGTTCCGTCGCATCGCCGAACCGCGAAACCGAGGCGATGAAGGACGGATCGGACGCGGTTTCGGATTGGCCGCTTCTGAATGCTCTGGTCAACACCGCGTCGGGCGCAACATGGGTGAGCATCCACCACGGGGGCGGCGTTGGCATGGGCTTCAGCCAGCATTCCGGCGTCGTCATCTGTGCGGATGGCACACCAGAGGCCGCCAAACGGCTTGAGCGCGTGCTTTGGAATGACCCCGCAAGCGGCGTCTGGCGGCACGCCGACGCGGGCTACGAAGACGCCGTTGCCTGCGCCCGCGAACACGGTCTGCGCCTGCCACGCATTCTCGGCTGATCCCCGACCTGAAGGCCGCATCAGACGGTCGATCCTCAACCCTGCAACACTCACAAACCAACTAGGAGACTACACAATGGACCGACGGAAATTCCTTTCAACAGGCGCTCTTGGCGCGGCAGCAGCGACAACCCTTGCCGCCCCTGCCATCGCGCAGGATGTGCGCGAATGGAAACTTGTTTCGGCATGGCCCAAGAACCTGCCCGGACCGGGTGTCGCTGCGCAGACGCTGGCCGACCGGATCACCACTTTGTCGGGTGGCCGGATCAATGTCACGCTTTATGCCGCTGGCGAAATCGTGCCCGGCAATGGTGTGTTCGATGCCGTTTCCGAAGGCACGGCAGAGCTTTATCACGCGGTTCCGGCCTATTGGGGATCAAAGTCCAAGGGCATCCTGCTTTTCGGCTCGCAACCCTTTGGCCTGCGCGCGGATGAACAGTTCGGCTGGATGTACCATGGCGGCGGTCAGGCGCTTTATGACGAAATGTACGCGCGGTTCGGGATCAAGCCGTTCCTGTGTGGCAACTCCGGTCCGCAATGGGCAGGCTGGTTCAAGAACGAGATCACCTCGGTCGAAGACCTCAAAGGCCTCAAGTTCCGCACCACGGGCATCGCGTCGCAAATGGCGGCCAAGCTGGGCATGGCCGCAGAAGCCATGAGCGGCCCCGCGATGTTCCAGGCCTTGCAGACCGGCGCATTGGACGCGGGCGAATTCATCGGCCCATGGACGGATTCCGCACTTGGGTACTATCAGGTCGCGCCTTACTACTACTGGCCAGGCGTCGGCGAACCGTCTTCCGCCGAAGAATGCGGCGTCAATGCCGATGTCTTTGCCGACCTGCCGGATGACCTCAAGGAAGTTGTGACGCAGGCCTGCCAGGGTCTCTATAACCCGGTCTGGACGGAATACATGACCAAGCACGCCCAATCACTGCAAACCCTGGTTTCCGAGCATAACGTGCAGGTGCGCAAATTGCCCGACGATGTGATCACCGCCATGGGCGTCGCGGCCGAGGAAGTCATGCAGGAATACCTGGCCGATGAAGACGAGCTTGTGGTTCGCATCACCGAAAGCTTCATCGCCTATCGCGATCTGGTCGGCGGTTACATGACCTATGCTGACAACGGCCAGATGAACGCCCGCGCCGGTGTGTTCGGCTATTGAAGAAAACGGTGCGCGGCCCGGTGTCGCGCGCCTCACTCACCATGACTGGGGCCGATGATGCTTGTTCTGGCTGACGCAATTGATCAGATGAATCGCGCTGTTGCCAATGTGGTCAAATGGCTTGCGCTGATCATGGTGCTGGTGCAGTTCTGTATCGTCATCGGGCGGTATGTCTTTGGTTTCAATTCCATCGCGGCGCAGGAAAGTGTGCTTTACATGCATGCGACGCTGTTCATGCTTGGGGCTGGTTTCACGCTGCTGGTCGACAAGCACGTCCGGGTCGATGTGGTTTACGCCAAGGTCAGCGACCTGACGCAGCGTCGGATCGACCTCTTTGGTCACCTGTTCCTTCTGATCCCCTCGATGACGGCGTTGCTCTACTGGTCGTGGCCGTCGGTACGCAATTCCTGGAAGATCCTCGAAGGCCCCATATCCGTTGGAGGGATAGAGGCTGTCTTTCTGCTCAAATCCCTGATCCCGGCATTTTGTGTCCTGATCCTGCTGCAATCCCTGTCGATCCTCGTGCGGATGTTCCATGAAGAGGCCAGAACGTGACAGAATACCTTGATTTGATCATGTTCGCAGCCCTCATGGCGGCGGTCCTGTCCGGCTTTCCCGTGTCCTTCAGCATTGCCGGTGTCGCCGTGGCATTCGCCTATCTGGGCTGGATGCTCGGGATCATGGATGTCTCGCTGCTAGGCGCTCTGGGCCAGCGGGCTTACGGGTTGATTGGCAATCAGGTTCTGATCGCGATCCCGGTTTTTGTACTGATGGGCGCTATACTGGAAAAAAGCAGGATCGCAGAGGAACTGCTCGACACGATGGGGCGCAGCTTTGGACAGTTGCGCGGCGGGCTTGGGATCTCGGTTGTGCTTGTCGGCGCGCTTTTGGCGGCTTCTACGGGAATTGTCGGGGCGACGGTTGTCGCCATGGGGATGATTGCGCTCCCGACGATGCTGCGGGCGGGCTACAACCCGGCCCTGTCCGCCGGGATCGTCTGCACGGCAGGGACGCTGGGGCAGATCATTCCACCGTCCACCCTGTTGATCATCCTGGCCGACGTGATGTCGAACGCCTACCAGCAGGCGCAATACGAACAGGGCAAGTTCTCGGTCGAAGCCTTGTCGGTTGGCCAGTTCTTTGCGGCAGCGATGATCCCCGGTTTGCTTCTGGTGACACTGTACCTTCTTTATATCCTGATCCGCGGAGCGCTGCGCCCGCGCGACATGCCACCTGCGGAAATCGGACTGTCGCGACCGGATCGGCACGAAGTCATGGCCGCGATCATCCCTCCGGTCCTGTTGATCTTCGCCGTCCTTGGCGCAATTCTCGGAGGTGTGGCGACCCCGACCGAAGCCGCCTCTGTCGGCGCAATCGGCGCGCTGCTGATGGCCGGGCGCAAGATCGGCATCACCCCAAGGCTGATCCTGATCGGAGCGGCGGCTCTTGTCGTTCTGGGGCTTCTGGCAGGGATGTATCCGGTTCGACTGCAACGCAGCGACAACGGCGCGCTGCAATGGGCCATTGGTGGCTTCTATGCCCTTCTGGCCATTGTCGGGATTGGTGCAGTCCTCCTCGCGCTGCGCGCCGCCATTCGCGAGAAGATCATCCATGACGCACTTGAGTCCACGCTGACCATGACGGCAATGATCTTTGCCACCATCCTTGCGGCAGGTTTCTTCTCGCTGGTTTTCATCGGCCTTGGTGGCGAAGAGCGGGTGGCGCATCTGCTGGAAAACCTGCCGGGCGGTCCGAACGGGGCTTTGCTGTTTGTGATGCTCTTCGTGTTTGTGCTTGGCTTCTTTCTGGACTTCGTCGAGATTTCCGTGATCGTCTTGCCGCTTGTGACACCGTCGCTCATCCTGATGGGACATGATCCGATCTGGTTGGGGATCCTTCTGGCGATCAATCTGCAAACCAGCTTTCTGACCCCGCCGTTCGGATTTTCCCTGTTCTACCTGCGCGCCGCCGCACCAAAGGAAATCACAACCGGGCATATCTATCGCGGGGTTGTGCCGTTCATCGGTCTGCAGGCGATTGGCATCCTTCTGGTGTGGGGCTTGCCCTTCCTGGCTACCTGGCTGCCCGCAGCGCTTTTCTAGAATCTTCATTGCGCATGTTGCGCCGCAGCCTCTGGGCATTGGTCGCAAAACAACCGGCCAACGGCCTTGCTACGAAAACCCATAGTGGGGTCGCGCAGCAGAAACAGCGCATCCAACCCGATTTGCCTTGCCAATGTCGCCCCTGCCTCTGCGCCCAGAACCATCAGAGCCGTGGCCCAGGCATCCGCTTCGGCACATGTCCGGGCAATCACCGTCACCGATGCCGGAGGCGCAACCAGCGGAGCGCGCCGCGCCGGGTCCATCGTGTGGGACAAACGACAGCCCTGCACGTCGATCCAATGGCGGTAGTCGCCTGACGTGGCAACCGCTGCGTTGTGCAGGGCAAGTACGGAATGCGGCGACCGGCGCGCGGGATCAGGCGCTTCAACGGCGACTGACCACGGGGCCGCATCTGGCCGCAGCCCCATCGCGCGCATTTCACCGTCGATCCCCACCAGCCCCGCGGGCAGATCCAGAGCAACAAGTGTGTCGGCCAGACGGTCTACGCCATACCCCTTCGCGATCCCGTTCAAATCAAGCGCGACATCGGCGGTCTTGCGGACACGCGCACCCGCGACATCAATCTCAAGGGCGGCCGTATTGCGATGGCGCCCCATCGCCGCACGGATCTGCACAGGATCAGCGGTATCAGAACCAAACCCCCACGCGGCCACAGCATCCCCCAGTTCCATGTCAAACGCGCCGCCAGACGCCAGCCCGATATCACGCCCAAGCACCAACACCTCTAGCAACGGCATCGGAACCGTCTGCCAAACACCGACAGGTGCCGCATTCAGGCGCATCAGATCGCTGTCGGGCTTCCATGTGGACATCTGCGCGTCCACCTCGTCCACAGCGGCCTGCAAGGCCGCCCGCACCGGGTCTGTGTCGATCGCCGGGTCGACATGAAACAGGGCCGTCCAGCGCGTACCCATGGTCGGCCCATTCAGCGCGCGGCGTGTTGGATCAGTAGATATCTTCGACATAGCGCCCCTCTGCCCTCAAGGCGTGTGGCGTCAGACCCATCGGTTTCAGAATATCGGCCAGCGCATCCGCGACACCGGCCGCCATGCCGCGCCCGCCACAGACCATCACGCGCGCCCCGTCGCGGATCAGGCGGGCCACTTCGGTACGTTCGGCGCGCAGGACATCCTGCACATAGGTCGGGTTGGCCGCGCGCGAGGCTGACGTGTCCAGTCGTGTCAGCCGACCTTGTCCCTGCCAGTCTGATAGGTCTTGCCCATACAGAAAATCGGTCTCGGGATGGCGCATGCCAAAGAACAGGTGAATGGGGCGGGGCCGTGTGTTGGCACGAATGAACCCCGCCAGCGGGCCGATGCCCGTCCCTGCCCCGATCAGGATCAGAGGCGCGCCACCCCGCCCCGGTTTGAAGCCGGGATTGCGACGGACATACCCCTTGGCCGTATCGCCCGGCACAAGCTGCGTCAGTTGCGCGGAACACAGCCCGCTTGGCTGGCGCTTCACAACGATCTCGACAAACCCGTCGCGCCGGTCAGAGGCCAGCGAATAGAGACGCGGGATCGAAGAGCCCTCTGGGACGATGCCCAGTAAGTCACCGGCCTCGAAGCGGGCGAAACCCTGCCCGGTGAGCCTTTGCCAAAGTGAAACCCGCGGCACGGCAAAGCGCAGGATTGCGGTGGGTGCCTGCATCTCTGCCCCGTAGTCGCGACGTGACACCAGCGTCAGCGTTTCGGTTGCGGGAAGAACTGGCTGATGGACCAGTTCAAGGTTGATCCCAAGCGCCTGTCCCAACAGACGTCCCCAACGCGCGAATTCCTGCGGGGACTGGCGGTCGATTGTGTCAAAGGGCAAAAGCATGTCCCAGCCCTGCCTTTCGGCCTCGAGCACGATCTGTTTCGCAAAACCGCAAAACTCGGGGTAGCTTCGGTCGCCAAACCCGAGCACCGCAACCGGAACAGACGGCGCGGTCCCCAGAGCTTTCATCCGATCAAGAAATCCTTTGGCTGACGCCGGGGCATCGCCATCGCCATATGTCGCGGCAAGGATCAGGAACCGCTGCGCCCTGGTGTGGCGGGTAGGATCAAAGCCCGACATTGCCGTGACATGCACGGTCTGTCCCGCCGCGCGCAGCGCCTGATGCAGGGTCGCCGCAAAGCCCCAGGTGCTGCTTCCCTCGCTCCCGACGAGCAGGATCGTTTCAGCTTTTGCAGCAGGTTGATTGCCGGGGATCTGCGGTTTGCTGCGCTGTCCCGCCATCCAGACAAGGACACCCGTGGCAGCCAGCACCGGCACACCCAGTGCGATCAGTCCCAGAACCACCCCGAGAAAAGCTGCGCCTTCGCCTGTGTGCAGCATGTAGATGGTTTCCGACACCCGCTCCGAGCGCGTCAGGTCGATCCAACCCAAAGCCGCGCCTGTCCCCTGATCCAGATATCCTGTCCCCTGATCCGTCTTCAGGGTGAAGACGTCAGTGGCGTCTCCGGGATAGGGG
The DNA here is from genome assembly GCF_051859345.1 of Marivita sp. GTDB lineage: Bacteria > Pseudomonadota > Alphaproteobacteria > Rhodobacterales > Rhodobacteraceae > Marivita. The sequence goes on along the minus strand of NZ_JBHYFV010000004.1, from coordinate 23,548 downwards.
AAGTTCAAATCACGCAACTCTGCCACCGGGGTCTGCACCAGCAGGTCGATGGAGGCCAGCGCAACTCCGGTCTCGTTGCTGACCGAGCTTGGAAAGGCTGGTGCGGATGCTGCAATGGGAAGCAGATCGAAAGTTGAAGCCGACATCCAAAGCGCAGTCATCGACGACATGATCAGACCCAGAACTGCGACGCGCGCGATCTCGACATGCAGCCGACCGGACAGAGGGCCACGCAAGGGCGCGAACCAGCGCCGCCAGCCACCTGCCCGACGCGCGACGAGGACCGAGCCAGACACCGCAAGGACCAGCATCGTCGCTGCACCCAGAGCCATCGCAATCCGCCCGCCATCGCCCAGAAACAACGACCGGTGAAGATTGGTCAACCAACGCTTGATCGGGTTGGGATCACCAGATCCCACGCCCCGACCCGTCGCGGGGTCGATCACCGCAGCCCCCGGTGCGCCATCTACGAACCAATAGGCCGTGATCTGCCCCGACCGGGACCGCCGGATCTGTTCGACGCCGGGATAGGCCGATTGGATACGGGTCGCGAGTGTCGCAACACTAAGTCCGGTTGCGGCTTGCGGCGCTGACAGCCGCTCTGCCGCGGGAAAGACCGACAACGCCGCCCCGCTGAGGGACAGGACAACGAAAAGAACTGCGGCCAGAAGACCCGGCCAACGGTGAAGAGCGCGGATCATCGCCGGGCCTCCTTACATGTCGTAGGTAAAATCAGCGATGTAACGGCGGCCTTTCGCCGGGGTGCCCGCCCCTTTTGCCGTCAACGGCACCGCAACTTCGTTCGGGCTGTCGCGCATGTCCTCGACGGCGGCGTCGATGTGAAGGGTATAGCCCGCATCAAAAAGCGCATCGGCCAGGTCAAGCGTGATCTCAAGCGTCTTACCCGCCCCGACACTGGCCCCGGTGATCCCGTTGATTTGCGCGGTGTCACCGGCTGTTGCGCGATACCAGTCGCTCAGGTGTTCATAGTATTTCGACTTGCCGCCAGCCATCCAAAGGCTGCCCACATACGCCCCCGTTGTGTCGGTGACATAAAGCGCAAGATAGGCGCCATCGCCGCCGTAGTTGTTCATCGTCGTGGTCAATGTCACCGGGCGCGCCATTGCGAGACCGGGAAGTGTCAGCGCCGTCGTCAACGCCAGTGTTGCAAGAAGCGATTTCATGAGGAATGTGCCTTTTTGGGAAAATGGGAACGTGAGGGCGAAGGTCAGTTCATCTGAACTTTTGGAGGTGTAGCGTTGCCGAAAAGACCATTCTTTGGCGGAGCAACAGTGCCCGCAGGTGCTGCGTTGCGCGGGTTGCCGCCACAATCGTCATCATCATCATCATCGTCATCGTCATCGTCGTCGTCATCGCACTCGTCATCGTCGTCGTCGTCGTGACGTGCGTCACTGCGATATGTGCGATGGTGGTCATCGTCGTCTACATGGCGGGATCCATTGCGGTCCGCGCGGTCATCATCGTCACGAGCAAGAACCAGCGGCATCTCAACCTGACCGGCCATTAGAACTGCCGGGACAGGCAAAGCTGACCCGTCAATTGTATGTATTGCGCTCCAGGCCGGTGCGCTGACGGCCGCAGAAAGAGCCGTGGTCGCTGCAAGAAAGGCGAATGTCTTTTTCATGGTTGTGTCTCCATTTGTGTGCTGGGATCAATCTGGGGACACCACCTGATGTCTTCCTGACGCAGTGCGGATATTTGCTTCAGCTTGCCGTCAGAAAGTCGTCGGAACAAAAAAGGGCCCCAGCGAATGCGATGGGGCCCAGGAAACGCCGAAGGGACGTTCGGCGCGGGGGGAAGTTCAAGTCATATCGTCACTATCCGGCGCGCACTTTTGCCCGGTCACCATGGCACGAACGAGGTTTTCCCTATGGCGGAAAGAGGTCAGGACCACCCCGCCGACATGGACAGCAATCAGGAACAGCATAAGGTTCGCAAGCACCTCATGCGCCTCTTCCAGGGCTTCGGAACCGCGTCCACCATTCCGCTCGTCGTCGCCATCGGCATAGGCCGGAGTGACGATCTGCGGCAGCTCAGGCAGCATCGCAACGCGGCCCTCGTCTTCCAGCAGCCACCCGGTCAAGGCAGTGCCCGCAAGCGTCAGGAGCAAGGCAACCGTCATGATGGCCCCAGCCGGGTTGTGGCCAAGATACCGCTGTTCCGTGCCGCGCATGACCTCACCCATATAGCGGATCGTGTGCGACGGACCTCTCAGGAATTGTGAGAACCGCGCGTATTTGCTGCCGACCAGTCCCCAGATCAACCGGAAAGCAATCAGTCCGGCGACCGCGTAGCCCGTGATCTCGTGTACTGTGCTCAGGTCTTCGGCGCTGAGATAGGCCACGGCAAAGGCTGCAACCAGACTCCAGTGAAAGGTCCGGATTAGGGGATCCCAGACCCGGACCATGCCTCCACTCACGTCCGGGGCTGACGACATGTTGCGTGCAGACGTTTCAGTCATCGTCTTCATCCTCGTATTCGAAATCAATTATGTTCAAGGTCTGCGGATGAACGGTCACCTCAATCCGGCGCCCCTGCGCATCGCGACCGTCTATTTCGTAACAGCCATCGTCGATCTTGATCCGGCGCACGGTCCAGCCATTGTCCATCGCCATCCGAGCCACCGCTTCGCGTGGATGCCAGTCGGCCATGGGAACAAAACAATCGTCATCGTCGGCACTTGCCGCACCCGCCGAAAAACCCACGAGAATTGCAAATATTGTCAGTGTCTTCTTCATGCGGCACACTCCGGATTGGGGCTGACTTGGTCACACCATGCGCCTCGAACCTGACGGGTTCCTGAAGCAAGCAGGCTGTTTTGCGTCAGCCTGGCGTCAGCAAGATGGGTCAAGAAGCCTTGTGAAACAAAGGAACCCGAATGCCATGCGTATCCTGCTGATCGAAGATGATACCGTTCTGGGTGCCGCCGTACGCGACCAGATTGCCGCCGATGGCCAATCCGTGGACTGGGTGTCCCGCCTTGATGCGGCTGGCGATGCGATTGCCGCCACGGGGTATGATCTGATCCTGCTTGACCTCATGCTGCCAGATGGGCGCGGGATCGGATTTCTTAAGGCCTTGCGATCCCGAGGGGATGTCACGCCGGTGATTATCCTGACCGCACTGGATCAGATTTCAGACCGGATCGACGGGCTGAATGCGGGGGCTGATGATTACCTTGTCAAACCTTTCGACCTCGCAGAACTGTCCGCGCGGATCGGGTCGGTCGCACGGCGCTATTCCGGCAATCCAAACCCGATCATCAGCCATGGAGCGCTAGAGATCGACCTTGCAGCCCGAAGCATCCGGCGCGATGGCAAGGCGGTGTACCTGACCGCGCGCGAATGGGCGCTGTTCGACGCGTTCCTGTCGCGCCCCGGACAATTGCTGTCCAAGATGCAGCTTGAAGACAAGCTGTACGCCTTCGACACCGAAGTCGAAAGCAACACGATCGAGGTTCATATCAGTCGCCTGCGCAAAAAGCTGGGGGCTCGGATTATCCAGACCGAACGCGGTTTGGGCTATCGTTTGGGGACGCCATGAGACTGCCGCGCAGTCTTCAGGTCCGGTTGGGACTTCTGCTCGGCGTTCTGTTGACCTTGTTATGGATCGTGGCGGCCTCTGTGACGGCGGTCATCCTGCGACATGAAATGGACGAGGTCTTCGACTCTGCCCTTCAGGAAACGGCACAGCGCCTGCTGCCGCTTGCCGTTCAGGAGATTGTCAGTCGCGAAGACGACGGCGTGACCCAACGGCTTGGATCGGTCCGCGAACATACCGAATTTTTCACCTATGTCGTCCGCGACGCAAGCGGGCGCATCCTGCTGCAATCACACTCCGCCGATCCAACGGTGTTTCCGCCTTACGAAGGGACGGGCTTTCGCCAGACGGCGACCCACAGGCTTTACAACGATGAGGCCTTGCAGAGCAGCATTCGCATTTCGGTTGCCGAACCGCTTGACCATCGCGCCGAAGTCGCGCGTGAAATCCAGATGGGGTTGGGCCTGCCGCTCCTGTTTGTGATCCCGCTTGCCCTGCTCGCCATCGCCCTTGCCGTGAGGGCAAGCTTTAAGTCCGTGCGCCGGTTCCGCGAACGGCTTGACGCACGCGGTGCGCGCGACCTGTCACCCGTTCCCGAGGATGACATTCCGCTGGAAATCGCACCCGTGGCGGCAACCCTGAATGCACTTCTGAACCGCCTCAATAGCGCATTTGACGCCGAGCGCAGCTTTGCAGCCAACGCGGCTCATGAATTGCGCACACCGCTTGCCGGGGCCATTGCGCAGGCGCAACGACTTCAGTCAGAGACCGGGGAACCCGCTGCCAAGGCGCGCGCCACGAATATCGAGGCGACGCTGAAACGGCTGACCCGCCTGTCTGAACGGTTGATGCAGCTGGCCCGTGCCGAAGGTGGCCGCCTTCGGTTCGACCAGACATCCGATCTGCGCAACATCGCACGCATCGTCATCGACGAAATCGCCCGCACCACAACACGCGACCGGGTAACACTGTCGCTTCCGGAAGCACCCGTGATGTCCGACCTTGACCCGGACGTCTTTGGCATCTTGTGCCGCAATCTCGTCGAGAACGCTTTGCGGCATGGGTCAGACACGGAACCCGTCACCGTGGACATGGCGCAAGATGGCACATTGTGCGTGGCCAATGCCGGCCCCGTGGTTCCAAAAGACAAACTGGCGGATCTGACAGCGCGTTTTGAACGGGCCGGGCCTGACACCACGGGAAGTGGTCTTGGCCTTGCCATTGTCGCAGCCATCGCGGATCGGATCGGCAGTCAACTGATCCTCAACTCGCCGCGTACAAAGCAGGCAGACGGGTTCGAAGCCCGGATCAAGCTTTCTGTCGCTCCGAACACGTCTTACAGTTAGTCTTGATCCAAACAGTCAACTGTGTTCGCGTGGCTTTATCCGATTGGACTGGGTAACCCACAGGGCTGACGCGTCTCAATTTCCGGTCACGAAACCTGCCCTGACCGACAACCCAGAACGAAAGCCATCGTCTTGACCCACCCGCAAATCCTGATCTTCGCCATTCTCGCCAGCATGATGGCGTTGTTCCTGTGGGGTCGCTTGCGCCATGATGTGGTCGCTCTGGCAGCGCTGATTGCGTGCGTCATTGCAGGGCTGGTTCCATCAGCCCATGCCTTTGCAGGTTTTGGGCACCCGGCGGTGATCACTGTGGCCTGTGTGCTGGTGCTCAGTCAGGGACTGCGCAACACCGGTGCCGTGGACTGGCTGGCGCGCAGCATCCTGCCGCGCGATGCGGGGCGCATGGCGACCATGCTGGCCTTGATCGGGTTGGGGGCAACGCTGTCAGGATTCATGAATAATGTCGGAGCGATGGCGCTGTTGATGCCGATCGCCATGCAACTTTCTGGTCGACTTGACCTCACTCCCGGACAGGTTCTGATGCCGCTTGCGTTCGGCACCATTCTTGGCGGCATGACCACGCTGGTGGGAACACCGCCAAACCTCATCGTTTCGGGCTTCCGGGAAGAGGCCGGGCTGGGCCAGTTCGCAATGTTCGACTTTGCCCCGGTCGGAGTCGCGGTTGCGGCATTGGGTGTTGTCTTTGTCGCGGTTATCGGATGGCGGCTGGTGCCCGCCCGCAAGTCTGCTGCGGACGGCGGTTTTGACACCGGCACCTACCTCACCGAGGTGCGTGTGCCCGAGAAGGGCAAAGCGATCGGAATGACACTGCGCGGCTTTGAGAACGAGATCAAGGACAGCGGGGCGCAGATCGTCGGCATGGTGCGCAACGAGGTGCGGATCACCGCGCCGCATGGGGGGCGCCGCATTCACGCGGATGACATTCTGGTCCTTCAGGCCGATGTCGAGGCGCTGGCCGAGGCGCTGTCGGTGTTCGACATCACGCTTGAGGCGCAGAAATCCGAACTGGACGACAAAGAGAACGCACCCGAAAATGCATCAAGATCCGTCAAATCGGAAACCTCCGCAAGCGACGACCAAAACGACGACAGCGATGATCGCGACGAGGACATCATATTGCGGGAAATCGCCGTCCTTCCCAGCGCGACAATCGTCGGGCGTTCGGCCAGCGATCTGCGGCTGCGCACGCGTTACGGGCTTAACCTGTTGGCCGTGTCGCGCGAAGGTCGTCCCCCGCAGACGCGGCTCCGCAGCTTGAAACTGAAGTCCGGGGATCTGCTCTTGATGCAGGGACCGGCAGAGATGATGTCCGAATTCATCAACGACACCGGCTGCGTTCCACTGGGAGAACGGGAATTGCGCATCCCGGACAAACGCATGGCGTTCATCGCCGGCGCGATCATGCTGGGGGCAATCGGGGTGGTGACACTGGGCCTGCTGCCTGCTGCCGTGGGTTTTGCGCTCGGGGTTCTGGCCTCGATGCTTTTGCGCACGATCCCTTTAAGGGACATTTACACGTCGATTGATTGGCCGGTCATTGTATTGCTGGCCGCGCTAATCCCGGTTGCCGGTGCCATGCAAACCACCGGAACCGCCGACCTGTTGGCGCGATTCCTTGTCGAAACGATTGCGCAAGGCAGTCCGATTGCGGCGCTGGCTGTGGTCCTGATGACAACCATGTTCCTGTCTGATGTGATGAACAACGCCGCCACGGCGGCCATCCTGTGTCCCATTGCGCTTGGGATTGCCGCGACGCTGGACGTCAATCCGGACAGTTTCCTGATGGCTGTTGCGATTGGCGCATCCTGTGCGTTTCTCACGCCGATCGGGCATCAGAACAACACCTTGATTCTTGGCCCCGGCGGGTTCCGGTTCGGCGATTACTGGCGGCTGGGTCTGCTTGTCGAGCTTTTGGTCGTCACGGTCAGCATGCCGCTGTTGTTGCTCGTCTGGCCTTTGTAGACCCATCGCGAACGCCCACCCGACCAAGGGACACGCGCCTGAAACAGGGGCAGACGGAGCATAACCGGAGCCGCGATCGCAGATTCTGATCCTGTTGTTGCAAAACCAATCCAGATCAATGCTGCGCCACCTGAACCGGGTTAAGGGTGGCGAAAGGATGGCGCATTGCCTGCCAACCAACGAAGGAGCTCGCCTGTTGGACGACATGAAAACCACCACAAGGCACCTCACCGAGACCTTCAGCGTCAAACCCGGAACCGGCGCACCTGGCGGGCTGAAACCGCTCAAGCCTGATCGCGAACTTGCCTCCACGCAAGATGTCGGTCACGTTGCTGTCATCTTGACCGGCGACGGTTTCCGCAAGGTGTCGGCTGCCAGCGCCCGTGTCTTTGGAGGCCAGAATGTCCGCGCGTGAACAGGGAAATCCGACCACCACGATGCAATTCATTGAAAACAAAACCTACGACGAGATCATGGTCGGAGACAGCGCCGAACTGACGCGGACACTGAAACCGCAGGATATCGAGCTGTTCGCCGTAATGTCCGGCGATGTGAACCCTGCCCATGTGGATGCGGAATATGCGCGAACCGACATGTTCCACGGGGTCATCGCCCATGGCATGTGGGGCGGCGCTCTCATTTCGGCGGTGCTGGGCACCGAACTTCCCGGACCCGGAACGATCTTTCTTGACCAAAGCCTGAGCTTCAAGGCCCCGGTGGGTCTGGGCGACACAGTCACCGTGCGGGTCGAGGTCAGTGAAAAGCTTGAACAGGGGCGTCTTTTGATGGCCTGCACCTGCCTGAACCAAGACGGCGAGACCGCGATCGACGGTGTGGCCACCGTAATCGCTCCGCGCGACAAGGTTCACCGGCCCCGCGCGGTCCTTCCCGAGATCCATCTGCACGCACAGGGTGCGCAATACGCACGGTTGATCGACGCAACAGAGGCGCTTGAGCCGGTGCGCACCGCCGTTGTTCACCCCTGCGACGCCCTGTCTTTGACCGGCGCACTGGACGCGGCACACCAAGGCATGATCCTGCCTGTTCTGGTCGGCCCAAGGACCAAGATCGAAGCGGCCGCACAAGAGGCCGGACGTTCTCTGGACGGGTTCGAACTTGTGGACATGCCCCACAGCCACGCGGCCGCGGCAGCAGCGGTGGCACTGGTCCGTTCCGGCAAGGTCAAGGCGCTCATGAAAGGGTCGCTGCACACTGACGAGTTGATGGAAGCTGTGGTGGATGACACGCTTGGCCTGCGGACCGAACGGCGTATGAGCCATGTTTATGTGCTTGATGTGCCGACCTATCCCAAGCCGCTGCTGATCACGGATGCTGCGATCAATATCTACCCGGACCTCGCGATGAAGCGCGACATCGTGCAAAACGCCATCGACCTTGGGCTCGCGCTGGGAATCGAGGTGCCCAAGGTTGCGATCCTGTCGGCTGTCGAAACGGTCAATCCTCGCATCGCATCGACAGTCGACGCCGCAGCGCTGTGCAAGATGGCTGACCGGGGACAGATCACAGGTGGGCTGCTTGACGGACCGTTGGCTTTTGACAACGCCATTTCCCCGGCAGCCGTCGCGGCCAAGGGCATCGTGTCGGATGTGGCCGGCATTGCCGACATCCTTGTCGCGCCCGATCTGGAAGCCGCCAACATGATCGCCAAGCAACTGATCTATCTGGCAGGCGCGGACGCCGCAGGCATCGTATTGGGCGCGCGCGTCCCTGTCATCCTGACAAGCCGGGCCGACAGTGCCGTATCGCGGCTTGCCTCATGTGCATTGGCGCAGCTTTTCATCAGCCACCAGACACCAGCAGTTCCATGACAAACGCGATCCTTGTTCTGAACGCGGGCTCCTCCAGCCTCAAATTCGCAATCTATGGCGATGGTGACGGTGCCCTGGATGTTCTCCTGCGTGGCAAGATTTCGGGTATCGGCAGTAATCCGGTCTTTTCGGCAAAAGATGCGGATGGCCTTGCCATGTCGGGCAAGGATCTTCCGCCGATGGATCTGGAGACAGGTCAGGACGACCTTATTCCTGAACTCCTTGACTGGGTGAATGCCCATCAGGGCGGCGTCACCATCAAAGCTGTCGGGCACCGCGTTGTGCATGGCGGGCGTCATCACGCCGAACCGGCGCTGATCACTGACGCGCTTTTGGCAGAGCTTGAGTCACTCAGCCCACTTGCGCCAATGCACCAGCCCCACAATCTGGCTGCCATCCGCTGTGTCGCCGCCTCAATACCGGGACTGACACAGGTTGCGTGCTTCGATACAAGCTTTCATCGGACACAAGACCGGCTTGCGCAACTCTTTGCCCTGCCGCGCGCGCTTAGCGACGAGGGCATCATTCGCTACGGGTTTCATGGCCTGTCCTATGACTACATCGCAAGCACCCTGCCCGCGTATCTTGGCGACAAGGCCAACGGGCGTGTGATCGTCGCCCATCTGGGCAGCGGAGCAAGCATGTGTGCGATGAAGAACCGGCGCAGCGTCGCAACCAGCATGGGCTTCACCGCGTTGGACGGTCTGGTGATGGGTCGTCGCTGCGGGACGCTGGATCCCGGTGTCATTCTTTACCTTCTGCAAGAAAAGGGTCTGTCGGCGACAGACATCTCGACCATGCTTTACAAGGAGTCGGGTCTTCTGGGTGTGTCCGGCATCAGCAACGATATGGCCGTTCTGGAAGCAGACACATCGGCGCAGGCGCAAGAAGCCATCGACCTGTTTTGCCACCGGGCCACCAGCGAACTGGCCGCCCTCGCGTCGACCATCGGTGGACTGGATGCGCTTGTGTTTACGGCGGGAATTGGCGAAAACTCCGCCCGCATCCGTCGACAGATCTGCGACCGGCTGTGCTGGATGGGGGTGGCGATCGACCCTGATGCAAATGACGGTCATGCCACACGCATCAGCGGGCCGAGTTCCGACATCGACGTGCTGGTCATCCCGACGAACGAAGAAGTGGTTGTGGCGCGGGCGACCCGGGCGCTGACCCAGACAGGGGCTGGTTCCGACTGAAACAGGAGATGTCCCGCAAACCAAGCGGTGATCCGTCACACGAAGCCCTGTCTGAACCGATACCGGAGGGCGCGCTGGCTTAGCGATCCGGCGGCGTCCAATCGCTTTCGATCGACGCCTTGCCGCGTCGCAATCGCAGCGCAAGACCCACCGAAACGCCAACACCGATGGCAATGGTCAGATCCGCAAACACGGTCAAAACCAGTGTCAGAACCAGAAGGACCCCATCCGACAGACGTGTTTGCAGATATCCGCGCCACTTGTGGGGCTCGCTCATGTTCCAGGCCGTCAGGATCAGCAAACCGGCCAGCGCGGGCATGGCAAGAAAACCGGCCACAGGTGCAAAGGCCAGCATGACAATCAGAATGGTCAGGGCGTGGACAATCCCCGCGACAGGCGTTTTGGCACCGGCGCGGACATTGGTCGCCGTACGCGCGATGGCTCCGGTGGCAGGCAGGCCGCCAAAAAGCGCCGAACCGATATTGGCAAACCCCTGTGCCAGCACCTCGGCATTCGGCCGGTGATGACCGCCGATCATCTTGTCCGCCACCATGGCAGACAACAGCGACTCGATGCTTGCGAGAAACGCGATGACAATTGCCGAAGGCAGCAGTTCGACCATCCGTTCCAAACTGATCTCAGGCAGCGCAGGCATCGGCAACGTGTTGGGAAATGCGCCAAACCGGGAAAAGATCGTATCGACAGGCAGCATCGCCACGGCGACGAACGCCGAGGTCACGCCAACCGCCACGACAAGCCCCGGAAACTTTGGTGCGATGCGGCGCAACCCTACTATCAAGACCATCGTGGCAAGACCGATCCCGACAGCCTGGAAATTCAAGGTATGTCTCTCAGACCAAAGCGCTTCGAGTTTGCCAACAAACTCTGCGGGCGGTTGCGCCATCGACAGGCCGAAAAAATCCTTCAGCTGGCTTGTCGCAATGATGATCGCGATTCCGATGGTGAAGCCGTTGATCACCGGTTCCGGTACATAGGCCACCAGATTTCCGGCACGCATGTATCCAGCGACCAGCATGATCACCCCCGCCATGAGCGTTGCGAGGACAAGCCCGTCATACCCGTGTTCGGCGATGACACCGAAAACCACCACGATAAAGGCACCCGTCGGGCCGCCGATCTGCACGCGGCTGCCCCCGAACGCCGAAATCAGGAAACCGCCGACAATGGCCGTCACCAACCCTTTTTCCGGTGTCGCCCCCGAGGCAATGGCAATCGCCAGACTCAGGGGCAACGCCACCATCGCCACGGTCACGCCAGCCATGAGATCGCTTGCGAATTGCGCGCGATCATAGGTGGCGAGTGTGGTCAAGAGTTTGGGCTTCATGGCATGTTCTAGGACTCCGGACAGAGGGAGATCAATAGAGTGTGACGGGCCGGGTCAAAATTGCCCTGAACGGGGTCACGTCAGACCGGATGACCTGGACATAGGAATACGCGCTGTCCCCCTGTTCGGCGCATTGGTCGTAAAGGCGGAAGACAGCTTCCCGACCGTCGCGCCGCGTGTATCAAGGATCAACGGGCTACACACGTTCCAGAGCAATCGCGATCCCCTGGCCAACGCCGATGCACATGGTCGAAAGCGACTTTTCGCCCGGTTTCAGATCAAGCATCGCCGTGCCGGTGATCCGGGCACCCGACATGCCAAGCGGATGGCCCAGCGCGATGGCCCCGCCATTGCGGTTTACGCGAGGGTCGTCATCCGCGATCCCCAGTTCACGGAGCGTGGCAAGCCCCTGAGCGGCAAAAGCTTCGTTCAATTCAATGACTGCAAAGTCGTCCGGCCCAAGACCCAGCCGCGCCATCAGCTTTTTCGATGCCGGCACTGGACCAAGCCCCATGATGCGTGGCGCGATACCTGCGGTGGCCCCGCCAAGAACCCGTGCCATCGGGGTCAGTCCATGTCGTACGGCGGCTTCTTTCGTTGCAAGGATCAACGCGGCGGACCCGTCATTGACACCCGACGCATTGCCCGCAGTGACCGTCCCGTCAGCCTTCACAAATGGCTTGAGATTTTGCAGATCGGCCAGCGTCGTGGAGGGACGCGGATGTTCGTCCGTGACAACCACCACCGGATCGCCCTTGCGCTGCGGAATGTTGACCGGCGTGATTTCCTGCGCAAGACGACCGTTTGCCATCGCCGCGCCAGCCTTGTGTTGCGACCGCAGGGAGAACGCGTCCTGATCAGCACGACTGACGCCGAAATCCTCAGCCACGTTTTCGGCAGTCTCGGGCATGCTGTCGACACCGTATTGAGCCTTTATCAGCTTGTTGACAAAGCGCCAGCCAATGGTGGTGTCGTATACTTCGTTTGCACGCGAAAACGCCGCCGTCGCCTTGGGCATCACAAAGGGCGCACGCGACATCGACTCGACACCCCCCGCCACCATCAGTTCGGCTTCTCCGGCTTTGATGGCACGGGCTGCTGCTATGACGGCATCCATGCCAGACCCACATAGCCTGTTCATGGTGGTACCCGGCACCGTGTCGGGATACCCCGCAAGCAGTAGCGCCATTCGGGCCACGTTGCGATTGTCTTCACCTGCCTGATTGGCGCAACCAAAGATCACCTCGTCGATTGCCGAAAGATCCAGTTCAGGGTTGCGCCGGGCCAGTGCCGAAAGCGGGATGGCCCCCAGATCATCGGTGCGCACAGACGACAACGCCCCACCATAGCGGCCAATCGGGGTCCGGATGTAGTCGCATATAAAAACGTCGGTCATGTCTCAGATCCCTCGCGCCGCGCAGTCCCCATCGTACCAATCCCTGCCTCGGTATCCGCCTTCGCTTTGTCACGGCCCCCCTTTGGCGCCGCAGCGTCCAGCGCCTGGGTCAGGATATCCTGATCGCCGATATGATTTGCAAGGATCAGGATCAGGCGTGCATTCAGCGCGTGCATTTCAGGTTCCGACAGGCCCTCATGTGCCGAAAGCAACGCCGCATAGAAATCATCGGTGTTGTCGAAATTCGGGGCGAGGTTGAGGTCGCTCATCGCTCAGGCCTTTCCTAATGCTTGGTTCAGCGCGAATTCAATTGCAGCCAAATCCAGACTGGCCCAACGTGCCGCGACATGCTGATCAGGTCGGATCAGATAGACCGCAGATGGGGTATCCCCCAGATAACGGTCGCGCAGCGCCCCGCTGGTGTCAGTCTCCGTCGTCAGGTTGATGACATCGACCGCCTGCTCCGCCACCACCATGCCTTCAGGTATCGCGGTATTGATTGCGATCACGGAAAAACCGCCGTCAAGACGATCCAGCAGAAACCCATCCCCGATTGGGGCATCGCTGCACGGACTGCCGGGGCGCGACCGGGGCGGTCCGCCGGAAAGCGCATCCGCACCGTTCAGCGCAGAGACATCATAGGTGCAAGGCACGGACAGACGACCGGAATTCACCATCGGGCGGGCAAAATCAAAATGCTCTACCAGATCAAGCACCGCATCCCGGAACAGCGCATGGGCGGGATTGCGCGGGGTCAGGAAATCAGCCGAACGGGACGAGTTCTTGATGTTTTCAAGCGCCCCGTGCTTGCGTTCCTGATGGTAACTGTCAAGCAATTCATCCGGGGCATCCCCCTTGATCACCGCCGCCAGTTTCCATGCGAGGTTGTCAATGTCCTGAATGCCCCCATTTGCCCCGCGTGCCCCAAAGGGACTGACCTGATGCGCACTGTCCCCGGCAAAGAACACGCGGCCATGGCGGTAGTCTTTCATGGTGCAGCAGCGAAAGGTGTAAATCGACGTCCAGACAAGCTCGTAGTCGATATCCGATCCGATCATCGCCGACACACGACCCCGTATGCGGGACGGATCAAGCTCTGCCTTGCGATCAATGTTCCAACCCAGTTGAAAGTCGAGCCGCCAGACATCATCGGGCTGTTTGTGCAAGAGGGCGGTTTCGCCACGGTTGAAAGGTGGATCGAACCAGAACCGCCGTTCGACCGGGAAATCCGCAAGCATGCGGATGTCGGCAATCAGGAAATTGTCCTCGAACACACGACCTTCGAAATCAAGTCCCATCATGGCGCGAATGGGCGAATTTGCCCCGTCACAGGCAACCAGATAGTCGGCCTCGATCCGATAGGCACCGTCAGGTGTATCGACATCCAGCACAACATGATCGGCCTTCTGCTCCATGGCCGTCACGCAGTTTTGTCCGCGAATGTCGATCGGCGCGCCCAGCGCCTGTTGGCGTCGGATTTCCTCCACGAGGAACTGTTCGAAATACGGTTGTTGCAGGTTGATGAAAGCAGGGCGCTTGTGGCCGTCTTCGGGCAAGAGATTGAACGAATAGACTTCTTTTTCATCGCGGTAGACACGGCCAACATTCCAGACGACGCCTTTGTCGACCATCGGATCGCCACAGCCCAACCGATCGCAAATCTCAAGCGTGCGTTTCGCGAAACAGATGGCGCGACTGCCCATGCCGACGCCGTCGTGGTCATCCAGCACCACACAGGGGATGCCCCGCGTGCCCAGATCAAGCGCAAGGGCCATGCCAATCGGCCCTCCTCCGACAATCACGACGGGATGGCGGACCGGGCTTTCTGCCGTCTGATCCGCGACTTTTTCATAAGGGTAGAGGCGAAATGCGGTTTGGTATCTGACGGCAACCATCGCGATTATCCCTGCAAGGCCTCCCACATTTCAAGGTCGCGTTGCGCGGTCCAGATGCGCGGATGCCAGATGCCGCGCGCTTCGTCATAGGCGCGGGCGACGTTGAAGGGCAGGCAATGTTCGTAGATGGCATAATCCCTGAACTTGGGATCGCAGGCATCGCGCACCGCGTCCCACGCATCCTTGAGCGTCCCGCCCTTTACGGCGACGCGGGCTGCCGGCCGATAGGTGCTTTCGACAAAATCACGGGTGCTTTCGATGGCGCGTTCGACCGCATCCTTGCCCACAAGTGCTCCTCCGCGTCCCGGTGCAATGGCGTCGACATCGTAGGATTTGATCGCATCAAGCGTGGTGCCCCAATCAGCAAAATAGCCGTCGCCGCAATAACAGGCGGAATGATCCTCGACGATGTCGCCAGTGAACATCACGTTCTGGTCCGGAACATGTATCACTGCGTCACCCGCCGTATGGGCGCGCCCGATCTGCTTGATGTCAACGCGGCGGTTGCCAAGGTACACGGTCATGCTGTCGCTGAAGGTTGTGGTCGGCCATGTGAGGCCGGGAATGCTCTCGTGCCCTTCAAACAGGCGGGGGAAACGCTGAAATTCGCTGTCCCAGTCCTCTTGTCCGCGTTCCACGACCATAGCGCGCGCGGTGTCCGACATGATCACCTGGTCGGAATCAAAGGCGGACGCCCCCAATACGCGCACGGCGTGGTAATGGGTCAGAACGACATGGCTGATCGGCTTGTCAGTGACCTCGCGTACCTTGTCGATCACCTTGTTGGCCAGACGCGGCGTCGCCTGCGCCTCGATGATCATCACGCTGTCATCGCCGACGATGACACCCGAGTTCGGGTCCCCCTCGGCGGTAAAGGCATAAAGCCCTTCACCGATCTCATCGAAGGTGATCGTCTTTTCGGTCATGTCGCCCTGTGATGCGAAAGCCTTGCTCATATCGTCTCCACCGTCTGTGAAATGTGTCCAAAGATGTCCTGACCGGATTGGTCTTCCATCCAGATCTCTACATGATCGCCCGCTGCCATAAAGGGCGTGCGGGGGCCGCCGTGCAAGATCGTCTCGACCATGCGCTGCTCCGCGATGCAAGAGTAGCCCGCGCCACCCTCCGCAACTGTCTTGCCGGGGCCGTTGTCGAGTTTGTTGGAAATGGTGCCCGACCCAATGACCGATCCGGCGGGCAGCGCGCGGGTCTTGGCGGCATGGGCGATCAGATCGCCGAAATCGAAGGTCATGTCGATGCCCGCATCGGCACGGCCAAAGGGCGTGCCGTTCAGATCGACGCGCAGCGTGCCGTGCAGCTTGCGCCCATCCCATCCCGGCAGCACATCCGGTGTGACCGCGACAGGTGAACAGGCAGAGATGGGTTTGGAATGGACAAAGCCAAAACCCTTGGAAAGCTCAGGCGGGATCAGGTTGCGCAGGGAGACATCGTTCAGAAGCATGACATAGGCGATGTAACCGGCGGCATCTTCGGCCGTCACGCCAAGCGGGACATGCCGGGTGATCACGGCGACCTCGGCTTCGAAATCGATGCCCCAGTCTTCTTTTCCCAAAATCGGGGCGCACGGGGCGGCAAAGACCGACAGACCCTGATACATCAGTGGATCGCTCCAGAAGCTGTCCGGCATCTGGGCGCCGCGCGCCTTTCGCACCAGTTCGACATGGTTCACATACGCTGATCCATCCAGAAACTGATACGCGCGCGGCAGGGGTGCGTGGGCAGACGCCGGCACAAAGTCTTCCTGTTTTGCGAGATGCGGACGCAGGTCGTCTTCCGTCACATCGGAATCGAGCACATCCTGAAGGGTCAGATCGCGGACCCGCCGACAGCTGCGCAGATCGTCGGATACAACCACCAACTCGCCGTCATGCCGATGAGATTTGCCGGGGATCGGGCGGGTTGCAACCTTCATTTCTTGCCCGGTGTGCCGTCGAATTTCTTTTCAAGGCTGTCCCAGCAGTCGATGTAATCGTCCTGCAGCGGTGCCTCTTTGCCTGCGAAATGGGTCAGATGCTGCGGAAACCGCGTTTCGAACATGAAGGACATCGTATTGTCGAGCTTTTCAGCCTTCAGGTCGGCATTCGATGCGCCTTCAAAGGCGGTCTTGTCCGGCCCGTGGGGCAGCATCATGTTGTGCAGACTGACACCACCGGGAATAAAGCCCTTGGGTTTGGCGTCGTACTGACCATAGATGTTGCCCATGAGTTCGGACATGATGTTCTTGTGATACCATGGCGGGCGGAACGTATCCTCGGCCACCATCCAGCGTTCGCGGAACAGGACAAAATCAATGTTCGCCGTGCCGGGGCTGGACGATGGCGCCGTCAGAACGGTGAAGATCGACGGGTCGGGATGATCGAACAGGATCGCGCCGACAGGGCAATAGGCCTTCAGGTCATATTTGCAGGGCGCGTAATTGCCGTGCCATGCCACCACGTCCAGCGGCGATTGGCCAATCCTTGTCTCGTGGAACTGGCCACACCATTTGATGGTGACGCTGGAGGGCACCTCGCGATCCTCGAACGCGGCGACCGGGGTCTTGAAATCGCGCGGGTTGGCCATGCAGTTGGCCCCGATCGGCCCCCTGCCCGGCAATTCGAACTTTTGGCCGTAGTTTTCGCAGACAAACCCACGACATGGCCCGTCAAGCACGTCGACACGGTACACCAGTCCGCGCGGCAGGATCGCTATTTCCTGCGGCTCGATGTCGATCACACCCAACTCTGTGCAGAACCGCAGACGCCCTTCCTGCGGGACAACCAGAAGCTCTGAATCCGCCGAAAAGAAATAGGCATCCACCATGCTTTCGGTGACGAGGTAGATATGCGTCGCCATCCCCACCTGTGTGTTCACATCCCCTGCGGTGGTCATGGTGCGCATCCCCGTGAGCCAGGTCAGTGGCGCGTCCGAATGCGGAACCGGATCCCAGCGATACTGACCAAGGCTCGTGACACCCTCGGGGATATGGGGGGCGGATTTCCAATAGGGCAGATCAATCTGCGTATAGCGATGCGAATGTTTGACCGATGGTCGAATGCGATAACACCATGTGCGTTCGTTCTGGTGGCTGGGCGCGGTAAACGCGGTGCCGGACAGTTGTTCACCATAAAGGCCGTAGTTGCATTTCTGAGGCGAATTCATGCCCTGCGGCAGGGCACCCGGCAGCGCCTCTGTTTCAAAGTCATTGCCAAAGCCGGGCATGTAGCCTTCGACAGTCCCAACCGGACTTGCGGCACTCTGCAGGCCGTGGGGCGCAGAAACCTTGTTCATGAGTTCATCCTCTTGCAGCGTGCCCCTGAACTATTGGTTGCTTTTGTAACTATCAACATTCAGTTTGTCACCCATGGCGGAAAAAGAGCCCTTTCTTCTTGAGAATTTCATGCCTTACCTGCTGAATCAGGCGGCCGAGGCGACCAGCCTGGAGTTTCAGAAATTCTACAAGGCCAATTATGGCATGCTGCGCACCGAATGGCGTGTGTTGTTCCATCTTGGCCGCTACGGAAATCTGACGGCGAAGGCCATCTGCTCACGGGCGAAAATCCACAAGACAAAGGTCAGTCGCGCGGTGGTGGCGCTTGAAACGCGCCGGTTCTTGATCCGCACAGAGATGCAAAACGATCGACGTCAGGAATTGCTGTCCCTCACGGCGCTTGGCAAAGCCGCATTCGACGATCTGGTGAATGAGGCAGAACGCTACAACAAGCGCCTGATGTCCGAGTTCACCACAGACGAATACACAATCGTTCGCCGGTTCTTGATCCGCATGGCGCAGATGCCCTGACGCAAGGTCTTGCACTGGTCTTTCGGGCATCAAGCAAGACATCAGGAACCGATACCGCCGGCCTGGCCTATCCTGATCGTTGTGCCATCAAGGTGAACCGGGACCGGATCAAGACATGCGCCCAACCCATACCCCGCGACCCCGTCACCTGTGCGCGCGGAAAATCCCGCGCCATGGCTGGTGCAGCGCAGGATCGTCTTGTCAGCCGACATCAGGCGGTCGCCCCTGTGGTTGAGCGGCAGATACTGATGCGGACAGGCATTCACATATGCCAGAACTTCCCACCCGAACCGCACCACAACAATGGGGTAGCCGTCCAGATCAAGGCAGAGCGTGTCGCCATCCGGAACCTCGTCCAGTCGGCACACACCCGTGCCTTCAACCGGAGCGCCAGAATAGGATTTCCAGCCGTCTTGCGGCACTCATGCCTCCGAGGCAATCACACCGCGTTGAATCTGGTCCTCTTCGATGGATTCAAACAGCGCCTTGAAATTGCCTTCTCCAAACCCGTCATCCCCCTTGCGTTGAATGAATTCGAAAAAGATGGGGCCAATCACGGTCTTCGAGAAGATCTGCAGCAAAACGCGCGTCGATCCGCCGTTCACAACACCTTCGCCGTCAATCAGGATTCCGTGCTTTTTCATCCGATCCAGCGGCTCATCATGGCCTTTTACCCGGTCATGGCTCTTGTCGTAGTAAAGCGCGGGTGGTCCCGGCATGAAATCGACGCCATTGTCGGCGATCAGATCGGTCGAGGCATAGATGTCATCTGTCGCCACCGCGATGTGCTGGATGCCTTCACCCTTGTATTCCCTGAGATATTCTTCGATCTGGCTTTGATCATCGGCACTTTCGTTGATCGGAATCCGGATCTTGCCACAGGGCGAGGTCAGCGCCCGGCTGGTCAGGCCTGTGACCTTGCCCTTGATGTCGAAAAACCTGATTTCCTTGAAGTTGAACGCGGTGGCATAGAACCTGTACCAGGTCTCCATGTTCCCCTGCATCACGTTGTGGGTCAGATGGTCGATGTAATAGAACCCGGCCCCTTCTGGGCGCGGGTCGCGTTCGCCAACCCATTCGAAGTCAGCATCGTAGGGCGTCTTGCCGTTGTCATAGTCTTCGATGAAATAGAGCAGCGACCCACCGATGCCGATGACCGCAGGAACGTCAATGGATTTGCCGTCGCCCGTGTATTCCTTGGCCCCGTACTCCACCGCACATTTCAATGCGTGCTGCGCATCGACCACACGCCACGCCATCGCGGGCGCACAGGGTCCGTGGTCCTGAACGAACTGCGCGGCGTGGCTGTTGGGTTCACGGTTGATCAGATAATTCACCCCACCCTGCCGGATAAGCGAAATGTCCTTGGTCTTGTGCCGCGCAACTTCGATATAGCCCATCTTTGTGAACAGGTCTTCGAGAACACCCGGCTCTGGATGGGCGAATTCTACAAATTCAAACCCGTCGGTTCCGGCGATGTTCACTTCGTCGATTTTGGCTTTCGGTGCGTCGTGCGGAAACGGTCCCATAAGGAGACTCCTGAAATCTGACTGCGCAGCTTTCGTGCCCTCCGCGCAAAAATCACATTTCCCGGCCCGCGGGCTTCGGAATCGAACATGTGGTTCGACCCCGTGCCATTGCTTATGACACCATTGTGTCGCGCTCCCTTCATCAGTTGAGGGCGACGCGACGCAAAGATGTGCACAATATGCCCCTGAATGCAGCGCAAAGTCAACGGATGAGCCCACAGAATGGCATCAACCGCACCTTGAGCAGGGGTCATTATTGGGGGCTCAAGACCAACTTCACACGCTGCGGGCATTGCAAGGACACCGCGTGGTATCTGCGCAAGATTCTGCCAGAGCAGGATCAGGTGGATTACCTAAGCGCCATCGGAACCGACGGCGCGTCCGATCAGACGCTGGACCTTCTTGCCAATGCCGGATTGGGCACCAAGGCAATGTTCAGGCGCTCGGGAAAATCCGTGGGTCTTTACATGATCCAGCTTAAGGACGGCGAACGCAGTTTCAGCTATTGGCGCGAAATCAGCGCTGCCGGTGGCGAGGTTGTGTTTGATCGCAACCTCCGGCCGAAACTCTGGGCCGACATAGCCCCGAAACGGTCGCACAGATCGTCGATACAACGGCGGCTGGCGACTCGTTCAATGCGGGATATCTTGCGGGACGCATCATGTGGCAAGGTTCCGACCAGGCGATCCGCTCAGCGGACCAGTTGACAGCGCATGTTGTCTCGCATCACGGTGCCTTGGTTCTGTAGAAATCTGATCGCGCGTTGCCCGATATCCGCCAGAGCCTACGGGATGACGACCCCGGAAAACTTCCGAAATGCTCCGTTTCAAGGCCCAATGGCCCGACATGTGGCACCTTTTGGAATAGGGCAACCCATTCGATCCGTTGACGGCCTTCCTCAACCCAGCCGATTGAGAACGCCGCTTGCGATACGGGCGGTTTCCGACCAATCCGGCAGAGACAGCCCGGCCCTTTGGGCTGCTTTGGCAAAGTCGCGTCGCTTGCTCTGATCGGTCAGAAGCCTGCCAAGGGCGTGCGAAAACCCGTCTATATCGTCCACGGGCACCAGGACGCCAGCGTCATCCGGAACCGTGTCCGGCACGGCACCGGTCTTACAGCTTACAATGGGCAGGCCGTGCGCCAGCGCCTCGTCAAAGACAATCCCATAGCCTTCATAGCGCGTGGCAAGGGCAAAAATCGACGCCTGTCGATACAACGGCCCCAGCTGATCCTGGGGGACTTTGCCCGCAAATCGCACGCGGCCTCCAAGACCCAGAGACTGTTGCAGATCAATCAGCTGTGCCGCGTGTCCCGTGTCATGATCCGACCCGACGATCACGGCTTGCCAATCGACATCCTTTAACTTTGCCAAGGCGTGCAGCAGGATGTCGTGGCCCTTGCGTGGATGCAAAAGCCCGACGGACAGGATCAGCGGCGGATCAATCGGGGATGGCACACCTCCAGGCCTGTTCGTCCCCGGACGCGCGATCGTGATGCGATCAGCCGCCACTCCATAATGTTCCGTCAGCATCGAGGCGGTGTGGGGGCTTGGCACAAGAACATGCTCAACCAGCGCAAGATTGTCCCGCTCGGTCTTGAACAAGTGTTCCCGCCGGACGTCGGAAAGGCCACTTTCCATGGCCAGAGGATGGTGGACCATCGCAACCATCGGGGCGCGAACGCGGGCAAGGCCAGAGGTTTCGGTCGCCCCGGAAACAAATCCGTCGAGGATCAGAACCCGGTTCGGATCAACGGCGCACAGTGCGTCAACAGCCTCGGTCATCTCATCCGGTGTCGGGTCGGGATAGGATGCTCCAAGTTGAAGATGCGCCACGTCGTGCCCTGCCGCGCGCAATCCTTCGAGCAAGCGTCGCTCGTAAATATATCCCCCCGTCAGCGTTGTGATATCGCCGGGGATTGCAAAAGAGGCGGACTGCTGTGTCATGTCGTCGTCTGCTCAGGTGCATACACGCGCAGCACGCGCGCTTCGAGCAATCCTACAGAAGCATAGCCCAGCGATGACAGAACGGAAACCAGCACAACCGCACTCCAGAGCATGTCGTAATCCGACAAAGACGCCGAGAGCGCCATCAGACTGCCGATCCCGTTTCCCGTGGCCAGCCACTCCACCACCGTGACGGCCAGAACCGAGGCTGGAACGCTCATTCTTGCGGCAGCAAAAAACGCGGGCAACATGGCGGGAATACGCACCCGGATCAATTGCGACACGGGACCGGCTGCGAAGCTGTTGAAGACATCCATCACCTGTCCCGGTGCCTGCCGAAGACCATGCAGGCACGCGACAAAGGTTGGAAAAAACACCATGACCGCAACCAGGGTGATCGTACCGACAGCACCCCGCCCGACCAACAGCACAACAAGCGGCGCTGTGGTCACAATCGGCACCGACCGCAGCGCAATCGACAGGGTCATCGCGGTTCCGGCAAGCGCCGGCTGCAAGACAACAAGCATGGCAAGTCCCGCTCCGGCAAAGAGACCGGCAAAGTATCCGGGCAACAGGAAAACAGCCGTTTCCCCCAAAGCCGTGAACAAGGTTGCGCGCGTCTGCGCCGCATCCCCGTCAAGGTACAACGCAGCAAATACGTCGCCCGGTCGTTTCGCGAAGAACGGGCTGACATCAAGCGCTGCAAGCGCACCCCACCAGATCGTCACGATAACCGCCGTGACGAGGGCGGCATTTGCCAATGGTCTCCAGATTGTTTTCCCGGCTCTTCCCCCTGTGCTCGGTGGGGCAAGGATCACCGGCGGAGGATCACGAAGAACCAGTTTGGCCAACCAACCGATCACGAGATAGACAAGGATCGCAACTGCGGTCGCAATACTGGCCAGCGCCCACGTCATATCGACATCAAGCGCCCGCATGGCGCGGATCGTGAGCACACCCATGCCGCGCTCTGCCCCGGTGAATTCGCCGACCATGGCCCCCAGAAACGCAGCCGGGGCCGCGATTTGCAGGCCTGCAAAGAGATACGGAAGAGACGCCATCATGCGCACATGGACAAGCGTCGCCACGCGACCGCGACCATAGCTGCGAACAAGGTCAAACCATGTGGCAGGCACCGCGCGAAGACCCACAAGCAGCGGAATGAGGGTTGTGTAATAGACCGCAAGTGCCGCGAGAAGGATCTGTGGCCAAGGTCCCGGTCCAAAGAAAACCCGCAGGATCGGGCCTGTGGCAACAAGGGGAAGACAGAACACGAAAAGCGCAAGTCCGGTCACAACCGCTTCGCTGCGCGGCCAGATCAGGGCGATCAACGCCAACAGAACCGCTGCGAGATTGCCAAGCACAAACCCGATGGCCGCATTGGACAGGGTGACCCCCAGCGCCCTTGCCATCAGCGCATGGTTCTCGATCACATAGACAACGACGTCAGACGGGCCTGCCAGAACGAAAGCGTCTGAAAAGGCGCGCGCGGCGAGATCCCAGACGACGAACAAACCAACGATGCCCAGGATCGCCACCGCGTTTCGCCGCAACCATCCGGTGGACGTGGCCGGGTCCGTGACGACGGCGGTCATTGTGCGACAAGAGGAGGATGGCTGTCCGCCATGCCTTGGGACAACGCTGCGAAGACGCTGTCCGCAATGTCAGAGAACCGGGCCGTGCGCGCCATGTCCGGATCACGCGGCCGGGGCAGATCGAGG
>NZ_JBHYFV010000003.1:162093-236199 GCF_051859345.1 Marivita sp. | reverse complement strand
GCGCACGAAACCATGATCTGGGCATCGAAATCCGAAGGGGCGAAATACACGTTCAATTACGAGGCGCTCAAGGCGCTGAACGAGGGTATCCAGATGCGTTCGGATTGGGTTCTACCGATCTGCAATGGCGGCGAGCGGCTCAAGGATGCGGCGGGCGACAAGGCGCATCCGACGCAGAAACCGCAGGCGCTTTTGCACCGTGTGCTGGTTGGGTCGACCAAACCGGGCGATGTGGTGCTTGATCCGTTCTTCGGAACCGGCACCACGGGTGCTGTCGCCAAGATGCTGGGCCGCGACTGGATCGGGATCGAACGCGAGGAAAAGTACCGCGTGGTTGCCAAAGAGCGCATCGCATCTGTCCGCCGTCTTGACAAGGCTGCTCTTGAAACCTCGACCAGCAAACGCGCTGAGCCGCGCGTGCCGTTTGGCCAGTTGGTGGAACGTGGCATGCTGCGCCCCGGAGAGGAGTTGCACAGCATGAACGGTCGTCACAAGGCCAAGGTTCGTGCCGATGGCACGCTGATCGGCAACGATGTCAAAGGATCAATCCATCAGGTTGGGGCCCATCTTGAAGGCGCGCCAAGCTGCAATGGCTGGACCTACTGGTGCTTCCGCCGCGATGGGAAGACCGTACCCATTGATGTGCTGCGCCAGCAGATCCGATCCGAAATGATCTGAACCTCCGAACACCGCCGGTGCCTGCGGTCATGATCCGCGGCACTTACCTTGCCCCGCCGTTCGATCGGCGGGGTTTTTTCGTCGGGGCAGCGCAGGTCACAGACCAACACACCGCCCCGTCAATACCCATGGCGTTGCACGCAGCGATCCGTATAACGTCCCGATACCGCAATATTCTGATCGCGGACGGGGAAACCACAGAGGAGACCACGATGAAATGGGCCAGAGGCACAACCCCAGACGGACTTGAGATCACCGGCGTCATCACGGACGACGTCTTCCACCCGCGCGCCGGCTTTGGCTCTGACACGCCCAAGGGTGAGGCTGTGCCGTTGTCCGACGTGGCCCTGTTGCCGCCTGTTGTACCGGGCAAGTTCATCGGCCTTTGGAACAACTTCAAGGCGGCTGCGGAAAAGGCGGGGAATGACCATCCGACACATCCGCTCTACTTTCTCAAGGCCGATACGTCGCTTTCCGGTCAGGGGGCCAAGGTTGACATCCCGGCGTCCGCAGGTCGCGTTGTGTTCGAGGGTGAATTGGGCATCGTGATTGGCAGGACGTGCAAGAACGTGACCGTGGAAGACGCCGAACAGGCCATCTTCGGCTACACCTGCGTCAATGACATCACCTCGCTGGACGTGCTCAATGCGGACGCGTCTTTCCCGCAATGGACCCGCTCAAAAAGCTTTGACGGTTTCGGCGTTGTCGGTCCGGTGATCGACACGGATGTGAACTGGAAGGACCTTACCATCACGGTGCTGGTCAATGGCCGCGAACGGCAATCCTATCCGGCTTCCGACATGATCCTGCCTCCGGCGCAGATCGTCAGCCTGTTGTCACAGGACATGACGCTCAATCCCGGAGACCTCATTGCCTGCGGTACGTCGCTCGGTGCGCGTCCGATCAAGGCCGGGATGGAGGTCGAAGTGCTGATCGATGGCATCGGCGGTGTCAGTGTGACGATGACGGATCCCGAAAAAGGCTAAGGGCCGGGTGATTTGACAAGACCGCAACCGCACAACGGGAGACGTTAAAGAGAGACATTGAAACTTTGGTGTCCGGAGGTGTAGATGGCCTCGGACAGGACACAGTCCAATGTGTGCTCCGACACGACAATCCTATACTCACCCGGGAGACCCCCTTGGACATACGCGCAATCCTGATGGGGCTGGCTTTTGCGGTCATGTGGTCCTCTGCCTTCACGTCAGCCCGGATCATCGTCGCAGATGCGCCACCGCTCATGGCGCTGGCGTTGCGTTTTACGATTTCCGGGGCGCTTGCGGTGCTTGTTGCGCTCTGGATGGGACAGTCCTGGCGGTTGAGTGCGTCACAATGGCGGGCCACAATCCTTTTCGGCATCTGCCAGAACGCGCTCTATCTGGGGCTCAATTTCGTGGCCATGCAGCGGATCGAGGCGTCTTTGGCCGCAATCATCGCCTCGTCCATGCCACTGCTGGTCGGCGTGGCGGGATGGCTCTTTGCTGGTCAGCGCATGTCGCCTCTTGGGGTGATGGGACTGATCGCGGGCTTTTGCGGTGTGGTCATCATCATGGGCGCGCGGCTTGGGGCCGGGGCGGACCTGTTGGGGATCGGCCTGTGCATCATCGGTGTGATGTCACTCGCCGTCGCCACGCTTGCACTGCGCAATGCAAGTTCGGGCGGCAACTTCATGATGGTGGTCGGCTTGCAGATGCTGGTCGGGAGCGCGGTGCTTTGGCCTGCGGGCCTTGTGCTTGAGACCCTCGCAGTGACGATGTCTCCAAAGCTTGTATTGGCCTTCGTCTATACAACCCTTGTTCCGGGACTGGCTGCAACGCTGGTCTGGTTCTGGCTGGTCAACCGCATCGGTGCGGTCAAGGCGGCAACCTTCCACTTCCTCAACCCGTTCCTTGGTGTCGCAATTGCCGCGCTGATCCTGTCCGAAGGCCTTGGTCCGATGGATGTCCTCGGCGTGATCATCATCACCTTCGGCATCCTGGCCGTGCAAATCTCGCGCCAGACCGTCAAGAGCTGAGGCAGGAACTCAACCGATCTTGCCGCGGTTCTCGCCCACCTGTCCGCGATGGAGCAGCAGGTGGTCGAGGATCACGCAGGCCATCATCGCCTCACCCACAGGCACGGCGCGAATGCCAACACAGGGGTCGTGACGGCCTTTGGTGATGATCTCGGTCTCGGTCCCGGACTTTGTGATGGTCTTGCGGGTCGAAAGAATGGACGAGGTCGGCTTGACGGCGAACCGCACGACGATGTCCTGCCCGGTCGAAATCCCGCCCAGAATACCACCCGCATGGTTGGAGCTGTATTCCGGGCCGTTCGGCCCCATGAAGATCTCGTCTGCGTTCAACGTGCCCGTCAACATCGCCGAGGACATGCCTTCGCCAATCTCGACACCCTTGACCGCGTTGATGCTCATCATCGCGGCGGCAAGATCCGTATCCAGCTTGCCATAGACCGGCGCGCCCAGCCCCGCCGGGACGCCGCGCGCCACAACCTCGATGATCGCACCCACGCTTTCGCCAGACTTGCGCAACCCGTCGAGATAATCCGCCCAATCACGCGCCGCCTTTGCATCCGGCACCCAGAACGGGTTGTTCTCGATCTCGTCCCAGTCGAACCTGTCCCGGTCGATCTTGTGTGGCCCCATCTGGGTCATGTAGCCGGTGATCTGCACCCCCGGCAACATTGCCTTGATCGCCTCGCGCGCAAGGCCACCTGCGGCCACCCGCGACGCTGTTTCCCGCGCCGAGGACCGCCCGCCACCGCGATAGTCGCGGATGCCGTATTTCTGCCAATAGGTGATATCCGCGTGGCCGGGGCGGAATTTCTCCATGATGTCAGAGTAATCCTTCGACCGCTGGTCCGTGTTCTCGATCATCAACTGCACCGGCGTTCCGGTGGTCTGGCCCTCGAACACACCCGACAGGATCTTGACCTCGTCGGCCTCGCGGCGCTGGGTCGTGTACTTGTTCTGACCCGGTTTGCGTTTGTCGAGCCAGTGCTGGATCATGCCCGCATCAATCGGCACCCCCGGTGGACATCCATCGACCGTGGCGCCAAGCGCAGGCCCATGGCTTTCGCCCCATGTGGTGACGCGGAAGAGATGTCCGAAGGTGTTGAGGCTCATTATTGGGTCTCCTTGCTTGGGAAGTGTCCTAGGGCAGCCGGCGGTGTCTCTCAAGATGTTTCGAATTGGTTGCGCCAATCCGATCCGTGGGGGGCTCTGCCCCGCCGTCCATTGGGCTTGAACCAATGGCGCCAAATGAACGGCCCCCCGGAGTTTATTCGGCAAGATGAAGACAAAGCCGGTTTCGCCTTGAAGTGCCGCCGCGCCAAGGCTACGTCTTGCGATACCTCGGGGTGCCAGACGACCGGCTGAGATGCGTGATGCGAACCCGTTGAACCTGAACCGGTTAACACCGGCGGAGGGAAGGTCTGGATACGCTCCTGCTTTGCCCTCTCGTCGCAATACAGGAGGATGCCATGAAAACGGCCCTTACATTTGCTGCGGGATTTCTTGCGTCGACCACGATGGTGGTTGCTCAGGACACACCCGTTCTGACTGTCTATGCGGGTGATTACATCGTCTCGGAATGGGGTCCCGGCCCAAGGATCGAAGAGATGTTCGAGGCGCAATGCGCCTGCGATCTGCAATTCAAGCCAGGTGATCTCTTGCCCCGCATCCTGCTGGAAGGTGATCAGACCGACGCAGATATCGTGTTTGGTTTGAACACCGACGTCACCCGGCGCGCGCGAGAAAGCGGGTTGTTCGGACCGCATGGGCAGGACACCTCGTCCCTGACCCTGCCCGTCGAATGGACCGACGAGGTTTTCCTGCCCTACAATTTCGGGCACACAGCGTTCATCTACAATGAAGAGCGCATTTCGGAGGTGCCCGAAAGCTTCGACGCATTGCTCAATGCGCCCGATAATCTCAAGATCGTGATCCAGGATCCGCGTTCGTCGATTTCGGGCCTTGCCCTGGTGCTGTGGGTCAAGGCGATCTATGGCGATCAGGCGGAACAGGTCTGGGAACAGCTTGCGCCGAAAATCCTGACGGTCACCAAGGGCTGGTCGGAAAGCTATGGTCTGTTCACAGACGGCGAAGCCGACATGGTGCTGAGCTATACCACGTCGCCCGCCTATCACATCATCGCCGAGGATGACCGCACGAAGAAAGCGGCGATTTTCCCGGAAGGCCATTACTTCATGGTCGAACTCTCGGCAAAGGTCGCGGGCACCGATGTGCCTGAGCTGGCGGATCAATTCCTTGAATTCCAGCTGTCCGAAGAGTTCCAGACCATGATCGCCACCGGCAACTGGTCCTTCCCGGCCAAGCTTGACCCGAGCAAGTGGCCAGATGGCTTCAAGGAGCTGAACCTGCCCGAAAAAGTGCTGTTCTATTCCGAAGAAGAGGCCGCAGCCCTGCGGGATGAAACGGTCGAGGAATGGCGTCGCGCCCTGTCTCAATAACACCCGCAATCATCGCGGCTTTGACCGTGGCCGGTCTGGTGATCGGCCCGGTCACGGCGGTGATCCTGCGGGCAGAGGCTTTTTCCGGGTTTCGTCCGGCGGATTGGCAGGCGTTGCGGTTCACGGTATTGCAGGCGACGCTTTCGGCCGCGCTCAGCGTGCTGTTCGCCATCCCCTTGGCGCGGGCTTTGGCGCGGCGAAAGTTCATCGGGCGTGGACTGCTGGTGGCGTTGCTCGGTGCGCCGTTCATCCTGCCGGTGATCGTCGCCGTTCTGGGCCTGCTGGCGGTGTTTGGTCAGTCCGGTCTACTCAACCGGGTACTGTCTCCAATGGGAGTACCCGAACTACAAATCTATGGTCTGCACGGTGTGCTGTTGGCACATGTGTTCTTCAACCTGCCTCTGGCGACGCGGTTGATCCTCCAAGGCTGGCTGGCCATTCCTGCAGAGCAATTTCGCCTGGCCGCAACACTGGGAATGGGACGCCGCGCCATGTGGCGGTCGATGGAGGCGCCGATGCTGCGCCGGATCGTGCCCGGAGCCTTTGCGGTGATCTTCGTGATCTGCCTGTCTTCTTTCGCAGTGGCCCTGACACTGGGCGGAGGGCCGCGCGCGACGACGCTTGAACTCGCCATTTATCAATCCATGCGGTTTGATTTCGATCTCTCCCGCGCTGCGGTTCTGGGTCTGGTGCAATTGGCGCTTGCCCTGACCGCCGGGCTGATCGCGCTTCGGGTGACATCGTTGCCCGTCGCGGCCAAAGGGTTGGACCGGCGCGTGCCGCGCTGGGACCGTTCGGATCACCTCTCCATCTGCACGGATGCGATCTGGATCGGCCTCGCTGCGCTGTTCCTGTTGACGCCGCTGACCATGGTTGCGCTGAACGGTCTTGCCGGGATCACCACGCTGGGGGCGTCGGTGTGGCAAGCAGCGGGGCATTCGGTCCTTGTTGCGCTGGGCTCTACGCTTCTCTGCCTGCTCTGGGCCTTGCCGCTGGCAACGCGCTGGGGCGAATGGCTGGGCCTTGCGGGGATCGCGCTTTCGCCGCTGGTGCTGGGGATCGGGCTGTTCCTGATTGTGCGGCCTTTTGCCAACCCTTTTGATCTTGCGCTGTATGTGACCGCGACGGTCAATGCGTTTGTCAGCCTGCCCTTCGTGCTGCGCATCCTGCGCCCCGAGGCAGAAACGATCCGGACCGATTACGCGCGCCTTCGCGGTGCGCTGGGCCTGTCGTCCTGGGCGTGGTTGCGCTGGGTTCTGTTGCCCCGGTTGAAACGCCCTCTGGGATTTGCGGCCGGGTTGACAGCGGCGCTCTCGATGGGGGACCTCGGCGTGATCGCGCTGTTTGCGGATCCGGATCGGGCAACTTTGCCGCTCAAGGTCTATCAACTCATGGGGGCCTACCGGATGGAGCAGGCGGCAGGTGCAGCGCTCTTGTTGCTGATCCTCAGCCTTGGCCTGTTCTGGATATTCGACAGGGGAGGGCGCGTTGGCACTTCGACTTGAGACCATTCGCGCAAGGGCTGGCACGTTCGACCTGACCGCCGACCTGACCGTTGCGGCCGGCCAGTGCGTCGCGGTCATTGGCGCATCCGGGTCGGGCAAATCCACACTGCTCGACGTCATCGCGGGGTTTCGCGATCCAATCAGCGGCGCTCTGCGTTGGGATGGGACCGAGATCACCCATCTGGCCCCGGCAGAGCGTCCGATCAGCATTCTGTTTCAGGACACCAACCTGTTTCCGCATCTGACACTCCAACAAAACCTCGCGCTTGCGCTGAACCCCGGAACCGGACGGCTGCAACGCGGCGATGCCGAACGGATCGACACCGTTCTGGCGCGTGTCGGGCTGGCCGGATTTGCACCGCGCCGGTTGTCGGAAATGTCCGGAGGCCAGCAAAGCCGCGCGGCGTTGGCGCGGGTTCTGATACAGGCAAGGCCGGTGCTGCTTTTGGACGAACCATTCGCCGCTTTGGGCCCCGCCTTGAAACATGAGATGCTGGATCTGGTGAGCGAAGTCGCACAGGCAGAAAATCTGACGATTCTGCTGGTGTCACATGATCCGAATGATGCCCGGCGATTTGCCCGGCAGACCATCGTGGTCGAGAACGGTGTGGTGTCCCCGCCGCAGGACACGCAAACCCTGTTGGACAATCCGCCACCGGGTCTGCGCGCGTATCTGGGAGGGCGGTAAACCTGCTTGAGGGCGCTGTTGCGCGATGTGCAAAGCACGCTCCTCCGCCATGTCGATACCGTATGTCAGAATGCAAAAAGCCCCGCCAGATTGGCGGGGCTTTCACAGTTTCAAATCAGAAGGCTCAATCCTTGGAACGTCCCTTGACGGGGGCCCAGATCCGCTTGTTGGTCAGGTACAACAGCACGGACAGGATGGTCAGGAACACAACCCCGACAAACCCGGCCTGCTTGCGTGCCA
Source organism: Marivita sp. (assembly GCF_051859345.1). Taxonomy (GTDB): domain Bacteria; phylum Pseudomonadota; class Alphaproteobacteria; order Rhodobacterales; family Rhodobacteraceae; genus Marivita. Next base: position 228,618 of record NZ_JBHYFV010000003.1, on the reverse strand, counting down.
TCAGCTTGGGCTCTGCGGCCCACATCAGGAACGCGGCCACATCTTTGGACTGCTGTTCGATGGTGGTTTCGGTGCCGTCGGAATACTCGACATCATCGCCGTAAAGCGGCGGCGCCATCGAAATCCATCCACCCGGGAACGCGGTGTTCTCGTAGAGAATCGTTCCGGCCTCTTCCTTGTCTTCACCGGTATAGCCATGCAGCAAGGAAGCGATATACTCTGGTCCCCCCATGCCTTTGAAGAACTGGTTGATGCCCAGTCCATACGGGCCATGGAAACCGGCACGCGCCTTGGCCATCATGCTCAGGTCAGGCGCACCTGCGGCCGTGTTCGCCGGAAAGTTGTCGGTCGGACGCGCCGGACGGAAGTCGTCCAGCTCACTGTCGAAGACCTCGAAGTTCTGCTCCGCATAGGCGCGAACCTGGTCTTCGGGCATACCGGGACCATCTTCTGCCGACAGCGTGCGCAGCGGCACATATTGCATGCCGTGGCAGGCAGAACAGACCTGGGTATACACCTGAAGGCCACGTTGCAGTTGTGCCTGATCGAAGGTTCCAAAGGGGCCTTCGAAGGAGAAGTCAAAATTCTCGACGTGGCCATCCGCTCCGGCGGCAAACGCGCCGGAGACAGGGGCCATGGCCAGAGTGGCCGCGAGGGCAAGTTTCTTAAGCATTGTCGCTTGTCCTTTCTTACTCGGCCGGGGTCGCTGCAGGAGCGCCCTCAGTGGTCGAGGACTTGCCATAATGGGCCGTGAAATCGTCCTCGATGGTGTCCGGTTGCGGCAGCGGCTTTTCAAGCACACCAAGCAACGGCAGGATCACGAGGAAATAGGCGAACCAGTAGGTCGAACCGATCAGGGCGATGTACGGGTAGATACCCTCGGCAGGCATTGCGCCAACCCACATCAGAACAAAGAAGTTCACCACGAACAGCCAGAACCACCACTTGAACATCGGGCGGTAGCGACCAGAGCGCACCGACGATGTGTCAAGCCACGGCACCAGCGCCATCACGACGATCGCACCGAACATCGCCAGAACACCAAAGAACTTGGCGTCGACGATGCCACCGGTCAGAAAGCTCGCCGCGATCACGACCCAGACTTCACCGTCAAAGGCCCGCAGGATCGCGTAGAACGGCAGGAAGTACCATTCCGGAACGATGTGTGCCGGTGTCACAAGTGGGTTGGCTTCGATGTAGTTGTCCGGATGGCCCAGGAAGTTGGGCATGAAGCCGACAACCGCGAAGAACACCGCGAGGATGACCGCCAGCGCGAACAGGTCCTTGATCACGAAATAGGGCCAGAAGGGCAGGGTGTCTTTCTCGGCATCCGCCTTGGATGTGCGACGCACTTCGACACCGGTCGGGTTGTTGTTGCCCGTGGTGTGGAAGGCCCAGATGTGAACGATCACGAGACCGGCAATCACAAACGGCAGCAGATAGTGCAGAGAGAAGAAGCGGTTCAGCGTGGCATTGTCCACGGCAGGTCCACCCAGAAGCCAGGTCTGGATCGATTCACCAACCAGCGGGATCGCACCAAACAGGCCAGTGATCACGGTGGCACCCCAGAAGGACATCTGACCCCAAGGGAGAACATAACCCATGAACGCCGTTCCCATCATCAACAGGTAGATGAGCATGCCGACAATCCAGGTGACTTCACGCGGCGCCTTGTACGATCCGTAGTAAAGACCACGCAGGATGTGCGCGTAAACCGCCACAAAGAAGAGCGACGCGCCGTTCATGTGCAGGTAACGCAACATCGCGCCGCCGTTCACGTTGCGCATGATGTGCTCGATGCTGGCGAAGGCCATATCGACCTGCGGCGTGTAGTGCATCGCCAGAACGACACCGGTGATGATCTGCAAAGCCAGGCAGAAGGTAAGGACAATACCCCAGATCCACATCCAGTTGAGGTTCTTGGGTGTGGGGATCATCAGGGTGTCATACATCAGACCGACGATTGGCAACCGCTTGTGCAGCCACTTTTCTCCGCCGGTCGACGGCTCATAATGGTCGTGAGGAATTCCAGACATTCGCGCGCCTCCTTATCCCAGCAGGATTGTTGTTTCGTCGACGAATTCAGCCGGAGGAATCGGAAGATTCTCCGGGGCTGGACCTCTGCGGATCCGGCCCGACGTATCGTAATGCGATCCGTGGCATGGGCAGAACCACCCGCCAACGTTACCGTCGAGCGTGTAATCACCGGCATTGCCCAGAGGGACACAGCCAAGGTGCGTACACACACCCATCTGAACCAGCCACTCGCCGGTGTCGTCCAGCGCACGGTTTTCGTCCGTGGCGTCTGCGGCATCGTCAAGGTTTGCGTTTCGCGCGATCGGGTCGACAAGGTCGGAAAGATCGACGCTGCGCGCATCTTCGACTTCTTCCGGAGTGCGGCGGCGGATAAAGACCGGCTTGCCGAGCCACTTCACAGTAAGCTGCGAGCCTTCCGACAATCCCGACACGTCCACTCGAATCGAGGACAATGCCAAAACGTCTGCGGACGGGTTCATCTGGTTGACCAAAGGCCAAACCGCGGCACCGGTCGCAACGGCACCTGCACCGGCTGTTGCGTAGTACAGGAAGTCCCTCCGGGTGCCTTCGTGGTGTTCTGCGTTGGACACGAGGTTATCTCCATTTATCGGCCGATGGTCTGGCCACAATACGGGTTGGGCCGCAAGACGAGCGGCGTTCCGACCGGGTATTTAGCGGGCAACCCCCTAGCCGTCCACCTCCAGACGACCTAGGTTAGACATAAGCGCCGAAGTGTCGCGGTAATTTGCACTGACGGTGCCATATTGCCGTGTTAGGCAGCGATGAAACTCGAAACGGACGGCTCCCATGCAGAAAACGATTCTGTCAGGTATTCTTGCACTTAGCACATCGGTCATCGCGTCTCCCGCGCTCGCCGAGATGGAGCTTTCCATCTATTCCGGGTGGCAGACCGCGCCGCACAGCCGTCTTTACGGCGACTATCCGGGCACAGGTGCCGACATCGACGCGCTGATCGGCTGGGAAGGGCGCTCTTTCGAGATGCCGCCCTATTACGGTGTGCGTGGAACGTGGTGGAAGAACGAAAAGCTCGGCTTCGGGCTCGAATTCACCCACGCGAAGGTCTACGCGCCTGATGATGAAAAGGCGGCGATTGGCTTCTCCGATCTCGAATTCACCGACGGGCTGAACATTCTGACCGTCAACGCCTATCAACGCTGGCCCGGTCTTTGGGCGCAGGGTGCGGTCACGCCTTATGTTGGCGGCGGCATCGGCATCGCGGTGCCGCATGTCGATGTGGACACCACCACCGGCATTGAAACCTATGAATTTCAATACACCGGTCCGGCGGCCCGCCTGACGGCTGGTGTGAGCTATGATCTGAATGACCGGTTTGCGGTCTTTGGCGAATACCAGTTCACATATTCCAGCAATTCGGTTGACCTGCCCGAGGGTGGATCGCTTGACACAGACATCAAGACCAATGCGGTCAACGTGGGCCTGACGCTCAAGTTCTAGGGTCTAGGACTTGTCCGTCAGTCGCGACTGCGCCAAAGCGCGGCGCGACTTCGGCAGCATCCAGACCACCGCAGCGCTATAGATCAGGCTAAGCACAACCAGCGCGATCCAGGTGTAGATGGCGACCGCCGCGCCGATGGCCGTAAAGGCCACCAGAAACATTTTTGCCCGCCGCTGGCTGATCCGCGTCGTCTTGAAGGACCAGACCGGGAAACGTCCGATCATCAACAGGCCAATTCCCGCGATGTAGATCGACAAAAGCACGTCCGGGATGATCTGTTCGTTGTCAAAGGCAAAGGACGCATACATCGGCAGCATCACCAGAATCGCCCCTGCGGGTGATGGAATTCCCATGAAATACGCGTTGTCGGACGGTCCTTTTTCGGCTTTCAGCGCCACGTTGAACCGCGCAAGTCGGGTGACGGCGCAGACCGCATAGACCAGAACCGCCATCCAACCCAGTTGCTTGGTGTCCTCAAGCGCCCAGACATACAGGAGCAATCCCGGAGCGACCCCGAAATTCAGAAAGTCCGCCAGGGAATCAAGCTCTGCGCCCATCTTGCTGTCGCTGCCCAGGGCGCGCGCCAACCGGCCGTCCAGACCATCCAGAATGGCTGCCAGCAGAATCAGCTGCACCGCCAGTTCGTAATTGCCCTGCAATCCAAACCGGATCGCGGTCAGCCCCGCACAAATGGCGGTTACCGTCAGCATGTTCGGCAACAGCTGAACCAGCGTTAGTTTTTCGCCATTGCGCTCGCTGCTCATGGTGTGAGGTCCGCAATCACCGTTTCGCCAGCAACCATGGTCTGACCAATCTTGACCGATGGCTCCACGCCGTCCGGCAGATAAATGTCGAGCCGTGACCCGAAACGGATCAGACCAAACCGTTCTCCCCGGTCAAGCACTGCGCCTTCCTGCGTAAAGCTCATGATGCGCCGTGCCACCAGTCCGGCGATTTGCGTCACCGTCAGAATGCGTTCGTCCTCCATCCGGATCACAAGCGAATTGCGCTCGTTGTCCTCGCTCGCCTTGTCAAGCGACGCATTCAGGAACTTGCCCGGACGATAGGCGATCTTTTCGATCTTTCCGGCGACAGGCGCGCGATTCACATGGCAGTTGAACACCGACATAAAGACGCTGACCCGTGTCAACGGCACCTCCGGCAGGCCAAGCTCGCGCGGGGGAACGGCCGGTTCGATCAGCGACACAATGCCATCCGCCGGGCTGATAACAAGTCCGGGCCGATCCGGCGTCACCCTTTCTGGATCGCGAAAGAAGTAATAACACCAGACGGTTAGACCGACGCCGATCCAGCCCAGCACATCCTCAATGGCGAACAGGGCAAGGGTGATCACCGCGAAGATCGCAACGAACTTGCGTCCCTCGGGGTGCATCGGTTTGATAAACGTATCGGTCATCCGCATCGCGGCAGTATCCTTTCAAAACGTTGCGCGTCGGTAAACCCGTGCAGGGCAACGTGCAAGGCATCGCGTGGTGACGTGCCGTGGCGTATCAGGGTTCGGGATGTGTCGCCACCATGCTGTCACGCTTTGCAAACGTTTCGAACCAGGTCGCCAAGCCATCGCGCCCGATGCGCCAGGACCGTTCATCGTGGCGCAGGTCAAGATACCCCAGGGCGCAGGCCACCGCGATGTGTCCCATATCCATACGTCCGTTCAGATGGCTCATCCACCGGGTGTTGAGCGCATCCAGCGCGCGCGACACCTTGCTCCACTGGCCCTCGACCCAGTCCATCATGACTTTCTCTTCGGGGCGGAACCGGGTTTCATAAACCATCAGCACCGCCGCATCCAGAATGCCATCCGCCGTCGCCTCGAGCGTCAGCGTGTCCCAGATCCGGTGTTCCGGATAAAGGCCACCATTGGCGCGTGCATCCAGAAACCGGCAAATCACCCGGCTGTCATAGATCGTCGGCCCGTTCGAACGTACAAGCGCCGGAATCTTTCCCACCGGGTTCGCCGCGATCAGCTTTGAATCCGGCGCGAGCGGTGTGCTGGCCACGTTTACATGTTCGATATCATCGTACTGCCCGGTCTCATGCAGCGTGACGAGAACCTTGCGAACAAAGGGGGATGGACCTGAACGAAGTAATTGCATCTGCCTGCTCCAAAAAATGTGTTTCCCTAGCTAAGCCTGCCGCGACCCGAATGCAAAGCGCCGCAGGGCGATGCGTCGACGGAAAGACCCGGCTCAAAGGTCCGGCGGATTGGCCATCAACGCCGCCAGTGCCTCACGCTCCGCCCCCAATCCGCCGGGCACCATCGCCGCCGCCCGTTCCCGCACAGCATCATCCTTGTTCTGGCCAAGCTTCCACGTCGCCGCGATATCCTCGACCTTCATCCGGCAGGGCACAATCATCCGCATCATTTTCTCGAGAACGTCTGGCGTCATCTTGCCGGTGGTCCAGGGCGGCTTCGGCGCAAGCCGTGCCTCGAAAAAGGCCGATTGCGTGTCCAGCACGTCCCGCATCTGCTCTTGCGGCAACCGCTCCAACAGCCCTGTGATCTGTACCGCCACATAATTCCACGTCGGAACCTGATCCTCGATCCCGTACCAGTCGGGCGAGATGTAGGCATCCGGCCCACTGACCGCGATCCGCGCAGGTTGCGGTGCCGTCAGCGCCCGTGCGATCGGGTTCGACCGCACCAGATGGATCAACACCTCGCGCCCGTCTTCGGACACCAGAACCGGAACATGCGCCACCATCGGCACAGGATCACCATTCACCATCACCGTGCCAAACGCGCGGTTTCGGACAAAGGCTATGTCCTTTGAGTGGTCTTTACTGTGAAAACTCGGGTTCGGATGCATGGCAAAAACTCAAATGATCAATGCGATGCCGCAGACCTTGCACGGCCGCTTCGGAAAATCCCGCGAATTATTGTAACCGTCACAATCACCCCGCCTTGGGATGCGACGCCTCGTAAACCTTCATCAGGTGGACCGTGTCCACCGACGTATAGGCCTGTGTCGTCGACAAGGACGCGTGTCCCAGCAATTCCTGAATCGCCCGCAGATCGCCGCCAGCTGCCAGAAGATGTGTGGCAAAGCTGTGCCGCATCGCATGCGGCGTTGCTGTTGCAGGCAGGCCCAACTGCATCCGCGCCTGTTCCGTCACCTTCTGCACGTTGCGCGCGTTGAGGCCACCGCCCCGCACACCCCGGAACACCGGGGCATCCGGTTCCATCTCGAACGGGCACAGCCGCACATAGGTTTCCAAAGCGTGCCGCGCGACGGGCAGAACCGGCACCACCCGTTCCTTGCCACCCTTGCCGATGATCCGCATCGATTCACCCAAAGGAAGGTCGCGCCCCATCAGCCCAAGCGCCTCGGAAATCCGCAAACCGCACCCGTAAAGCAGCGTCACAACCGCCATGTCCCGTGCGCCGACCCACCCTTTTTGCGATTGCAGACCTACCGTGTCGATCATCTCGCGCGCGGCATCCTCGCTCAGCGGACGGGGCAGTTTCTTCTGAAATTTGGGGGCGCGCGTCGACAGAACCGCTGTCGGTTCAAATCCCTCACGCTCGGCCAGCCAGCGATAGAACGACTTGACCGCCGACAGCTTGCGCGCCAGCGACCGCGCACCGGACCCGGCAGATCGCGTATGCGCCATCCAGGCCCGCATGTCCGGCACCGTGATCCGCGCCAACGGAGCAAGTCCCTGCGCCGCGCCTTTGTAGCCCGTCAGGAATGCAATGAAATCAACCACATCGCCCCGGTAGGCGGTCAACGTGTTTTCAGCCGTGCCATTCAACGCGCGGCTTGACGCCAGCCATCCCTCCAACGCGTCCCGCGCCGCCGGAGAGAGCATCAGCGTCACGACAGCCAGCGCCGCATCTGACGCTCGAACACACCGGTGAAAAAGGTCAAAAGGTCCGTGCCCTGCTGTGGTGTGAACTGGTGTGGATCTTCCGCGCCCATCACCAGCAACCCCGGCAACCGACCGGGTCCGAAATCCAGCTTCAGACAGGCTTCGGAGCGGATCCAGTCCGCCTTGTCGCCGTAGATGTCGCGCTTGCCTGTCTCGATCTGGCGCAGCGTCACCTGCCGCTGCGTCGCAGAGCGCCCGGAACTCAGGTAGTTCTCAATGAACCCCGGTGCGGCCACGGACAAAACCGACCCAAGCCGCTTGATTGCCGGATCTTCGTCATTCTGCACGGATTCCAGCACCAGCCGGATCACATCGACCCGCAGGATCTCGGCCACGTCTCCACCCAGATCGCGCAGGAAGGATTCGAATTCCACGGGATCCAGCATCCGCAGGATGGCGCGATGTACCTGATTGGTGCCGGCAAGATTTTCGTAAGCGGCGGCAATCACCGACCGATGTGTGTCTTCCAACCGGTCCAGACGCGCCTCGAGCCGGTCCATGGCGATGCCACGCAGGTCCACGATATTGCCTCCCATCGCGCGCTCATTGGCGGCGATAAGGGCGCGCATCACGTCCTGATCCTCGAGAATCACATCGGGGCGCGTCATGATGGTTTCGCGCAACTCGTCATCAATACGGGGGCTGCTCATGCCATCCTCGTGTTTTGTATTTTGTCGGACACTATCAGGAGTACCGGCAAGATGCCCGCGTTTTTTCGATCAAATGCGGGCATCCGGGAAAACTGTGGCCGTCTGGCAGGAACAAACTTCAAAGAGCGTTGCCCCAACCCAGATCAGAGGATCTTGATATTCGCGGCTGCGGCGTCCTTGACGAACTGGTCCAGCCCCTTGTCTGTCAGGATATGGTTCGCCATCGCCTTGATCACACCCGGAGGCGCAGTGGCCACATCCGCACCGATCTTGGCGCAATCGCTCATGTGATTGGCCGTCCGAATCGACGCGGCAAGGATGTTGGTCTCGAACCCGTAATTGTCATAAATCTCGCGAATATCCGCGATCAGGTCCAGGCCGTCCATATTCAGATCGTCCAGCCGCCCGATAAACGGAGAGATAAACGTCGCCCCCGCCTTGGCCGCGAGCAGCGCCTGATTGGCCGAAAAACACAGCGTCACGTTGACCATCTTGCCTTCGTCCGTGAGCACCTTGCACGCCTTCAGACCGTCCCAGGTCAGCGGCACCTTGACCGCGATATTTTCCGCGATCTCGGCCAGTTTGCGGCCTTCCGCGATCATGTCCTCGGCCTTGAGTGCCACCACTTCGGCAGACACCGGACCCTCGACCATGTCACAGATTTCTCTCGTGACTTCGAAAATGTCGCGACCAGATTTCTTGATCAGCGATGGGTTCGTGGTCACACCATCCACCATCCCCAGATCGTTCAGTTCGGCAATGGCATCAATTTCTGCGGTATCGACAAAGAATTTCATGGGCTGCGTCCTCCGATGGGTTGGCCTTTCCTACCGCTGGCTTTACCCCATGGCAATGACGACGGAAACCCCGAACTGATGGCGCTAACATCCAGCTATTTCGACGAGGGCGCGCTGATCGGCGTGTTGACCACCCAGCCATTGGACCGGGTGCTGGATTACCGCGCGCCCGAAGGCGGCTGCCATCTGGGTGCCTTTGTCGAGGTGCCTCTGGGCCCGCGCAAGGTCTTGGGCGTGGTCTGGGGGGCTGGGAAAGGCGACTACGACCTGTCCAAGGTGCGGTCCGTGATCCGCGTGCTTGACGCAGCGCCGATGCGGGACGAACTGATGGCGTTTCTCACCCGTGCGGGCGACTATACACTGACACCCATGCCCGCGATGCTGCGGCTGGCCACGCGCGCGCCGGGGCTGGGCGATCCACCGTCGATGCGCAAGATCTACCGGCTGGGCGACAGCACCCCCGACCGCATGACCGACGCCCGGACGCGCGTGCTCGACGTACTGCGCGACATGGGCGGGCTGTCCCTGACCCTCAAGGAACTGGCCGAGGCGGCGGGTGTGACCACATCTGTCGTCAAGGGCCTCGCCAAGCTGGGCGCGGTACGCGAGGAAGACAGCCCGCGCGACACGCCTTTCCCGACACTCGATCCGACCTATGCGGGAAAAGACCTGACCGAAGACCAGACAACCGCTTCGTCCACCTTGCGTGATGCAGTCGCCACACGCAGTTACGGGACAACGCTGCTCAAGGGTGTCACCGGATCGGGCAAAACCGAGGTCTACCTCGAAGCCGTGGCCGAATGCCTGTCCCAAGGCCGTCAGGCGTTGGTCCTCTTGCCGGAAATCGCGCTGACCGCCGAATTCCTCACCCGCGTCGATGCCCGCTTCGGTGCGAAACCTGCCGAATGGCATTCCGGCGTCACCATCACAGACCGTCGCCGCGTCTGGAAGATGGTGGCCCAAGGCGGTGCGCAACTGGTTGTCGGCGCGCGGTCCTCGCTGTTTCTGCCGTTCCGCGATCTGGGCCTGATCGTGGTCGATGAAGAACACGACACCTCGTACAAACAGGAAGACGGCGTGCTCTACAACGCCCGCGACATGGCTGTTCTGCGCGCGTCGATCTGTGGTGCACAGGTGATCCTCGCCTCCGCCACACCCAGTCTGGAGTCCTGGGCCAATGCCGATGCGGGCAAGTATACCAAGATCGAACTCACCTCGCGCTTTGGGGCGGCCGTCATGCCGGACATGCGCGCCATCGACATGCGGACCGAAGATCTGCCCGGATCAAGTTGGATCAGCCCAACCCTGCGTCGCGCCGTGCAAAAGCGGCTCGACAACAGCGAACAGGCGCTCTTGTTCATCAACCGCCGGGGCTATGCGCCGGTCACCATCTGCCGCGCCTGCGGGCACCAGATCGGCTGCGATCACTGCGATGCGCGGATGGTCGAACACCGGTTCCTCAAGCGCCTTGTCTGCCACCAGTGCGGCGAAACCAAACCGCTCCCGAATGTCTGCCCGCATTGCGAGGCCGAAGACAAGCTGGCCGCAGTCGGACCCGGTGTCGAACGTCTGGCCGAAGAGGCGCAAAGCCTGTTCCCCGATGCCCGGCTTGCCGTGCTGTCGTCGGACATGTTCGGTTCTGCCCGCGCGATCAAGGCCGAGATCGAGACCATCGCCAGCGGCGGTGCCGACCTCATCATCGGGACGCAACTGGTCGCCAAGGGCCACAACTTCCCGCTCCTGACGCTGGTCGGTGTGATCGACGCCGACCTTGGCCTGCAAGGGTCGGACCTGCGCGCGGCGGAACGCACGTTTCAATTGATGCGGCAGGTCGCGGGTCGGGCGGGCCGCGCCGACAAACCCGGTCAGGCCTTGATGCAGACCTACCAGCCCGAACACCCGGTGATCCGCGCGATCCTGTCCGGCGACGAACAGGATTTTTGGGCTGCCGAGGCCGGCGAACGCCGCGCCGCTGGTGTGCCGCCTTACGGAAGGCTTGCGGGGATCATCCTGTCCTCCACCGATGTGCAAGAGGTGTTCGACCTTGGCAACGCGCTGGCCCGCAATGACGGCCCGCTGCGTCGCGTGGGTGCGCAAGTGTTCGGCCCGGCCCCGGCCCCCATTGCCCGCGTGCGCGGTCGGCACCGTGTCAGGCTACTTGTCAAAGCCCCCAAGGGCACGGCGCTGCAACCCGCCCTTGCGGAATGGGTCGCTCCGTTCAAACTCAGGGGCGAATTGCGCATGGCGATCGACATAGACCCGCAGAGTTTCTACTGACCCGCGTTCCCTCATCGGGCGCTCAGACAGGGTGACCTCTGACCTGCAAGCGCCGCCTGCCAAGGCTGCGCAACGCGAACAGAAGGTAGGTAGAGACGATTGCCGCCATGAAGCACCAGACCGACGTGAAGGCATAATGCGCAAAGACAAAACCGGCGATCACCGACAGCGTGATGATCACGCCGAAGATCCGGATATGCTTTTCTGATGACAGCAGCAAAGGCACACACACGATGCCGGCATAGACAACCCGGATGACGGCGTAGGGCAGGATGCCCTCCCAGATCAGCCGGGAATTGTAGTCGATGGAATGGTTCACGATTCTAAGCGGAATCCAGTCAGGGTTGAACAGCAAGGGCGCGAAAAGCGACAGTCCAAGCAGGAGCCCGAAAACACTCAGGCCCAGAAAAACCCGTCTTCGGTCTTCGCGAGGCTCAATCAGATACGCGGCAAACGGCACCAGGAAAGGCCAGAGGAAATAGGCAAAAAACAAGAACCCCAAGGCGTAGAGATGCAATCGCGCCGTCTCTGGTTGGTCGAGACCGATCCAGATGCCGCCTTCCAGAAATTGCTGGAGACCGAAGAAAAGCGGGAAGACCGCGAACCCCAGATACCGTTTGTCCATCTTCAGGGCCGTGCTGATTGTATAGGCTGCAACGGGCATCAACACAGCGCCCGCAGCAAAGCTTGCTGTCGCGGAAAAACACATTTGCAAGTCCCCCGAGATGTTCAGGTGTTCAAGGCATCCGGCTCTGCCTCTGCATTGGCTATTTCGGCATCATGAAGAATTCTTCGCGGACGATCCTGCCCTCTTCGACCGTGTAGATCGCGATCTCGCGCAGGGTCATCTGGCGACCGGTCTCTTTCTGCGTCACCTCGACTTCGTACCGCACGGCGAAACGGTTTGGCGGATGGACATAGGGCCCGTCCGCGTCAAGCTTGTGGATCTCGTGCGCCTCTGCCCAAACCTCGCGTTTGGTCTGGATTGCACCGCGACCCTTGGCGATCCGCACATCGCGACCGGGCGGATTAACCGCCTCAACCGACTCTGCGTTTTCGGTGTAGACGTCGGTGACATGCGCGATGCCGCGGCGATCCCGCATCGCCTGGACAAAGTCCTTTCCAAGTTTGATCAAGTCTTCCATCGGAGTCCTCCTTGCTTCCCGCCAAACGTAACACGGCCCCGGACGGCAGACTTTGACCAGGATCATAGTCCCCGATCCGCTCTGGTGCTTTGGCGAGGCGGACTGTGGCCGAGTTGGCATCGACGGTAAGGTCTGGATGAAAGCTTAATAGGTCCGCTCCGGCCCCAATGTTTAGCGCGCGAAACAATAGGTCAGGATCCGCACCCTTCCCGGGCAGAGGCGCGCAGTCCACACAGGCCTCCTTTTTCGGCCCATACCTTGTATGCCCATCCGCGCCAATCTACATGGCCTTCATGAAGCGATTTATCCCTTTTGTTAAATCCGGCCCCACGGTCTCGGTTGTGCGGATGCAGGGCACCATTGCGGCAGGCAGCCGTGGCACCCTCAGCGATGCCAGTTTGCGCACCATTCTGGAAAAGGCCTTTCGCAAGGGAAAGCCGGATGCAGTCGCGCTTGAGATCAATTCGCCGGGCGGATCGCCCGTGCAAAGTTCGATGATCGGGGCGCGTATCCGAAGGCTTTCCGAAGAAACCGAAGTTCCGGTCTACGCCTTCGTCGAAGACGTCGCGGCGTCCGGGGGCTATTGGATCGCCAGCGCGGCGGATGAAATCTATGCCGACCAAAGTTCGATCCTCGGGTCCATCGGTGTGGTTTCCGCCGGGTTCGGCGCGCATGTTTTCCTGCAACGTCAAGGAATCGAACGGCGCGTTCATACGGCGGGCAAGTCGAAATCCATGCTCGACCCGTTCCGCCCGGAAAACGAAGAAGACGTGGCGCGGTTGAACCGGCTTCTTGGTCAGTTGCACGACACTTTCATCACCTATGTCAGATCCCGCCGGGGCGACAAGCTTGCCGACAATCCGGATCTGTTCACCGGCGAAATCTGGGTCGGTCAGGGCGCTGTGGATGTTGGTCTTGCCGACACCATCGGACATCTTGTGCCCGCGATGAAAGACCGGTTCGGGGACAAGGTGCAATTCCGCCGCTACGAACTGCGACGCCCGTTCCTAACCCGTTTCGGTGCGAAAGTCACAAGCGATGCGCTCAGCGCCGTTGAGGAGCGTGCCGAGTTTGCGCGCTACGGACTGTAACGTGATCACAAAGATCGTTTTTCTGTTCCTGATCTTCATGGGTGTCCTTGCCATGTTCGGCAAGCTGCGCATTCCGGGCGCAAAGCGGCTGTCGAGTGCCAAGTGCAAGAAATGCGGGCGCTACCGCATTGGCAAAGGTCCGTGTCCCTGCACCGGAAAGGAAAGCTGATATGCTGATGATCTGGGGAAGCGTGGTCGTCGGTCTGGTGATCCTTCTTTTGGCCGGAGACGCGCTTGTCAGGGGCGCGGTGAACCTGTCGTTGCGAATTGGCATCCCGGCCTTGATCGTCAGCCTGACGGTGGTGGCGTTCGGCACCTCCGCGCCCGAGCTGCTCATCTCGATCAATGCGGCGCTCGACAATGTGCCGGGTATTGCGCTGGGCAACGTGGTGGGGTCCAACACCGCCAATGTCCTTCTGGTGCTTGGCATTCCGGCGCTGCTCGCGGTGATGCACACCAGCGAATGCAACACGCGCAAAAGCTATGTGATCATGGTGGGGTCGTCGGTCCTGTTCATCGCACTGGCGTTTCGCGGCATCTTCGACCCTCTGGCCGGAATCATCCTGCTTGTCGTTCTCGCGATCATTCTTGGCGACTCCATGCGCGAAGCGCTGGCGCATCGCCGCGCCGGGAAAGCGGCTCCGGAGGAAGAAGAGCCGGAAGGGGCGGACCCGGACATGCCTTGGTGGAAGATCATTCTCTTCCTCGTCCTCGGCCTTGTCGGCCTGCCACTGGGCGCGGATATTCTGGTCGACAGTTCCGTCCAGATCGCCACCATCTTCGGCGTCAGCGACACGATGATTGGCCTGACGCTGGTTGCGCTGGGCACCTCGCTTCCCGAACTGGCAACCACCGTGATGGCCGCGCTGCGCCGTCAGGCGGACGTGGCGCTGGGCAACGTGATCGGATCGAACATGTTCAACCTGCTGGCCATTATCGGTGTTGCGTCGCTGATTGCGCCGATCCCGGTCGATCCGGAATTCCTGCGCTTTGATCTTTGGGTCATGCTGGGGGCGTCGCTGCTGATTTTCCCGCTGGTGTTCCTTGCCAAAGACCTGACCCGCATCTGGGGTGTGGTCTTGTCGGCGCTTTATCTGGGCTACATTGCGCTTGTCATCATGTAACGACAGGACGAACCGATGAGCAAAGCTTTGATCACAGGCGCTGGCAAACGGCTGGGGCGCGCGATGGCGCTGTACCTCGCAGAGCGCGGACACGACGTGGCCGTTCATTTTGCCAGTTCTGCCGACGCCGCCGAAGAGGTTGCGGCGATGATCCGGGCCAAGGGGCAAAAGGCCTGTACGCTTCAGGCCGATCTTTTGAACGAGGATGCGATCCAGTCCCTGACAGCGCGTGCCATCGACGGGCTGGGCGGCCCGCTGACCGTGCTGATCAACAACGCGTCGATCTTTGAATACGACAACATCGAGACCGCGACCCGTGACAGCTGGGACCGGCATATGGAAAGCAATCTGCGCGCGCCCTTCGTGCTGACCCAGCATTTCGCAGCGCAACTGCCCGAACCGGAAACCGATGACCGGGACGAGCCGATTGCCTCTGGACTGGTGGTGAACATGATTGACCAGCGGGTGCGCAAACTGACGCCCGAGTTCATGACCTACACGATCGCCAAGATGGGTCTCTGGGCCTTCACCCAGACGGCCGCACAGGGCCTCGCACCCAAGTGTCGTGTGAACGCCATCGGACCCGGACCGACCCTGCGTGGAGGCCGTCAGAGCGAAGCGCATTTTGCCAAGCAACGCGCTGCCACGATCCTGGAACGCGGTTCCAACACATCCGATATCACGGCGGCTTTGGGGTACTTTCTGGAGTCACCGGCGATCACCGGGCAACTGCTTTGTGTCGATGGTGGGCAGCATCTTGGATGGCAGACACCGGACGTCATCGGCAAGGAATGATGTATCCTGCAGACAAGTTTTGCACGTCTCAAGTTGACGTTACGAAACTGTTACGAAACTGTTAATGATTTCAGTAACTTGACGCATGTAAAGAAAATTATCATTTTAAAACAAAGGGTTGAAATACAGCCTAAAAATTAGGCAGATCAGGGAACGCGCCGGGATTCAAAGGAAAATCGTTAACTTCCAAAAGTTCTCCGCAGAGTTATCCACAGAAACAGTGGATGCCTTAACAGTTGCATATAGGGTTTCAATCAGGCAGCGAATTCAGCAGAATCATGACCTCTGAAAAGGCGTCCAGACACGTTCACATGACACAAGAGACCGAAACCAAAACCCTGACAGGACATGCCTGTATCCAGGCGTATCTGAAGACACTGGACTCCAGTCCTGGTGTCTATCGGATGCTCGATGCACAGGCGCGGGTGCTGTATGTGGGCAAGGCGCGCAACCTGAAGGCGCGGGTGTCGAACTATGCGCGTGCGGCAGGACATTCGGGGCGGATCGCCCGGATGATCTCGGAAACCGCGTCGATGATGTTCCTGACCACGCGCACGGAAACCGAAGCGCTGCTGCTGGAACAGAACCTCATCAAGCAGTTGAAACCGCGCTACAATGTGTTGCTGCGGGACGACAAGTCCTTTCCCAATATCCATGTCACGGATCACGCCTTCCCGATGATCCACAAGCATCGTGGCGCAAAAAAGGACAAGGGCGCGTATTACGGCCCTTTCGCCAGCGCCGGCGCGGTGAACCGGACATTGAATCAGCTTCAGCGTGTCTTCTTGCTGCGCAATTGTTCGGACGCGATGTTCGACAGCCGGACGCGGCCCTGCCTGCAATATCAGATCAAACGCTGTTCGGCGCCCTGTGTCGGCAAGATCAGTGAAGCAGATTACGCAGCCAGCGTGCGCGACGCAGAGCGGTTCCTGTCGGGCAAATCCACCAATGTGCAGGAAACCCTGGCGAAACAGATGGCCGAAGCGTCCGAAGCGATGGAATTCGAACGTGCAGCAGCCTTGCGCGACCGTATCCGTGCGTTGACGCAGGTGCAGACGGCGCAGGGCATCAACCCGCGCGGCGTGACCGAGGCGGACGTGATCGCGCTGCATCTGGAAAAGGGGCAGGCCTGCGTGCAGGTGTTCTTCATCCGCGCGAACCAGAACTGGGGCAACCGCGATTTCTATCCGCGTGTCGGCCCGGACGTGGAAGAGGCCGAGGTGCTGGAGGCGTTCCTTGGCCAGTTCTACGACACCAAGGAACCTGCACGGCTTTTGCTGCTGTCGCACCCGATCGAGAATGCAGATCTGATGACGGAGGCGCTGTCAGACAAGCTGGGTCGCAAGGTCGACATCGCGGTGCCGCGCCGGGGCGAGAAGTCCGAACTGGTGGACGGCGCACTGCGCAATGCGCGGGAATCGCTGGCGCGGCGTATGGCGGAAACGGCGACGCAGGCGAAGCTGCTGCGCGGACTGGCCGAAGCCTTTGCGCTGGACACGCCGCCCGAACGAATCGAGGTCTATGACAACAGCCACATTCAGGGCACCAACGCGGTGGGCGCGATGATCGTGGCCGGGCCGGACGGTTATCTGAAAAACCAGTACCGCAAGTTCAACATCAAGGGAGAAGACCTGACCCCCGGCGATGATTTCGGCATGATGAAAGAGGTGTTGACCCGCCGGTTCAAGCGGCTGCTCAAGGATGATCCGGATCGTGACAAGGGTCTGTGGCCGGACCTTTTGCTCATCGACGGCGGCGCGGGGCAGGTGTCGGCGGTGCGCGAGATCATGAAGGAATACGGGGTGGAGGATGTGCCGATGGTCGGGGTCGCCAAGGGTGTGGACCGCGATGCGGGCAAGGAGGAATTCCACCGCACCGGAATGCGACCCTTTGCATTGCGCCACAACGACCCGGTGCTGTATTTTGTGCAGCGCCTGCGGGACGAGGCACATCGCTTTGCCATTGGCACACACAGGGCGAAGCGGGCCAAGTCGCAGATGGCGAACCCGCTGGACGAGGTGTCCGGCGTGGGGGCGGCCCGAAAACGGGCGCTTCTGGCGCATTTCGGATCAGCCAAGGCAGTCAGCCGGGCCAACTTGGCCGACCTCAAGGCGGTTGAAGGTGTGAGCGAAGCGCTGGCGGAGCGGATTTACGCGTTCTTCCACGAGAAAGGCTGATTACGGAATTGTGTGCGCTGACGCGCACGCAGGTTGTCTCGGTCCTCACGCTTCGCGCTGCGGCCTCGGGTTGCCTCCGGCGGAGGTATTTGACGCCCGAAGAACTCCTAGGCGGTCAAGGTGGCAAGCCTTGCGCAGATCGCCTCGGGCAGTGGGGCCGGGCGGCTGTCGGCCCCCACATGCACCTGTGTAAAGAACCCTTCGGCCCCGGCGGTGTGGGACTCGTTGCCGAACAGGGCGATCTCGTAGCGGAACGACGTAGTGCCGATATGGGCGATGCGGATCCCGGCGGTCAGGATGTCGGGAAAGCCGAGTTCCGCATGATAGCGACAACCGCTTTCCACGACGAGCAATTTGGTTGCCTGCGGTCCCCGGATTTCGATCCCCTGGTCCATTTGCCAGAGGCTCACGGCAGTGTCGAACAGCGCGTAGTAGGTGGCATTGTTCAGGTGGCCGTATTCGTCATTGTCCTGCCAGCGGGTCGGCAGGATACGAAAGGCGCGGTAGTCTGCGCGGGTGCCCGGTGGTGTGTGCGCCATCAGCCGGACCGGATCAGGCGGAACGCCGCAGATGCCCCCCAGCCCGCAAAGATCGCGATGGCCAGCGACAGCAGGCCGTAGATCAGGGGTTGCTGGCGCGACAGGTTGAACAGCCAGCGTTCAATGCCGACTTTGCGAACGTCGATGCTGGTTTCGACCGACGACACGACCTCGCCCGACCGGGTCAGGAAAATGCGCGTGAGATAGGCGCCTTCGGTCAGGTTGGCCGGCATTTGTATGGCGGTTCGAAACAGCGTTGATTGCTGTAGTTCGACAGCCCCTTCCATGAGCGCGTAGAGGCCGTTGTCCTTGCGGATGCGGATCACCGCGTTAGAAAAGGCCTGCGGTTCGTTCACGTTCATCGGTGCCCCGACCGACCGGATTGCGCGCGGGATCGAGATTGTCCGGCGCAGGTCTTCGGTATCGGTGATCACCTCGCTCCACGGTGCGGATGTGGCGACGGCGTAAAAGCTGGGGGCGGCATCGACCTCGACGGAATCGACATTCATCCAGATGCCAAAGCGGCGTTCCTTGCGACGGACGGTGACCTGTTCGAGCGGTCCTGACACCGAAACAATGACCTGAAGCGGGGCGTCGGTCGGGATCGGGCGTTCCCGTTTGATCGCACCGTAGATGATGATCTCAGAGCCATCGAAATTGGTGGAGATAGACACCTGGTCCTGACTGAGGCCCAGCACCACTTCTTCGGCCCGCAACGGGGCCGCGATCAGGAAGAGGAACACCAGCAGCCAGCGCATCAGATGTCCCCGATCTGTGCGATGGAATAGAGTTCAGACGGCTGGATCAGCAGTTCCAGAGCGAGTTTGCCGCAGACAGCCAGAACCATGATCGCCAGAAGGATGCGCAACTGTTCGGCCTTCAGCTTGGTTCCGATTTGCGACCCGATCTGTGCGCCGAAAACGCCGCCGATCAAAAGGAACAGGGCCAGCACCATGTCCACGATATAGCTTGTCGTGGCGTGCATCAGCGTGGCAAACCCGGCGACGAAGATGATCTGGAACAGCGAGGTTCCGACCACGACCTTTGTCGGCATGCCCAGCAAATAGATCATCGCCGGAACCATGATAAAGCCGCCGCCCACACCCATGATGGCGGCAAGGACACCCACGAGAACCCCGACCACCAGCGGCGGGATCACCGAGATGTAAAGCCCCGAGGTCCGAAAGCGCATCTTGAACGGCAGCCCGTGAATCCAGTTGTGCTTTTTGCGGGGGGGAGGTTTTCCGCGCCGCGTGTTGCGAATGGCATTCAGGCTTTCGACAAACATCAGTCCGCCGATCACGCCGAGGAAGATCACATAACACAGCTTGACCAGCAATTCGACCTGACCAAGGCTTTTGAGATAGTTGAAGATCCAGATGCCGATAGCGGCACCGACAAGACCACCGATCAGCAGGACGATGCCCATCCGGAAATCGACGGTCTTTCGTCGAATATGCGCCAGCAGTCCCGAGAAAGATGCGGCGACGATCTGATTGGCACCGGTGGCCACGGCAACCGCCGGGGGGATGCCGATGAAGAAGAGCAGGGGGGTCATCAGGAACCCTCCGCCGACACCAAACATGCCGGACAGCACACCCACCAAACCTCCCAGTCCCAAGAGCAGGAACATATTGACCGAGACCTCGGCGATGGGGAGGTAGATTTGCATGGTTGTCCTTAAACCCAACCTTTGTTCCGTTTCAAGCGGCCCAGCGCCGCAGGTGCAAAAAGGACTTACGTTTCCCTCTCAACTGGACTCAGCCACGGGCGGTTGATGCGGTGATGCATCAAAGCGTTTCCGTTGATGGAAACGCCCCGCGCCTCACCGCTCCTTGACGTAGGGTTCCCCACCTGCACGGGGCGGGATTGCCTTGCCGACAAACCCGGCAAGGATCACCACGGTCAGGATATAGGGCAACGCATCCATGAACTGCACCGGCACGACAAACACGCCAAGGTCGATATTCTGGTAGCGCAGGGCAACCGCCTGCAAGAGACCGAACAACAGGCAGGCATACAGCGCGTACCACGGCCGCCACTTGGCAAAGATCAGCGCCGCCAGCGCGATGAACCCCCGTCCGGCGGTCATGTCCTTGACGAACCCCGCCTGAAGCGCGGTTGCCAGATAGGCTCCGGCCACGCCGCAGAGAATGCCGCAGATGCCCACCGCAACGTAGCGCAGCCCGACAACCGACACGCCCGCCGTGTCCACGGCCTCCGGGGCTTCCCCCACCGCGCGCAGACGCAGGCCAAAGCGTGTGCGGAACATCAGCCACCATGTCAGGGGGACCATTGCGAAGGCGACGTAGACAAGGATCGAATGGCCCGAGATCAGTTCGGCGTAAATCGGGCCGATCAGGGGAACCCCGGACAGCGTGTCCGCCCCCGGCAGAACAATGGGTTCAAACCGACCCGCCCCAATCAGGGATGGGGTGCGCCCACCCTGGTTGAACCAGTCCTGCGCGATCAGGACGGTGAGACCTGCGGCGAGAAAATTGATGGCCACACCCGAGATAAGCTGATTGCCCCGGAAGGTGATCGAAGCAAGCCCGTGCAGGATCGACAACGCGAGCGATGCCGCGATGCCTGCACCAAGCCCCATCCAGACATCGCCGGTGATGGAGGCAACTGCGGCCGAGAAAAACGCGGCGGCCAGCATCTTGCCCTCAAGCCCGATGTCGAAAATCCCGGCGCGTTCGGAAAACAGTCCGGCCAGGCAGGCCAGCAGAAGTGGGGTGGCAAGGCGAACAGTGCTGTCGAGCACTTGCAGCAGAGTTGCGAAATCCATCAGGCTTTCCTCCGGGCCGCGAGGAAGATTTTTTCAAGCGGCATGCGCACCATGTTGTCAAGCGCTCCGGTAAAGAGGATCACAAGCGCCTGAATCACCACGATCAACTCGCGCGGGATGTTTGTCCAAAGGGCCAGTTCTGCGCCCCCTTGATAGAGGAAACCGAACAGGAGCGCGGCCAGCAGAACGCCCAGCGGATGGGATCGACCCATCAGCGCCACGGCGATGCCGATGAACCCGGCACCTTCGGTGGCGTTCATCACAAGGCGTTCGGCCTCGCCCATCGTGGTGTTGAGCGCCATCATGCCAGCAAGCCCACCCGAGATGAGCATTGTCACAACGGTGATTTTTACCGGGTTGATGCCCGCGTATTTGGCGGCGGAGTCCGAGTGGCCGAAGGCACGGATTTCGTATCCAAGCCGGGTGTGCCAGATCAGGACCCAGACAACCAGACAGGCAAGAAGCGCCACAAAGAACGTGACGTTGGCCGGGGCACCGCGGAACATCGGCTCTGCCGCAGTTGAAAACATGTCCTGGAAGGTGGGCAGCGTGGTTGCCTCGGGAAAGCGCGCCGTGGCCGGGTCCATCGCGCCCTGGGGGCGCAGGACGTTGACGAGAATATAGTTCAGAACCGCCGCTGCGATGAAGTTGAACATGATCGTTGTGATCACGATATGGCTGCCGCGCTTGGCTTGAAGGTAGGCCGGGATCAGCGCCCAGAACGCGCCGAAAAGCGCGGCAGACACGGTCGCCCCGATCAACGCCACATACCAGTTGGGCCACGGGATATAGAGACAGGCCAGCGCCACACCCAGACCCCCGATCATTGCCTGACCTTCGCCGCCGATATTGAACAGGCGGGCATGAAAGGCCACCGCAACCGCAAGACCGGTGAAGACGAAGTTGGTCGCGTAATACAGCGTATATCCCCAACCGGAGGACCGCATCAGCGCGCCATCGACCATCAGCTTGAACGCGGCAACCGGATCTTCGCCAATGCCGATAATCACCAGCGCCGACAGGATCGCGGCAAGGATGAGCGAGATCAGGGGGACAAGGACCGCATCGGCCCAGCCGGGCATCTTATCCATCTTTGTCACTTTCTTGAGAGTCTTTTTCTTGAGAGTCTTTTGCGGGTCTTGGGTTCTTTGGCACGGAAGGGGCTGCTTGCGAGATCGTCGCGCTTAGGCTGAAAAGGCTTTCAGAACTGGATCTTGGCGCATCTGTATCTTCTGCCGGGGTGGTCGAGAATTCTTCGACCACAGCCTCTTGTTGCGGCGGGGCGTCGGCTGCGACAGCCGTCTCTGCCTTGACTTCTTCAGGTGGGTCCGAGTCCGCCGAAGCGGCGTCTGGCTGTGGTGGCTCGGTTTCTGCGGGCACAGTGTCGGTTGCGTCTGCTGCTGGTTCTGGGTCGCCCTCTGTCTCTGTCTCTGTCTCTGTCTCTGTCTCTGTCTCTGTCTCTGTCTCTGTCTCTGCCGCTTGCTGCAGTTCGGTTTCCGTCATGGCCATCGGGGATGCGGGCATTGCCGCGTGGGCGGTGTCGGTGATGCCGGCCATCAGCAGACCCAGTTCCTGTTCGTTTGTTTCGCCGGGATCCCGTTCGCCCATGATCTGTCCGTCAAACATCACCGCAATTCGATCCGAAAGCGAGAAGATCTCGTCCAGTTCGACGGACACCAGAAGGATCGCCTTGCCTTCGTCTCGCAGGCGAATGATCTGCTGGTGAATGAATTCGATCGCACCAATGTCCACGCCGCGCGTCGGTTGACCGATCAGAAGGATGTCCGGATTGCGTTCGATCTCGCGCGCCAGCACGATCTTCTGCTGGTTGCCGCCGGAAAAGTTGCGGGCCGCCAGTTTCGGGTTCGGTGGACGTACGTCGAAACGCTCCATCTTGGCGGCGGCTTCGGCCTTGATCGCGGCGTTGTTCATCAGCGGGCCGGACTGGATTTTCGGATCGCGATGGTAGCCGAAAATGGTGTTTTCCCAAGCCGAGAACGGCATGATCAGACCTGCGCGGTGACGGTCTTCGGGAACATGGGCGATACCGCGCGCGCGCCGCGACTGGCCGTCAGAGGCGCTGCCGGTCAGGTCGATTTCCTGTCCGTTGACCCGTATCGTGCCGGTGCCGTTGGCATATCCACCCAGCACTTCAAGAAGTTCGGATTGTCCGTTGCCTGCAACCCCGGCGACGCCAAGGATTTCCCCTGTCTTCACCTCAAGGGAAATTCCCTTGAGCCGCTCGACGCCTTTATCATCGGTGAGACGCAGATTTTCGATCTCGAGCACCGGCTTGCCAGGCGTTGCGGCTGCCTTGTCGACCTGTAGCAGAACCTTGCGCCCCACCATCATTTCGGCCAGCCGTTCGGGGCTGGTTTCGGAGGTTTGCACGGTTGCCGTCATCTCACCGCGCCGCATCACCGACACGGTGTCGGTGGCGTTCATGATCTCCCGCAGTTTGTGGGTGATCAGGATGATCGTCTTGCCCTCTTTGCGCAGGTTATCAAGGATGCGGAACAGGTGGTCGGCCTCGGCGGGTGTCAGAACGCCGGTCGGTTCGTCCAGAATGAGGATATCCGCCTGCCGATACAGCGCCTTGAGGATTTCCACACGTTGCTGGTGGCCGACGCTGAGGTTTTCGACAATCGCGTCGGGGTCGACGTTCAGTTCGTATTCCTTGGCCAGTTGCTTCAACACACCGCGCGCCTTGTTCAGCGACGGGCGGAGCAGGGGGCCGTCTTCGGCACCAAGGATGATGTTTTCCAGGACAGTAAAGTTCTGCACCAGCTTGAAATGCTGGAAGACCATCCCGATCCCCGCTTTGATCGCGGCCTGGCTGTCGGGAATTTCGGTCTGTTTTCCGTTGATGAAAATCTCGCCGCTGTCGGCTTTGTAGAACCCGTATAGGATCGACATCAGGGTCGATTTTCCCGCACCGTTTTCACCGATGATCCCGTGGATCGTGCCGGGTTTGACGCTGATCGAGATGTTCTTGTTGGCCTGAACCGGGCCAAATGCCTTTGAAATGCCTTTCAATTCGATCGCGGGGGCGACTTGGAGAAGTGTGGCGTCGGTCTCGGGGGGGGCGGCAACAGCGGTGGTCATGAACTATCCCTGCGTCAGTCTTCGGGTCTGTCGCCCGATACATGGCGGAGCGGCCGTTTCCGGCCGCTCCGTACCTCTTGTCGGGTTCGCGCGCTCAGAAGTTGACCGCTGGGCAGCTGTCGTTCGCGTAGTAGCTGACGACCTCGATCTCGCCGTCAATGATCTTTTGACGCGCTTCTTGAACTGCGGCCATCATCTCTTCTGTGACCAGACCTTCGTTGTTCTCGTCCATTGCAACGCCAACGCCGTCCTCCTCGAGGCCAAGCGTGATGCCGATGCCTGTTTCAAGATCGGTGCCGGCTGTCATCGAGTCATAAACCGCGACATCGACCCGTTTGAGCATCGACGTCAGAACCTTGCCTGGGTGAAGATGATTCTGGTTGCTGTCGACACCGATGGACAGGATATCCTCGTCAGCGGCGGTTTGAAGAACGCCGACGCCCGTGCCACCAGCAGCGGCATAGATCACGTCAGCGCCCTGGCTGATTTGCGCCTTGGCCAGTTCGGAGCCTTTGACGGGATCGTTCCACGCGGCCGGTGTTGTACCCGTCATGTTCGCGATCACCTCGATATCGGGATTGACCGCTTTGACACCCTGGGCATAGCCGCAGCCGAAATGACGGATCAGCGGAACATCCATGCCTCCGATAAAGCCTACAGTGCCGGACTCGGACGCCATCGCCGCCATCATGCCAACAAGGTAGGAGCCTTGATGTTCCTGGAAGGAGATCATTTGAACGTTCTCGGGGATCTCGGGCAGGAAGCCGTCGATATTCACGAATTTCGTGTCCGGATAATCCGGAGCGACCTCTTCGATAGAGGATGCGATGGCAAAACCAGTCGTAATGACCGGGTTGGCACCAGCTTCGGCAAAGCGGCGCAACGCCTGTTCGCGTTGAGCTTCGGACTGGATCTCGATTTCAAGATACGAACCGCCGGTTTCCTCGGCCCAGCGCTCTGCTCCGTTGAAGGCGGCTTCGTTGAAGGACTTGTCGAATTTGCCACCCAGATCGTAGATCAGGGCCGGTTCGGCCACAGCCGCGCCAGCGGTGAGCGCCAAAGCAGCGGCGGCACCGTAAAGTTTTGTCATAAGGGTCATTTTCAGCTCCCAGGTATTGGACTGCGACGGCTATATTGCGTCGCTTGATTAGATCGGTTGATCAGATGCAATTAACTGTTACGCGGATCAAAGGGTCAACCGCTTTTTGACGTTGCCCCGTGTGACGTTGACGCATCATTTGCTTGACCTCGCGCTATGGCGCGTGAAAGCAGCACCGCATCGTCCTTTGTGCCATCGCGCAACGTGTAATATCCCCGTCGCGTGCCAACCGGGGCGAATCCCTTCGCGTCATAAAACGCGCGCGCCGCGTGGTTGCGGCTTGCCACGTCCAGAAAGATGCGATCGGCATGGGCTGCACGCGCTTTCTCGATCAGGTCGGTGATCAATGCAGACCCGACACCGGTACGCTGGGCCTCGGGATCCGTGGCAAAGGCGAGGATTTCGCACTCTCCTGCCACGATCTGCGCAATCAGCCCACCATGGGTTTGGGTGAGAAAGACAACATGCGGATTGGCGAGTGTGTCGGCGATTTCATCGGCTGACCAGGGGCGCATTTCGCAATAGGCACGATCCATGATCCGAGCAAAGGCGGCGGGAGTCACGGCAGGATCACCGGTGCGCGGTCGCGCGCAGGGGCCGCATCGGCAGGTTTGATGTAAAGCGGTTTGGGACGGTCTGATTGCTGTGCATCTGCCTTTGCCGCGACCTGAGCGATGGCGGCGATCAAGGAGTCTGCGGAGGGTCCAAAGACGGCGTCCGGCGTGGCCGCGACCAGTCGAGGTGGCGACCCCGGCCTCTGGATATAGAGCATGTCGCGCGGCGCGGTGACGGCGGCTGTGACGCCCGGTGTCACATGGTGGATCGCCTGAAGGGTCGACACGCCGATGGCCGGAATGCCCAGCCCCAGCGCCAGCCCGCGCGCAGCAGAGACCGAAATGCGGATGCCGGTGAAATTTCCCGGACCGACTCCCACGCCAATGCGGGTCAGGTCGGCCCAGGTCTTTGCCTGTTCGGCCAGAAACGACTCGAGCATCGGCATCAGGTGTTCTGCCTGTCCGCGCGCCATATCATCTACGCGGGTTGCAACGATCCTGTCGCCACAAAGCAAAGCGGCTGCGCAATGCGCAGCCGATGTGTCAAATGCCAGAAGTGTCGTGTCAGACGGCAACCGGGCGCACCTCGGTCACTTCGGGGATATAGTGGCGCAGCAGATTCTCGATTCCCATCTTGAGCGTCAGGGTCGAGGACGGGCAGCCCGCGCAGGCGCCCTGCATGTGCAGGTACACAACGCCACGTTCAAAGCCGTGGAACGTGATATCGCCACCATCCTGAGCCACGGCCGGGCGCACGCGGCTGTCGAGCAACTCCTTGATCTGACCCACAATCACGCCGTCTTCACCGGTGTGTTCGGCATGGCCTGACGCAGCCTTTGCATCGCTGGACATCACCGGATCACCGGACTGGAAATGCTCCATGATGGCGCCAAGAAGCGACGGTTTGAGATGATCCCAGTCCGTTGCATCTTCTTTGGTGACGGTGACAAAGTCATGCCCGAAGAACACGCCTTTCACACCCGGAACACCAAACAGACGTGCTGCAAGCGGCGATGCCGACGCGCCGTCAGCCGATGGAAAATCGGCAGTGCCCATATCAAGCACGGTCTGTCCGGGCAGGAATTTGAGCGTGGCCGGGTTGGGCGTGGATTCGGTCTGGATAAACATGGCGTCCCCTCCTGATCGCTGACACTTATATGCGGTGCCATACGGGCAGCGTCAAGGTTTAGAACTGTTCTAAACCTTGATGGCGGCGTGACAAAGGTCAGGTGATTGCTTCAAGCCGCTCTTTCGACAATTCGCCCGGTACGATGGTGATCGGGATGGGCAGGCTGCCGGCGTTCTTGGTCAATTGCGAAACCAGCGGGCCGGGGCCCTTCTTGCCGGAATTCGCCCCCAGCACCAGCACGCCAATATCCGGGTCTTCGTTCACCTGCGCGATGATCTCTGTCACCGCTTCACCTTCGCGGATCACCAGTTCAGGATCCACGTTCTGCTTGTCGCGCATCCATTTGGCGAAGACCTCGAAATGCGCGTGAATACGTTCCCGCGCCTCTTCGCGCATGACTTCTCCAACACCGATCCAGTGGTTGAACTCGTCGGACGGAATGATCGAGAGGACTTCGACCCCGCCACCGGTATTGGCGGCCCGCATCGCTGCAAACCGCATGGCGTTCAGGCACTCGCGACTGTCATCCAGCACAACCAGAAATTTACGCATAGAGGTTCTCCCGTCGCGGATCATGACGCAGGAACGGAACCCGTGCAATAGATCTTGGCATTGGGATCACACGACGCCCGGTTTCATCCGGAATGCGCCCAGTCCCAATACATCTCGCGCACGCGCCGGGTGACGGGGCCAACCTGATACGAGATGTCTTCGAACCCTACGACCGGTGTGACCTTGTTCATGTTGCCCGACAGGAACACCTCGTCCGCCGCTTCGAAATCGGCGAAGGTCAGGACGGCTTCGTGTACCGCCGTGCCATCGGCGCGCAAGTTGGCCATGTGCCGTGACCTTGTGATCCCGGCAAGGAAGGTGCCATTGGCGATGGGGGTAAAGACCTCACTATCCTTTACCATGAACACGTTGGCGGTCGCGCTTTCGGCGACATTGCCCATCGCATCCGTCACCAGCGCATTCTGAAAGCCGCGCGCCCGCACTTCGGCCAGCATCCGCGCGTTGTTGGGATAGAGACAGCCCGCCTTGGCATTCACCACGGAACTTTCCAGAACGGGGCGGCGGAACTGGGTCTTGCCCAGTGACACGCTGGCCGTTTCAGGCGCCATCGGGATTTCTTCAAGACAGATTGCAAATCCGGTCTTGTCCGCCTGTGGCACAATCGCGGTCAAGTCGCCGTCGATGGCCCAGTACATGGGTCGGATATAGACCGCCGAGTCTTTGGGATAGGCGCGCAGTCCGTCCCAGACAATCTGGACCATGTCCTCGGCGCTGACCGTCGGGGTCACCATCAGGGCTTCGGCAGAGCGGTTTACCCGCTGGCAATGCGCAAGCAGGTCGGGTGCCACGCCATTCACATAGCGCGCACCGTCGAACACGCCGCTGCCAAGCCACGCGCCATGATCAGCGGCATTCATCACGGCGACGTCGCCGTTGTGCCAGGTTCCGTTGAAATAGGTGTGGATGTTCTTGCCGGTTGCCATGGGGACCTCTCTCGTTGTGGCGCACGTTAGGTGCGGGACACGGGAAGGTCCAGACCGTCGGCGCAGGTTCGGATGCTACGCCAGCTCCTGAAGCAGGGCGTCAAGGTCAAGCGGGCTGTTCATCATCTCCAACTGCCCGTCTGGAGTGCGCGGCCATTCGGGTTCCGGACGGTCGCGATAGATCTCGATTCCGTTGCCGTCGGGATCGCTGAAATAGATCGCCTCGCTGACGCCATGGTCTGCCGCGCCTTCAATCTCGATCCCCGCATCCAGAACAGATTTGAACGCCTGCGCAAGGGCCGCGCGGTCGGGATACAGGAAGGCAACGTGAAACAACCCCGCGCTGCGTTTCGGAGCGGATGGCCCGCCTTTGCTGAACCAGGTGTTGAGGCCAATGTGGTGGTGATAGCCGCCTGCCGACAGGAACGCGGCGTCCTCACCATATTTCTGGGTCAGATCAAAGCCCATCACATCGCGATAGAACGCAATGGACCTCTCTAGGTCCGAAACCTTGAGGTGAACGTGGCCAATCCGTGTCTGTGTATGCGCCTTGATCATGCTCTGTCCTTTCGACCGTCATGATCAGAGTATCCTTGCGCGCCAGTGTGGAAAAGGGTCCAGGACGCGCAAGTTATGTGCGTTTGTGCGGCCTCAAGCGACCATTCCGACGATCTCGTAAGTCTGTTTGAGGATAGGTGAGGCAATCGCGCGTGCCTTGTCCGCCCCTTTGCGCAGGATCGCGTCGATCTCGTCGGGTTGTTGCATCAAACGGGCCATCTCGGACGAGATCGGCGACAGTTTGTCCACAGCAAGGTCGGACAACATCGGTTTGAATTCCGAGAACGGCTTGCCGCCGACATCCCGCAGCACATCGTCGACCGACTGTTCCGACAGGGCCGCGTAGATGTTGACGAGGTTGCGCGCCTCGGGTCGGTTTTCAAGTCCTTCGGCCTCGGACGGGAGGGGATCAGGATCGGTCTTGGCCTTGCGGATTTTCTGCGCAATCGCGTCGGCATCATCGGTCATGTTGATGCGGCTGGCATCTGAGGGATCGGACTTCGACATCTTCTTCGATCCGTCACGCAGCGACATGACACGGGTTGCCGCACCTTCGATGACCGGTTCGGTCAGCGGAAAGAAATCGGTCTTGAAATCATGGTTGAACTTGGTCGCAATGTCGCGCGCCAATTCAAGATGTTGCTTCTGATCCTCGCCAACCGGCACATGGGTCGCGTGATAAATCAGGATGTCCGCTGCCATCAAGGCAGGGTAGGCGAACAGGCCCAGAGAGGCGTTCTCCTGGTTTTTTCCGGCCTTGTCTTTCCACTGCGTCATGCGTTTCATCCAGCCCATGCGGGCGACGCAGTTGAAGATCCACGCAAGCTGAGCGTGTTCCGGCACCTGGCTTTGGTTGAACAGGATAGATTTTTCCGGGTCGATGCCGGCCGCAATAAAGCCTGCGGCGAGTTCTCGGGTTTGGCGGCGAAGCGCATCGGGGTCTTGCCAGACAGTGATCGCGTGCATATCGACCATGCAGTAGATGGTCTCGAACCCTTGGCCCTGCATTTCGACGAAACGCTTCATTGCGCCCAGGTAGTTGCCCAGTGTCAGCCCCCCCGAGGGCTGAATCCCCGAAAAGACGCGGGGCGTGAAGGCACGAGAGGTTTGGAGCCCCTCGGAAGGTGCCGCAGTCATGGCAAAACTCCATCTGGCAAAAGTGCTGTCGGTGCCTTACCCATGACCCCCAGTGCCGTCAAGCAAGGGCCCATACCGTGACACATCCCCATAACGAACCCCCGTTGAACCCGCTTCCTCCGGTGGTGATTGCGCTGTTCCTCGTGATCGTCGGGATCGAGGTTGTGTTCAACCTGGGTGCGCGTGGGCTGATGGGGGGCCCGCAGGCGGTGGGTTGGCGGCTTGGCACGTTGGAACGATTCGCCTTTTCCGCAGAGATTTTCGCCTGGATGCGCGAGACCGGACGCTGGCCGATCGAACATGTCCTGCGGTTTGTGTCCTACCCGTTTGTGCATGCCAGCTTTACCCATGCGCTGTTTGCCGGAGTCATGCTTTTGGCCTTGGGCAAGATGGTGGGCGAGGCGATGGGCAGTCTGGCTGTCGTGCTGATCTTCTTTGGCTCCGCTGCCGGTGGCGCCTTGATTTACGCGCTTTCGATTGGCAGTTCCGCACCACTTATTGGCGCGTTTCCAGCGGTTTACGGGCTGATCGGCGGGTTCACCTACATGCTTTGGCTGCGGCTGGGTCAACTGGGCGAAAACCAGATCAGGGCGTTTACCCTGATCGGATTTCTGCTCTTGTTCCAACTGATTTTCGGCTTGTTGTTCGGAGCGAATTCAGAGTGGGTTTCCGACATTGCAGGCTTTGCGATTGGCTTTGCTCTGTCGAGTGTTCTGGTTCCCGGAGGTTGGTCAAAACTGGTCGACCGCCTGCGTCAACGCAACTAGCCGTTCCGTCTGCGAAACGCAGTGCGGAATTCCCGAAGCGAGAACGCCCCGACCAGTTGGCCGAGGATCGCGTAACTGACCATTCCCAACGCAATCAGCGCGGCAAGGGCAATGAAGCGAATACCTGAAATGGCAAAAAACGGACCAAGCAATACAGTGCTGGCCCAAAGCACCGCACCCATCATGACCGAGGCCATGCAAACCCTCCAGATGCGGCGGCGGAACTGGTCGTCGAACCGCGCCACATCGCCCAGTTTTCGCCCCCCTTGGGCGAGCAGAAAGACCATGACCCACCCCGCCAGAGTCGTGGCAATCGCAGGTGCGATCCAGCCCAGAACCGGCGCCAGCCCAACCGCCACGAACGCATTGATGATCATGGCCCAAACCGCATAACGGAAAGGGGATTTCGTGTCTTCGCGCGCAAAGAAAAGGGGCTGCAAGACCTTCTGCAAGACAAAGGCCGGAAGCCCCAAACCATAGATCGCAACGGCCACCGCAATGGCGGCTGAATCGTCCGGCCCCGTGGCCCCTCGTTCGAACAGAACCGTGACAACCGGAAGCGGGATCACGATCAACGCGACGGCGGCCGGGATGGTCAGTGCGAGGGACAGTTCACCCGCCCTTGAGAACGCGTGTTTGGCCCCTGCGTCGTCCTGTGCGCCGAGGCGTCGTGAGAGGTCTGGCAAAAGGACGATGCCAACCGCGATTCCGACCACGCCGAGGGGCAGTTGATAGAGTCGGTCAGCGGCGTAGAGCCATCCGACGGCCTTTTCGAAATGTGACGCAACCTGTTGACCAACAAGCAGATTTATCTGCATCACACCACCGGCGAGGGCTGCCGGAACAGCGACAACAACCAAGCGCTTCATCTCGGGTGTCCACCGGGGCCAAGTGGGCCTCAGACGCACCCCGGCGCGATCTGCGGCAATCCAGACGAGGGCAAGTTGGGCCAGCCCCGCGACAGGGACTGTCCAGACCAGCCAGCGGATCACTTCTCCTCCGGAATAGGCTGCCCAAGCCATTGACAGGCATACGAAAATATTAAGGAACACAGGTGCCGCCGCCGCCGCCGCAAAGCGGCCCGTGGCGTTCAGGACGCCCGAGAAAAGCGCGGTCAGAGAGATCAGCAGGATGTAGGGAAAGACGATCCGTCCAAAATCGATCGTGAGGTCAAACCGGGCGTCGCCGACAAAGCCGCCAGCGGTCAGCCAGACGAGGGCAGGCATGAAGATCATGGCCACCGCGCTGAGGATCAGAAGGACGAAGGCCAGGCCGCTCAGGGCCTGATTGGCGAAGGCCACGGGATCGTCATTGACCTCTAAGCGTTTGGAAAACATCGGAACAAAGGACGCGTTGAACGCGCCTTCGGCGAAGAAGCGGCGGAACATGTTTGGCAGACGGAAGGCCGCCACGAAGGCGTCCATGACGGGGCCAGGACCGATGAAGGCAAGGATCATGACTTCGCGCAGCACGCCCAGAATGCGGCTCATGAGGGTCCAGAAGCCGACGGTGAGAACACCGGAAATGAGGCGGATCGGTTTCATGCGGGCTCCTTGCGCGTGAAAGACGGGTAGAGCAGAAATCGTCCGGCGAAAAGTACCTGTTGTACGGTTGGTGAGGCGGATCCGTACGGTTCAACGGGGGATTCGAGGGGAATCCGGCGGGTTTTAACGATTTGGCGGGCGGGTCGGGTCGAACTGTACGGTTCGGACGGGGGAATGGTACGGAGTTTCCGTACAAGTCTGCATTCGGAAGAAACGGCGTCGTGGGGTTACGATTTCTCAACCTTTCGACAGCAAATTGGTCTGACGCGATTGTCGGGGGACTGCCTTTTGTACAGTTACAAATCCTCTTCGCTGGAGGAGATCAGCACTGACTGGCTGCGCAGCAACCTGCGGTTGGTGCTGGAACAGGTGAATTTTCACAGTGTCCAATACGCCATCTTGCGCCGGGGGCGGTCTGTGGCGGGGATTGTGCCCATCGCCGAAGCGCACGCGCTGTTCGAGGCCACGCGCGCGGATCGCAAATACCGCGATAAGCACCGTGATCTGAAGACGCAGGACAAACCGCGGCTGCGCGAGGCGGTGACAGACATGGCTGGGCATGACGCGACCGGCAGGCTCTCCATCTGATGACGGCTCGGCAGACCCTTCGGGCAAGCCCGTCCACCCGTCCCACCGGCGCAACACGGCCGTTCAGGATTATGTGCGGATTTCTGTGGTTGGCGTGCTGGGGCGTGTTGTGTCGGATCCTAGACAATATCCGCAAAAGGGGTTTCGACAACGCCGATGACAGGCATCAGCAATTCCGTATCGCTGCTTTGTGCCGCCGACAGCGCCGTATCCGCAAGCGATTGTGCGGCCGCGAGGCTGCTTTCGGTGCCGTTGAAGGCTGCCATGACATCGTTGGCCTCAGTGATATTGTTCTGCCCCTGAATCACCGCGTAATAGAGGCCGATATCGGTCTTGGCTTCGATATAGGCGACATCAGCGGGCGATCCAGTGGCTGCACGTGCGCCCGCAAGAAGATCAAGGATGAAACCGCTTTCGGTGATGTTGCCGGTGGCCAGTTGCCCGGTCCAGAAGTCGAACCCGGCCTGATCGGCATCGCGGCCAAGCACATTGTTGTAGACCGCCTGAACAAAATCCCCGTCGCTGACATCAGAGTAAAGCGCGACGGTTTCCGGCTGGGTGAAGAAGAGGTCGGCGATGTCCTCGAAGGAAAATCCGTTCTTCTGAAAGGCGGTGGCCCAGAACGACAGGCCAAGCGCATCGGCGGCGCGGTTGAAATAGGCGATGTAAAGTTCGGTCAGGGTGGTCAGGTTTTCAGCAGAGATCAGGCTGATCCCGTCATGTTTGTTCAACTCGATCTGAACGCCGCCCTGGGTCTCGATGGCTTCGACGTTGAGCAGGGCGGTGCTGCCGACTGGATTGCTGCGATCAACCAGGGTGCTGACGCCACTTTCGAAGGTGAGCGTAGCCTGTCCCTGTGCCATGGTATCGAACCTGACCGTATCGGTGCCATTGCCGCCATCAACGCTGTCTGCGCCGGTGTTGGTGGCCAGAAAGACATCATCACCGTCATAGAAGCGAACGAACTGGTTGCCTGCACCATCGCTGACGCGGTCGTTGTTGTCGGTGGCAAACAGGATCGTTCTGAATGGCGTGCCGGTGAGGTCGAGGGTTTCGGCAAAGCCGAAGCCGTCATCGGCTATGGTTCCCGTTGCGAAATCAAGATCGAGACCCGAGGTTGCGTCGCCGAAAAGGAAATCCAGAATGGGGATCGCTCCATCCGCCTCGATCACATAGCTGTCAGCCCCCGGTCCCCCGATCAGAGACAGGACCTGACCGGTGTCGAGACGGATATCATAGCTGTCTGCGCCAGCCGTGCCTTCCAGGCCAAGATAACGCCCAAGCGCAACATTCACGTTTTCCAGAGTGTCGCTAAAGCCGGTGCCCGAGATGCTCCCGGTGTTGGCTGTGCCATCGACATCGAAGATCACGGGTGCGCTGATCTGGTCGTAGTCAAGGATGTACCCCGCTGCCGACGACCCTTGGGGCAGGTCAAAGAAGATGGTGTCATCCCCTTCGCTTCCCGAGATGCGATCTCCGTCTTCGCCATTGTTGCGCGTGTCGATGATATCGTCGCCGGAGCCGCCCGAGACACTGTCATCGAAGGGAGAGCCGATGACCGTGATTGGCTGTGATAGCAGGGGCAGAAACGGTTCCCAGGCGATTTCCTGATCAAAGCCGCTGCGGGCGTCACTGGCGTCGATCGTGATGGGGCCGGCGCTGTTGAACAGGGCGGCTATCGCGGTGAAGTCGCCGGTTTCGTCGATATCGAACAACGCGGATTGAAAGGCTTGGGCGCTCCAGTTGATATTGGTGATGGTGCCCTGACGAATGCCAAGCCCATTGAATTCGATCGAGGTGATTTGCCCGGTGGTGATAAAACCAAGCGGGCTTGCCGCGAAACCGGCACCGTTGAGCGTCACAGAGACGCCCGCTTCGGTGAATTGGGTGTGGCTGAACACGATCTCGGTCGGCGTGACCGAAGTGATATCGACGCTCAACGCGCCATCGAGATCAAAAAGCGACTGTTCAAGGAAATACGAATTATTGCCGGTATAGGCGAATTGCATGCGGGTCTCCTAGTGCTGGACCGGGGCCTGGGTCATTCTTTTGCCCGTGCCGCCCCTTCAGAAATTGCGCTGCGCAGTTTGGTCTCAAGGGCCTTCTGCTTGCTTTGGGAATGGAACTTCAGGCCGAACATGTCCTTGACGTAGAAGGTATCGACCACCTGTTCGCCATATGTCGCGATCACGGCGGACGCGATGTAGACATTGGCGTTGGCGAGCGTCCGAGTCAGATCGAACAGCAGGCCGGGGCGGTCGCGTGTGTCGACTTCGATGATGGTGTAGATTTCGGACCCTTCGTTGTCGAAGGTGATCGAGGTGGGCACCTTGAAGGCACGTTCGCGTTTCTTGATCTTGTCGCGCGGTTTCATCGCCTCGCGGGGGACAACGTCTCCGCGCAGAGTCTTGGAGATGGTGTCGCGCAGGCGCGGGATGCGGACGTCTTCGTAGGGCGATCCATCGCCGTCCTGAATCCAGAAGGCGGCTGTGGCAAAGCCGTCTTTCGACGTAAAGGTCCGGGCATCGACCACGTTCGCCCCGACCAGCGCCAGGGCACCGGCGAGCCGGGAAAAGATGCCGGGGTGATCGGACAGGGCGAAGCAGACCCGGGTTGCATCGCGGTCTTCGTCAGGGTGGATGTCGATGCGAATCTCGTCATCGCCGATATCGCGCAGCAGCTTGGCAAAGACCTTGTGCGCCGTGATGTGCAGGCCCTGCCAATAGGGCGGGTAGTGGCGGCCGGTTTCGATGCGCAGGTCGCGTGCGTCCCAATCGGCGAGGGCGGCGCGCAGCGCTTTCTTGGCCTCGGCGCCGCGGTTCTCGCGGTTGAGCGCCTCCATCCCGTCCTCGAGTCCGCGGCGGGTCTGGCGGTAGAGCGCGCGGATGAGGACGGCCTTCCAGTTGTTCCAGGTGCCGGGCCCGACGCCGCGGATGTCGCAGACGGTGAGCACACAAAGCAGGTCGAGCCGTTCGCGGGTCTGCACCGCCTTGGCGAAATCGCGCACGGTGCGGGGGTCGGCGATGTCGCGTTTCTGGGCCATGTCGGACATCAGCAGGTGATAGCGCACCAGCCATTCGACGGTGGCGCATTCCTGTTTGTTGAGGCCGAGCTGAGGCGCGACCTTGCGGGCGATCTTGGCACCGAGGATGGAGTGATCCTCGTCCCGGCCCTTGCCGATGTCGTGCAGCAGCAGCGCCACATAGAGCACCTTGCGGTTGACGCCGTGTTTGAGGATGGAGCTGGCGACCGGGAGTTCTTCGACAAGGTTGCCGTTCTCGATCTCGCTCAGGTGCCAGATGCATTGGATGGTGTGTTCGTCCACCGTGTAGTGGTGGTACATGTTGAACTGCATCATCGCCACGATCGGTTCGAATTCGGGGATGAAGGCGGACAGTACGCCAAGTTCGTTCATGCGGCGCAGGGCGCGTTCCGGGTTGCCGTGTTTGAGCAGGAGGTCGAGAAAGATGCGCTGGGCCTCTTTGGTGTTGCGCATGTCGGTGTCGATCAGGTGCAGGTTGGCGCTGATCAGGCGCATGGCGTCGGCATGGATCAGAAGGCCGGTGCGCAGCGCCTCTTCGAAGATGCGCAGCAGGTTGATCTTGT
Organism: Marivita sp.; assembly: GCF_051859345.1. GTDB lineage: Bacteria > Pseudomonadota > Alphaproteobacteria > Rhodobacterales > Rhodobacteraceae > Marivita. Next base: position 192,241 of record NZ_JBHYFV010000003.1, on the reverse strand, counting down.
CCGCAAGGAACGCCGCGTTGTCGACGATGCCGAGACGGCCGTTGACCACTTCGTAACCGTCCTTGATCTTGGGCGCGCGTTTCAGAAGCCGCATCAGAAGCGGCGGTTCCTTTTGTTGCGAGGCTTCCAGCGAGGTCAGGAAGATACGGGTCAGATCGCCGACAGAGGTGGCGTGACGGAAGAAGTCCTGCATGAAGATCTCGACACCGCGACGCCCGCCCTTGTCGACATAGCCCATGCGGTCGGCCACTTCGACCTGCATGTCGAAGGTAAGCTGTTCGGTAGCGCGACCCGAGGCGAGGTGCAGATGGCAGCGCACCGCCCAGAGGAAGTTTTCGGCTTTGACGAAGGTGTCAAACTCCTCGGGCTGGAAGACGCCGGCGCGCACCAGTTTGCCCAGATCGTCGGTGTGGTGGATATATTTTGCGATCCAGAACAGCGATTGCAGGTCACGCAGCCCGCCCTTGCCTTCTTTTACGTTGGGTTCGACCATGTAGCGTTGGCCCTGCTTGACGTGACGCGCATCGCGTTCGGCAAGCTTGGCTTCGACGAATTCAACCTCGGTGCCGCGAAAGAGTGTTTTCCAGAGTTTGCCGTCAAGGTCATCGGCCAGCGGTTCATGACCGACCAGAAAGCGATGTTCGAGCATCGCCGTGCGGATGGTGAAATCCTCGGCTCCGAGGCGCAGGCAGTCTTTGACGGTGCGCGAGGAATGACCGACCTTCAGCTTCAGATCCCACAGGATGTAGAGCATGGATTCGATCACGCTCTCGGCCCATGCGGTGATCTTGTAGGGTGTCAGAAACAGCAGGTCGACATCCGAAAACGGGGCCATTTCACCGCGGCCATATCCCCCCACGGCCAGCACCGCCATGCGTTCACCTTCGGTCGGGTTGGGGTTGCGGTGGATGCGTTCGGTGACAATTTCGAAGGTCAGGCCAACCAGTTGATCGGTCAGCCATGTGTACCCGGTTGTGACAGGCAGCGCGTTCCTGGGCTGTGCGTCCAGACGGGCCGAGATCGCGGCGCGGCCAGATGCCTGCGCGTCCTTGAGAACCGTGACCGTCGCCGCGCGGACTGTGCGTTCATCGGTAGAAGCCCCGACGGCTTGCCACAGAGTGTCGCGCAGTGACGGGACATCCAGGACATCGGAAAACGTGTCGGACACCACGGGGGCGTCCGACGCGGTGGACTTGGTCAAGGACTTAGAAGCCTGCGCCGCCGAAGCCGGATGGGGCTGGGTCAAGGATGGTCACCTGGTTGTTGCGCACGGTCGCGATTGCGAGGCCGCGTTCATTGGTTCCGTCCGGGCGGATTCGGAAGACGCCGTTGGCCCCCTGAAAGCCCGAGCTTTGTGTCAGCGCCCGGACGCTGAGCGCGTCCGAACGGCCCTGTCGTACCAGAGCGCCGATGGCGGCGATACCGTCAAATGCAAGACCGGCGAGCGGGTGTGGCGCCTGTCCGAACTGCGCGGTGTAGCGACTTTCGAAGGCGGCTTTTGCGGCCGGGTCGGGCAGGGTGAAGTAACCGCCCTGGGCGCCGGGCATCGACAGGATCTGTGCGGGCACATCCCAACGGGCCAGGCCCATGTATTGCGTGGCTGATGGGCTGATTCCGGCTTCGGGCATCAGTTGCAGCAGCGTCGGCAATGCGCCGGCAGCGTTCGAGGTCAGAAAGACCGAATCCGCACCCGTGGAGTCAAGTCTGCTGCGGATTCGCGGCACGGCCGAAGCGACGCCCTCTTGAGAAAACGCAAAGGATTCGACACCTGCCACGCGGACACCATTCTGGCTTGCCGCCAGTTGAATCGCGGATTTGCCGAATTCACCCTCGACGTTTTGCGGATGCACGATCACGACGGATGTTCTGCCCTGACGGGAGGCGTAGCGCAGCAAGCGGTCGGCTGTGTTGCGGAAGGTCGGGCCCAGGATAAAGACGTTTCCGCCTGCAATGCTTGGGTTGTTCGAGAAGCTGAGCACGTTTACGCCATTGTCGGCAACGGCCACACCGGCGGCGTTGGCGGCTTCCCCAAAGAGCGGTCCGAGGATGATCTTTGCGCCTTCGGCCACAGCGGTTTCGGCCTGCACCGCAGCGCGCTGGGCGTTGCCTCCGGTGTCGTAGACGCGCAGGTCGATCTGAACACCGTCCAGCGAGGCCAAGGCAAGGCGCGCGGCGTTTTCAAGGCTGGAAGCCACGCCACCTGCACCGCTGTCGCTGCGCGGAATCAGCAGGGCAACGGGGATCGGTGCGTTTGCGTTCACGCTGGGTCCGGACCCCGCTCCGGGCAACGCCGTCATGCTTGGATCACAGGCGGTCAGACCCATGAAAGCGGCAATCGCCACGGCTTTGCGCAACAGCTTGCGGGGGGTGGACAAAACGGCCAACATAAAACGCACTCCCTTTTCGTGCGCCGAGACGTCGCGCACGGTTTGTTGAATGGGGGCGATCATAGACAACGCGAAAGGCGGGTCCAGACATGAATTGGCAGACACGCGATATCGCGCCGGGGTTGTATCTGGTGGCGACGCCGCTGGGCAATGCGCGCGACATCACACTGCGCGCGCTGGACCTTCTGGCAGCGGCGGATGTGCTGGCTGCAGAGGACACGCGGTCCTTGCGGCGGTTGATGGATATTCATGGCGTCCCCGTCGGCGACCGTCCGCTGGTGGCCTATCACGACCATAATGGCGACCGGGCGCGGCCCCGGTTGATGGCGGCTTTGGAGGCGGGGCAGTCGGTGGTTTATGCGTCAGAGGCGGGAACGCCGCTGATTTCCGATCCGGGGTTCGATTTGATGCGCGCGGCGCTGGAGGCGGGCCATGCCTGCACCACGGCACCGGGGGCAACGGCGGCGGTGGCGGCGCTGACCCTGTCGGGATTGCCGTCGGACCGGTTCCTGTTTGCGGGGTTCCTGCCCAACAGCTCTGGCAAGCGCAAGAAGGCGCTGGCGGAGTTTGTTGCGGTGCCTGCCACGCTGATCTTTTATGAATCGCCCAAGCGGCTGGGGGCAATGCTGCGGGATGCGGCAGAGGTGCTGGGCGCGGACCGGGATGCGGTGGTCTGTCGGGAGTTAACCAAGAAGTTTGAAGAGCGTTGTGCGGGGGGTTTGTCGGACTTATCAAAGAAGTACAGCGACGAGACGCCCAAGGGAGAGATCGTTGTCCTGATTGATCGCGGGGCGGGTGTGCAGACGGATCAGGCCACGCTGGACGCCGCGTTGCAGGATGCCCTGACGCGACTTTCGGTCAAGGATGCGGCGAGCGAAGTGGCCCAGACATTTGGTGTGTCCCGGCGGGATGCGTATCAAAGGGCGATGGCGTTAGGCGAAAATTAGATGGTTTGGTTCAGGGTGAGTCTGGCCAGGGTGATTCTGGAAGGGGCGATGGATGCCGTTTGATTTTCGAAATGACCGCGACCGCGTCGGGGATGCCCGGCGCACCAATTACCATGCCGGGCTGAGTGCCGAACAGGCGGTGGAACGGCATTACCGCGATCAAGGTGCCATCCTGCGCGAAACGCGGTGGCGCGGGCGGTGTGGGGAAATTGATCTGATCCTGTCAGAAGGTGACACGGTGGTCTTTGTCGAGGTCAAGAAAAGCCGAACCCATGCCCAGGCGGTACAACGCGTGACACCGCGCCAATTGGCACGGATTCTGCAAAGCGCCGAAGATTATCTTGGGTCCTGCCCGAACGGAAGCCTGACCGATGCGCGCCTCGATGTGGCCTTGGTGGATGCCCAGGGGGTGATCGACATCATCCCGAATGCCAGCTTGGCCTTGTGATTGCCTGACCTTGCGTGCCCCAATGGCTTGGGCCATTAGGAAGGCAGAGTTTTCAGGGGGCAGCACATGAAAATCGCGTTTCAGATGGATCCGATTCAATCGGTCAATATCAACGCTGACAGCAGTTTTCGACTGGCCGAAGAGGCGCAGGCGCGCGGGCATGAGCTTTTCTTCTACAGCCCGGACAAGCTGGCTTATGACGAAGGGCGCATTCTCGCGGTCGGGCAGAGCTTTACGGTGCAGCGGGTGCAGGGCGATCATGTGGCGCTGGGGCCTTTTGAGCAGGTCGATCTGGCGGATTTCGATGTGGTCTGGCTGCGGCAGGATCCGCCGTTTGACATGCATTACATCACGTCGACGCATCTGCTGGACCGGCTGAAGGGCAAGGCTTTGGTGGTGAATGATCCATTCTGGGTGCGCAATTACCCGGAAAAGCTGTTGGTGCTGGATTTTCCGGATTTGACACCGCCGACGATGATCGCGCGTGATCTGGAGACGATCAAGGCGTTCAAGGCGCGCCACGGGGATATCATTCTTAAGCCGCTCTACGGCAATGGCGGGGCGGGGGTGTTCCGGCTGGATGCACGGGACCGCAACCTGACCTCGTTGCACGAGCTGTTTACCGGGTTTTCGCGGGAGCCGTTGATTGTACAGAAATTCCTGCCGGACGTGTCTGCGGGCGACAAGCGGGTGATCCTTGTGGATGGCGACCCGGTTGGCGCGATCAACCGGGTGCCGGCGGAAGGTGAGACGCGGTCGAACATGCATGTGGGCGGTCGGCCCGAAAAGATCGGGTTGAGCGCGCGTGATCTGGAAATCTGCGCGCGGATCGGGCCGTTGCTGAAGGAGAAAGGCCAGGTGTTTGTGGGGATCGACGTGATCGGGGACTACCTGACTGAAATCAACGTGACGTCGCCCACCGGCATTCAGGAACTTGAGCGGTTCGACGGCATCAACGTCGCTGCAACCATCTGGCAGGCGATCGAGGCGAAACTCTGACAAGTGTTCCACAGGCCTTGTGTGCCTGACAGCGGCGCTGGGGGCCTTTTGCCCTTGTCATGTGGTGCCTTTGGGCAATCGGTAACTTAGCGCCTCGGCGACGTGGTCGCGGGTGATGGTGTCGGTGGCTTCGAGATCGGCAATGCTGCGGGCGACACGAAGCACGCGGTGATAGCCACGCGCCGACAGGCCAAAGCGGTCTGCGGCGTTGGTCAGGAGGGCGCGGGCCGTTTCGTCGAGCAGGGTTGATTGATCCAGCAGTTCTCCTTCGAGATCGGCGTTCTGGCGCATGCCGGGATGGCTCTTGAGCCTGTCGGTCTGGATTGCGCGGGCGGCGGCAACGCGGGTGGCGATGTCCCGGCTGGTGGCCCCTGAGCCGGGAAGGTCGAGGTCACGGAAAGCCACTGGAGGCACATCGACGCGCAAGTCGAAGCGGTCCATCAAGGGGCCCGAGATGCGCCCCATGTAGTCTTCTCCACAGTTCGGCGCGCGCGAGCAGGCGCGGGCAGGGTCGCTCAGGTAGCCACATTTGCAGGGGTTTGCCGCGGCGACCAGCATGAAACGGCAGGGATATTTGATATGTGCGTTGGCACGGGCGATCATGACTTCGCCGGTTTCGATGGGTTGGCGGAGCGTTTCCAATACGGCGCGGGGGAATTCCGGTATTATGGAGCAAACTCACCAAATTTAATGACTAGTACGCCACATATGATGATGTTATGCTGTGAGCATGAAAGACACAGTAGATTATGAGCGCCCGAACACTGTATCGGGACTGGTCGCAAAGCACGCTGAGTTGTCCGCGCTGCGCGACCGTTACAAAGCGGAAATCAAAAAGCTGACGGTTGACATAGATCACCTGGACGCCGCAATCCGCCTGTTTGATCCAGACGCGGACAGCTACGCGATAAAGCAGTATGTGACCAAACACCGAGCGCAGAAAGGCACTGTGAAGCGGTTCGTTCTGGATTGCCTGCGTGAAGCCGAAGAACCGCTTACATCGCGCCAGATAACCGAGAAATGGGCCGCAGATCGGGGGCTGGTCTGTGATGATGCGACCTACGCCACACTGCGTAAGCGCATCGGGGCTTGTATAAAGGGCTGTAGGGATCAGGGGCTGGTTGAAGATCACGGCTGGACGCGTGACCATGACGGGAACGGGCCGTATAAACTTTGGGCATTGAAAAAGGGCGGCGTGTGAGCCGCCCTTTTTTACTCTTCTGACAAGAAATCCTCTAAGGCAGAGATCTTCTTCTTCAAGCGCTGTAGTCCTTCTAGGTCCATTAGTGCCGATATGTAGACTTGACCCCCTCGAATCTCAGCGTTGATTTTGTTTAGGCCAGCTTCTACGGGCAGTGCCGAAGGATGCGGCGCGACTGGTTCCGACTGTGAAGTGCTAAGCAACTGCGTATCCTTATCTTTTTCCGAAATACGCAAAGACTCTGCCTGCATTGGCACTGACGGTCCATAACTTTCGCTAGCGCTCTCTTGCTGTACAAATTGCTGCGTCTCAAGGTAAGATTTCATAGCCGGATCAATGGCCGCAGAAACGAAGCCCTCCCTCGACAAGTAGTTTCTCAAACTGTGGTCTGATGGCTGCCCCTCTGGGAATTTTGCCGAAATCCGCCCAAAAAGCACAGGCCTGTTAGCGGCCTCTCGAATTGCCTCTGAACGGGATTCAGTAGATTCGGGGAACAAGATGTCAATCGCAAGCTGTGACACCCGCACTTCACCTTTTGATACCTTCTCTAAAAGACCAAAGTGCATCAAGGCAGAGATCGCACGATCAGAGGTCCCGGTGGTGCCAGCGTAACCCATGTGACGCGCAGCTACTTCTCTCGAAACTGGGTTAGTGTAGTCCTGATCGTGAATTTTTCTTATATTATCAATACACTCCTTGAGGCTTGTATTCGGATATCCTGGACTTCTTTGCCTTGCCATGCCGCCAACTCCATAAATCTTGCTGTCCAGATAGCGTAAAACACCAACTGGCGCAACAAAATTCTAAGCCAAATGCGCCGTAGCGCATTGACAGGCGGTTTGACTGGTTCTAGGAGTCGATGTGGGCGCATGGGTTGCCCCAACATGTAGAAGGATTCGCCATGAAGATACCCAGAGAGCCTTGCTCCGTAAGCTGTGCGGCGTTGCAGGGGGACTAACGGGAAAGGCCGACCAGCAATAAAGCGGATCGGCCCCCCATAGCAGCAATTAACCGGGGCAGAATTCACCCTGTCAAAAGCGATCTAGACACTCGCAATATGACAAGAGTTCTGCCCCATTTCAAGGGAAACCCTCTCAATAGGAGACGGGGCATGAATACTGGTGTCTTTGTGAACGCATACGAGCGCGTTCGCTTTGGCAGGGTAGAGCGTGTCTGCGCCCACTGGCGTAGCCGCTAACCCGCGCAAAGCACGACGAACGCATCTAGGCTAGGCGATAGCGGCCCAAGAAGCTTGTATGAAACTTGACTAGGGCGGGGGGAGATTCCCCGCCTCTTTTTATGCCCAGCGCTGCCAGTATCCGCACCACTTGGAGGACTTCTCAGCGGCACTCACAGCACCCATAACCATTGCAAACTGAAAGCCGTTGGCAACGCGGTTGCTATCTTCACGCCATGCCATTTCAGCGGCATACGCGCCAAGATACTTGCCTGCGATGTGATGGTGCGTGCCAATCTCAGCGCGACGCAGGCGGCTAAAGAAGCTTTCGGCTTGGTTGGTGCAAGCGCCATCCTTGGAATACGCTTCTTTGTGGTTGATGCGCTTTATCGGAAAGTAGGCCGCCAGCTTGTCCCAATGTGAAGCCTCATCAGCGTGAACAGTGCTGCCCTTAGTGACGTTCGCAGCGACGTGTGCAACGCCTTCGGCCTCTGTGCTGGCAACGTATGTCAACGTGCGGCCACCGCGCTCACGAGCAACGATAACACTTTGACGCTTGCCAGATTGGTTGGCTTTCTTGCGGCGGTCCTTGCGGTCTTTGATTTCATTGGCAGGCTTCACATAGCCGCCAAAATAAGCGCCATCGACTTCAACATCGCCGGACAATGCACCAGCATCGCGGGCAGTCTCTATGCTTTCGCGGACCTTATGCAGCAGCACGAAAGCTGTTTTGTAGTCAACCGACAGATCGCGGGACAGTTGAAGCGCGCTGTAGCCCTTGGCACCGTTTATGAAGATTGCAATTGCCGCCAGAATATCGCGGACTTGCAGCTTGCGACCGTGAAAGATTGTGCCGGACGTGATGCTGAACTGCTTGTTGCAGCCCTTGCACTTGTACACCTGGCGGGTTTTCAGGTCGTAGTGATCGACGCATCCGCACTCGGGGCAGATCGGCTCACCTTCGGTTTCGGTCCAGCGGATTTTGCGGAAGGCTGTGCGCGCTTCTTCTTCAGACATACGCATCACCTTCACGAGCGAAAGTGTCTTTGCGGCGGGGGAAAGAAGGAAGTGCTGGGCCATTTTATATCATATCCGATGATGTTCTACACTGAATATAGGTGTAGTATTCATCGGATGCAAGGGTTATATCATCATATATGAGATGTTTTAACGAAAGGCCACGCCATGCCCAAGGATGTTGAAGTCGTCAATGACTACGAAACCAAAGCCAAGAACATTCTGAAGGCCGAACTCAAGCGGCGCGGCATAACCTACGGCCAGCTTGCGGATCGGCTGACAATGCTCGGAACGCCCGAGACCGAGCGGAACATAGCGAACAAGATAAGCCGTGGCAGCTTCACTACCGCGTTTTTCTTGATGTGCATGGACGCGATAGGGGCGAACTCTGTGAGCCTAGAAGCGTGAAAATGTCACATGTCAGAGAGCAATTTTGACAATCTCATCATTGAATAGTCAAAAAATCTGCTACATGTGTTGCTATGTGCAACACATACACCACACAACACCAAGCAAACACACCTGCACACAACTAAAAACATGAGGAAAGACACGATGGCCATCAATTCGCACGCTTTTGGCCGCGTGACGCTTACAAAGGATGACGCGGCGAAGTTTTCTCGCCAAGTAAAATACGGGCGATCCAGCGAAGCTGCTAAGCAAAGCGTTGAGCGCGGACTAGAACTAACGAAGAAATTCAAGACGGGCGGGAAAGTTACTTTCCAAGCAGCCCGCCCAAATAAGGAAAAGGTTTCTGGCTGAGGAGCAGTCATTTGACCTACGACTTCTGGAACCCGGCGATAGCTTCGCCGGGTTTTCGTTAGGCGATGCTCAGTTTCAGCCGCTCAAGACATTCCTAAAGCGAGACGCAAAGAAATTTTCAGAGCAATTACTGGCGAAAACTTACGTTTTTGCTATAGAAAACAAAGTTGTAGCTTATGTAACGTTGGTATGTGGAGAAATTGCTTCTGAGCGCGACGATATAGCTGATCTCGATGGAGCGGAATTTCACTACGACCATTATCCAGCTATGAAAATTGCTAGATTAGCCGTTTCTAAACAATACCGGAAGTACGGTCTGGGGCGTTCTCTTGTAGATTTTTCACTAGGCCGAACTTTAGAAATTGCCGAGATTGCTGGATGCCGATTTGTGGTGGTAGACGCAAAGCAGCCGTCAATAAAATTCTATGAGAAACGAGGATTTCGACTTTTGGATACGCCAGAAAACACGGAGCGAGCTGAGCCGCTCATGTTTGTTGATCTAGTGAGGCACCGAGAAACACCAAACGCGGCGTAAACATCATCATATCTGGTGAGTTTGCTCCATAATACCGGGGAATTCGGGGAATTCGTCCATGAACAGCACGCCATTATGCGCGAGGCTGATTTCACCCGGCTTGGCGGTGCGTCCGCCACCGACGATTGCGGCCATGGACGCGGTGTGATGCGGTTCGCGAAACGGGCGTTCGCGCGAGATGCCACCGGCTTCGATCAGGCCGGAAAGCGAATGCACCATCGAGGTTTCGAGCGCTTCGGTCGGGGTGAGTGGCGGCAGGATGCCAGGCAGGCGCGAGGCCAGCATGGACTTGCCGGACCCCGGCGTGCCCACCATCAGGACGTGATGCCGCCCGGCCGCCGCGATTTCGAGCGCGCGTTTGGCGCGTTCCTGGCCTTTGACATCGCGCATGTCGCGGCCATCCGGAGACTGTGTGACCTCACCCGGTTCGCAGGGACGCAGCGGCGTGCGTCCGGTCATGTGCTGGATGATGTCCATCAGGCCCTTTGCGCCGATGACCTGGCACCCGCCGACCCAGGCGGCTTCGGAGCCGGAGGCGGACGGGCAGATCAGGGCGCGGTTTTCGGATGCGGCGGCCATTGCGGCAGGAAGGGCGCCGATGACGGGCACAAGTGCGCCATCAAGGGACAATTCGCCCAGGGCAACGGTGTCGGACACGGCGTCCTTGGGCAGGATTTCCAGTTCGGCCAGGAGGGCGAGCGCGATGGGCAGGTCGAAATGCGAGCCTTCCTTGGGCAGATCGGCGGGGGACAGATTGACCGTGATGCGCTTGGACGGCAGGGCGATGTGCAACGTGGAGAGGGCGCCGCGCACGCGGTCCCGGGATTCAGAGACAGCCTTGTCCGGCAGCCCCACAACCGCGAAGGCGGGCATTCCGGGAGTGATGGCGCATTGCACCTCGACCATGCGGGCATCAACGCCTTCAAAAGCAACCGTGTAGGCGTGCGCAACCATGGTGTCCTGTCCTCGTGTCGGCCGAGGGTGGCGTGATCATGGTTGCGAAATGGTTAACAAGGAGCGGGGCAAAATCTCTTGGAAGAGATTTCCGCCTTCCTTTGAAGGAAGGCTTGCCCCCGGTGGTCAGGTCCGCGCTACAATGATGACCCTTGGGGAGGGGACACGTCTTTGAAGACGTGTGTCCGTTCCTTTGAAGGAACGGAGCGCCTGTGTCAGGTCGTCCGCGTCATCTGCATGAAGCTTGGCCATGCCGCCGGGTCATGGGCGGTCTCATCGCGGCATATCCGGTTTTCGAACCCGTAAACACTGCCGTCATATTCAAGGAAATACCCCGGTTTGCCGCCGGTGAAGGGGCAGGTCGTGTTCACCGCTGGTCCGGTTTCGACAGGCTTGGCGAAGAGAGGGGCAGGACCGGGCCACGGTTTGGTGTCGAAGGGTTTAGCATACCATGGCAAAGTGTCCCCCGTCACCAGAGCCATGCTGCGCCATTGACGGAACATCGTGTCTGACAGGTGCGTATCGACATAGGCCTGCGCCACATCCGACAGGGTCACATCATACCCGGCAAAGCGCGCGGCAACTGGGGCGAAGGCGATGTCGGCGATGGACCAGGTGCCCAGAAGCCAGGGGCCACGATCCGCGAATTTCGATCGTGCGTGGCTCCAGATAGTCTCGATCCGTGCGATATCGGTGCGGGTCGCCTCGGAGAGCGACACGTTGCGATAAGAGGTGCGCAGGTTCATCGGGCATTCACTGCGCAGCGCCGAAAACCCGGAGTGCATTTCAGCGGCCAAGGCCCGTCCCAGACCCCGCGCGGTCGGATCGGTGGGCCAGAGATCGCCCTCGGGATGCCGGTCGTGAAGTTCTTCCGCCATCGCGAGCGAATCCCAGACCACCGTGCCTTCGGGGGTTTGCATGGTCGGCACGGTGCGGGCGGGCGCGACTTCGGGCATTTGTTCAAAGACCGCGCCGGCGTTGAAATCGACAAGATGGATGTCGGGTTTGAGGCCGAGTGTGCGAAAAAGCAGCCAGCCGCGCAGAGACCAGCTTGAATACGCGTAATCTCCGATAAAAAGCTTATATGTCATGCAGACGCACCTTGAATTGCGATGGATCCCTGCGATCCTAACGCAGGGCAGTGCTTCTGCCCAATTTCGAATTGTGCGCAGGGGCATCACCGGAACGAATTGATGTGTTAGCGCGTTGAGGAGATATTGAAACTTTTTGGATGAATCTTTGATCCACCGATGGGCGGTGTGCGTATTCGGTACAAGATATAAATTCAGGGGGCTCACATGGCACTGGACTCGTTTAACGACCAAACCCTGTCTCGTCGTGCGATGAAGGCAGAATTGCTGGATGCGGAGACGGAACTCAAGCTTGCCTATGCTTGGCGTGACGAGCGTGACGAGGTTGCGCTGCATCGCCTGATCACGGCTTACATGCGGCTGGCGATCTCGATGGCGTCGAAATTCAAGCGCTATGGTGCGCCGATGAATGACCTGATCCAGGAGGCGGGTCTGGGCCTTATGAAGGCGGCAGACAAGTTTGATCCGGATCGCGGCGTGCGCTTTTCGACCTATGCGGTCTGGTGGATCAAGGCGTCCATTCAGGATTATGTGATGCGCAACTGGTCCATCGTGCGCACCGGCTCCACATCGTCGCAGAAGTCGCTGTTTTTCAACATGCGCCGGGTGCAAGCGCGGCTGGAGCGCGAGGCGGCGGCGGAGGGCAAGAAGCTCGAGGGTCACGAGATGCGCCGCCTGATTTCGGAAGAGATTGGCGTGCCGCTGCATGATGTCGAGATGATGGAAGGCCGTTTGTCCGGGTCCGATTATTCGCTGAATGCGACGCAATCGACCGAGGATGAGGGGCGCGAGTGGATTGATGCGCTTGAGGATGATTCTGCGCAGGCAGAAGAAACAGTGGAAGAGGATCTGGATCTTGCGCAGCTGCGTCAGTGGCTGACGATGGCGATGAACCAACTGAACGAGCGCGAGCGTTTTATCGTGCGCGAACGCAAGCTGCGGGAAGATGCCCGGACGCTGGAGAGCCTTGGCAACGAGCTTGGCCTGTCGAAAGAGCGGGTGCGTCAGCTTGAGGCGGCGGCGTTTGCTAAAATCCGGAAATCACTTGAAGCGCAAAGCCCCGAGGTGCATCACTTCCTCGTATGAAATTCCGATATGCAGCCCTGATTTTCGCCCCCACGGCACTGGTCGCTGGGGGCGTTTTTGATGGGGCCGACGTGGTTTTCCTTGGCGAATTGCACGACAATCCTGCCCATCATGCGCGTCAGGCGGAGATTGTGGCAGAGGTGTCTGCGCCAGCCTTGGTCTTTGAGATGCTGACACAGGCGCAAGCGGATCTTGTGACCCCTGCCGTGATTGCGGACGAGGCGGCGCTGGAGGCCGTTCTGGACTGGAACAACAGCGGCTGGCCGGACTTTTCCATGTATTATCCGATTTTCGCGGCGGCCCCCGAAGCGGCGTATTATGGTGCGGCGGTGCCGCGTGATACGGCGCGCCGGGCGATGAGCGAGGGTCTGAGCACCGGATTCCGGGGGAATCCAGAGGCATATGGGCTGCTTGAGTCGTTACCCGAGTCGCAGCAGGCCGAGCGCGAGGCGTTGCAGTTGGCGGCGCATTGCGATGCGATGCCGCAAGAGATGTTGCCGGTGATGGTGGATATTCAGCGTTTGCGGGATGCGGAACTGGCCTATTCGGCGCTTCAGGCTTTCAAGGCGCAGGGTGGGCCGGTGGTGGTGATCACAGGCAACGGGCATGCGCGGATGGACTGGGGCGCGCCGGTGTACCTGATAGCGGCCGCACCCTCTTTGCGGGTTGTTGCGCTCGGACAGGGCGAAGACGATGCTGCGCCGTCCGGCAGCTTTGATCTGGTCGAAAGCGCACCATCTGTGGATCGGGGTAATCCCTGCGACGCGTTCCGCTGATTGAGTTTTGCACGGCGGCCCCGTAACAAAGGTGCGGAACCCTGTCAGGACTGTGCCTTATGTTGAGCGGCAAACGAATTCTTCTGATCATCGGCGGCGGGATCGCGGCGTATAAATGCCTTGACCTGATCCGGCGTCTGCGCGAACGCGGAGCGAAGGTGACACCAGTGATGACGCAAGCGGCATCGGAGTTTGTGACGCCGTTGTCGGTGTCGGCGTTGGCCGGGGAAAAGGTTTATTCCGACATCTTTGATCTGACGGACGAGGCCGAGATGGGGCATATCCAGCTGTCCCGCGTGGCGGACCTCGTGCTGGTGGCGCCGGCGACGGCGGACCTCATGGCGAAGATGGCGCAAGGGCTGGCGAGTGATCTGGCGACAACGTTGCTGCTGGCCACGGATACGCCGGTCATGATTGCCCCTGCGATGAATGTGCGGATGTGGGAGCATGCCGCAACCCAGCGGAACCTGGCTATGCTGCGCGGGGACGACGTTGCGGTGGTCGGGCCGAATGACGGGGACATGGCCTGTGGTGAATTTGGTCCCGGTCGGATGGCTGAACCATTGGAGATTGTCGATGAGGTGATCGCTGCGCTGGGCGACAAGCCATTGAAGGGCAAGCGGATTGTCGTGACGTCGGGACCCACTCATGAACCGATTGATCCGGTGCGCTATATTGCGAACCGGTCCTCCGGGGCGCAGGGTACGGCGATTGCCGCGGCGCTGGTTTCGCTTGGAGCCGAGGTGGTCTTCGTCACCGGACCTGCCGACGCAGCGCCGCCCCATGGGGTCGAGCTTGTCCAGGTTGAAACGGCGGTCGAGATGCGGGCGGCGGTGTTGGCGGCACTGCCAACTGACGCGGCTGTCTTTGCTGCTGCTGTGGCTGATTGGCGGGTGGTTGGTGCATCGCAGAGCAAGATCAAGAAGAAAGCTGGGGCCTTGCCGACTTTGGAGTTCGCGGAAAACCCCGACATTCTGGCCGAGGTGTCGCAATTGATCGACGGGCGTCCCGATTTGGTTGTCGGATTCGCCGCCGAGACCGATGATGTGCTTGAGAACGCAACGGCCAAGCGAAAACGCAAGGCCTGTGACTGGATCGTGGCCAATGATGTATCCCCCGCGACAGGGATCATGGGTGGGTCTGAAAACGCGGTCACGCTGATTTCCGAAGCGGGTGCGGAGGTCTGGCCTCGCATGGGCAAGGACGCGGTGGCGCGACAATTGGCAGCGCGGATTTCCGAAGTGCTGGTCTGACGGCACGCTTGTGCCATTTTGCATATTTGAGAAAAGAAGAAGGGCGAGGCGTGGTCACGATTGAACTGACGTGGGACGATGGTGCGGATCGGTCATTGGGTCTGCCTGTCTATGCCAGTGCGGGCGCGGCCGGAGCCGATTTGCGCGCGAATCTAGGTGATCGCGGGTCACTTGTCTTGCAGCCGGGGGCGCGGGCTTTGGTGCCGACGGGGCTGCGGCTGGCGATACCAGAGGGGTTCGAGATACAGATCAGGCCACGCTCGGGGCTGGCCCTGAAGCACGGGATCACCTTGCCCAATGCGCCGGGCACCATCGACAGCGATTATCGCGGGCCGCTTGGGGTGATCGTGATGAATGCGGGTCATGTGGCCTTCGAGATCGCCCACGGAGACCGAATTGCGCAGATGGTGGTGGCCCCGGTGATGCGCGCGGCGTTTTCAGAAGTGGACGCACTGGACGCCACATCTCGTGGCCAAGGCGGCTTTGGATCGACCGGGGTGTCTTCATGATCACTGTCTTTGCCATGGCGGCTGCGCTTTGGGGCATTGGGGCACTGATGAAAATGCCCGCGCGGGCGCGCCTTTACATGATCGGGCTGCTGTATATCGGGGTTCTGTTTGTTCAGATTGCCCTGCCCCTTGGGCATCCGCTGCGCATGGCGACCGGCGAGAGTGCGGCGCTTTGGATTCTGATCGGGGTGTTTGCGGCGGTGGCGGTGCTTTATGGCCGCGTGATCAAGGGGTTGAAGGACCGCGCCTTGGTGAAGGAGGGGGCGAATGCGCCGCCTGTCACGCGTGGCGACAATTTTTCCGCAAGCGAGTTGGAGCGTTACGCCCGCCATATCGTGCTGCGCGAGATTGGCGGGCCGGGTCAAAAAGCGCTGCGCGATGCCAAGGTTCTGGTGATCGGGGCCGGCGGTCTTGGCGCGCCTGCGCTACAATACCTGGCGGCGGCAGGAGTGGGGACCATCGGTGTCATGGATGATGACGTGGTCGAGAATGCCAATCTTCAGCGGCAGGTGATCCACCGCGATCAGGACATCGGCATGCCCAAGGTGTTTTCCGCGCAGGCCGCGATGATGGCGCAAAATCCCTATGTGGAGGTGCGGCCCTATCATCGGCGGCTGACCGAGGCGGTCGCGGCGGATCTGGTTGGCGAGTATGATCTGCTCCTCGACGGAACGGATAATTTCGAGTCACGCTATCTTGCCAATCGGGTTGCAGTTGAGGCGGGAAAACCGTTGATTTCCGGTGCCTTGTCGCAATGGGAAGGGCAGATTTCGGTCTTTGACACGGGCTCTGGCACACCGTGTTATCAGTGTATCTTTCCCGAAGCCCCGGCGGCCGGGTTGGCCCCGTCCTGCGCCGAGGCAGGGGTGATTGGGCCGCTGCCGGGGGTGATCGGGTCGATGATGGCGGTTGAGGCGATCAAGGTGATCACCGGCGCGGGCCAGGCGCTGCGCGGCGAGATGCTGATTTATGATGCGCTTTGGGGTGAGACACGCAAGATCGCGCTGAAACGGCGTGAAGAATGCCCGATATGTGGCGAGCGTCAGAGCTAGCATTTACGAAATCGTAGGAATTGCGTGCCAGAGTGGTTTTGTTCTTGTTATGTTCGGGATGGCGTTTCGGGATTGAGTAAGCGGCGCACAGGAAAGCGGCAGTGAGTGAGGTTGGATCAACGGTAAATTCGTGTCCTGGCAGGGGCATCGCGTCGGGCGGGCTTGCCCTGTGGCGCACATGGGCCATACTTTGACGAAAACCTGATGGGGAGTCGGTGATATGAAACGGATGTTCGGTGCGCTGTGCGCGATGATGTTTGCGGCAAGTTCGGCGCTGGCCGGGGGGCATCTGCCCGATCTTGACGGGCGCGAAGTGGTGGTTGTTACAGAGAACGCCTATCCACCGCTGCAATTCGTCGATCCGGCGAGCGGGGATGCGGTTGGCTGGGAATATGATGCCCTGGCCGAGATTGCGGAACGGCTGAACATCACCGTTGTCTATGAAAATATCTCGTGGGACGCGATGATTGCGGCAGTCAGCGAAGGCCAGTTCGACATGGGAATGACCGGGATCACAATTCGCGAAGATCGGGCCGAGAAGGTGGATTTCTCGGACAGCTACATGACCTCGGAAATGGTGATGCTGGTGCGGGGCGACGAAGACCGGTTCAGTGACGCGGCAGGATTTGCGGCAGATGCGGACCTGTTGATGGCCGCGCAACCGGGCACCACGCCGTTTTATGTGGGTGTGTATGATGTTCTGGACGGGGACGAGGCGAACCCGCGCATTAAACTGTTCGAGACCTTTGGCGCGGGTGTGCAGGCGTTGCGCACGGGTGATGTCGACCTTGTGTTGACAGACGGCACGGCGGGTGCTGGGTATGTCGAAGCGTCCGACGGTGGGCTCAAGATCGTGGGTGAAAAACTGGGGACCGAGGATTTCGGTTTCATCTTTCCAAAAGAGTCAGAGCTTGTCGCGCCGATCAATGCCGCGATTGCGGATATGAAGGCGGATGGCACCCTGGATGCGCTGAACAAGACCTGGTTTCTAGACTTCAAGATTGGCGGGTAGACCGGCGCGACTTGGCGCATGATGCCGCCGTCAAGACCGGATAGCGATTTCCCCTATTGGCTGGTGGCTGTGGCCGGCCTTGGCCTTTGGGGGTATTGGCAGATCGTCATCAGCGAGCTGCACGCGCAGATCCTGGCCACGCTGTTGCGCGGGGTTCAGGTGACGGTGTTTGTCACGCTTGTTGGATTCGCTCTCGCCTCGGCATTGGGGCTTGGGATCGCGCTGATGTCGTTGTCCGGATCGCTGGTGCTGCGGCAGGTGGCGCGGTTCTATACCGAGATCGTGCGTGGCATACCGATCATCGTGTTGCTGCTATATGTGGCCTTTGTGCTTGCACCTGGCTTGGTCGCGTTTCGGAACCTTGTTTTGGAACCATTGGGGTTTGATCCCATCCGCACGCGCGAGTTTTCACTCTTGTGGCGGGCTATCATCGCGTTGATGATCGGGTACTCGGCGTTTATCGCAGAGGTGTTCCGCGCCGGTTTGCAATCGGTAGATCCGGGTCAGATCGAGGCTGCAAACGCGCTGGGCCTGAGCCGGTGGCACCGGTTTCGGTTCATCGTGTTTCCACAGGCCATCCGCACGATCTTGCCGCCTTTGGGGAATGATTTTGTCGCGATGATCAAGGATTCGTCTTTGGTTTCAGTGTTGGGCGTGCTGGATGTCACGCAGCTTGGAAAGGTCACGGCGGCAGGGAATTTCAGATATTTCGAGACCTATAACGTGGTGGCGCTCGTGTATCTCACGATGACCATTGGCCTGTCGATCCTGTTAAGACGTCTTGAAGTGCGGTTGCGCAATCGTCCCTGAGGACTGGTGTTCGCCATGCCGGACGCCTAGCTGTTGAGTTGGAATAAGGAGAGTTCGATGACCAATCCATTGCTTGAGACCTGGAACACACCGTTTGGGTTGCCGCCATTTGACCTGATCGAGGATGCGCATTTTGCGCCGGCGATCGAAACAGGGATGGCCGAAGGATTGGCGGAGGTCGAGGCGGTTGCCAACGCGCCGGAGGCCGCAACCTTCGAGAACACGATCGAAGGATTGATGCGGACGGGTGCGGTTCTGGATCGGGTGTTGGGGGTGTTTTACAACCTTGCCGGATCGGACAGCACCGAAAAGCGCGAAGAGATCATGCGGGAGTTTTCCCCCAAACTGGCCGCGCATTCTGCCGCGATTTACGGTAACCGCGCGTTGTTTGCTCGGGTTGAGGCGGTTTGGCAGGCGCGGGAGTCGTTGGATCTGACACCAGAGCAGGCGCGGGTGTTGATGCTGACCCATCGCGGGTTTGTGCGGGCGGGGGCCGCGCTTGAAGGCGATGCGGCAGCGCGGATGAAAGAGATCAAGGGGCGTTTGGCGACGCTTGGTACAACATTCGGGCAGAATTTGCTGGCCGATGAGCGGGACTGGCAGCGCGCGTTGAGCGAAGCCGAATTGGAAGGCATGCCGCAGTTCGTGGTGGATGCGGTGCGGGCGGCAGGAGAGGAGCGGGGCGCAGATGGGCCGCTGCTCACGTTGTCGCGGTCCGTGATCGTGCCGTTTTTGCAGTTCTGTCCAAACCGCAGCTTGCGCGAAGAGGCATGGCGGGCCTGGGTCGCGCGTGGCGAGAATGGTGGCACGACCGACAACCGGAATGTGGCTGCAGAGATCCTCGTGTTGCGTCAGGAGCGGGCGCAGTTGCTGGGCTATGACGATTTCGCGTCCTACAAGCTTGAGACCGAGATGGCAAAAACGCCGGATGCGGTTCGGGGGTTGTTAATGGACGTATGGCATCCTGCAAAAGCGCAGGCCGAGGCGGACGCGGCGCTCTTGGAAGAAAGGATGGTGGCGGATGGTGTGAATGGCCCGTTGCAGGCGTGGGATTGGCGTTACTACTCCGAGGCGCGACGGCGCGAGGAATTTGCACTGAACGAGGCCGAGTTGAAGCCGTACCTGCAATTGGACCGGATGATCGAAGCCGCGTTTTCCTGTGCGTCGCGGTTGTTCGGGCTGGAGTTCCGGGCGCTGGATGTGCCTCTCTACCACAAGGATGCGCGGGCGTGGGAGGTGACGCGGAACGGCAAACATGTGGCGGTGTTTATCGGCGATTACTTTGCGCGGGCATCGAAACGGTCGGGTGCGTGGTGTTCGGCCATGCGCACACAGCGGAAATTCCCGGATGTGCAGGCGCCTGTCGTGGTAAATGTGTGCAACTTCGCCAAGGGGGATCCGGCGCTGCTGTCATATGACGATGCACGGACGCTGTTCCATGAATTTGGCCACGCGCTCCATCAAATGTTGTCGGATGTGGCCTATGACATGATCTCGGGCACGTCTGTGGCGCGGGATTTCGTGGAATTGCCAAGCCAGCTTTATGAACATTGGCTTGAGGTGCCGGCCGTTTTGCAGGAATTCGCGACACATGCCGATACGGGTGAGTCCATGCCGCAAGAGATGCTGGACAAGGTGCTGGCGGCAGCGACTTATGACATGGGGTTCCAGACGGTGGAATATGTGGCCTCCGCGCTGGTGGATCTGACGTTCCATGAGGGCGCACCGCCCGCCGATCCGATGGCAGAGCAAGCGCGTGTTCTGGCCGATCTAGGCATGCCGGAGTCGATTGTGATGCGCCACGCGACGCCGCATTTCGCGCATGTCTTCACCGGGGACGGGTATTCGTCGGGCTACTACAGCTATATGTGGTCCGAAGTGATGGACGCGGATGCGTTCGAGGCCTTCGAAGAGGCGGATGGCGCGTTTGATCCGGCGATGGCGCAAAAGCTGGAACGGTTCATCCTGTCGGCAGGCGGGTCCGAGGAAGCGGATGTGCTGTATCAAAAGTTTCGGGGGCGTATGCCAGGGGTCGAGGCGTTGCTCAAGGGACGGGGGCTTGCGGCGTAGACGTGCCACCGTTCCGGAAGAAACGGGACATAACGTTGGACGAGGTGCGCGCCGATGAAGAGAGGCGTGCGCGATCCTTGGAAGGAACGCGGCAAACTCTTGCAAGAGTTTGCTTCACGATTCTGAGGTCAGGTTTTCGGATTGCAGGAATCGTTCGAAAGCGTCGAGGTTGATGGCTTCGAATTGGCCGAAGGCCTGCATCCAGATGCTGGCATCCCGGAGCGCGTCCGGCTCCAGTTTACACCATTTAACGCGGCCGCGTTTTTCTTGACTGATCAAGCCGGCGGCCGCGAGAATGCCGAGATGTTTGGAAATTGCGGCCAGAGACATCTCGAAAGGGTCGGCCACGTCGGTGACAGCCATATCGTCTTCCAGCAGCATCGTCAGGATCTGACGGCGCGTCGGGTCGGCCAGTGCTGCAAATACAGTGTCGAGGGTCATTGCCATACAGGGCAGTAGCCGAGGGGTGCCGCAAAACTCAACCGTTAAGTTGAATAACGCTTACGGTCCATGGCGACCATCTGTGGCGCCAAGACGGGATTGAGGCCGGGATGTTGGTAAAAATATCTGCAGCATTATCAATTGTTTGAGCGCCAACCACCGGCGCGCCAACGCGCCTTGACTCGGCGTGCATCCCGCCATAGCACATGGCGAAAGTTCCAAAGAGGTGGAGCGCGTGTCTGAAGGTGATCCAAAGCAACGGCTGAAAGAGCTGGAGGCGCGGATCGCGGCGGCCAAGGGGGTCGAAGACAAGCCGCACCAGGAGGAGCATTACAGCCAGGCGCAACAAGGGTGGCGCATGGTGATCGAGATGGTTTCCGGTCTTGGGATCGGGTTTGGCATCGGATACGGGCTAGACGCGCTTTTCGGCACGCAGCCCTTCTTGATGGTGCTGTTTACATTGTTGGGCTTTGCGGCGGGGGTGAAGGTGATGATGCGCACCGCCAAGGAGTTCCAGGTCAAACAACTGGCCAAAGAGGCCGGAGAGTACGAGAGGGATCGACATGGCGACGGAAGCTAACGGTCACAGCGAAGGTGGTCTTGTGTTCCACCCGATGGATCAGTTCATCGTCAAGCCGGTTTTCGGCGACGGTGCGGTGGGCATGTTCACCTTCACCAACATGGCGCTGTGGCTGCTTCTGGCTGTTGCCTGTGTGGTCGCGTTGATGGTGCTGGGCACGTCCAAGCGCGCACGGGTGCCGTCTCGGACGCAATCGGTGGCGGAGCTGGCGTACGGCTTTGTCTACAAGATGGTCGAGGACGTGACCGGCAAGGATGCGGTGAAATATTTCCCGTATATCTTCACGCTGTTCATGTTCATCGTGTTCTCGAATTTTCTTGCGCTGATCCCGACCTCTTTCTCGCCAACGTCGCATATCGGTGTGACAGCGGTTCTGGGTTTCGGCGTGTTCATCGCGGTGACGGTACTGGGCTTTGTCAAGAACGGTGCAGGTTTCCTTGGCCTGTTCTGGGTGTCGAGCGCGCCGCTGGCGCTGCGTCCGGTGCTGGCGATCATTGAACTGATCTCGTATTTCGTGCGCCCGGTCAGCCATTCCATTCGTCTTGCCGGCAACATCATGGCAGGCCACGCGGTTTTGAAAGTGTTCGCAGGCTTTGCCGCAATCACCGCTGTGGCGCCTTTGTCGATCCTCGGCATTACCGCAATTTATGCACTGGAAGTGCTCGTTGGCTTTATTCAGGCCTATGTGTTCACGATCCTGACCTGCGTGTACCTCAAGGACGCGCTGCACCCGTCTCACTAACGCAAGGTGCGTGAGATCACGCACCCTACATCATACCGCAACTTCCAATCGTAAGGAGAATTCACATGGAAGGCGATCTCGCACATATCGGCGCAGGCCTGGCAGCAATCGGTTCCGGCGCAGCCGCAATCGGGGTGGGCAACGTGGCCGGCAACTACCTTGCAGGTGCCCTGCGCAACCCGTCGGCTGCTGCATCGCAGACAGCAACGCTCTTCATCGGTATCGCGTTTGCAGAAGCGCTGGGGATCTTCGCGTTCCTCGTGTCGCTGCTGCTGATGTTCGCCGTCTAAGCTTCGGACTTTTATCCTTACGCGCGGGCGGTGCCGTAATCACGCGGCCCGCCCGATGTAACGACAAGTTCCGACGGAGGACAACATGGCAACCGAACCCATCGATCTTGAGGCCGCAGGCATCTGCGTCGGTCCGGATGGCAGTGCCATCGGGATGCCGCAACTGTGCGCCGACTGGATGCCGAACCAGATTTTCTGGCTTCTGATCGCGCTGATCGCGATTTACTTTGTCCTGTCCCGCATCGCGTTGCCGCGCATTGCGACGGTTCTGGCGGAACGACAAGGCACGATAACCAACGACATCGCGGCTGCGGAAGATCTCAAGCAGAAGGCTGTCGAGGCGGAAGAGGCCTATAACAAGGCTCTGGCGGATGCGCGCACCGAAGCGCACAAGATCATTGCCCAGAACAAGGCCGAGATGCAGGCGCAGTTGGACAAAGCCATCGCCAAGGCGGATGCCGAGATTGCAGCCAAGACTGCGGAATCCGAAAAGGCGATTTCAGACATTCGCGCATCGGCTGTTGAAAGCGTCGAAGCTGTGGCCAAAGACACGGCGGGTGCGATTGTCGCCGCGGTCGGTGGTCAGGCGGATGACGCCGCGATCAACGCCGCTGTTGATGCGCAGATGAAGGGGTGAGCGATATGAAACGTATCATGACCATCGCCGCCGCAACCCTGATGGCCAGCCCGGCCCTTGCCGCGACCGGTCCCTTCTTTTCGCTGGGAAATACTGATTTCGTGGTGACCATCGGTTTCATCGTATTTATTGGTGTTTTGCTGTATTTCAAAGTGCCGACGATGATCCTTGGCATGCTGGACAAGCGCGCTGACGGAATTCGCAGCGAACTGGACGAAGCCAAGGCGCTGCGTGAAGAGGCACAGGCATTGCTTGCCTCTTACGAGCGTCGCCAGCGCGAGGTTCAGGAACAGGCGGATCGCATCATCGCCCACGCCAAGGAAGAGGCCGTTGTGGCCGGTGAACAGGCGCGGGCCGATCTTGAAAAGTCGATCTCGCGGCGTTTGGCTGCGGCTGAGGATCAGATTGCTTCGGCGCAGGCCGGTGCCGTCAAAGAGGTGCGCGACCGTGCGATTGCGGTGGCGATCAAAGCGGCGCGCGATGTGGTTGCCAAGCAGATGACGGCCAAGGACGCAGCCAAGAGCATCGACGACTCGATTGCCGAGGTAGCGCAGAAACTTCACTGATCGGTTGATCTGCGACAGGTTTGAAAGGCCCCGGTTCTTGCCGGGGCTTTTTCTTTTTTGGGTTCTTGATCAAGGTGACGTGGGAACCCGCGCACCGAAGAGTGCAGAGCCGACGCGGATATGGGTGGCGCCGAAAGCGATGGCCTGTTCGAAATCGTCGCTCATCCCCATCGAAAGCTGCGAGAGGCCGTTGCGGTCGGCCAGTTTGCGCAACAGGGCAAAGTGCAGCGACGGGGTTTCATCGACCGGAGGAATGCACATCAGGCCGTGAACGGGCAGATCAAGCGATTGGCATTCCTTCACGAAGGCGTCTGTGTCGGCGGGTGAAATCCCGGCCTTCTGTGGTTCCTCGCCGGTGTTCACTTGTATGAAAAGCGGCGGGCAGTGGCCCATCTCTTGTGCAAGTCGGGCGAAGGTTGTGGCCAGTTTCTGACGATCGAGCGTATGAATGGCGTTGAACAACTCGAACGCCTGGCGGGCCTTGTTGGATTGCAGGGGGCCGATCAGATGCAGGTCTATCCCGTCATAGCTTTCGCGAAATTCCGGCCATTTGCCCGCGGCCTCCTGCACGCGGTTTTCGCCAAAGATACGATGGCCTTCCTTCAGAACAGCCTCGACGCGGTCGTTCGGCTGCACCTTGGAGACGGCGATCAGGGAAATGTTGGACGGGTCGCGGTCGGCCTCTTTCGCGGCTTTGGCGATGCGGGTGGTGATGTCGGTCAGTCCCATGGTGTGTCTCCCCAGGCGTCCAAGAAAGGTTGCAGCTCTGACTCGTAGCGCCGCCATGCGGCGGCAGAGCTTTTGTAGATCGGTTGGCGGACCTGATGCAGGCTCAGGGTTTTGACCGTGCCGCGGTTCTCATGGAAGTTGAGGCACTGGTCTTCCCAATCAAGCCCGGCGGCTGCGATCAGCTGTCTGGATCCTGTGGATGGATCGGAGACGAGATCCTCGTACCGGACTTCGGAAAACCGGTCGGGGAGCGTGTCGCGCCAATGGGTGATGATCTGGCGGAAGGTCTTGATCGTGTCGGCAATGGTCGCCAGATCATTGGCATAGCGATGTGTGCCGCCGTTGAAATAGTTCTTGTAGATCGAAACGGCGATATCGCGGGGATCGCGGTGGACTACGATGAAGCGTGCGTTCGACAGAGTGGCGTGCAGCAGGCCGTAGATCAGGAACACCATGATGGATTTGTCCGTCAGCCACGGTTTGGACGGATCCCTGTGGATGCGGTTGCGCTGATCAAGCTGGGTCACGAAGGCTTGCAGGTCTTTGGCAGGTCGTGAGGAAAGCGCCGTCATGTTCGCACCAGAGCCGAAACAGGCATAGGCGTTGCGCAGCGCAGTGGCCATTTCGCCGCCCGCGTGGACCTGTGAGTGACTTGCGATGATCTGTTCGACGAGAGTGGTTCCGGAGCGGGGGAGACCGGTCACGAAGAGCAAACCCGGCGATGTTCCGGTGCTGTCCGCGAGCGGGGCCAGACCGGATTGCGCCTTGACCACTGCGTGCCATTCCATGTCGCGGGAGTCGCGGTCGTCGGGCCAGATCGCAGCCTGTGCAGAATTGGCGCGGCGCAGGTGGGGAAAGACCTTGTCCGTCTGTTTTGTGTCCTCCATCGCTTTGGCAAGTGCGTAGTTGATGTGCATCTTTCCCTGTGGAGAAAGCTGTGGGTGTTTTGCCAGACGTCGCATGGCCGCGATGAGGGGATCGTTGGGTCTAAAGCGGATGGTGGCGGCGAACATGCGGTAAAGTTCGGATTCGGTTGGGTGCTTTTTCAGCAACCTGCGGAAAAGCTTTTCCGAGGCGTCGAACTGGCCGATCTGTTGAAGGTAAAGCGCCTTGTCGGCCTGTGGTGCGATGGCGGTTCGGTCCAGGGCGATGTGCGCATCCATCAATGCCAGGACGCGCGTGTCATGCCCAGCGGTTCGGTGGGCCTTTACGGCCTCGGCAAGGATCGCGGGTTCCGATGGACGGAGCGCCTGCGCCTTGTCGATGGCGCTGCACCATGTGTCGATGTCGCCCAGTTGCGCGGCAATCTGTGCGCGTTTGTAGGGGACTTCGGCGGCTGCTGGGGCGCGGAGTGCCAAACCGTCGAGCAGCGCCGCTGCGTCTGTCAGATGGCCTGCTTGCGCCAGCCTAAGGGCGCGGTCGTATTCGGCTTTGATCTGTTGTGCTGCGCCAGTGTTCATGTCCGCCTCTTTTGAGGGCTTTGCTACTTGGGTGTCGCACAAAAGAAAAGAGCGGGCGCAAGGCCCGCTCTTTCCTTAACCAAGTCTGGTTATGAGCTATTAGAAGCTCATGGACAGACCGAAGGAGTAGCTGTCTTCGTCCGGGCCGCCAGCAACGGTGCCTGCGACGTCGTCGCTTGCGCCATAACCGAGGTGAGCCGCGAGGCCGCCACCGAGGTCATATGTTGCTGCGATACCGTAGCCGGAGCAATCGCCACAACCCAGTGTCCAGTCAGAGTACTCACCGTAGTTCACGCCAACCGACAGAGCGTTCATGGTATAGCCGAAGCCGATACCCATGTGTGTCGCGTCGTCCGGGCCGCCGTCGATGTCAGCCTGGCTGTAGTTGATCGCAGCGGACAGGCCGTTTGCGAACTTCGTGTCAAGGCTCAGGCCGATGATGTCAGCTGTGTCGGACTGAGTCTGGTAACCAAGGCCAACGCCAAGGTCGAGACCAGCAAGTGTCGCAACGTAGCGAACGCCGAGGCCCCAAACCGGGTCCATCTTGCCAGCGTCGTCGACGTTGACGGACAGAGCGGCTGTGAAACCAGCTGCGGAGTAGGACGCGCGAGCAACCTGACCGCCGAACAGACCGTCGAGGCCGGAGTTGCCGTTGAAGCCCGAATGCTCGGTTTCGTCATCCGCGATGGATGCAGCAGCGACGTTTGTCTCTCTCATGACTGCGTCAAGTGCGCCGTCTGTGTCGCCCATGTCCAAGCGCATTGCGCCATAGGACAGGAAGTATGTTTCGCCGCCCTGCGAGCGTGCGTCGAATGCGCCGTTCTCGTCGAGATCAACGGTTGCACCGAATGCCAGGCCACCGTCGGATTCGCCGGTCATGGCGAATGTGACGTCGATGTCTGTGTGGAATTCAGCTGCGGAACCATCGTCGTCGCCGAATGTTGCGTAGCGGTCGCCGCCGATAACACCGATTTCGGCGTAACCAGAGATCGACACTTCGGCTGCTGCGATGCCAGCAGTTGCAACCAGCGCGGTGGAAGCAAGAAGAAGAGTTTTCATTTTTTCCCTCATGTGTTCGTAAGGCACGTACCAAACCGGATGGTCCGGATTAGCTGGAAACTCTATGCTCTTTGGGGGGGCCAGTTTGCAAGCCAAGCCGCAAGCACTTTCCCAACTTCGCCTTCTGTGATGCTCATTTGCCACAAGCTTTGTTGCGGCGTTTCCCCTTGAAAGATCACAGCCTTACTGTCCCTGAACAAGTTCGGCTTGTCGTGATTGGGATCGGCTTGTATGCAAAGCATAAGGCAAACAGGCAATCGAGGGCAGTCTCATATGGACCTTACACGTTTCAGGACCGGTTTTGGCGTTGCTCTTATAGGTGCGTTTGTATCGGGATGCGGATTTTTTGGCGGCGGTGACCGGGAACCGGTCGAGACTCGGCCAGCCTCGGAAATCGCCGATGACATCATTTATCAGGATCGCCAGCGGCCGCAGTCCACGCTTTTCGACTTCTTCAGGAATCGCAATGACGCGGGCCAGGTTGGCGCGGTCAACAAGTACATCTGGAATGCAGCGCTTGAGACACTGGATTTTCTTCCGGTGCAGTCGGTTGATCCGTTCACAGGTGTGATCACCACGGGATTCGGCACACCTCCGGGTGGTGGACAGGCCTACCGGGCAACGATTCTGGTCAATGACCCGGCGCTGGATGCGCGGTCGTTGAACGTGGCGCTGATGACGCGCTCTGGTCCTGCAAACGGAGCCACGGTGCGCGCGGTCGAGGATGCGATTCTGACGCGTGCGCGCCAATTGCGTCAGCAGGACAGCCGATTCTGAGAATACCTGCACGGTAGGAACGGTCGATATTGATCGGTTTGCCGAGGTTTCCCCGTGTGGCTGTGCCTTTTCGTTCGCAAGCCCCTTGGCAGGCCAGAACTGGGGCGCGGGATCAGTCGCGTGGGTGTTTCGGCGGATGCACCTTTGCGAGATCGTCCACCCATTTGAGTTGGCGCGGCAGGCAGACCCGCTTGAGATCGTAGTGCTCGCGGGCGAATCGGCGGGCGTTCTTGCCCAGAAAATCCCGCCGTTCTGGCGCATCGAGCAAGGCACAGGTTTCGTCCACCAGTTTGGGGATGTCGAAGAAATCCACGAGAATCCCGGTTTGGCCATCGGTGATCGCTTCGCGTACGGGGGCGGTATCGGATGCGACGATGGCGCATTGGGTGCTCATCGCTTCGAGCAGGGACCAGGACAGCACAAAGGGGTAGGTCAGATAGATGTGCACACGGCTGACCTGGATCAGGGACAGGAATGTTTCGTAAGGGACGCGGCCAAGGAAATGCACGCGGGCCCAGTCTTCGTCAGGAATCTGCGGGCGCACCTCGTCGATGAAGGTCTGTTTCCAGGTTGTGTCTTTGGCAGGCTTGGCCCCGTAGCTGGTGTCATCGCCTCCAAGCAGTACCACCTGAGCGTTTGGACGGCGGCGCAGCAGATCAGGCAGGGCGCGCATGAAGACATGATAGCCGCGATAGGGTTCTAGGTTGCGGTTGATAAAGGTCACAACCTCGTCCGCGCTTGTCAGGGTCCGGCCATTTGGCGGTGTCAGCGAGGCCGAGGGATTCGGCGCGACCCGCTGTGTGTCAACGCCGTCGTGACACACCGTAATGCGCTTTTGATGGCTGTCGGGGTAGGTGCCGGCCTGAAAATAGGTCGGGCTGATTCCGGCATCCATCACCTCTTCGTGCAGGCGGTTGTTCAGGTTCTTGAGCCGCAGGCGCAGGGCATCGCGATCCGGAGTCGGGCTTGGGAATTCCGGGTCAAAACAAGTCGTTTGCTTGTCCGAGCGGTGGTAGAGTTCGCAATAGAGTCCCAGTCGCGCGTCGGGCCAGACATCCTTGAGGAACAGGCTTTCGCCCCAGCCGTGATGCGCCAGGATCACGTCCGGCGCATACCCCCGTTCGCGCAGGGCCAGCGCCGCATCAAAGCAGGCGGTGCCGCGCAGGATCTTGGTTTCGAAATCCGTCAGCCACGGATGGATTCCCGGTGTCGTGCCACCATTGACGGTATAGGGCAGAATCGTGATTCCGCGCCATTTCGTTGGTTCCTTGACCTTTGGTGTAAGAACCACAACCTGGTCGCCGCGTTCCGCGAGGGCCGGACCCAGGTGTTTGAATTGGCCGGGAAAGTTCTGGTGGATCAGGAGGAGTTTCATCAGCCCAAATATCTTTAATGCCTGCCATGCGCTTTGGTATGACGGGAAAAATCCCGTATCACAATGGCGCAGATGTGGGCAGGACTGGACGATCCGGTGGCATCAGCCTATCACCCCGTCAACAAGAGATGCACACCCAAAGGACATGCCCATGTCGCGTTACGACCCCTCTGCCATCGAACCCAAATGGCAGGCCGTCTGGGAAGAAAGTGAAACGTTCCGTGCCGTGCGGTCGGACGACAAGCCGAAATATTATGTGCTCGAGATGTTCCCGTACCCGTCGGGGCGCATCCATATCGGCCATGTGCGCAACTACACGATGGGCGACGTGATCGCGCGCTACAAGCTGGCGACCGGGCACAACGTACTGCATCCGATGGGGTTTGATGCGTTCGGCATGCCAGCCGAAAACGCCGCGATGGCGTCGGGTGGGCATCCCAAGGACTGGACCTATTCCAATATCGACACGATGGTCAGCCAGATGAAACCGCTGGGTTTCGGCCTTGACTGGTCGCGCATGTTTGCGACCTGTGATCCCGAATATTACGGCCAGCAACAGGCGCTGTTTCTGGATTTCCTTGAGGCCGGTCTGGTTTACCGCAAGAACGCGGTGGTAAACTGGGATCCGGTCGACATGACCGTTCTGGCGAACGAACAGGTGATCGACGGTAAAGGCTGGCGGTCGGGGGCCGAGGTCGAACGGCGAGAGCTGACGCAGTGGTTCTTCAAGATCTCGGACATGTCGGAAGAACTGCTCGACGCGCTGGACGGGCTGGACGACTGGCCCGCCAAGGTCAAGCTGATGCAGGCCAACTGGATCGGCAAATCGCGCGGATTGCAGTTTGCGTTTTCGACGATTGACGCACCGGACGGGTTTGACCGGATCGAAGTGTACACGACCCGCCCCGATACCCTGATGGGCGCGAGTTTTGTCGGCATCTCGCCGGACCACCCTCTGGCCAAGCATCTGGAGAAGAACAACGCCGATCTGGCCGCGTTCAATGCCGAGTGCCGCAAGGGCGGGACCACGGAAGAGGCGCTGGAGAAGGCCGAGAAGCGTGGCTTCGACACCGGGCTTCGCGTGCGCCATCCGTTTGATACGGCGTGGGAATTGCCGGTCTATGTCGCCAATTTCATCCTGATGGATTACGGCACCGGCGCGATTTTCGGCTGCCCGGCACATGACCA
Source organism: Marivita sp. (assembly GCF_051859345.1). Taxonomy (GTDB): domain Bacteria; phylum Pseudomonadota; class Alphaproteobacteria; order Rhodobacterales; family Rhodobacteraceae; genus Marivita. The sequence continues at coordinate 162,311 of NZ_JBHYFV010000003.1, read as the reverse complement.
GCGCGACCTTGATTTTGCGCGGAAATACGATCTTCCCGTTGTCTCGACCTACGCCTCGGTGAACGATGAGGGACATACCCTGCCCGAAGATGGGGGTGCGGCATTTGTGCCGCCCAAGACCGAGACCGTGATCTATGTGCGCGGTTTTGCCGGAGAGACCGAGCAGACGGGCAACGATGCCATCGAAGCGGCCATCGACTTTTGCGAGACCAACGGCG